>SVSI01000010.1 GCA_015064385.1 Oscillospiraceae bacterium | reverse complement strand
CATCGAGTGAAGGTCGGTGGTGAACGCTACCGATGCGGGAAGGATTCCCTTGCCCTCTTTACCCTCGCTCTCGCCGTACAGCTGCTTCCACCACTCTGCAGTCATAATGAGCGAGCTTTCGTACGAAACGAAGAATTCTACGCTCTTGCCCTTTCTGTAAAGGATGTTACGGATAGCTGCGTACTTATAGCAGTCGTTCTTTTCTATATCGCACTCCGAATACGCGTTTCTCGCGTCAGCAGCACCGTTCATCATTGCCTGAATATCGATGCCCGCAACTGCGATGGGAAGAAGTCCTACGGGAGTGAGAACCGAATATCTGCCTCCAACGTCATCGGGTACCACGAAGGTCTCGTAGCCCTCCTCGTTGGAAAGCTCCTTGAGCTTACCGCGGCATTTATCGGTAGTAACGAAAATTCTCTCTCTTGCTCCGTCCTTACCGTATTTCTTTTCAAGAAGCTCACGGAAGATACGGAAAGCGATAGCGGGCTCGGTGGTCGTTCCCGACTTGGAGATAACGTTTACGCAAACGTCACGTCCCTCGCAGATCTCGAGAAGCTCGGACATATTGGTAGCCGATATATCGTTACCCGTGAAATAAATGTCGGGAGTGTCCTTTTTGAGATTATTGTAGTTTGCGCCCTTGCAAAATTCGATCGCCGCTCTTGCGCCGAGGTAAGAGCCGCCGATACCGATAACCACGAAGATATCGCAGAGTCCCGCGATCCTCTTTGCTGCCGCCTGTATTCTTGCAAACTCATCTTTATCGTAATTTACGGGGAGATCGATCCAACCGAGGAAGTCACTTCCCGCGCCGCTTCTGTTTACGAGAGTTTCGTGAGCGCGCTTAATGTCACCCTCGATGCTTTTATAGTCGGCATCTGTAACGACGCCCGAAAGATAAGTGTCCTTTAATTTAAGTACCATGAGAAAAAATACCTCCGAATGATATAATATAAGATATAATACTACATCATTCGGAAGTATTCAAGAATATTTTGTTAAATTTATTAGACAAAGAAATATTTTCTCAAAATTCTGCCGAAAATTTGCGAAAAAGTTATCTTTTCTACCGTGTCAAGAGCGTAGATATCGAGCGTACCTATCTCTTTGTCGCCCGACATATAGTGAACCTTGCCGACAACGTCTCCTTTTGCGACGGGTGCGGCGAGCTTTTCGGGAAGCTCAAGGACGTACGAGAGATTTTTTGCATCTCCCTTTGCACACACCGTACCGAAGCTGCCATAACCCACGGGCACGCTGTTTTTCGTACCGAAAGATACCTTTATCGGATCAAGCACGGCGTTGTCAAAATGAACGTACGCGTAATTTGCAAATCCGTAATCGAGAAGCTTTGCTGCCGATTTATTTCGGTTATCTCTGGTCGAGGATCCGAGAATTACAGCGATAAGCTCGAGTCCGTCGCGCTCGGCAGTAGAGCTGATGCAGTAAAGTGCCTTGGAGGTCGAACCGGTCTTGAGCCCCGTGCAGCCGCTGTAATAGCGGATCATTCTGTTTGTGTTGGTGAGAGTGAACGCGCCGTCTCTTATCGTATCCTGCCAGATCTTCGTAAACTCAAAGATCTCTTTGTGCTTCATAAGCTCGCGCGACATAATGGCAATATCACGCGCGCTCGTCAGGTGGTTTACCGTGTTATCGTCAAGTCCCGTGGGATTTTCAAAGGTCGTGTTCGCCATACCGAGCTCTTTTGCGCGCTCGTTCATACGTGCGACGAAAAGCTCCTCGCTACCGCTGACGAGCTCCGCAAGAGCAGTCGCAACGTCGTTTGCCGAGGCGACCACGACGGATTTTATCATATCTCGTACGGTAAGCTGTTCGCCCGCCTCAAGATATATCTGCGAGCCGCCGATAGACGATGCGTGCTCGCTTGCGGTAACTACCGTATCAAAATTAAAGGCACCCGCCTCGATTGCCTCCATAGTGAGAAGCAGAGTCATTATTTTCGTTACCGATGCGGGCGGAAGAGCGGCGTCGGCATTCTGCTCGTAAAGTACCGTTCCCGTCTTTGCTTCCATAAGTATTGCCGCCTTTGCGTCAAGATCAAGGCGGACGTCAAGCGAGACGGTAGTATCGTATATCGGAGCTTCCGTTTCTGCTCCGTCTTCAATATCAACGTCCGTTTCCTCGCTGTCAGACGCAAATACCGATGCGTTTGAGAAAAGCATTGCAAATACGAGAAAGATCGAAAGCAGAGCCGATAGCTTTTTCGTTTTTTTCATAGTATCTTATTTCCTCCGTGTTTCTTTTACTATCACAAAATATGCCGAAACCGAAAGGTTTATACCGAAAAAACGAAAGAAAAGCGCAGAAACGAATCTGCGCTTTTCATATTCAGCTTATCTTATACTCTTTCCTTCTTTTTGAAAGAAACGACTGCAACGACTGCGAGAGTTGCAAGTGCTACGATCGATACCCAAACTGCCGTATCGTCTGCAGTTGCAGGAGCAGGGGGAAGATCGTCAATGTTGTCGATCTCGCTTACGATAAGATTTGCCCATCTCGTCGAGCTTGCCTCGGTACGAACGCCGACTGCAGTTCCGGTGAGTGCGTGAGTACCTACCGAAGGGAGTCTATCATTCTTTCCTTCGTTCGCGATGGTATCAACAAACTTGAAGACATGTACTCCGTTAGCGTATGCGTTAATAGTGGTAATACCGTTATCGAGATCGTACTCTACGGCAATCTTGAAACGTATAACGTCACCGGGAGTATACTCAAACTTATTGGGAGTAGAGATTTTATCCGTAGATTTGCCATTAACGACCTCAGGGAAAGCGTTGGGATTAGTCGCTCCGGTCTCAACAGCGCCCGTGTACTTGAGGAGTCTGAGAACTCTGTTTTCGTTAGAATTAGAATCTCTCTGGTCTCCGAGAATGAGACAGTACCAGGTAGCGCTGTTATTATAATTAGCATCAGAGTAGCTTGCGCCGAATACGATACCGTCATCTGCGTTCATACCGTATTTCATCTTCTGCATATCTACCGAGTAGTATATCGTCTTCTTACCCGAGGTGGCCTGAGCTATATTCTTTTTCGACATAATGATGTTCGTATCGTCAACGAGTGCGGAACGGAAGAATCCGGTCTTCTCGTCGTATGCGATAGCTCTCTTGGTGGACGCATTGCCAAGTGCCTGATTCTTAACGTTCATATCAAGCCACGAAGGATATTCAACTATCTCTGCCTTGTGCGGACGGAAGGTTCCGAGAATGTTACAACGGTATCCGTAATTACCGCCTGCGGGAGAGAATCCGAGACCCGAATCATCGACCATGGTTCCCTGATAGTAACCTCCAACGTAAACGTCGAAGGTGTTGGTGCTCGTTGCGGGATCAAATATCTGATGTACTCTGACTTCGTAAATGCCTTCGGCTTCACCCGATACCGCGTCGGCACCCTTCATCCAGTAGGTGTTGCTTCTGAGGGGCTTCTGAGTAAGACCGTACCAGGTACTGGGATCTCCGTTCGGCTTAGTATAGCTTACACCGAAGCGTCCGATACAGATATTTCCGTTATTGTAAACGAACAGGCAGTAGCCCTTGGTTTTGTTTTCCCACTCGCCCGTATAGTCATCACCCTTGTGAGCGCCGAGAATAAATCCGGTATCCAGCTTTCCGAAATCGGATGCGCTGAAATGATACCAAACGTCGTTACCCTTGATCTTTTCCGTGGAGTATGCAACCGAGGACGATATAGCGACTGCGCTTCCGTCTTCAAGATATACGAAGTCTCCGCGAATATCCTCGAAATCGGGGGAGGTGTGCGAAACGACGTCGAGCTTTTCAACGTCAACGGCAACACCGTAAGCGTTTGCTCTGACTCCGTAACCACGGCCGTTTACGTTGGTTCTGTTTGCAAGATTCTCTGCACTCTCGGTGTACGTGAGAGCGCCGTTTCCTGCGTCGAGAGTTACTCTGATGTCGCCGGTAAGTGCGTTATAGTAAACGTTTCCGTTTACTGCCTTGCCCGCGTCTATCCAGTTGGAAACACCGTTGCTGTCTCCGTCTGCACAGTCTGCGCCGAAGTCTTTTACGTTCTTGGTCTTAAGTACCGCGTAGTTTTTAGAAGGTTCAGCGTCGGTAGCAATGAGAGACATATCGCAGCGTGCAATACCGATCACTGCATCTCCACTCGTCTTATACTGGAGATATACGTGATAGTAAGCATAGGACTTTCCGTTATAGAAGCCCTTGTTCTGCTCCACGCTCGGTGCGGTAACACCGAACACGATACCCGTGTTTGTATCGTTTGCGCTCGTGGTTCCGGACGTTCCGTTCTTATAATCCTTTATAGAGAAGTGGAACACGGTCTCGTCGCCGTGAGTATCGTTTGCAAGCCAGAGAGATCTGTTATCAATTGCAGAGCTGTTGAAGTTCTGCGCCGAGGTGATACCTTTTGCACCCATATCCCAGCCGCCATAGTAGAGCTTGTAATCAGCAAAGCCCTTTGTGGTGAGCGAGTTGAACGCGTAGTCTGCAGATGCTCTTGTGACAGTACCCGATATAGAGTCACTGAGCTGAATAGCGTACTTGTTACCCGAGATAGTCTTTCCCGTGGTGGAGTAAACGCAGATATCCTGGATATACAGCTTAATAACTCCGTCCTTGGTAAAGTAAACGGAAAGCTCTATCGAATCGAGCTCCATTACCTCGATGTTGTTAAGAACGCCATCGAGCTGGTAGTCAGCAGAGATCTTGGTTGCCGTTCCGTCTTTAACCTCTGCAAGACGGACATACTGATTCGTACCGTCATTAGTGCACTCTATGTACGCGAAGTAGTGAGTGCCGCTGCTGAGATTCGTAAGGTCGTTTACACCGAAGATGATACCCTGCTTACGTCTCATCTGATAGGCAGATCCGACGGGCATATCGAGGGATATCCATCCTTCTTCAAGGGTTGCATTGCCCTTCTTTACGATAGTGTCCTTTGCGCCCTTTCTCGAAACGAGATAGGTTCCGTCCACGTCTTTGGTGATCGTATCGTCGTTTCCGCTGACCACCGAATAACCGTCCTGTGCAGCAGTCGTCTTGACGGATGCCTTGACGGGTGCAGCAGAGAGGGTTGCGGGTATCATCGAAAGAACGAACACACACACCAAAATAAGAGAGAGAATTCTTTTCTTCATTTCATTTCCTCCTAGAATATTTATTGGAATTCACCTTAGTCACTTTGCCCTCATATCTTGTGACTTTTAGATAGATATATTATATCAACACCGTCTCATTTTGTCAATATTGCTCACGATTTTCCTAAAAATTTTACCTAAAGTCGCACCCAAAGTGAGAATATTACACCAAAGTAAGAAAATCGCACCTCTTACGCATTGCGTACGGTGCGATTTCGTGTATTACTGTAAGCTCTCAAGCTCCTCAAGCTCCTGCATACATTCGAGCATATATTCTTCAAGACGGGTGTTCTCTCCGTACAGCTCCGTAAGACGTACGTGGTCGCTTGCTGCCTCTCCCGACATTTCCCTTTCGACGGCATCGAGTGCATTTTCCGTCTTTTTTATCTCGTCGTAGAGATACGCTATCCTGCGCTCGCGCTTGCGCCTCTCGGAAGCACTCTTTTTATCCTCAAGATATTTTTTCTTCGAGTCGGAGACGCTCTCTTCATTTTGGGACGCGCCGCCGGTCTCTTCCGAGTTTGCCACTCTCTCTTTATACCTCAAATAATCCTCGTAAGTACCGTCAAAATCGAGTACTCCGTTTTCCTCGAAGGAAAGAATTCGCGTTGCAAGCTTTTTTATGAAATATCTGTCGTGAGAAACGGCAATTACGGTTCCCGGGAACTGTTCGATCGCGTCCTCGAGCACCTCTCGCGAGGGGATATCAAGGTGGTTGGTCGGCTCGTCGAGAAAGAGGGTGTTCGTCTTTGAGAGCATCATTTTGGCAAAGGTGAGACGTGCCTTTTCTCCGCCGCTGAGCACCCTTACCTCCTTGAATATATCGTCCGAGCGGAAATTAAAGAGTGCAAGCGCGTTACGAACCTCGGTCTGCGTGAGATCTGCGTAGCAGTCCCAAAGCTCGTCAAGGACTGTGGCACTCGGTGTCAGATTCTGATTTTCCTGATCGTAATAGCCCGATTTTACGTTATATCCATAGTCAAAACGTCCCGCGTCCGGCGTTTCCTTATAATTGAGTATCTTGATCAGCGTGGATTTTCCGCAGCCGTTCGTTCCTATTATGAAAACGCGGTCACGCTTTTTGACCTCAAACGAGAGATCGGCAAAAAGCTTCTTCTCGCCGTACGATTTGGACAGCCGCTTTACCGATAAAACGTCGTCTCCGCTCTCCTCGGACTGCTCAAATCTCATTCTCACCTTAGTCGGATCGCTCGTCGGCGCTTCTATTCTTACCATCTTATCAAGCTGCTTCTGACGGCTCTCCGCGGCAATTATATTCTTCTCGCGGTTCCATCTTCTCTGCTGCTCGATGTACGCTTCGATGCGCGCGATCTCCTTTTGCTGATTTTTGTAATGATGCTCGAGGATCTCACGGTCGCGCTTTTTGGTCTCGAGATATTTATCGTAATTTCCGTTATAAAGCTTCGCTCTCGTATGCTCTATTTCCAGAGTATGGTCTGTGACCGAGCAAAGAAAATATCTATCGTGCGAGATTATGAGAAAGGTCTTTTTGCTTCCCGAAATGAATTTTTCGAGCCAAGCGATGCTTTCAACGTCGAGATGGTTTGTGGGCTCGTCGAGCAGGATTATATCGGGCTCACGCACGAGGAGCTTTGCAAGTGCAACTCTGGTTTTTTGTCCGCCGCTAAGGGAGTTTACCGACCTGCCTTGCACCGTTTCGCTAAAGCCGAGACTTGAAAGTATTCCTCTGCATCTGCCTCTGTACTCAAGTCCGCCCTCGCTAATAAACCTCTCGTGCAAAAGAGAAAATTCAAGGGAGGCGCTCTCATCTCCGCCCTCTGCCCGCTCGCGAAGCACGGAGAGCTTTTCTTCCATTGCGATAAGATCACTTTGGGCGTCGAGCATCTCCTCGAAAAGAGTGCGTTCGCTGTCGATTATCGCGTTCTGTGCAAGATAGCCGACCGAGCATCCCTTTGCGATATAAACGTTTCCGCTATCGGGTGCCACGTTCCCCGTTATAACTGAAAAAAGCGTGGATTTTCCCGCACCGTTCACCCCGACGATACCGAGCTTTTCGCCCGTCTGCACCGAAAACGATACGTTTTCAAGCACGCTCTTTGCGCCGAAGGAAAGTGATATTTTATCACAGGCAAGTGCAATCATCACGCTTTTCTCCTCTCGTTTATTTTTTTACTGCTATAAGGTCTATTTCCCACGCGGGGATACATTCTTTTCTCGTAAGGTAAAATTTATATTGCGGGTAATTTTCATACAGATAAAGAGGTATCTCAAAGATATCCTCGCTTCTGTGGTAAAGGGAGACTTTCAGATCGGGAAGACACCGTTCTATCGTCCGACGGCTACCGAGAAGCGCCTTCATCTCCGCGCCCTCGACGTCGTATTTTACGGAGTCAACGAAAAGTCCTTCGCATAAGCCGTCGATCTTTTTCATAGAAACGCTTATCTCTTTCCCGCCCGAAAAGGCGTTGGAGTTACGATTGCCCGCGCTGCCGAATGAAACGGTAGTATCAATGTCCCACGCGCCTGCGTTCACAGCAACTACCTTTACGTTTTCCTCGGCAAAAGCAGAAAGCTTTTTGAAGTTCCGAACGTCCGGCTCAAGACAGATTATCTTCTCTATTTCGGGACAGCTCTCGAGCGTCTCCCGTGCGGTATCACCCGTATATGCTCCGGCGTCAACTACCGTTTTGTATCCTGAGACGTCGCGCGGATCGTCGCTTTTATCACTTACCGCATTTTGCAGATACCCGATCATTCCGCTAAGCTTGTACGAAATGATATTGTCGTAAATTTCTTTTGATCGTTCGTTGGCAAAAATTTCTCTTGCCCTATTTATCTTTTCAAGATTTTTCGTATAAAACTCAAAATCAAAAAGATCTTCCCCGGCAAGAGGAACGTCCGGCGAATACAACTCGTAAGCACCGGACATTTCATATACTCTGTCTAAAACTTCCCTTCTCGGACTTCCGAACGATACGAGCACGATAAACTCCCCGTATTTTTCTTTTATCTGCGAAAAAGAAAGCACCTTTTTGCCGTGAAAGCTCTGTCCTCTTACAAAATCGTCGGAGGCGAAGAAATCGTCAACCACGCGACCGTATTTTTCGAGAACGGCTATTATCTTATCCGCCCCGTTGCCCATTCCGTACATTACTATCGGCTTTTTTGACGAGGCGAGATAGCTCCACAGATCCTTCACTGCTTCACAAACTCGGCGTATATTGCCTTGAGCGCCGCTTCAAAATCGTGCTCCTCAACGCTGAGTATGATATTGAACTCGCTTGAGCCCTGGTCTATCATTCTTATATTGATTCCCGCCGCCGCAACAGCCGTGAAAAGACGGGCTGCCGTACCGGGAGACTGTACCATTCCGCGTCCGACCACCGCGATAAGTGCAAGGCCGTCCTCAATGTCGATCCTGTCGGGATTACATTCTACACAGATCTCGTGCATAATGTTCGAGCGGCATCCCTCAAGCTCGTGCGTGGAAACGATAACGCTCATAGTATCTATTCCGCTGGGGAGATGCTCGAAAGGAACGGAGTGATTTTCAAGAACGTTGAGAAGGCGTCTGCCGAATCCGATCTCCGAGTTCATCATATCCTTTTCAAGCGAGATTACCGAAAATCCCTTTCTTCCGGCAATACCGGTAATTACCTTGGTGGTGCTGCTTTCCTTGGGCGCCTTGGCAACTATCATAGTTCCTGCGTCGTCGGGACGGTTGGTATTTCTTATATTGATCGGTATTCCGCTGAGACGTACCGGGAAAATAGCGTCCTCGTGAAGAACGGTAGCACCCATATACGCAAGCTCACGAAGCTCGTGGTAGGTGATAACGTCTATGGTCTCGGGGTTCTTTACTATTCTGGGGTCTGCCATAAGAAATCCCGAAACGTCGGTCCAGTTCTCGTAAAGCTCTGCCTGAACGGCACGCGCCACTACCGAGCCGGTAATGTCGCTTCCGCCGCGAGAGAAGGTAATAACGCTTCCGTCGGGCATCGAGCCGTAAAATCCAGGAATTACCGCGTACTCGTGCTTTGCAAGCTCCTCACCGAGGATCTTGTTTGTCTTTTCGCTGTCGAGTTGCTTATTCTCGGTAAAGAAGATACACTGTGCAGCGTCAACGAAATCAAAGCCGAGATATGATGCAAGAATAATTCCGTTGAGATATTCTCCGCGGCTTGCGGCGTAGCTGTCGCCCGCCCCGCCCGAGATATTATCATATATCGTCTTGAACTCGTCCGCAAGCGAGAGATCGAGTCCGAGTTCGCTTATTATCGAGTTATATCTGTCGCATATTTTATCAAAGACGCTGTCGATCTTTTTGCCCTTTGACGCAAGCGCGTGGCATGCGTAGAGCATATCGGTCACCTTCTCGTCTCCGTCAAAGCGTCTGCCGGGAGCAGAGGGGACGACGTATCTTCTCGTCTTATCTGAAAGTACTATATCGGCAACCTTTTTGAATTGCGCCGCATCCGCAAGCGAGCTTCCGCCGAATTTTACTGTTTTTATATATTGGTTTGGCACGGTTATACACTCCTTGTTTTTATATACTGTACAAATTATTTACCGTTTATATTATATGTTCCCAAGGGCGCCTTGTCAAGAAGTATTACGATCTTTGTCTAATTTTCGGACAAAAAAATAAAAAATCGGTTATTTTTTGAATACTTTTATACATTTTGTCGATAACATAAGAGATTTTCACCGACCTTCGGATAATATTCTCTTTTTGTTCACACAAAACGAAGGAAACTGTGCTATAATATGTCTTACTAAAAAAGGGGGGGCAAAATGAACGAAGAGATCGCAGTAAGAATATCCGAGCTTGTCAGCGAAAAAAATTACAATGCGATAAAAAAAGAGCTTTGCGAGCTTTATCCTACCGACGTTGCAGAGATAATGTCAGAGATCGAACCCGAAAAGCGTCATCTCGTTTTCCGTCTTTTAGGCAAGACGCTCGCCGCCGAGACCTTCGTTGAGATGGACAGCGATATGCAGTTTGAGCTTCTCAAGGCATTCACCGACCAGGAGCTCCGCTCTATTATAGACGAGCTTTATCTCGACGATACCGTTGACATTATCGAGGAGATGCCCGCAAACGTAGTCAAAAGAATCCTCGCCAGCACGGACGCAGAAACGAGAAAAAAGATAAACGAGCTTCTCAGCTATCCCGAGGACAGCGCGGGAAGCATAATGACGGTCGAATTCGTTTCTCTCAGAGCCGATATGACGCTTTCCGAGGCACTTGACAAGATCCGCGCCACCGGATTTGACAAGGAAACGATATACACCTGCTACGTTACCGATACTAACAGACATCTCATAGGCGTTACCTCTGTAAGAGAAATACTTCTCTCAAAAGCCGAGCGTATCCGCGATATAATGACGACAAACGTAATAAAGGTAAACACACACGACGACAAGGAGGAGGTAACCGAAAAGCTCCGTGAATACGGACTTATCGCTCTTCCCGTCACCGATGCCGAGGAACGCCTCGTCGGTATAGTGACCTTTGACGACGCAATGGACGTCATAAGCGAAGAAAACGAAGAGGACATTCAGATAATGGCGGCTATCACGCCGAGCGACACGCCCTATTTAAGACAGAGCGTAACGAAGATCTGGTTGTCTCGAATCCCGTGGCTGCTGCTCCTTATGATATCGGCAACCCTGACCGGCTCGATAATACTTTCATTTGAAAATTCGCTTGCCGTACTACCCGCGCTTACCGCATTTATCCCTATGATAATGGGTACGGGCGGAAACTCGGGCTCGCAGGCGTCTGTCAGCGTAACGCGTGCAATATCTCACGGCGAGATAGTATTTTCCGATATTTTCAGAGTTATCTGGAAAGAGCTTCGCATATCGCTTCTCTGCGCGCTGACTCTTGCCGTTGCAAACTTTGCAAAAATAATACTCTGGGATATGCTTCTTATGGGTAGCGAGGGCGTTACGGTCACGGTGGCGCTTATCGTTTCACTGACTCTTGCCTTTACGATAATCGCGGCGAAGATCATCGGAGCATCTCTGCCGATACTGGCTTCAAAGCTGAAGCTTGATCCCGCAGTTATGGCAAGTCCGCTCATTACGACGCTCGTTGACGCCGTTTCTCTGCTCGTTTATCTTGCAACCGCAAACGCTCTGCTCGATCGAATATAGCATAGAAAAAATATTTTTATTTTTTTTGAAAAAGGTATTGACAAACGCAAAAAATAGTGTATAATAGTGAATGTCGCCGATACGGTGACATATCTGCGAGAGTGGCGGAATTGGCAGACGCGCACGTTTGAGGGGCGTGTGGATTTCTCCGTACGGGTTCAAGTCCCGTTTCTCGCATAAGTTGCGGGCGTCCGACAGTGACGCCCGTTTTTCTTTTATTTTTTATCTCACAAGGAGAATTTTATTATGACAAAGGCAGATATTTTTTCGGGATTTCTCGGAGCGGGAAAGACCACTCTTATCAAAAAGCTCGTAGCCGAAGCGTACGAGGGCGAAAAGCTGGTCATTATCGAAAATGAGTTCGGAGAGATCGGTATAGATTCCGGCTTTCTCAGCGAAGCGGGGGTTAACGTCACCGAAATGAACTCGGGCTGCATCTGCTGCTCGCTCGTAGGTGACTTCGGAAAGGCACTCACTAAAGTCCTTGACGACTACTGCCCCGACAGAATACTCATCGAGCCCTCGGGCGTAGGAAAGCTCTCTGACGTTATCCGCGCGGTCGAGAACGCGGGCGAGGATCGCCTCGCGCTGAACGGTGCGGTCGCAGTTATAGATGCGAAAAAATGCAAGATATATATGAAGAACTTCGGTGAATTCTTCAATAATCAGATAGAGCACGCAAAAACGATAGTACTCAGCCACACGTCCGGTCTTTCTGACGAAAAGATCGCAGAGGCGGTAAAGCTCATTCGCGAACACAACGCCGATGCGCTTATCGTTACCACCGATTGGAGCGAGCTTGATGCAAAAGAGCTGCTCTCTGCTATTGAACGTTCAGCCCCTACCCTCGCGGACGAGCTGGAGGCACTCAAGGACGAAGCACTTTGCCCCGTTTGCGGCGAGCACCATCACCATCACGATCACGACGAAGAATGCGAGTGTCACCATCACCACCACGACCACGACGAGGAGTGCGAGTGCCACCACCATCACCACGACCACGACGAAGAGTGCGAGTGTCACCACCATCATCACGACCACGATGAAGAGTGTGAGTGCCACCACCATCACGATCACGGGCATCACCACGCAGACGAGGTCTTTACAAGCTGGGGCAAGGAGACCGCAAAGAAATACACACGCCAGCAGCTTGAAAGTATTCTCGCAGAGCTTGATAACACCGATAAGTACGGATATATTCTGCGTGCAAAGGGCTACGTTGCGGGAGATGGCTGCTGGTACTATTTTGACTTCACCCCCGAGGATCCCGATATAAGAACGGGCAAGACGGCACCTTGCGGACGCGTCTGCGTTATCGGCTCGAAAATAAACACCGAGGCGATCGAAGTTCTTTTTAACTGAAAGGAAATCAGATAAATGAAAGAAATTCCCGTTTATCTCATAACAGGTTATCTCGATTCAGGCAAGACCACCTTTGTTCAGCAAACGCTTGCCGATCCCGGATTTTGCGAAAACTCGAATATTCTCGTAATTTCCTTTGAGGAGGGCGAGATCGAGCTTGATCCCACCGAATTTGCAAGCAGTAACGTATTTCTTGAGGTGCTTGACGCCGACTGCGAATACTCCGCTCTAACCTTTGCCGATATGGTAAACAGAACGAAGGCGGACAAGATAATTATAGAATACAACGGCATGCATCTTATGGAGGAGCTTTACGCCACCCTGCCGAGAAACTGGATTATCGCCCAGCAGGTGCTTTTCTTTGATGCCACCACCTTCTCGATGTACAACGGCAATATGAGAAATCTTACCGTTGACAAGCTCCGCGACACCGATCTTGTCGTATTCAACCGCATCACAAACGAAAGCGACGTCGAGCTTTTCCACAAGATAGTGCGCACCTCAAACCGTCAGGCAATGATCCTTTACGAAAAGGTGACGGGTGAGATAATGCGCGACGAATTTGAAGATCCCCTGCCCTACGATATAAACGCGAAAGTTGTCGAGATCGAGGACAAGGACTACGCTATATTCTTCCGCGACCTCACCGAAAATCCTCAGAACTACGAAAACAAGACTCTGCGCGTTAAGGTAATGACCGTCAAAAACGAGGAACTCGGCGCGGGAGAGATGCTTATCGGCCGTCACATTATGACCTGCTGTGCAGACGATATTCAGTACTGCCCGATGATATGCAAATGGAGTAAATCTTACGATTTCAAAACCTACGACTGGGCGATAGTCGAAGGACAGATAAAGACCGAGCGTCACACGCTCTACAATGGCGCAGGTCCGATATTCCACGCAGTCTCAGCAGTCCACGCAGACAAGCCCGAGGAGAGCGTTGCCACCTTTTATTAAAAGCAAAAACACGGCTGTTGCCGTGTTTTTTATTTATATGTTCTCTTTTTCCTATAACCGAGCGGGGGCAGTCCCTCTGACTTTTTGAAGACCGCACAGAAATACGAAACGTTTGCAAAGCCGCAAGCGTCCGATATGTCGCTGACCGACATTTCCTTTTTGGTACGCAGCATTTCCTTTGCAAGCTCTATTCGCGTGTCGGTTATATAGTCAACGATGGTTATTCCCATCTGGCTCTTAAATTTGCGGCAAAGATGGTACTTGCTCGTATGAGACACCTCGCACAGAGCGTCAATAGTTATCTGCTCGTTTATATGCTCGTTTATGTAGCTTATAACTCTTGACATAACATCACCTGAGGAGTTAAGCGTACCCTCGGAATATCTGCAAAGCATAACGAGAAGAGAGAGCGCGCTTGCAAGCGCTTCGGCGTTTTTAACGGGGACGTCACCCTCGTTTGCAATCGTAGCGAAAAGATCCTCTACCACCTTTAGCTTACTATCGGGAATGCGGGCAAAGACCGCTTCCTTTTCTCCTAAAAATTCGGATATTTCCTTATCCGCAAGGAGCACCGAGCTGCCCACGACCATCTTTATTCTATCATACTCCTCGATCTTTTCGGGAAGAGTATAATGGAGCGCTCCTCTTGCTATATAGTAGAGTCCACCGCTGACGAGCGGATAGACTCTGCTCTTGAAAACGATACTCCCCGAGCCATTCAAAACGAATATAAGCTCTGCACCGTCACCGACTCTGTGCCACGTATTATACATTTTATCTCGCCCGATCTCGCGAAAGGGTACGGATACTATATTAACGCTCATATTTAAGGTCTCCGACGCTTTTTTCTATATTATATCACAAAGTAGCAATATGTCAACAAAAACCAGCAAAATATATATAGAAAACGAAGAAAAATTATATTATAATTAAATCATATAGCAATATGAAAGGAGAGTTCTAATCACATGGAAGGACTTAAAAAATTCGTTGTCAGCCGCGACGACTCGATCTACGAGGCGTGGCCCGATCTGACACTCACCCCGAGCGGAAAGCTGATCTGCACGTTCACGGAATGCACGTACCACACAAGCCGCGACCTCTCTCGCATAATGATAACCGAGAGTCTTGACCGCGGCAGAACGTGGAGTCAAAAAAGACCGTTTACCGAGATGACAAACGGCGACAGTTATTTCAACAACTCGCGCGTTTCGGTGCTGAATGACGGACGCATTGCGGTAGTCTGTGACAGAGTTGACGGAGATGAAAATTATGCTTCGCAAATTTGGATATGGCTGAGCGAGGACGACGGTAACACGTGGGGAGAGCCCAAGGTATATCCCTTCTGCGGTATCGTTCCCGATAAATTAAAGCAGTTAAAGACCGGCAGAATAATTCTTGCCGCACACCACAAAAATCACGAAACGGGTAAGATCGAGCAGTACCTCTGGTACAGTGACGACAATATGGAGAACTGGTCGGAGAGGATCATCGTTGCATCCGATGCAAGATATAATCTTTGCGAGGCGTCCATACTTGAATGTCACGACGGCACGCTCGTTGCATTTATGCGCGAAAACTCTCTTGACGGTATCGACTGCCTTAAAACGATATCTTATGATAACGGCGAAACGTGGAGCGAGGTTTACAGATCAAATCTTCCCGGCTGTCACCGTCCCGTCAGCGGATTTCTCCCCGACGGAAACGTTCTCATTTCTTACCGCTTTATCACGGGCGGAATAAGACCGTACGCCTTCGTTTCGCAGAACACCTTCTTTGCGATCTGCAACGAGGAAAGTGTAAAGGCAACCGATCGCAGAAAGCAGGGATACCGCATAGTTCCTCTCGACTACGACAGAAGCTACACCGCAGATACCGGATACACCGGTTGGGTAGCATTTCCCGACGGCGAGATATATATGGTAAATTATATAGTTGACGACGCGCCCAAGGCGCAGATACGAGGATACAGCTTCTATACGGACAGTCTGCTCGTAAAACAGGAAGGAGAAGAAAAATGAAATTTGAACTCAAAGATTTTAAGGGCGTAATTCCCGCATACGTAACCCCTTTTGACAAGGACGGAAACTACTACGAAAAGTCGGCAAAAGAGGTCCTGAACTGGCATATCTCCCAGGGTGTCGGCGGATTTTATCTGACCGGAAGCAACGGATTCGGCGCGGCCATGGACTCCTCGGAGCGTATGAAGGTCGTTGAGTCGGTCTGCGAGATCGTTGACGGACGAGTTCCGGTGGTTGCTCACATCGCGGCAGTATCGGGACAGCTTTCCGCAAAGATGGCACGCCACGCCGAGAGTGTCGGCTGCACCGGCGTTTCGGCAGTTCCCTCTTACTACTACAAGCTCACTCCCGACGAAATGTACCGCTATTACAGCGAAATTGCAGAGGCGAGCGATCTCCCTCTCGTAATATATGCACAGACTCACATCTACGAGCCGTCGGTTGAGATGTTCAAGCGTCTTGCAACGATACCGAACGTAAAGGGACTCAAATTCACGGGTCCCAACCACTATATGATGGGACGTATCAAGGAAGCGCTCGGCAAGGACTTTATGGTATATTCGGGCTATGACGAAATGTTCCTTTCGGGACTCATCTTCGGCGCGGATGCTCTTATCGGCGGAACGTACAACGTAATCCCCGACCTTTACATAAGCGCTAAAGCAAAGTTTGAAAGCGGAGACGTCAAGGGCGCACAGAAGGAAATGTTTGTGGCTAACAGAATCGTAGAGTGTCTGCTCGCAAACGACATTCAGGCGGCAATGAAGGTATCTACCGAAATTATGGGAATGGACGCGGGATACAATCCCACTCCGTTTGCTATGATGGACTCTGCCGCAAAAGAAAAATTCCTCTCGGAAATGAGAGAGATCAAGGCAGGAACGGACGTTACCTGCGAGCTGTTTAAGGCGCTTTGAAATAAATAAAACAAAAAATCACTTGCTAAAAGCAAGTGATTTTTTTGATTCTATTGTTCTTCCGTTTGATCTTCTCTAATAGCAAGAAGTTCGCCATTGTACTTAAAATGTCTGGCAACCCAGCCCGGTCCATTCATAAGCCACTTTTTCCCGCTTATCAGCTGTGCAAAAGGAGTCATATACATTATTTCGCCGTTATATTCGAGTTTTCGTGAATCGACAACCTTGCACCTTATGCTTTCGTTTTCGCAGTAAACGAGTTCTGCTCCGACAGGTATTTTCCAATAATCAAATGTATAGTTGGCACAGCGCTCTTTTTTACGGTATGTGCTTTCATCCGAAATATCCTCAGCAAGTTCCTCTTCTCTTTGACTTTCCGGAGTAATTGCCCACTTTTTCAATTTATGGCGACAGTCGTGTATGTCCGCCATAGCTTCAAATATGGCATAGGCATCCTCGGGGGTAATAGCAAAAAACTCACGTTCCCTTCTGTGCCCGTTATATTCATCTATAGAACGAAGATTTCGGTTGAGCTTATCTATTATCAGGTGCATTTTTTTATCAACTAATCGCGAGCTCACCTCATACGTAGCATAAATGCGGAAAGCAAACGGCGTGCATTCACTACCGTTTAATTTTCTTACTCTTTCCTCAACATCGTCTGCATATCCAATTTTAACCCAATCCTTAAAAGAAGGATTCGTAAGTATGTAAATAACACCCTGCTTCATTTTGCACTCTCCAAATGATTTTGTTCGCCTTATAAAAAGGCAAGAGTTATTCAAAAAGTCCAATTTGCCAGATGGACAAATTGGACTTTTTATATGGGGACGACAGAATTCGAATCTGTGACCTCATGCATGTCAAGCATGCGCTCTAACCAGCTGAGCTACGCCCCCGCGACTTGGTTATTTTACCACACGGGAATGCGTTTGTCAAGTGTTTTTTATATTTTTATGCAAAAATAAAAACCGACCTTTCGTACAGGTCGGTTTTTTATTTTATTCGAGCTCGAATGCACCCGTATAAAGCTGATAGTAGGTTCCCTTCTGTGCAAGAAGATCCTCGTGGCTTCCGCGCTCAATGATGCGTCCGTGATCAAGCACCATTATAACGTCCGAGTTCATTATCGTAGAGAGACGGTGCGCTATTACGAATACCGTTCTGCCCTCCATAAGAGAATCCATTCCCTTTTGAACGATCGCCTCCGTTCTCGTGTCTATCGACGAGGTCGCCTCGTCAAGTATCATAACGGGAGGATCTGCAACGGCTGCGCGCGCTATGGCAATAAGCTGTCTCTGTCCCTGCGAAAGGTTTGCGCCGTTATTTGTAAGCTCGGTGTCGTATCCGCTCGGCAGACGCGTTATAAAGTCGTGCGCGCCGGCAAGCTTTGACGCCTCGATACATTCCTCGTCGGTGGCGTCAAGACGTCCGTATCGGATGTTGTCCATTACGCTTCCCGTAAAGAGGTTGGTCTCCTGAAGAACGATGCCGAGCGAGCGGCGCAGATCGGCTTTCTTTATCTTACTTACGTTTATTCCGTCGTAGCGTACCTTACCGTCCGCAATATCGTAGAAGCGGTTTATAAGGTTCGTGATCGTAGTCTTGCCCGCTCCCGTTGCGCCGACAAACGCGACCTTCTGTCCCGGCTCGGCATATACGGAAACGTCGTGAAGGACGTCCTTGCCCTCCTCGTACGCAAAATCGACCTCTGTAAGGCGAACGTCTCCTTTAAGCTCGGTATAGGTGAGAGTTCCGTCTCCGTGCGGATGCTTCCACGCCCAGTGTCCGGTATGCTTATCGCTTTCGGTGATATTACCGTTTTCGTCTATATTGCAGTCAACGAGCGTAACGTAGCCGTCGTCGGTCTCGGGGGCCTCGTCCATAACGTCAAATATTCTCTTTGCACCCGCAAGTCCCATAACTATGGTATTTATCTGCTGGGAGAGTGTATTGACGTTACCCGTAAACTGCTTGGTCATATTGAGAAAAGGTACCAAAAGACTGATACTGAACGCCTGCGCGGGAATTCCGACTATCTGCGAAATACTGATATTGGGAACGTCCGAGAGCAGGAAAATACCGCTTGCTATCGCGCAAAGAACGTAAAGCACGTTACCGATGTTTCCGATTATCGGACCGAGCATATTTGCATAAGCATGAGCTTTGGAGCTATCCTCGTAAAGCTCGCTGTTGATCTTATCAAAATCCTCGTTTGCCTTTTTCTCGTGCGAGAAGACCTTTACGACCTTCTGACCGTTCATCATTTCCTGAATATATCCCTCTGCCTTACCTATCGCCTTTTGCTGACGCATAAAGTATTTTGCAGAGCCGCCGCCGATTTTGCCCGAAACGAGCATCATGGCAATAACGCCGACCAAAATAACCAGAGTCATCCAAACGCTGTAACAGAGCATAAGCGAAAGGACGGTGCAAACGATTATCGCCGACTGCATAAGCTGTGGCAGAGACTGCGAAACGAGCTGACGCAGAGTGTCGATATCGTTAGTGTAACGGCTCATTATGTCTCCGTGCTTATTGGTATCGAAGTACTTGATCGGGAGATTCTGCATTCCGTCAAACATCTTGCGACGCATCTTGCAAAGAAATCCCTGCGTTATATATGCGCCAAGCTGTGTGTAAACGGTTATAAAGATCAGAGAAACGACGTAAAGAGCTATGAGAACTCCTACGATCGGGAATATTTCCTTTGATGCCGCGCTCCAGTCGGTCGAGCCCATATCGGTATAATTCTCAACGACCTTCAGTATCTTCTGTATAAAGATCGACGGGATAGATGAAACGACAGCCGAAAAAACTATGCAGAATACCGTCATC
Organism: Oscillospiraceae bacterium; assembly: GCA_015064385.1. Taxonomy (GTDB): domain Bacteria; phylum Bacillota; class Clostridia; order Oscillospirales; family CAG-272; genus SIG672. The sequence continues at coordinate 48,552 of SVSI01000010.1, read as the reverse complement.
GGTACTAGCACGGGATAGGATCTAAACAGAAGCTTCACAACTCGACCGAGCGTTCCCTTATCTATTTTGCGCTTTCCGGGTGGCATAGCGCCGGGACCTCTCATACCCGGTCCTCCGGGCATTTTCTGCTTACCTGTCATTTTCGTCACCTCCGCCCGTCTGCTGAGTATAGACCTCGCGGTATATCTCGCTCGTCTCAAGAAGCTCACCGTGAGTTCCGACAGCCGAGATTTTTCCGCCGTCCATCACGATTATCATATCGGCATCCTGAACGGACGCTACTCGCTGTGCAATGATTATCTTCGTGGTTTCGGGAATATATTTCTTGAACGCGCTTCTTATCAGCATATCGGTCTTGGTATCGACCGCGCTGGTAGAGTCGTCAAGAATGAGTATCTTCGGTTTTTTGAGCAGAGCGCGTGCGATACAAAGGCGCTGCTTCTGTCCGCCCGAGACGTTGGTTCCTCCCTGCTCTATATAGGTATCGTATCCGTCGGGAAAGCTTCGTACGAACTCGTCCGCCTGCGCGAGGCGGCACGCCTCGATTATCTCCTCGTCGGTCGCGTTCTCGTTACCCCATCTGAGATTTTCCTTTATCGTGCCCGAGAAAAGCAGATTTTTCTGGAGAACCATAGCGACCTCGCCGCGAAGGGTGTCGAGATCATAACTGCGAACGTCCACACCGCCAACGGCAACGCTTCCACAGCTTACGTCGTAAAGGCGGGGAATGAGCTGGACTATCGTCGATTTACTCGATCCCGTTCCGCCGAGAATACCCACGGTAGCACCTGAGGGAATCGTTATGTTTATATCGGAAAGCGCGTATTTCTCCGCTTTTTCCGAATATTTGAAGCTTACGTTATCGAAAACTATCGAGCCGTCAGTTACCTCGGTCACGGGCTCTTCGGGGCTTTTAAGAGTAGGCGTCTCGCTGAGGACCTCGTAAATACGCTTCATTGATTCAGAGGACATCGTGAGCATTACGAAGATCATAGAGAGCATCATAAGCTGCATAAGTATCTGCATACCGTAGGTAAGCATTGCCGATATTTCGCCTACGTTTATAAGAGTTGCTCCGCTTTCGATTATCAGCTTTGAGCCGATAGTAAGCACGAACACCATATTAAAGTAAACGCATATCTGCATAAGCGGGTTGTTGCAGGCAACTATACGCTCCGCTTTCGTGAAATCAGCACGGATATTCTCTGCCGCCTTGCCGAATTTTTCCTTTTCGTACTCCTCGCGGGAAAATCCCTTTACAACTCGCATTCCGCGTACGTTTTCCTCGATAGACTCGTTGAGGCGGTCGTATTTCTTGAACACTCTCTTGAACGCGGGCATAGCGTTACGGGCAACCAGAAAAAGTCCGAACGCGAGGAAAGGAATAAGCACCACGAAGGACGTGGCAAGCGCTCCTCCCATTATATACGCCATAATTACCGAGAAAATGAGCATAAGAGGTGCTCTGATGGCAATTCTTATGAGCATCATAAACGCCATCTGAACGTTCGTGACGTCGGTAGTCATTCTCGTAACGAGCGAGGACGAGGAAAACTTGTCGATATTCTCAAACGAATAGGTCTGTACCTTATGGAAAAGGTCTCCGCGCAGATTTTTTGCAAATCCCGCAGACGCTTTAGCGCAGGTAAATCCCGCTATCGCCCCGCAACACAGGGATGCGAGCGCCATAACGAGCAAAACGAGTCCGCGCTTTACGACGTCGGTAAGCTCTGCTCCCGCTTCAATAAGGTTTACAAGATCTGCCGTAATGAACGGGATAAAGACTTCAATAACGACCTCTCCCGTAATAAATATGAGTGTGAGGATAGTGGCGAGCTTATATTCTCTCACACAACTAAGCAGCCGTTTAAGCATTACGGTCCTTCCTTTCTTAAAATCCGATTATACAACTAGACATTATACACGATATTTTTGAACTTTTCAAGAAAGAAAACACTCTTTTTATAAAGTTAACAATATATGTGATTTTTGGTAAAATAATAACACCCTTTCGGGTGTTGTTATTTTAATCTTTTACTTTAGATATTTTCCTTATGACGAATACGAGATAGAGGAGCAGCAAGATACACGCTGCAAAAGAAATAGCGGATACTACCTGCTGTGCATAAATATTTATTCCCAAGAATACGTTTCCGCTTGCCTGAATATGCTCAACGAGAACTCCCGCAAGACAGGTCGTTCCAAAGCCGATCAGTCCTGCTATCGAGTTCTGGAGCGCGAGAGCGGCAACACGCTGCTCGTGTGGGACGTAGTCGTAAACGAGATTCGTAAGTCCGCTGTTTATTCCCGCCATAGAGACCGCGTGCAGTATCGAATACAGCGTAAAGAGTATCATTCCGTTGGCAGGCACGGCAAACACGTTTATACCAAACGAAAGCGCTGCAATGCTGATACAAAGTATCATAGCAGTGGCAAACGATCTTCTGTCGGCAAAGCGTCCGATAGGTCTTGAAACGAGCGCACGGGACAAGCTTGATACGATTCCAAGCACCGAAACGAAGGTCATACTGAATCCGAGCGCGCCGACCTTGTACGAGCCGTAAAATGGCGTTGACACACCTGTTACTATATGCCAGATAACCGAAACGGCAACTACCTTCAAAAGATTCTTATTAAGCACGAGCTCCTTAATGGGGAATTTATTTTTCTCGGTACCTGCCGTCTTATTTTCGGTCTTTTTTTCTTTTGAGAGGACCATCGTGAGGATATGGAAAAATCCGAGTCCGAAAATTGTTATTGCGCTTGTAACAAACGCACCCTTGAGATTGCCCGAGGCCTCAAACGCGTCGATAACACTACCCATCACGAAGGTGAATATCATTCCTCCGATCAGCGAGATTATCTCTTTATTTGCGGTAAACACGCCTCTTTTCGAGTCGTCAACAAGCGACATAAACCAGTTCATTTTAGGAGAATGAACGATATTTTTTATAAGATGTGCTCCGAGAAGCACTACGATCAGAATAGTACTCCTGAATCCGCTGCTTCCGGGAACGAATGGTGTGAGATAGACGAGCGCGAACGCAAGATTGGTGATAAGCGTTCCCGAGATCACGAGCTTCTTGACAGAATCCTTACCCGTCAGAAAGATCGCGACGATCTGCATTCCGCATCCGAGCGAAACGAATGCACTAAGTATTCCGATAAGACTGTCGCTCATACCGATAGACTGTCCGACCTTCGCAAGATACGCGTCGGCAACCACGAGTGCGATAAAATATTCAAGTGCCGCTTCGATTATGTACATCGCTCGGCTGAAGGCGTATCGATCCTTCTTTCCGACCTGCTTGACTGCGTTCATAAAACAACCTCTTAACCGTTCTTTTAAGTTCAGCGTAAGTATAGCACATTAAAATCAAATATTCAATAGTTTGTTCAGGTAATCTAATAAATTCTTACTTATATTCTAATAAATTCTTACTTGTATTCTAATAAATTCTTACTTAAACAGGTCGTCTCTTGACTTTTTTTTACGTTTATGATAACATAATGTGGTAATAACATTCGGAGGATTTTCGATGAGCGATATAAAAAAGATCGCCAGCTTCACGGTCAACCACGACACGCTGCGCGAGGGAATATATATTTCAAGGCGTGACGGCGATATCGTCACCTACGATATGAGAACGAGAATTCCCAACTCGGGAGATCTTATGGACAATAGCACTATGCACTCGCTTGAGCACATGTTTGCCACCTATATAAGAAACTCGGAAATTGCACACGACGTTATCTATTTCGGTCCTATGGGCTGTCAGACCGGCTTTTATCTGCTCGTTCGCGGCAGAGAAAACGTCGAGATACTAAGTACCGTCAAAGCAACTCTTGAAAAGATAATCGCACACGACGGCGAGATCTTCGGAAAATCGAGCGTTGAGTGCGGAAACTACAAAAATCTTTCGCTAAAGGCGGCAAAGACCGAGGCAAAAAGATATCTCGATATTCTGAATTCAAAGGAAAATTGGAGCTTTTTATATGAATAATACCGGTATTAAGGCATCTCTCAACACTCTTCGCTCGTCGGTCAAAAAGGTAGGATTTATCTGCGCCATGGACTGCGAGCTTGATGCGGTCACAAAGCTGTTTGACTCTGTTACGATAAAAAAGGTCGGTCCTACCGACTTCTATCTCGGAAAAATATGCGGCATAGACGCAGTTGCGGCAAAATGCGGCGTAGGAAAGGTATTTGCCGCTATCTGCGCGCAGACTATGATACTCACCTTCTCTCCCGACCTTATAATAAACACGGGAGTTGCGGGAAATCTTTCAAAGTCGCTTAAGATCGGAGACGTTGCACTCTCATCTGCTGTCGTTCAGCACGATATGGACACTTCCCCGCTCGGAGACCCCGTGGGGCTCATTTCGGGAATAAATATGACCGAGATAAAGAGCGATCTTGACTCGGCACTCGTTATGCAGAGCGCTCTTAACGAGATAGGAATAAACAGTGAGATCGGCGTTATCGCATCGGGCGACCAATTCGTTGCCTCAAGCGAGAAAAAGGAATTTATAAAGGAGACCTTCGGCGCAATATCGTGCGAAATGGAGGGCGCGTCGGTCGGTCACGTTTGCTTTGTAAACGGCGTACGTTTTCTCGTTGTCCGTGCTCTGTCCGACGATGCGGACGGTGCTTCTCCCGACGATTTTCCCGCGTACTGCGTAAAGGTATCAGAAAATTCGTCCAAGGCGATATATGCGTTTATGAAAGCACTTTCATAAGATATATAAAACAAAAATCCCGCCTTGCCCAACTTCTCATAAGGAAGTTGGGCAGTTTTATTCGCCTGCGGCGAGTTCTATTGCTTCGCAGTGATATTCGGCTTACGCCGAGTGATATTCGCTCCGCGAGTTTTATAGGCGAATAAAATATCACTGAAGCCGTAAGGCTTCAATATCACTGTCGCGCACAGCGACAATATCACTCCGACGAAGTCGGAATATAACTCTTGTTTTCTCTGCCTATTTGTGTTATCATAAATAGGGGTATGGGACTTCTATCTTTTTAAGTATTAAAATCAAAATTACCCCGACAGACTGTAAAAATCTGTCGGGGTTAATCTTTGTTTTCTGCGAATCAAATTGAGTTAAACATCCTTATGAGAACCTTCCTTTTGCGGGATTTTTTATTTGCTTTTTCTCATTTTTACGTATTTTTCCATCGCACCTTTGACGGGTTGCCATATTTCGCTCGGCAAAGAGTCGATATCGAAAAATTTAAGCTCATCGACCTCGTCCGCCTGTGCCTTCAAAGTACCCGAAAAGTCGCGGCAGATGAATACTATATCAACGTTAGAGACCTCGTCTCCGTTGGGATAAACGTAGTGCAGATCCTTACCCGAGAAAACTCCGAAAAGCTCAAGAGAGTTTGCCAGAAGACCGGTCTCCTCAAAAAGCTCGCGCTTTGCCGCGTCCTCGACTACCTCGTCAAGCTCGACAGAGCCACCCGAATACGCCCAGAGGTGATTGTCTCCCCTCTTTTGCAGAAGTATTCTGCCTTTTTCGTCCTCCACTATAACGCTCGCGCCGACCTGAAGAAGCGGTCTGTGACCGACCTCGCCGCGAAGATCCATAATATAGCCAGACATAAAAATCTCCTTTACGCCGCTTTATTATCCGACGTTACTGCCTTTCCGTTCTCAAAGGTTCCCGTGTACTTATGGCCGTCCGCCCAGGTATAGGTACCCTCGCCCGTTATCTGATTGTTCAGAAACTGTCCCTCGTAAACGTCTCCGTTTGCAAAGGTGTACTTTCCGTATCCCGTTCTCATATCAAGCGCAAAATCACCCTCGTAAACGTCTCCGTTGGCGTATGTCAGCTTGCCCTTGCCGTGCTTTACGTCGCTCTGATATTCACCCTCGTAAACGCTTCCGTCTGACCAGGTGTATTTACCCTTTCCGTGACGGAGATCGGCGTAATATTCGCCCTCGTACTTATCTCCCTTACGCTCGGCGTTCAGCGGCCAGGTGTAGCTTCCGCTTCCGTGCTTGATGCCGTCGAGGAAATCACCCTCGTAAATATCTCCGCCTGCGTAGTAGAAGCTTCCCTTTCCGCTTATCTTATCATAAACGAAATCGCCCGTATAGATGCTCGTATCGGCAAATTCAATATAGCCCTTGCCGTTTTTGAGGAATTTATCTACCTCGCCGACGTATTTATCGCCCGTGCTGTATTTGAGCGTTGCTTTTGCCAAATTCTTATCGTACGAATACTCCGCTTTCGTGCCGTCCGAATAATAAACGTCGCCCGAAATGAAATTTCCGTCTCGATCGACCTTACCGAGGAATTTGACCACCGAGCCGTCAATATCGTATTTCACGTAGCGGACGCCCGAAATATGAATTATCGCTACCGCAAGAAGCACGAGCACTATGGCAAACACGCCTATCGCGACGATATATTTTGCGGGCGAAAATTTTTTCACCCTTTTGATCTTGCTGTTTTTACCGTTTGATGCTGTCAAAACGCTTTACCTGCTTTCGCAAATTTTAGCTTGAATATCTTCAAAGTGCCTTGATATATTCAAGAAGTGTAGGAACGAAAAGTGTTGCAAGGTACGCAAAAATCGCAATTAGTATGACCGAGACCACGATACCGAAGACGTCCACGCCCTTGTTATCGTAGCGCATCTCTGCCATAATTCTGTTTTCCTTTGCAACGTAGAAGCGCGCGGTGTCGAGGTCTATCGGCTTGCTTCTCGCCGAAAAAGAGTGTCCCTCGGACGCCACCATGATCTCGTCCTCTATCTCAAAAACTATTTTGCGGAACATTCCGCCCCTTTTAAGTGCTCTTTTAATAAAAAAGCTTTTTTCGTATCCCGCCTCTGCAAGAGTCATCGCCTCGCCCTTGGAAAGCGCGCCGCTCTCTATAAGAGTGCGCACGAAGGAGCCGAGGATAGTGCGGTTATAGTAAACGCTGAAAATAGCGATCACCATTCCTGCGGCAATACTCCATATAGCTATACTGACAGTCATAATACAAATCACTCCGTATTTTTATTTCGCTGTAATTATAGCATTCCGTACGGCTTCTTGGTAGCCGGATGCTTTTAAGAATCTGTAAATAATATATTAACCGCCGATAGCGGACGCGCATATATCCGAAAGCGGACAGCCGTCGCAGAGAGGATTTTTGGCTCTGCAGGTCTGTCTTCCGAACAAAACGAATCTGTGACAGAGATCGCTCTGCTTTTCGGGGGATACTATTTCGGAAAGTATTCTCTCAACCCGTACGGGGTTCTTCTCGTCACGCGGTGTGAGTCCTATACGCGCACTGATACGGATGCAGTGTGTATCGGTAACCACCGCGCTTTTTTTGTAAATATCACCAAGCAGAAGGTTGGCGACCTTGCGCCCGACGCCGGGAAATCTCAAGAGATCTTCCATAGTATCGGGCAAAACCCCACCGTACTCCTCGACGAGCAATTTGCACGATTTTTTTATATCCGAGGATTTTACTCTGTAAAGTCCGCACGGAAATATTATCTTCTCGATATCCGATATATCGCCGCCTGCAAGCGCCTCGGGTGTCGGATATTTTTTGAAAAGCTCGCGGCAGACTATATTCACGCGCTCGTCAGTGCACTGTGCAGACAGACGTCCCATAACGAGAAGCTTCCACGGCTGACCGTCGTACTCAAGAGAACAGATCGCCTCGGGATATATCTCTTCAAGTCGGCGTACCGTTTCGGCGGCAAGCTTTTTAAGGTTATTACTCATATCTTCTTCTTGAAATCGAGCAGGGATACTCCGAGTCCCTCTCTCATAACGCTCTCTATCGTGGAAAGGGGCATACCGACTACGTTATTAAAATCACCGCTAATCGCAGAGACGAAAAATCCGCCGTTTTCCTGAATTCCGTATCCGCCCGCCTTATCGTACGGCTCGGGAGTATCAACGTACTCGTTTATCTCTTTATCGGTAAGCTCTCTGAATTTGACCTTCGTGCAGACCGATCCGCTAAGGCGCACGTCCCCGCGCACTATCGCGTATCCGCTATACACCTTGTGGACCGTTCCCGAAAGTGTTTTGATCATATCAAACGCGTCCGCGCGGTCCTTCGGCTTGCCGAATATACGTCTGCCGAGCGCAACTACGGTATCGGACGCTATAACTATATCGTCCTGCCCTGCAACCGTTGCTCCCGCCTTACGAAGCGAGAGTATTTCAACGAGCCGCGCAGGGGGAATATATCCTCTGTGTGACTCATCAACCTCGGTGCTTAATGCCTCGTATTCAAGTCCGAGAGAGTCGAACATCTCGCGACGTCGAGGACTTTTTGATGCAAGTATAAGCTTCATTTTACCGTCCTTACGCCTTTCCCGTAGAGCCAAAGCCGCCCTCTCCGCGGTCGGTCTCGTCAAGCTCGTCACATACTATAAAATTTGCCGAAAGAACGGGCATTATCATCATCTGCGCAACTCTTTCTCCGGGCATTACGGTATAATCCTCGTCCGAAATATTTGCCGCCGAGAAGAATATCTCGCCGCGGTAATCGCTGTCGATAACGCCTATTCCGTTTGCGGCGGTAATTCCCTTTTTATAGGAAAGCCCACTTCTTGCGCTGATTATTGCAACGGTGTTTTGCGGTATGGATATTGCTATTCCCGTGGGAATGAGCACTCTCTTTCCCGCCGGAACCGTTATCGGCTCACTTGACGCCGACGTAAGGTCAAACGCCGCAGATCCCGTCGTTGCGTATTTGGGGATGGAGACGCCTTCACGGAGTATCTTTATTTTAACGTCTGTCATTTTACTCATCTACCTTTCGGTTTCTTTATATCTTTACATAAATAATAACATTTTAACAGTTGATTGTCAAGCGAAAAGATCGCTTTAAGATAATTTTAACCTTTTGCAAACGCTCTTTGTAACGGGGCAAAACGGAAAATATGAAAAAACCGCCGCGAACGCGGCGGTTTTGTTTTATCCTTCAAGTTTTTTGGTCTTGACTACCTTCGGCTTATTTCTGCACTTTTCCCAGAACTCGTCGGCGTATTTTGCATAGTAATCACTGCTGCATTTTACTCCGAAAACATTATGGATAGTCGAACGCAGACGGTGTCCCGCAATAACGGTACCGTCCATATCGCTCTCGTCGGGCAGTCCGAGTCCGTAAAGAAATCCCTGCTGTGTTGCCTGCGCTTTGTCGATGTTGGACGAAAATCCACCGTCGGGGCGCTTTAATTTAAGTGCGCTGTCAACGGCGAAATTGACGATATCCGCACCCTTATCGAGCAGCTTTTCGCGCATAAGGACCTTTCTTTCACCCTCCATAGAGCTGAGCGCCGCCCCGAGAAGAACGAATGGATTCCAAATATACGTGGCGTGAAGCGCGGGCGTGTCTCCCGCGAAGATGGAAAGCACGCTGTCTATCATAGTCTCTATTCTCGGATATGGATGATCTGTGTCTCTGAAAAATACGGAAAGCTTCATACCGCCGTTGGTATTCATCCACTGACAGCTCTCTCCCCAGAGTCCCGTTTCGGGATTTTGTCTGCCTGCTACGTATTCGGACACGGTATCAAAAAGTCCTGCCGCACGGATCAAGCTGAGTGCCGAGCAGAGCTTCTGACCGGTCAGCCATATACTTTTAGTTGACCAGTCAAGCGAGTCCATATAGGCGATAATGTTTTCCCTGCTTTTAAGATATTCGGGAACTGCGGCATTTTTTACGTCGTTTTTTATTCTTTCCTCGGGGATCGGATATTTTGTATCCATCGAGCAGTATTTACGGAGAATATCAACGCTGTAGGTGAGATCGCGGTCCTTTCTCGGTCCGTGAGTGCTTTTGCCCCACATATCCTCGTAAAAGTATCCGTCGTCCTTATCCTGATGCTCGTATATCCATTTTCCGACTCTTTCCTTTTCCCAATCGGGAACACCTATTCCGCCCGCCGCGAGACTTTCGAGGACGAATCTCGTTCCTTCCGCAAAGGGAGTCATTCCCTCAAGGTCTCTTGAGCTGATGCTGTAATAAAAGCCGCCCGTTTCGGGATCGTAAAGGTTATAGTAATAGTCGAGTATCTCGTCTCCTACGAGAAGATCGCACCTTTTCAGAGCATCCTCAAGCTTTTTGGGAAGTCCGCTGTAATTATTTGACATAGTTTTATCTCCCGTCAGATTATTTTAACTTCTTTTCCGAGTCCGAACGAATATACCGTTGCTTCCTTTATTTCCCTGCCCATCATCATCTCGCAGGCGCGTTTATAATAAGAAAGCTGTGTGGTATATCTGTCTTTGAACATCTGCTCGTCGGCGGCAAGATCTCCGCTGAGTGCATCAGTCTTATAGTCGATAAGCTTCAACGTACCGTCAGAAAGCTCTATCATACAGTCAAAAACACCCTGAACGAGGAGCTTCGTATCGGAAAGCTCGCTTTTCAGCTCTTCTCTTTCGGTAAACTCGGAAGCGTCAAGCATAATGTTAAAGCGTTTTTCTCTCCATACCTTCTTTGCCGATTTTATCTCAAGATAAAGCTCGGAGGCAAAAAATCTTTTCAACTTGTCGATATAAACGAGATCTGCGGTAGTTTTGTCGATAAAGCTCTTATCAACGAGCCGTGCGAGCTCGGCCTCAACGCCCTGCTTTTCCGCATTTTCAAAGTCACAGAACTGCATAAAAACGTGAGTTGCCGTTCCGCGCATAGCTCCCGTTATCTCTTCTTTTCCACTCTCCGAAATAAATCTCGGTATATCTCTGAACTCGAGCTCACTTTTCACGAGATCTATCGCGTCCGTATCGAGAACGCTAGGAAAAAGCTTTGACACCGCGAGCTTTGACGGCAGGGATTGCTCGTAATCGTACGGATAAGCGTACTCAAGGCGCTCGCGTATCTTTTCAAGCTCTATCGGAAGCACCGTCTCGCCTTGTATTACGTCCTCATTATCGGAAGGACCGACCAAAACGTCTTCAAGGCCTTCGGAAACACCCGATATTCTGACGTCGTTTGCACCGTCTGTTTTCCACCTGCGGTACGGGGGGACCCACGAGCGCTCCACGGTAACCTCGCTCGACTCGTCGTCAAAGGTCGAAAGTATCCAGAGTATATACGGGGTATCCTTCTTGAAGACACGCGGAGAGCAGAGCTTTCTCATTTCGGACGCCTTTTCAAGCGTTTTTTCGACACTCTTCGGCTCTGCAGTAACGTAGAGACGCTTACGGGCGCGGGTGAGCGCAACGTAGAGAAGACGCATTTCCTCGTCTATCGAGTCCTCGTATATTCTCTCCTTTATCGCATCGTATATCGGGAAAGAATATTTTACTCGTCCGCCCTTATCTTTAGGCATAACAGCCGCCCCGAAGGTACTCAGAAAAACTACGCTTTCTCTTGCGTCCTGCGTGTTTTTCTCCTTTTCGCAACAAGAAACGAAGCAGTACTCGAACTCGAGTCCTTTTGAGCTGTGAACGGAGGTAAACTGTACCCCCTTTTTCTTTTCCTCGACTTCGGGCTCGATTCCGTCTCCCGCCTTGCCACTTCGGACGTCCTCAACGAGAGCAAGAAAGCTGCCGAGTCCTCTGTAAGTATTCTTCTCGTATCTGAGTGCAAGGTCTTTAAGCGAATCCACACAGCTCGATATTTTCTCTCCGTCACTGCCGTTCATAGAGCAAAGCGCATAGACGGCAAAATCGCGACAGACGTCACACAGAGTATCATAGGCGCTCTGTCCACGCGCCTTTTCTCTTGCTACGTCCAGCCAGCCAAGCAGTCTTTTACCCTTTTCGAAGCCATTTTGTTCGGTATAGCATCTGAATTTATCGTACAGCGAACGTCCTCTGTCCTTATCGCTCGACGCGATCTCAATGAGATCGTTGAACGTAATATCAAAAATGTTTGCCGATAGCGCGGACGCAAACCAGACGTCGCGGTGCGGATTATCTATACAGTTAAGGAGCGACAGAACGAAAAGCACCTCGGGTACGTCGAAGATCGACTTTATTGAGGAGCCGTCAACCGGCACGCCCTCCTTTTCAAATACCTCCTTGAAAACGTGTATGTTCTTCGAGGGAGAGCGCATCAGAACCGCTATGTCTGTCGGAGCAACTCCGTGAGCAAGCAGATTTTTTATCTCGTGACACACGGTCATCGCCTCGGCGTACGACTTGCGTTCGGGATCCTTCTCGGCGAGCAGGATCCTTACTTTATCGTAATGCTCCTTTTCCACCTTATCCTTGGTGAATTTGAGCTCGTCCTCCTTAAGATAGGCGATTTTTCCGCTATTGTTATTAAAGAGCTTTTCAAATATACCGTTGGAGAAATCTATGATCGGTCGGTCGCACCTGAAATTATTTGACAGAAATATTCTGTGCGGACTATCTGAGAGATCGTTCTCGTTATAGTCAGGAAAGCTGTCGCGGTATCCGGCAAATATCATTGGCTCCGAACCTCTGAAGCCGTAAATACTCTGCTTTATATCTCCTACCATAAATCTGTTACCGCTTGAGATCGCCTTGAATATCGCGTCCTGCACGGCGTTGGTATCCTGATACTCGTCTATATATATCTGCTTATATTTTTTCGATATCTCCCGCGCAGTTTCGGTGGGATTGCCCTTTTCGTCCACGAGGAGCTTATACGCCATTCTTTCAAGATCGGCAAAGTCAACTGCTCCGATCCGTCTTTTTTCCTCTGCAAACGCTTTTTCAAACTCGGACAGCGTAATATAAAGAGTATCGAGTATCCTTGCGTTTATATCGGCGAGCTTTTTCACACTCGAAAAAGGCATAGCGAAATTCGTTATATCGGTCAGCTCTTTTTTCTCTGTCTGGTTAGCAAGCAAAAGACAGCTTGCATACTCGCTTGAGCGCGCCGCACACACGAAAGCATCCCAATCAGACGTGCTCTCCAAAAGCCGCTCGACACAAGCGCACAGCTTTGAAAGAGTTTCTATCTTTTTAGCGCTTTTGGCTTCGCTCATTGCCGCGTCGTAATTATTCAAAATGCGCGAAAGGTCCTCTTTGGCCTTTTTGAGAAGGATATTTGCGTATTTGCCGTCGCGCCAGCTTTTTTCGTCAAGACGTCTGTACTCGTCGGCAAAATCCTTAATTATCTCTATCGAGCGAAGGGAGTTCTGCGCTTCGACTCGTAAACCGAGCAGCTCCTTGGCAAGACCGGAGACGTTGCCGGAGCCCATATTTTCGGAAAGCTCGATAAACGCAGGATCCGTACACGATCTTTCTATTATCTTCTCCATCACCCTTGAGGCAAGTACCTTGCTCTCAACGGCGTCTATTACGTGGACGCTCGACGGGAGTCCGAGTGCCGCGGTGTTTTTGGATATTACGCGATTACAAAAGCCGTGGATAGTTCCTATCTCCGCACTCGGAAGGAGCATAAGCTGTTCCGAAAGCTCGCTTCTGTTCGGAGTTTTTATCATCTGCTCACGGATCGCTTTGGCTATTTTCTCTTTAAGCTCCTTGGCCGCCGCTTCCATATACGTAACGACGAGCATTTCGGAGACCTTTAAGCCGTCGTCAAGCAGAGATCTTATAATTCTCTCGCACAAAACCGCCGTTTTGCCCGAGCCCGCCGCCGCGGACACGAGGAGGTCGCCCCGTCTTGAATTTATCGCGCTTTTTTGCGCGGGAGTCCACTCTCTTTCTACAGCCATTTTTACACCTCGTAGTTTTAATGTGTTTTACCTGATCTTCACCAAAAGCGCCTTACTCGTCATCGCTTAATTGGTTTTCACAGTACGCCTTTCGTCTGCATATCGGACTCATAGCACAGTACTCGCACGCGTCGTGCGACTTTACCTTCAGCGGAGTTGCATCTGCCTTTCCCGCTCTTATATCCTCGCTGATATCTACGATCCTTTTATTGATATCCTCAAAAATATCGTCAAAGGAGTCAACGAGATTCTTTTGGTAGCGGGTATCTACCGCTCCGCTCTTGGTCAATTTTACGGGGCTGTATATTCCGCCGCCCGTTTGATCCATGGCGTTTATTACCGTGTCGTCGTCTGCAACGAGCCCTATTCTCTTAAGCTTATCCGAAAGATTTTTGTAAGCGCCGTCGTCTTTATCGTCCTCATTTACCGTGACTGCCGCGGGCATCTTGGTCGAGAAATACAAAACTCCTGCAGGAATGGGCTTTTTGCCGTCGGATAGTCCGAGCTTTTCAAGAAACTCTCCGTCATTTGCGCCGCATATCGACTCAAGATATAACAGCATCTGAATATTCAGTCCGTGTTCAAGATCCGACCTTGCAAAGGTCTTCGTGCCCGTTTTGTAGTCTATAACGCGGACATAGGTATCCTCGCCGTCTCTGAAGGTGTCAACTCTGTCAACCTTTCCCGATATACCGACCGTACTGCCGTCAGAAAGCGAAAGCTTCAGCGGCTTTACACCGTCCTGTCCGATACCGAGCTCGAAAAACGCGGGGGTAAATTTCGTTGCCTTAAACTCGTTTGTAAGACTTTCGACTATAAGGTAGACGTTGTTTTTGATTCCTCTGAGCGTAAGCGATGTTTTCGGATCTTTTAATACCTCTCCGAGCTCGCTCTCGCACAGAGAAAAGGTTTCGTCTGCAAGTGCCTTCAGCTCGTCCTCGTTAAGAGCTTTTCCTTCTCCGAACGCCTTCGGAACGAAGTGCTCGAGAAAGCTGTGAATGAAATTACCGCTCGTTCTGCTCGAAGCGTCCGCACTCGGCGGCTCGCCTATTTTCATAACGTACTTGCAAAAATACGCAAACGGACAAAGAGCGTACTGCTCAACCTTAGTGCTCGACATCTGCATATAGCTTCCGAAAAGCTGATTTTCGCCCGTATATGCGTAATTTTCCTGCAAAAGATCGGTTTCCGCGAAAAATCCGATATTTCCGCGCTCTTTAAGATATTTTTTTATCTCGTCCGACAGCTCCGCGTTGCCCTGCCCCAGCTTTATAGCGTATTTAAGAGCAGACATATCGCTCCATACGTAGTCGCGCTCGGGAATCTCTGAAACGTTTATCTTCGGGATATTTTCAAATATCGAGCCGAGGGAATATATGAACGACGAAACGTTATTTTGCCTATGATAAGTAAAGGTAAGCTCCTTTTTCGCAGCACTTCCCGCAAGGTAAAAATAGAACATTTCGTCCTTGACACCCTCGGTGCTCGCAGGTGAGAGCTCTATTCCCTCTTTTTTCAAAACTCGTCTGTCAATGTCTCCGAGTATGCCGTCCTCGTTTGAAACTGCGGGGAAAACTCCCTCGCAGAGTCCTATAACGTAAACGTACTTTGCGCGGGCGTTTCGTATGCTCTGCGCCTCGCCCACGACGACCTCGTCTATTCCCGAGGGTATCTTTCCGATACTGCTCGTTTCAAGAGATGCAGAAAGGAGCTTTGCGTACGCAGACGCATTGCATTTCACCTCTCCCGCAACCTTTACGAGTCCGTCGAGCGAGTCCATAAGGAAGTTCCATATCTGCACCGTCTCGTCTGCCTCGGACACCTCTCCGCGGTCACGAAGGATAGCCGCGTCCCTTTCAAGACGGTCGCGCAGCGATATATTATCGAGAAATCTGTAAAGAGCTACCGATATCTTTTCAAGGTTGGCATCCTGCCCGAACGCATCAAAGAAGGAAACGAGCGGGGAGACCACCTCTCTGCGGTAAGCGTTAAGCTCGTCAAGGAGCTTCGTATCGCTCTCCTGAATAGTTTCTCCGAATCCGCGCGGGTGCATTGCCCATTCGTATTCGTCGTACCAGCGCCTGCCCGAGATCTTCCAGAGAGACGCATACTGCTCGAGGCGGTCGAGCGCGTCATCGGACAGAGAGGTATATCCGCATCTCATATAGGATATAACGTCCTCGGTACGCCAAGCGTGCGCCTTTATCTTCAGCGCCTGAAGTATCATTTTTATCGGCGCTTTCTTTTTTACGTCGGTCTTGGACGAAATAAAATACCTAACGCCAACGTCTGCAAGCGCCTCGTCGATTATACCCTCGTAGTCGGCGGTATTTCTCAAAATGATCGCGAAATCGCGGTATCTTGCACCGAGCGTACGCACTTTATTTGCTATATCACAAGCAACGAATCGCGCTTCCTCGCGGGCATTCGATGCCTCGGCAATGCGGATATTACTACACTGCCCCTCGAATTTTTCTGCGTCCGTGCTCCATATATTTTCGGAAAAATGTCTTATTTCGTCGGAAACGTCCTCGTATTTTCCTTCAAGCGCAGTCTGCCTAAGAGCTACCGATCCCTTTGCGGCGGCGCCGAGAAAGACGTCTCTCGTCTCGCGCAGAGTGTCGAAAATGGCGCGTGTGTCTCCCTTGTCCATTCCGATAAGTGCGGTAACATGCTCTGCGCTTTGCACCATCATCTCTATCATTTTCTTTTCATACACGGTAAATGAGATAAAATGTGCAACGTAAACGCTCCGATCACCGAAATAATCGTTATTTTCAAGCGTTTCAAGTGCGCGTCGAGTATCTTCGGCAGGATCGTTATACTGGTTTTTGAGAAGTGCGGAGCTTGCCGCACAGATGAGAGAAAGGTCGCTGAGCTTACGATAAAGGCGCTCGCTCGTGTCCTTTATCTTCTTTGCTACGTCCTCAAGCTGCTTGGGCGAAACCGCGTAAAGCGAAAGCTCACCCACGGAGGCAAGCAAGCTCTTTATCATATCCATATCGTCAAGCTCGATATTGCCGTATTCCTGAAGCATAGGCGAGAGCTCTGCAAGCGTTCTCCACATAAGAACGATACGCGCGCCGTCCGTAATATCGTTATAGGCAAGTCCGCCAAAGCGACGGAAGATCGACTCGCAAAGGCGCCTGAAGCCGACGACCTCGAGCTCGGGCGACATAACCCCGTTATAGCTTAGCATCGTCTCGGCACCGTGTACCTGCTGCTCGGGAACGAGCAGAGTTACCTTCTTGCCTTCGGATACGTCTTGCGCTATTCCGCGAAGCAGCTCACCGTCAAGCGTCTCTTTCTCTTTTGAATAAAGTATCTCAAGCATTTTTCTTTTACTCAGGGAACTTTTTGAAAAAAGTTCCCCGAACCCCTCAAAAACTTTTATTAACTATATTATATATTTGTTTTATTAGAAAGTCAACTGTTTTGCGACAGAGAGTATGTTTAACATAATACTTGACAAATTTTGAAATTTGTGTTATCATTACGATACCACACAAAAACTTAATATTTCAACATTTATCAGAAGTCGCATATTTTTTTTGCAAAAATGCAGACTTCCCTTTTGGCGTCCTCTGATGATGTTGAAAGTTTTTGTGTGGTAGCAAGTGAAGTCATGTATTTTGGGTGCGTGGCTTCGGCTGCGCACTTTTTATTTTCAAGGAGGCCAAACAAATGAACGACCATAAAATCCCAAACACACAAAACTCACCCAACAAGAAAGGTAAAAAGGGGTGCACCATATTTGCGATATTTATTTTAGTTTTTATTTGCCTTTGCGTTGTTTTACCACTAACTATGGGCATACCAGAAACAGAGAAAACACAAGAATTGCCACGAAATGTAAAACAACTTATGGAGGCTTGCAATGTCGCTCAAGAAGATGCTATCATAATCAATGATATTCTCGAAAAATGTCAAATCACCGAAATTGAAAAAATCGAACATGACGATCTGCTAGATAATATATATTCCGAAGGCGACACCGGTTATAGGATTCAATCACAAGGCGTAAAAAACATAATAATGTATCTTAACGCCGAAAAACAAGTAATAATCGTTAGACACGCAAGTATAGATATGTATTCTAACGGAGAATATAAAACGCCTTTTTCGGCTTTTTATTTAACAACCTCACAAAAAACAGCTCTGCAGATATATACGCAAAATGCCGTATCTTCGATCCTCAAATCTCCGTCTTCCGCTGAATTTCCCAACATCTCAAACTGGAGTTTTGGCAGACTAGTCGCCGACGGAACAGTTGTAGTTGAGAGTTATGTTGATGCTCAAAATTCTTTTGGCGCTACCGTAAGATCCAATTTTTATCTTATTTACAAAATCACAGGAAACATAGATGACGGAGATTTTTCTGTAATATATTTCGAACTTGACAACGAGGTAATCGTTGACATCAGGCAACCCCAATAGTGTGTTTGTCAATCTATTAAACATTTAGTTTCACCTTGCAGAAGCATATGTACTCGATTGTCCATATCTGAACAAAGCCCCCTTCTCTCGCAAGAGAAGGCAAAGGCGGGCGGATATTGAATCCGCCCCTACGGGACGAATTTCAATTTTCGTAAATTTTGATGATTGCAAACCACATTCGCAGGAGCTACCAAAGGCGCCCATCCGCGCCGCGCCGACCGTTTACCGCCGCATTTTCTGCGGCGAGCAAAACGCGACACGCGTTGGGAGCGTTTTGCGAAAGGGGTGGGTGTTTCCTGAAGGGAGGGTCTCCCTCCCTAACAGCCGCTCTTTGGTTCGTTTCTGTCGGCACAGAAATGAACGAAAAGAATAACAAACGCGTTTTCGTGTGTTCGTGCGGACTCCTTCTTCGAATTTTATTTATCGGGGATTACGGGTCGTCGAAGGCGCCGACCCCTACCTGAGATTTTAATTTATCCCCACGCCTATATATTACCACGCCGAAAGGGATAAAAACGTCCCATTACAACAAAAAACCGCCAAAATCGGCGGTTTTTCTGTTTTTATTTTGCTTTAAGCAGATCCTGCTTGATGTCCCAAAGCTTCTTTGAAAGGTCAACGTAGTAGTTGTGCGGGTTTTCAAAGCGCTTTACCTCGTCCCAAAGCGTCTCTATCTGTGCGGCGCAGTGCTCTCTTATCTCTTTTGTGGTATATCTCGGATATACCAGCTCTCCGCCTATAAAGATCGGCTTAAGAAGCTCCTCTGCACGGTAATTTGTGAACGTTTTTTCCTTCCACGTATGGACGGGATCGAAGATAGTGAGGTCTTTTGTATCATCTACTATCTCGTCGTAAACGCAGAGATAGTCCGCCTCCGCCTTGCCCGTCTCCTTATCGTAAAGGCGATAGACCTTCTTGAAATGCGGATTGGTTATCTTCTGCGGGTTTTCGCTTATCTTTATCTTCGGGCAGACCTTTCCGCTTTCGTCCTCAACGGCAACGAGCTTGTAAACTCCGCCGAAAACGGGCTCACTTTTCGAGGTGACAAGACGCTCACCGACACCGAAGGAGTCAATTACCGCGCCCTGATGGAGAAGATCTCTTATGATATACTCGTCAAGCGAATTGGAAACTACTATCTTACACTCGGTCATTCCCGCCTCGTCAAGCATCTTTCTTATCTTCTTGGTGAGATAAGTGATGTCACCCGAGTCGAGACGCACCGCGCATTTGGTTATGCCGTGCTTTTTGAACGCCGCAATAGCGTTCGGTATTCCCGATTTGAGTACGTTATAGGTATCAACCAGAAGCGTCGGGTTTTCGGGATATATTCTGCAGTAGGTGTCGAACGCTTCAAACTCGCTGTCAAAGAACTGTATCCACGAGTGAGCCATCGTTCCGCCCGCAGGTACGCCGAAAAGCTGATCTGCTATCGTACACGCGCTTCCCGCACAGCCCGCGATATAGGACGCTCTTGCGCCGTATATTGCCGCCGCAGTTCCCTGCGCTCTGCGCGAGCCGAACTCGGAAACGGGACGTCCCTGTGCCGCTCTCACTATTCTGCTCGATTTGGTGGCGATAAGCGACTGATGGTTAATGGTGAGAAGCAGGAAGGTCTCAATAAACTGCGCCTGAATAGCGGGCGCTCTTACGGTGATTATCGGCTCATTCGGGAAAACGGGCGTTCCCTCGGGAACGGCGTAAATATCTCCCGTAAACTTGAAGTTTGCAAGATATTCCAAAAATTCCTCGGGAAATTTTCCCTTACTGCGAAGATAGTCTATATCGTCCTTATCAAAATGCAGATTTTCGATATAGTCTATTACCTGATCAAGTCCCGCGGATATTGCAAATCCGCCGCCGTCCGGAACGGCACGGAAATAAAGATCAAAATAAAGGATCTTATCCTTTTTATCGCATTGGAAATATCCGCTTCCCATAGTGAGCTCATAAAAATCGCAGAGCATCGTGTAGTTGTCGCTTAAAAACTTGTTCATTTTACTCATTATAAAACACCTCTTTTAACCGCTTATTCCTCTGAAGCATCAACAAACATATAATATATCGCCGCCTGAATATCTCTTGCAAGGAGCATCTCCTCGGTTGCAACATCGTACGGTGCGCGCACTGCGGCAGGCACGCTCTCGGGTACCGTGATATCTATCGTGACGTTATTATGACTTTCCTCGGTCACGTTGCAAACACACTCGTATCCGTGATTTTTGCAGATACGGGATATGATAAGAAGCTCGAGCGCAAATTTGGGCGCAAGTCCGACGAGATCGAAAACGTCTTTTGAATTTTCTATCGTAAACTGCGGAAATCCGAGTGAAAATTCTATCCTGAACGAGAGGTTGTCTCCGCTCTGACTCATATTCATCTCTACGCGTCTGTCACGGGACAGCTTGCACGCGAATACCGATGCATACAAGTATAGCACGATAAGTCCCCTCATGTCAAGCATGTGCGGTATATTTTTATTGCACTGACCGGAAAATCTGACGTCGTATCCGAGCTTGTCAAAGCTTCGCTCCGTCACCTCGTGAAGCAGATTTATCGCGTTTTTGAAGGTGCTTGCACTGTTTTTTCTGATATCCCCCGCAGAAAACATATAAGAAAGTATTCGTTCCATTCTGCGCTCTATACGGGCGTCTGCGTCAGCATGAACTCTCTCGTCAAGGGTGAAGGTCTTTTCGTCCAGACAGCGAATTATGTCACAGATCTCGTATCCGACGTCGCAAAGATCTCTTTCGTAGTCCACGAAGATCCTGCTGAGCGCGTTTATCTGGAGAAAGGAAAAGAACACCCAGAGCGAGCAGCTTTCGGTCGCTCTTTTATAAGGAATAACGAAGGCGTTTGCCCTTCTGTCTCCCGTGTCAACGCTTATAACGCTCGGCTTTTTTCTCGACGGAATGTTTTCGTATTCCGAAACACCGCCCCTGTCAAGATGAAACTGAACGTGCGTGTTTCTCCTCGGCAGGCGCACGTTTTTGATTGCAGACGCGTTTTTATATACGACGAGTCCCGAGCTGTTGCATATCATTATCGGGGTATCAAGCTCGTCGGGTGACGAAATATAGTCGGTATAATTCATTTTTTACCCTTTCATATTCGTTATTTTGGCATATTGTGGCATAATATCGTACTTTATTTAGTACTATTTGACAAAAAACTAACAATTCTTAAAAAGTTTTGAAAAAACACTTGAATATTTTGATCATTTGGAGTAAAATATACCCGTAAATTAAAAATTCAGGAGGTATTTTCCAATGTCCGTAAAAGTTGCCATTAATGGCTTCGGCCGTATAGGCCGCCTTGCTTTCCGCCAGATGTTCGGCGCGGAAGGTTATGAGATCGTTGCAATCAACGACCTTACCAGCCCCAAGATGCTCGCTCATCTTCTCAAGTACGATACCGCTCAGGGCAAGTATGCTCTCGCTGATACCGTATCTGCTACCGACGACAGCATCACTGTTGACGGCAAGACCATCAAGATCTATGCAGAGAAAGACGCTGCTAACTGCCCTTGGGGTGCTCTTGACGTTGACGTCGTTCTCGAGTGCACAGGTTTCTACTGCTCCACCGAGAAGTCGATGGCTCACATCAACGCAGGTGCTAAGAAGGTAGTTATTTCCGCTCCCGCAGGAAAGGATCTCAAGACTATCGTTTTCGGTGTTAACAACGACACCCTCACCGCTGATGACAAGATCATCTCGGCTGCATCCTGCACCACCAACTGCCTCGCTCCTATGGCTAAGGCACTCAACGACTACGCTCCCATCCAGTCGGGTATCATGACCACCGTTCACGCATACACCGGCGACCAGATGATCCTTGACGGTCCTCACAGAAAGGGCGATCTCCGCCGTGCTCGTGCAGGCGCTCAGAACATCGTTCCCAACTCTACCGGTGCTGCTAAGGCAATCGGTCTCGTTATCCCCGAGCTCAACGGCAAGCTTATCGGTAGTGCTCAGAGAGTTCCCACCTGCACCGGATCTACCACGATCCTTATCGCAGTCGTTAAGGGAAGCGACATCACCGTTGAAGGCATCAACGCTGCTATGAAGGCACAGTCCTCTGCATCGTTCGGCTACAACACCGATGAGATCGTATCGTCCGACGTTATCGGAAGCACCTACGGCTCGATCTTCGACGCAACTCAGACCATGGTTGCTAAGATCGACGACGACACCTATCAGGTTCAGGTAGTTGCTTGGTACGACAACGAGAACTCCTACACCTCTCAGATGGTCAGAACCATCAAGTACTTTGCAGAGCTTGCATAAGTAAAACTAAAAGAAATATTCTTTTAAGGTCCGAAGCGAAAGCTTCGGACCTTTTTTTACATTATTCCGTTCGTTTCGACTTATTTACTTATATTATATCACGCATATTTTCTTTTTTCAATAGTTTTGAACCTTTTTTTGCCTTTCACATAAGATAATCACAGGAGAAAAAAGATTATTTACCGAGGTGATTTCAAATGGAAAAAGGATACGTAATAACCGAGGTCCGAAGCCGAGGCGAAGCCCTCCCGATAGCGGGCGCTACGGTGACCGTCAGCGGATACGAGGGCGGAGTTTTTCGGGTTCTCGGAGTTCAGATAACCGACAGCAGCGGCTCTACTCTTCCTCTTGAGGTGGATACTCCCGACCGCTCGGAAACGCTCTTTCCAAATCCTCCCGAGCAGCCCTTTGCAACTATAAGCATAGAGATCGACAAGCAGGGATTTTTAACTCAAATATTTGCCGAGGTCCCCGTATTTGCGGGGATAACCACGATCCAACCCGTGCAGCTTATTCCTTACGTCGGAAATGCACCGACCAACGTCTCCGCGCCCGACACGGAAATCGGAGGTGAAATATGAACTCGCAGTCCTTTCTTCCCGTTATTCCCGAATTTATCACCGTGCATCTCGGAGCTCCGTCGGCAAAAGCGCAAAACGTCAGAGTTCCGTTTATCGACTATATCAAAAACGTTGCTTCGGGCGAGATATATCCTACGTGGCCCGAGGCGGCACTTCGCGCCAACATCTACGCCCAGATTTCGTTCGCTCTCAACCGCGTTTATACCGAATTTTACCGCTCACAAGGATACGATTTTGACATAACCTCCCTTCCCGCCTACGATCAGACCTTCAAAAACGGACGCGATATTTTTGACAACGTATCAAAGATCGTCGATCAGATCTTCGACAGCTACGTAAACCGCCGCGGCTTCGTTGAGCCGCTGTTTGCCTCCTACTGCAACGGCACCACCACTACCTGCGACGGTCTTTCGCAGTGGGGGAGCGTCGATCTTGCAAACGAGGGACGCGTTGCATACGACATACTGACCTATTATTACGGAGATGATATTGATATAGTGACAGACGTTCCCGTACAGCCGACAGCTGAAAGCGCGCCCGAGATCCCTCTTTCGCTTGGCAGCATAGGCAACGACGTGCGCACCGTTCAGCTAAGAATAAACAGAGTTTCGCAAAACTATCCCGCAATACCGAAGATATACCCCGTTGACGGCATTTTCGGAGACGAGACCGACCGTGCGGTCAGAGAATTTCAAAGGGTTTTCAACCTAACCGTGGACGGAATCGTGGGAAAAGCAACCTGGTATCGGATACTTCTTATTTTCAACGGCGTAAAGCAGTTAAATTCAATAATCTCGGAGGGACTGACATACTCGGAGGTCGAGCGTCAATTTTCCGAAACGCTCGGTCCGGGCGACACCGGATTCGGAGTAGAGCTCGTACAGTACCTGATGCTCTTTATATCGTATTTCGTAGAATCGCTACCGCAAATAAAGGTGGACGGAATTTACGGTCCTGCGACAAAGGCGGCAGTAGAGGCGTTCCAAAGTGAATATTCCTTGCCGGTAACGGGTATAGTGGACTCATCTACGTGGGAGTACGCGTACGACATCTACGCGGGCATACTAAACGAGCTACCCGATAATCTTTTTGAAAATTCACCGCGTCCGTATCCCGGAATACCGATAAGAGATCAGACTCAAAACGACAGCGTCGTTACCCTGCAGACCTATCTGCAAACGATATCGGAGGTCTATCCCGAGATACCGAGAGTTGAGGTCACGGGCATATACGACGCCGAAACACAAGCGGCGGTACTTGCATTCCAGAGATATTTCGGTATTGCTGAAAACACGGTAGTTTCGGCAATAACTTGGGATGCTATCGGAGATATATGGGAGAATATCGTGCGCGGTTACGACAAGAGTGAGGGACAGTATCCCGGATATACCGTATCAAGCGAGGAGGGGCAGTAATATGGATATACGTCAAAAAAATATGGTAATTCTTGAGATACAGACCTATTTAAGAGAGCTTTATAAGGCGGGCTACGCCATTCCCATGATCACACCTGACGGAATATACGGCTCTCTTACAGAGGAAGCCGTGCGCGATTTTCAGCGTATCGAGGGACTTGAGGAAAGCGGTGCGGTAGATTTCAACACCTGGGAAAAGCTCGTATTCACAGCCGAAAAGTATCGCGCCATATACACTCCGCCCGAGAAAATATCTCCGTACGATACTCTTCTCTGCGATGGAGGGCTATCCCTCGGAGAGGCGAGCGATCTTATATATATAATTCAAATAATGCTCCGCGCGCTCCATATATACGACTACTCGTATATCAAGGTAAACGGCATATTTGACTCGGACACCGCCCTGGCTCTTGAGGATTTCGGCGAGCGAAACGGTACTCCGACTCCGAATGGGAAAATAACAAAAGAGCTATGGGACGCTCTTGCGATAGCGTACTCACAGTATATTTTGAAAAATGCGGGAGACTAAATCACATATTTGAGGAAAATTTTACAAACAGATGACTTTTTTCCCTTTGAGATGGAAATATTATAAAGGATATTTCCATCTCTTTTTCTTCACAAGGGGGACATGCAATGGCCAACAGATTTTCCTTATCCGCACAAAAGATCCTCGGTCTGTCTCTTGCATCAGCGCGCGAGCTCGGGCACACTTATATCGGCAGTGAGCATCTTTTGCTTGCCTTTTTATACGACAAAAGCTCGCATTATGCAAAAATACTTATGGGCGCGGGAGCAGACTTCGACAAAATAAGAAACGGTATCGTTCTCAAAACCGGGAGGGGTGAGCGCGCCGCCGAATGTGTGAGCGAGATCTCACCGAGCACGCAAAATATCATAGAAAACGCCTCTCTGACAGCGAAAAAGCAAGGGATCGCCGAGATAGACGAGGGTATGCTCTTTTCCTCGCTGCTGCGCGAAAAAAACTGCACTGCCGCATCTCTCCTCAATCTTTCCGAGTTCAAAATCAACGAGATGTGTCAGGACTTTATTTCATGTTCCGGTACTGCAACTGAAAATCCCAAGCCGGCAAAAAGACAGCGAAAAGGGGACGAAAAGCTACCCACTCTGCAAAAATACGCTCATAAAATAACCGCCGCCGATCAGTGCGAGGAATTTGATCCCCTTATCGGCAGAGACGCCGAAATAGATCGAGTTATGCGCATACTTATGCGGAGAACGAAAAATAACCCCTGTCTCATAGGAGATCCCGGGGTGGGCAAGACTGCAATAGTTGAGGGACTTGCGCGCCGAATTGCCGAGGGAAACGTCCCCGACGAGCTTTTTGACACGCAGATATATTCGCTTGATCTCCCGTCAATGCTCGCGGGTGCAAAATACCGAGGGGATTTTGAGGAAAGAATGAAGCTCACCGTCGAGGAGGTGGCAAAAAATCCTCACGTGGTCCTCTTTATAGACGAGCTTCACACCGTCGTCGGTGCCGGCTCTGCCGAGGGTGCGATAGATGCCGCGAACATCATAAAGCCCGTGCTTGCGCGCGGAAAACTGCGTATAATCGGTGCAACTACGCTTGAGGAATACAGACGTCACATAGAAAAGGACGCCGCGTTTGAGCGCAGATTTCAAAGCGTCACCGTGCGTGAACCGAGTCCGGAGGAAAGCGTACGCATACTGAACGGACTCCGAAAAAAATACGAGGAGCACCACGGAGTAAGCATAACCGACAAAGCAATTGAAGCCGCAGTAAAGCTCTCTTATACACATATAAGCGATCGCTTTTTGCCGGACAAAGCCATCGACCTCATTGACGAGAGCGCGGCAAGAGTCAAGCTCTCCTCCGGTGCCTTCGTTTGCGAGCAGGACGTTGCAAACACGGTGACGGAATGGACGGGCATTCCTATAAATAAGCTCGGCAGTGGCGATGATCTTCGTCTTATAAATCTCGAGAGCGCGTTGAAGGAGCGAATCGTAGGACAAAACGACGCGCTCAAAAAGGTATGCGCGACCGTTCAGCGAAGCAAGACGGGGGTTAAAGATCCCCGCCACCCGCTCGCTTCATTTATATTTACAGGGCCTTCCGGAGTGGGCAAGACCTCTCTTGCAAGGGCGCTTGCGTGCGAGCTGTACGGCAGCGAAAAGGCACTCATACGGCTTGATATGTCCGAGTACTGTGAGAAAAACAGCGTTTCACGCCTGATCGGATCACCACCCGGATATATCGGATACGAGGATGCGGGACAGCTCACCGAGCGCGTACGCAGAAATCCGCATCATATCGTGCTTTTTGACGAGATAGAAAAGGCGCACAAAGACGTGTTTGAGCTTCTTTTACAGATAATGGACGAGGGAGAGCTGAGTGATTCGCACGGTCGGAAAATAAATTTCCGCAATACGATAATAATAATGACCTCGAACATCGGCTCGGAGCTCGTTTTATCCGGTATCGGGAAAGCGGGATTTTTGTCGGGTGAGCGGGAGGCATCCGATCATTTATACGGCAAGCTGAAGGAGGTATTTTCGCCCGAATTTATCGGTCGCGTTGACGAAGTAGTCTTGTTTGATCCGCTTGATCTTATCTCGGTTATTAAGATAAGTAAAAAGATGCTGTCGGCGCTCGCAGAGCGCCTCTATGAAAAAGGGATCGTGATCGAATTCTCCGATGAGGTCTTCCATTTTATCGCGCGCTCGTGTGACAGACGGCTCGGGGCAAGAGAGATCCGCCGTAAGATCGGCGTGCTCGTCGAGACGCCTCTGTCCGCTTTTATACTTTCCGAGAAGCCGACGGCGGACTGCGTTATTCGCTCGTTTATTGAGGGAGAAAAGGTCTGCTTCGTTAAAGCACAGCGCACATAAAAAGACCGAATTTGGGAATATTTTTCAATTTTTTCTAAAAAAGACTTGACAAAATACACTTTCTATGTTACTATTATTAGGCGCATTGTTTTGCGCCTTATGCCCCATTAGCTCAGACGGTAGAGCACTTGACTTTTAATCAAGGTGTCCGGAGTTCGAATCTCCGATGGAGCATAGGAAAGAGCCGTTTATTCAAACGGCTCTTTGTTTTTATTCTTACAGGAGGGCTTCTATGATCGACTTATACGAAAACTGCCGTTTGTGTCCGAGAAACTGTGGCACTGACCGAAGAAACGCGCTCGGATTTTGCGGCGAGAGTGACAAAATAAGAATAAGCAGAGCGGCGCTCCATTTTTGGGAGGAGCCGTGCATATCGGGCAGCGGCGGCTCGGGTACGGTATTTTTCAGCGGATGTGGACTGCGATGCATATACTGTCAGAACGCAGAGATAGCGCTTTCCCACTCGGGCATAGAGATAAGCGAGGAGCGGCTTATTGAGATCTTTTTTGAGCTTCAGGAAAAGGGTGCTCACAACATCAACCTCGTAACGCCGTCACACTTTACACCTTCGGTAGTGTCCGCCATAGATAAGGCGAAAAAATCCGGTTTTTCACTTCCCTTCGTCTGGAATTCAAGCGGATATGAAAAACGAGAAACGCTCGAGCTTCTGCGCGGGAAAATAGATATTTTTCTTCCGGATCTGAAATATTTTTCGTCCGAAACTGCGAAAAACTTTTCGCACGCACCCGATTATTTTGAAAAAGCGTCCGAAGCGATAGACGTTATGGTCGATATAGCGGGTACGCCGAGCTTTGCCTCTGACGGACTTATGAGATCGGGAGTTATCGTGCGCTGTCTGGTATTACCCGCGCACACTAACGAAGCTATCTCCATAATAAAACATCTATACGAAAGATACGCCGACGGCATCTATTTAAGCATTATGAATCAATACACTCCTACAAGACGCGATTTTGCCTTCAAAGAGCTTTCACGCAAGCTCACAACGTACGAGTACGACAAGGTCGTTTCGTTTGCGCTTGACATCGGAGTAAAAAACGCCTACACTCAAGGACGCGAAGCGGCGAGCGAAAGCTTTATCCCTCCCTTCGACCACACGGGCGTGCTTAAAGAACGGAAATAGAAAAACAAAAAGACTCAACACGAGGTTGAGTCTTTTTTATGTTGATTTAATCAGTTAACCTTAGCAAATGCCTTGTCTATCTCCTGAATAGCAGTTTCCCAACCGGACTTGTACTCTGCCTGAAGGTGAGTGGTGATGTCCGCAACACCCGCTCTTAATTCAGCTCTGAGGAAGTTACCGAGGTCTCCGTTCTGGGTTGCCTTGAAATAACTGGTAAACGCCCAAACGAGAGCAAAGTCGGAGTAGGAGCTGGAGCTGATAAGCTCGATCATTTCCTTGGTTCCGGGATCGGTGGTGTACTTATTCTTAAGAGCATAGTCATAGTACTCGGGTCTTACGCTTCTGTAAGACTCAGCTGCCATTGCCTCAAGAACGATTGCCGATGCTTCGATATTCTTGGAGTTGGGGTTGATTCCGTAAATGCTTATTGCATCGTGGAGACTCGAAATGTAGTTCTTCTGATTCTCGTCGAGCTTCGGATTGGGGATAATGTAGAATCCGCTATCCATCTTTCTGAGGTAAAGCTCTGCCTGGTTGATACGTCCGGGAACGAAGAGTGCCTTGTCTGCAGCGAAATCAGCGAATGCAGCAGAATATCCGCCGTTGTCTGACGCACCGTAGTAATTTACGCAACCCTTGGTATCAAGGAGTGCCTTGTACTCTTTATAGAAACTAGTAAGTGCCGTCTGTCCACTGTGGAAAGTAAAGGTTATAGATCCGTCCTTGTTCGTCTGCGAGAACTTAACGCCGCAGGATACTGCGAGACCGTTAGTGTTATCGTGGATCGGGAATGCAACGCCGATAACCTCGCCGCTGGGGATCTTGCCCGCAGCAGGATCGTCAGAAGAAACGGTGGTCGCGAGGTCGGAAAGGTCCTTCATCATATCAACGGTCCACTTTCCGTCCTTAACGATCTGATGGATATCTCCGTAGTTCTCGTTATTCTTGAAGTTGTTGTCGTAAATCTTAGCGTTTACAAAGGTTGCGTAGAATCCGCCGGTGTATCTGAGGTTAAGGTCACCTACGAGCCAGAATGCCTTCTTATTGAAGGTCATACCCTGGATGTACTTGGTTCCCCACCACGGATCTGTAACAGAAAGATACTGCTTGGTTGACTCGTTAGCAAAGAGGTCGAGAAGAAGACCTTCGCTGCAGAGAATAACGTCATCGTACTGACGGGCTGCGATGATGTCGTACTCAGAGCCCTTCGAAGAAAGAACGTTCTTTACAGTGGTATCTGCAAGGTTATCGTTCTTTATAAATGCAAGGGTGATCTTGCAGTTGAATCTTGCTTCGATGTTCTTGTTACGGTTGTAGATCGCGGTGTCAACACGGTCGCCGGTGTCTGCACTTGCTGAAATGGAGCGCTCGTTGAATCCGTCGTTCTCATTTGCCTCCGATACAGCAAACTTTATCTCTGCTCCGCCAAGATCGTGGTCGCCAAGATGGTCGATCCAATCGATGTTGGGGCCTACTACGTCTCCGTCATCATCGTCCTTACAGGAAGCGAGAGACAGCACCGCGCAAGCGATAAGAAGCATCGACATGATAAGTGCCAAAATGCGTTTTTTCATATTGAATCCTCCAATATTTTTTTTGTTACTATATTCTATCACTTTTATGCTGATTTGTCAACTCCATTTCTTCTTTCAAATCGCACAAATTTGACGCTTGTTTTTTGGTTATTATTATCAAAAAACGGCTTATTCTGCGTTTTTGGGTGTATTTGCGGCGTTTTTTTGAACAAAACCAACTAAGTATCCAGAGCCGCCTTTTCCTATTAACAGTAATGTTACAAGTTTTTCAAAATATATTTTCAAGAAATTCTTTTTTTCTTAATTCTTTTTCACATTTAATCCGATTCTTCGGTATTTTCTTGAGTGAATTTCTTTTTTTCAAAGAGATCCTTAAGCACGAAAAAAGCAATGGCCGCAACGCACGGTATAACTATAATATCACCGAGTACCGAGTAGAGCGTTCTGCCGGAGTTTTTGTGAATTTCAGTGCAGATATATCCGTCAGAGAGGGGCGGCAGAGCGTCTGTGACCTTTCCGTCCGAGCTTATTACGGAGGAGATGCCCGTGCTCGCCGCGCGAGCGATATAGCGTCTGTTTTCGACCGCTCTCAGTACCGCGTGAGCGTTGTGCTGATACGCTGACGCGCTGTCACGATACCACGAATCGTTGGTCGAGAGCAAAACGAACTCCGCGCCCGATCTCACGCTGTCACGCATAAGTAACGGGTATATTGAGTCAAAGCAGATAAGACGTCCCGCCTTGCCGTGTCCCGTTTCAATTATTTCGGCAGACGTGCCGGGCGCAAGATCGTCGGAGAGCATATTGAGCTCGGTCATAAACGGCATTATTTTCTCGAGTATATTTCGCATAGGCATATACTCTCCGAAGGGTACGAGATGTCTCTTTTTATAAGATGACTCCTCGATACTACCGTCCGGATAAAAGGCGATAAGCGCATTATGCGCCTCCGTTTCGCCGTCCGAATTTTCCGAATAATCGAAAGCTCCAACGAATATAACCGAGTCGGTCTCCTTTGCCAGAGCGGTTATTTTATTTCTGAAATAAAGCGATTCTTTGGCAGAACAAACGAGCACCGTTTCGGGCCACAGAACTATGTCAGCCGGCGACTTCGTGTGCGCCTGACGGGTAAGCGTTTCATATACGCGGATCGAGGTCGTATCCGAGCTATCCTCCCACTTATCACCCGAGCCGATATTGCCCTGAACGACGTTTATCTTTATCGCTTCTCCGCTCTTTTCGTTATGTACTCCAAGCGCGATAAAGCCGTATCCGAGATTCAAAACGATGATTGCAAGTGCGAGCGCGAGCGGTCTTATCCAAGCTCGCGAAGCATTTTCTCGTTTTACAAAACACACGGTGGTGACGGCAAAAAATCCGTTAACGAGAGCTATGATAAATCCTATAAACAGCGAGCCGAGGAGAGACGCACTCTGGACGGCTGCGGGAAAGACGGTCTGGGAAAGCGCAAGTCGAGCCCACGGCACTCCCGCCCAAGTGAGCGACTGCATATATTCAAGGATCGTCCACGCGCAGGCGAAAATGAGAGGGGCAAATTTAAGTCCGCCCTTTTTGTATGCGGCACCGAAAAGAAGCCCGATAAACGCCGTTCCGAACGCCTGCAAGGTGGAAAGTCCGATCCAGCAAACGAGGGTTATAACGAGCGCCATCGGTCTCTCGACACCGAGAAATTCCATCGGCCAAAGGTACCAGAACCAATGGTAAATTATTATGTAAAAAATCATTGACCAGAGAAAGGACAGCCCATAAAGCGAGCGAAGCTTTTTGCCCGCGTCACACCGTTTTATAAGTGCAATAACGAGAGGAACCATCGACACGAAGGCAAGTCCCGCAAGCACGTCAAATATAAGCGTCAGCGCCGTCAGCGACGCAGAAAGCACTATCAAAAGCGCGGCGAAAAGCCGACTCTTGCCAAGCTTAGTCAAATTCTCGGCAAAACCAGATCTTATCTTCACTTATCTTAAATTTCCTTTCGTTAAGGTATGAAAGTATGCCCGAATCACTCGTGAAACGAAATTCAAGGCAATACGAATAGAGCGCTTGGAACTTGTATCCGAGCTTTTTGTCGTCTCTGTTCACACCGTATTTTCCGTCACCGAGAAGGGGGTGTCCGACCGACGCCATGTGCGCTCTTATCTGGTGAGTTCTTCCCGTTATAAGATCGACCTCGAGCAGGGACAGTCCGTTCTTTTCCGAGATAACTCTGTATCCCGTAATGATCTTTTTCGCATCCGTTCCCTTGGGAGGATTTTTGAAAACCTCGACGGTGTTGGTCTTTTGATCTTTTTTCAGATATCCCGTAAGTACGCCCTCTTTTTTATCAAGGATGCCGTGTACCGCCGCGAGATATTTTTTCTTCATCTCGCGATTTTTGATCTTTTCATTCATAATACGAAGCGTTTGCGCGTTCTTTGCGGCAATAACTATTCCGCCCGTATTTCTGTCTATTCTGTTACAAAGCGCGGGGGTAAACGAGTTTTCCCTTGCAGGATCGTATTCTCCCTTCTGATAAAGGTACGCGCAGACGTGCGAGATAAGAGTATTGGTGCTTTCCTTATCGTCCGAATGCACTATCATTCCCGCGCGCTTGTCGAGGAGCATTATATTTTCGTCCTCGTACAAAATATCTATATGGGGAGTAAGCTTCAGCGCAGAGTTTTCGCTCGGTGCGTCAAAAAATTCTTCCTTTATAAATAGCTCTACCGTGTCACCCTCGCCGAGAACGTACGTATGCTCGGTACGCTTTCTGTTGACCTTTATCTTTTTCGTGCGAACGAGCTTATACATCAGAGAGGTCGGAAGTCCGGGCACCGCCTTGGACAGAAATTTGTCAAGACGCTGTCCCGCGTCGTTCTTATTTACGTTCAGCGTTCTCATTTTTCGAAAAGCTCCCCCTTTCTTTATTTCTTAAAAAATCGGGAGTTACCTCCCGATTTTTCAGTCTTCTTCGTTAATAAGCGAAATATCCGCTCCGAGAGCACGGAGCTTTTCAACTATATCCTCGTACCCTCTGTTAATGTAATTGACGTTATCTATTTCGGTCTTTCCGTTTGCGCAAAGTCCCGCAATTACCATCGCCGCACCTGCGCGAAGG
Organism: Oscillospiraceae bacterium; assembly: GCA_015064385.1. Lineage (GTDB taxonomy): Bacteria > Bacillota > Clostridia > Oscillospirales > CAG-272 > SIG672. Next base: position 15,538 of record SVSI01000010.1, on the reverse strand, counting down.
TCAAGCGCGCTTACAGCCGCACCGTACAAAGGACTGCCTCCGCTTATCGTTGCAACTTTGCCGTTTACCTCGATATTTGCGCCCATTCTGCGAAGCTGATCGACGTACTGGAATCTGTTATCGAACACACCCTCCACGAGTCGGCTCACACCGTTCGCAACGCACATAAGTACGCAGAACTGTGGCTGCATATCGGTCGGAATTCCGGGGTACGGAAGCGTTTTCATATTGGTCGCGCTCAGCTCTCCCGGCACGCTGACCTGAACGCTGTCGTCGTTTTCAACTATTTTAACGCCCATCTCCTCGAGCTTCGTAGAGGTTGCCTCAAGGTGCTTTGGGATCACGTTTTTGATAAGTACGTTTCCGCGCGTTGCGGCTGCCGCTACCATATAGGTCCCCGCCTCGATCATATCGGGAGCTACCGCATAAGTCGAGCCGTGAAGCTCGCTCTTGTCAACGCCCGTGATCTTTATGGTGGGAGTTCCCGCGCCGAACACCTGCGCTCCGCAGGTATTAAGGAAGTTGGCAAGGTCAACCACGTGCGGCTCTCTTGCCGCGTTTTCTATAACGGTCACACCCTTGGCGCATACTGCCGCGAGCATTACGTTCACCGTTGCCCCTACCGAAACGTCGTCAAAAAAGACGTTTGCTCCGACAACGCCCCCGTCCGTCGTGGCTCTTACGCACTTTCCGCTCTCCGAGAAGGTCTCGGTGACCTTTGCACCGAGAAATTCAAAGCCCTTTATGTGTCTGTCTATCGGACGTCCGCCGAAATCGCATCCGCCCGGATACTGAACGACCGCGGTTCCGAATCTACCCAGCTCTGCGCCGAGAAGATAGTACGAAGCGCGCATCTTTCTGACGAGTGCCGCCGGCGGCTCCTTGACGCTTACACCAGAGGCGTCTATTACGGCGGTATGCTTATCGGTACGCTCGACCTTTGCGCCGAGACTTTCGATTATTTCAAGAGAAAGATCTATGTCCTTTACGGCGGGGAGATTTTCAAGCGTACACGTTCCTTTGGTAATAAGCAGCGAAGCAAATATTATGGGAAGCGCGCCGTTTTTCATTCCGCCTATCTCTATTTCTCCGACGAGCGGTTTTGCGCCGTTAATAACTAACTTTTTCATATTTTTGACCATTCCTTCCGGCAGTCCTTAAACTTACTACTATTATATGCTTTGTTCTTCCTTGTGACATCTCAGTAATCAATATAGGCGATCGCAAGTCCGACCACGAGCGAATAGCTCATAGATCCCGCCTTCTGTCCCTGTGACTGAAGATACACGTTATTTATAGTTCCGCTGACGTCCGAAGCAACGCTCTTGCGGTATTTTGCAAAGAAATTATCGTACACCTCGTATTCCATAACTATCTTTTCACCGAGCGTGGGATAAAACTCAGCGTACGCACTCTTATCCGCTTTGTACAGAGCGCTCTGGACGTACTCGAGCAAGCTTACGTACGCACTGTACTTTACATAGTTATCGTCACTTTCCATACAGATGAGGTAGGCAACGAAGTTTGCCTCCTCCTCGCGTGCTATTCCGCGCTGATGCGCCATCTCGTGTGCCGCGGTGAACGGAATAGTATAATCGGGGAAATTGGTATTTATATTAGATTCACCCGTAAAATAGGTATATACGCCCGAGATGTGAGTATAGGTCATCGGCTCACTCAGGGCAATATCCTTAAATCTTGAGCGCAGAGGAGCCAGAAAAGAATACTTTTCGGACGCCTTTATACACGCATCGTTCAACAGATCGTTAAGCTCACCTCTGCTATACGGCATCACCGAGCCGTATTCCGGACTAAACGAAATATTCTCCGCGCACTCGTTTGCTTTGTCTCTTAGATATCCGGACAGCGCCACGAGATCCTCTGAATTTTCGTACTCCGGCTTTTCTACGCCCAGCTTTTCGTAAAGAGTGCTTCCTCTGTACGCAGTTCCTATCGTAAAAACGAAAAGAGAGTACAGCGTGCTCACGATGGCAAGAAGCACGCATAAAAAGCGAATATACGCGTTTTTATCGGGCGATTTCGCCGTTTTCATTCCCACTATCATAAGGACCGCGAAAATTATCGGGACAAGAATTATTATCATCTCGGCAAGCGAGAACGGGATCCATCCCGTGATCTTAGTCAAAATAAATCTGACTGCAGAGCCGATATATCTTGTGAAAAAATCAGCGAAAGCGCTTGATATATAAGAAATAATATGAACTATCAGCGCAAGTATGCCGAGAGCGAAAAGCACGAGGCACGCTTTGGGTATGCGCCCGAAAAATCTTTTCACAAAATTTCCGCCGACCTGTTTTTCGTGCATTAAAATTCCTCTTTCGTAAGAACGTTTACAGTTTTGAAAGATCCAGCGCGTCAAACGACGCAAGCGACGCTATATCGCTCGCTATCGGCGCGCGAAAGGTCATTTTTTCTTTCGTGTATGGGTGTGTGAGCGTAAGCTCATACGCGTGAAGTGCTTGACGAGCTATCTCGTCACTTCGCTGCGAGTAGAGCGTGTCTCCCACTATCGGGTGTCCGATATGAGCAAAATGTACTCGAAGCTGATGCGTTCTGCCCGTTTTCGGCTCCGCCGAGACCGCGCAAAATCTTTTACCGTTTGAGATAAGACGGTAGAGAGTTCTTGCCTCTCTTGCAACGGAAATATCTGCCACCTCGCGAAGCATAACGCTTCCCTCTTTACGTCTTATTCCCGTAACGATCTCCTTTTCGCAAAGATCGTTTTCGAGATTTCCGCTCAGAACGGCGAGATATTTTTTCTCCATTCCTCGCGCTCTCATCTGCTCGCCGAGTATATGCGCGCTGCGGCGGCTGTTTGCGATAAGGCAAATTCCGCTCGTGTCTCTGTCGAGTCGGTTGACCGCGCGCATAACGAAATCTCTGTCGCGATAACGGTACGCGAGCGCGTTTGCCAGCGTATCGTCGTAGTGCCCGTGCGAGATTATAGTCGGCATAAAGGGCGGCTTATTCACAACGGTGAGCGCCTGGTCCTCGTAGAGAACTTCTATCGGAATATCAGCGGGGATCACCGCGTCTCCATCGCACGGCTTATTTTCAAGCTCAAGCTCGAGAATATCGCCATCGCTAAGAGTCGCCCTGACGGTCACACGAGTGCCGTTCAGCACTATCCCGTTTTCGCTGTTTTTCAGAGCCGATATTGCCCTGTGCGACAGCTCAAGGTGAGACGACAGAAACTCGCGGACTAAAAGTCCGCTTTGTTTCTTGCCGATTTCAAATCTCATTTTCAGTCAACTGCGACCGTCCAGCCCATGGTGTCCTCTACCTTGCCCCACTGGATGCCGGTGAGATTGTCGTAGAGACGCTGGGAGATAGGTCCTATCTTGCCGTTATTGATTATCATGATCTTGCCCGCCTCGTTAAGCTCTCCGATAGGAGAAATAACTGCTGCGGTTCCCGTGCCGAACGCTTCGTCAAGCTTGCCGTTGTCGGCTGCCTCACGGATCTCGTCGATCGAAAGGAGACGCTCGCTCACCTTATAGCCCCAGCTCTTAAGGAGCGCGATAGCCGAGTCACGGGTAACGCCGGGAAGAATGTTGCCGTTTTCAAGGGTAGGTGTGATTATCTCTCCGTCTATAACGAAGAATACGTTCATAGCACCGACCTCGTCAACGTACTTGTGGTTTATACCGTCAAGCCAGAGCACCTGCGCGTAACCGAGCTTTTCGGCAACCTCCTGGCCCTTAAGGGATGCGGCGTAGTTTCCGCCTACCTTTGCAAATCCGGTTCCGCCCTTAACGGCACGAACGTATTCGGGCTCAACGTAGATCTTAACCGGGTTGATTCCGCTTGCGTAGTATGCTCCTACGGGAGAAAGGATTATGCAGAAAAGATAGCTGTGCGAGGGGTGAACGCCGAGCATCGCATCGGTAGCGATGATGAACGGTCTTATGTAGAGAGACTTACCCTCCTCCTCGGGGATCCAGTCCTCGTCGGTCTTGACGAGTGCCTTGATCGCCTGAAGAACGTCGTCGGGATCGATCTCGGGTATGCACATACGTCTGTTGGTGTTGTTAAGACGCTCGATATTCTTCTGAGGTCTGAAAAGCTGTACCTTGCCCTCTGCGGTCTTGTACGCCTTGAGTCCCTCAAACATCTCCTGCGCGTAGTGGAAAACTGCGGTTGCGGGAGAGAGCGAAAGGTTCTGGAAAGGAACGATTCTGGGATCGTGCCAGCCCTTTTCGGCGGTATAATCCATTAAAAACATATGGTCGGAGAAATATTTTCCGAAGCCAAGACTGTTGTAGTCGGGTTTGATCTTTTTCTGAGTTGTGTACTGATACTTGATGTTAAGCATTTTATGCCTCCGTTTTACGTGCGCCCATTGCGCCTTATAATAAATTATAGTTATTATATCACGATTACTTCACGAATACAAGTCTTTTTTCATTTTTTTGCATTTTTTTACACATGCCGCTACCGATCGGGGACGTTTTTTTCGCTCTGCCGCAATAAATCAAAAAAATAATACGTTTTGCACTTTATTTTTTCAAAAATATGTGTTATAATAGTATAATTCGAAAAAAGTGCGAAAAGGAGGAAAAATCATGACCGACGGAAGGTTCAAGCTCGTATCCCCGTTTAAGCCGACCGGAGACCAGCCGCAGGCAATAGAGCTTCTCAGCGCGGGAGTAAACGCGGGAATGAAAAAACAGACTCTTCTCGGAGTTACCGGATCCGGAAAGACCTTTACTATGGCAAACATTATTGCAAAGGTCAACAAGCCTACGCTCATTCTCTCACATAACAAAACGCTTGCCGCACAGCTCTGCAGTGAGTTCCGTGAATTTTTCCCCGAAAATGCGGTAGAATTTTTCGTTTCCTATTACGACTATTATCAGCCCGAAGCGTACATTCCGGGCAAGGACGTTTATATTGAGAAGGACAGTGCGGTCAACGACGAGATCGACCGCCTGCGTCACAGTGCAACCACCTCCCTTTTTGAGAGACGGGACGTTATAATCGTTGCCAGCGTTTCGTGCATATACTCACTCGGTGATCCGCGCGAATACCTCTCACAGATGATCTCGCTCCGCGTCGGCGCGCAGATGACGCGAGAGGAGCTTATATCCTCGCTTATCTCAATGAACTACGAAAGAAACGATATTTCGCTAGAGCGTGACAAGTTCCGCGTACGCGGAGATACGGTCGAGGTCCTGCCCGCCGCAAACGATAAAAAAGCGATAAGAGTGGAGTTTTTCGGAGATGAGATAGACCGCATCAGCGAGGTAAATACCGTAACGGGAGAGCTTATCCGCACGGTAAATTATACGACCGTTTATCCCGCAACGCACTACGCAGTCTCGGATGCCACGAGAGAAAAAGCGCTGAAGCAGATAGAAGAAGAAATGGAAGAGCGGGTTGAATTTTTCAAGTCGCAGAACAAGCTTCTTGAAGCGCAGAGAATCGAGGAGCGCACGCGATACGATCTCGAGATGCTCCGAGAGGTCGGATTCTGCTCGGGCATTGAAAACTATTCGAGGATCTTTGCGGGACGTGCTCCCGGATCGACTCCTTACACTCTGCTCGACTATTTTCCCGACGATTTTCTTATGTTCATAGACGAGTCTCACGTCTCGATCCCGCAGATACACGGAATGAGCGGCGGAGACAGGGCGAGAAAGACCAACCTCGTTGAGTACGGCTTCCGATTGCCCTCTGCTTACGACAACCGTCCGCTTCGATTTGACGAGTTTGCCGACAAGCTAAATCAGGTAATATACGTTTCGGCAACCCCCGCCGAATACGAAAAAGAGGGCTCCGAGCAGATAGTCGAACAGCTCGTACGCCCGACGGGACTTCTTGATCCCGTAGTCGAGGTTCGTTCCGCCGAAGGTCAGATAGACGACCTTATGGGTGAGATACGCCTTCGTGCAGAGCGGGACGAGAGAGTGCTCGTCACCACCCTTACCAAGAAAATGGCAGAGGACCTTACCGAATATTTCAGCATGAATCTTATCAAGGTCAAATATATCCACCACAACGTTGACACGGTCGAGCGTACCGAGATAATCCGCGACCTTCGTCTCGGCGTTTTCGACGTACTGGTGGGAGTAAACCTGCTCCGTGAGGGACTGGACATTCCCGAGGTGTCTCTGGTTGCGATACTTGACGCCGACAAAGAGGGATTTCTGCGCGGCGAGACCTCCCTTATACAGACTATCGGCCGTGCCGCAAGAAACGCCGAGGGCAAGGTCATAATGTACGCCGACAAGATCACGAGATCAATGCGCGTGGCTATTGACGAAACAAAGCGTCGCCGCGAAAAGCAGGACGCCTACAACAAGGCAAACGGCATAACGCCGAAGACCATCAAAAAGGACGTTCGCGAGCTTATCGACTTCGGTGATTCCAAATCGCAGTCCAAACGCCGTGCAGATAAGACGCGCTCGCGTCACGAGGTCGGAGAAAAGCTGTCTCTGCCCGAGCTTGAGCGCCGTATGCGCGAGGCAGCCGCAAGGCTCGACTTCGAGGCAGCGGCAGTATATCGCGACCGCATAAAAGCGCTTGAAAAACAGTAATATCCCATTATTCCCATATACTAAAAGGACGTAAATCTATGGATAACAAAAAGATAGTTATAAAAGGTGCGAGAGAAAACAACCTCAAGAACGTCTCTCTTGAGATACCCAGAGACAAGCTCGTAGTACTCACCGGTCTTTCGGGCTCGGGAAAATCCTCTCTCGCCTTCGATACCCTTTACGCAGAGGGACACCGCAAGTTCGTCGAGTCTCTCTCCTCTTATGCAAGACAGTTTCTCGGTCAGATAGACAAGCCCGACGTTGATCTTATCGAAGGACTTTCACCCTCCATCTCGATCGACCAAAAGACCACGTCGAAAAACCCGCGCTCGACCGTCGGAACGGTTACAGAGATATACGATTACCTGCGTCTGCTTTACGCAAGGGTGGGTATTCCGCACTGTCCCGTTTGTAACCGCGAGATAAGAAAGCAGACGCTCGACGGGATCCTCGACAGAGTCTCTTCCCTGCCCGAAGGCACGAAATTTATGGTGCTCGCACCGATGGTGCGCCGCAAGAAGGGTACTCACGCAAAGATACTTGACGATGCAAAAAAGCTCGGCTACGTCCGTGCGAGAGTCAACGGCGAGGTGCGCGATCTTTCGGAGGATATAATCCTTGACAAGAACAAGATGCACTCGATAGAGATCGTTATAGACCGACTCGTTATCAGACCGGACATAAGAAAGCGTCTTGCCGACTCGGTCGAGACTGCGCTGAATCTCGCAGGCGGAAATCTTGAGATACTTCTGCCCGCAGAGGACGACAAGATCCTATCCTTCTCGCTCAATTTTGCTTGCGAGGAGCACGGGATTTCCTTCAGCGAGCTTGAGCCCCGTATGTTCTCCTTCAACAACCCGCTCGGCGCCTGCCCCGAATGCTCGGGACTCGGTGTGAAAACGGTCATAAGTCAGGCAAGAATAATGCCCAATAAGAACCTTTCGCTCCGTCAGGGCGCAATTATGGTCAACGGTTTCAAAACACTTGACGACGACAGCTGGAACGGTCCGCTTTTCGCCGCAGTCGGTGAAAAGCACGGCTTTACTCTTGATACCCCGCTTTACAAATATTCGCCCGAGGCAATGAACGTACTGCTCTACGGAGACAACGATAATCTCTACTCGGTACGCAGAGTTTTCGATAAAAAAATCTCGCATCAGACGATCTCCTTCGACGGACTTATCCCTATGCTCGAAAACAGAATACGTCAGTGGGGATCCGATTATTACGGTGAATTCACCGAGGATATAACCTGTCAAAAATGCGGTGGTTCCCGACTCAATGACGAGATCAGCAAGGTCACCGTCGGCGGAAAGAACATATTTGAATTTTGTTCTATGCCCATTTCCGAGGCACTGGAGTTTACGCAGAATATCAGTTTCAACGAGACCGAAAAGATAATATCGAAAGAGATAATCAAGGAGATCTCAGCGCGTCTCTCCTTCCTTGTTTCGGTAGGACTTGACTACCTCACCCTCTCGCGTTCATCGGGCACTCTTTCGGGCGGTGAGGCGCAGAGAATACGTCTTGCTACGCAGATAGGAAGCTCACTCGTGGGCGTTATGTACGTCCTTGACGAGCCCTCTATCGGTCTGCATCAGCGGGACAACTCAAAGCTCATACAAACGCTCAAGAATCTGCGCGACGTCGGTAACACGGTCATCGTGGTCGAGCACGACGAGGAAACTATGGAGAGCGCAGACTTTATCGTAGATATCGGACCGGGCGCGGGTATTCACGGCGGATACGTGGTCGCAAGCGGTACGCCCGAAGATATAAAAAATTCAAAGGACTCGATAACCGGTGCATACCTTTCGGGACGCCAGAAGATCGAGGTCCCCGAAAAAAGACGCGAGGGTAACGGCAAATTCATCACCATTCGCGGTGCAAAGGAAAACAACCTCAAAAACATCGACGTATCTATTCCTCTCGGAAAAATGGTATGCGTTACCGGAGTTTCGGGTAGCGGAAAAAGCTCGCTTATAAACTCCGTGCTCAAGGAGTCTCTTGCGAGCACGCTTAACCGCTCCTATACGACTCCCGGCAAACACGATTCCATCGAGGGCGTAGGCGAGCTTGACAAGGTGATCTCGATAGACCAGAGCCCGATAGGCAGAACTCCGCGCTCGAATCCCGCAACCTACGTCGGACTTTTCACCGACATACGCGATCTTTTCGCATCCCTTCCCGAAGCGAAGCAGCGCGGATACAAGGCAAACCGTTTTTCCTTTAACCTCAAGGGCGGACGCTGTGAAAAGTGCGAAGGTGACGGCGTAAAATGTATCGAGATGCACTTTCTCCCCGACGTTTACGTCGTATGCGAGGAGTGTGGAGGAAAGAGATACAACCGCGAAACGCTCGAGGTAAAATACAAGGGCAAGACCATCGCGGACGTACTTGATATGACGGTCGAGGAGGGCATGTATTTCTTTGAAAGCCACCCGAAGCTCCACCGCAAGCTGCGTACTCTTTACGACGTAGGTCTCGGATATATCAAGATCGGACAGTCGTCCACTACCCTTTCGGGCGGTGAGGCGCAGAGAGTAAAGCTCGCGGACGAGCTTTCAAAACGCAGTACCGGACGAACGATATATATTCTCGACGAGCCGACGACCGGTCTTCACACCGCAGACGTAAAAAATCTAATTTCGATGCTCAGTCGCCTTGCCGATGCGGGCAATACGGTAGTAGTTATCGAGCACAATCTCGATATAATAAAGACCGCCGACTACATCATCGATCTCGGTCCCGAGGGAGGCGACAGAGGCGGCACGGTAGTGGCAACGGGAACGCCCGAAGAGGTGGCAAAATGCGAGAGATCGTACACGGGACAGTATCTGAAAAAGGTGCTTTCCAGATAATACCGCCCTTTTCGGCATGAAATTTACACTTATTTCATAAAAAAACGTTGACCGTATAGTAAAATAATCATATAATATCGTTACCGACAGTAAGGAAAGGAGGATAAATTCTTGAAGAAAGAAATTCAAAATGAAAATACGGACGTATTTGCAAGCTCGCTCGCAGAGCTCTCCACGAGCGAAATAGCACCGCGTCTGCCGAAAAACTATCCTCCTATCTCTTCGTTTTTACTTAAGGGCGCGGTAATATTTCTCCTCGGAGCGGTGCTTATCTACTGTCTTTCGCAGATCCTTTCAAGCGTACGCGGATACAAAGAGGCGGACGATCTCTACGGCGAGATGTCCGAGGATTGGGGCTCGCTTGACGTCCTTCTCGGCGAAAAGTTTGCCGTTTCAAAGGCGGACAAGAACTCGCACGGCGGAACTACCGAGGAGTACGGAACGCCCACCGTCCCTGCTCCCCCGAGCGACGACAGCGACGGCTCGTCTGCGGTACTCGTAATGCTCAAAGCGAAGTTTGACGCGTTAAAGGAGACTAATTCGGACGTAGTTGCGTGGATAACCGTCCCCGATACTCTTATCGACTATCCGATAGTCCACACCGACAACAACGACTACTACCTCGACCACTCGTTCACGGGCGATAAGCTCGCATCGGGCACGATATTTGCCGATTACAGAAATCAGGACGATCTTTCCGATCAGAACACGGTTATTTACGGACATAATATGGCATCGGGATCGATGTTTGCAAATCTTGCAAAATTCAAGGGAAGCGGATTTTTCAGCCGCACGCCTTATATTTACGTTCAGACCGAAAACGGGATATACGTTTACAGAGTTTTCTCCGTTTACGAGACGAGTAAATACGATCCGTACATCAGAACCTCATTCACGAGTAAAAACGACTTTATCGAGTGGGCGAAGAGCCGACAGAGCAAATCTCTGCGTAAGGTCTCTTACAAGTTTGACGGTGACGAGCAGGTCATAACGCTCAGCACCTGCACGAACGGCTTCGGTAACGACGGCCGCCTTGCAGTCCACGCGGTGCTTACCGAGATAAGGAAATGAAATCTGCCTTCTCCTGTGGGAGAAGGCATGGTGTAGCTGTTTTATGCAAATTCACAATAAAAAAGCGAACCGAAATCGGTTCGCTTTTTTTATTAAACGTATATCGGTCCGTCTGTACAGATGATGTGGGTTATGCCGGAATCATATTTCCAATCCGAACCCAAAGTTATTTTATTCCACTGCGCTTTCGTGCCTTGGAAGTTTATACTCGTGAGACCACTGCAACCGGAGAACGCCCAATTGCCAATGCTCGTTACACTATTCGGTATCGTTATACTCGTGAGACCCCTGCAATCGTAGAACGCGTAACGACCAATGCTCGTTACGCTATTCGGTATCGTTATACTCGTGAGGCCACTACAACCGGAAAACGCGCTCTTGCCAACGCTCGTTACATTGTTTCCGATTGTTATACTAGTGAGACCACTGCAATCCCAGAACGCATCATCGCCAATGCTCGTTCCTCCGGTAATTATCACAGTTTTAAGCATCAATGGAACATACTTTGAATTGTTACTAAACAACTCTGCGCCGAATATATATCCAAAATGCGTATTGCTTGTTCCGTTTTTAGTTGCTCCTACAAACGGTATAGTTATACTCGTGAGACCACTGCAACCCACGAACGCAGAACGACCAATGCTCGTTACGCTATCGGGTATCGTTATGCTCGTGAGACCTGTGCAACCGTAGAACGCATACTTACCGATGCTCGTTACACTGTTTCCGATTGTTATACTAGTGAGACCACTGCAACGGGAGAACGCAGAATCGCCAATGCTCGTTACGCTATCGAGTATTGTTATGCTCGTGAGACTACTACAACCGAAGAACGCAGAACCGCCAATGCTCGTTACGCTATCGGGAATAACGTATGACGTTTTGTTCTCGTTTTTTACTCCCGTGATAGTATATCCGGTCGTGTTTTTTTCGTATTTAAAATCGTCGATAGAGTTTGTAACAATAACCGTACAAGTCGCCGTCTTACCGTTCGAGGTTGTTACGGTTATAGTTGCATTGCCCGTGCCAACCGCTGTTGCTTTTCCTTCACTTACCGTTACGACATCAGTGTTTGACGATTTCCAAGTTACGTTTTTGTTTGTAGCGTTGTCGGGCAAAACCGTTGCGATAAACGTATAAGAGCCGTCTTTTTCAAGAGTAAGATTATTTGCGTTCAGCAAAACTTCCGTAGGTTTAACAGGCACAGTAACCGTGCAGGTCGCCGTTTTACCGTTTGAGGCAGTTACGGTTATAGTTGCACTGCCCGCGCCAACCGCGGTTACTTTGCCATTACTTACAGTTGCAATATTGGGATTGGACGATTTCCAAGTTACACTCTTATCGGTCGCGTCGTTAGGGCTAACTTTAACCGTCAGATCCACGCTTTCACCAACATAAAGAGAAATACTTTTAGCATTGAGCGAAATTTCGGTCACGTCGATCGTTCTGTTACAAGTAGCAAAGATAACCGCTACTATACCAAGAACGATTCCGAGTAGTAACAGACCGAAAATGATCTTTTTGCGTTTCTTTTTCGGCTTTGTTTCAGAGTTTTCGGAATCGGCTTTAGTTTCCGTTTCCGCTTTCGCCTTGACTTCTGCCTCTGCTTTGGCTTTTGCCTCTGCTTCTGCTTGGGCTCTTGCCTCGGCCTCTGCTTTGGCTTTTGCCTCCGCTTTAGCCCGAGCCATCGAAGCCGCTCTTGCCTGTTCTTCAAGCTCGGCTATCTTTTTACGGCACGCGAGAATATATTTATCCGCATCCTTCCAGCCCCTTACAGCTTCAAACTGCTTAACGGCTTTTTTGATACTGTCAATATTACCCGAGTGTGCAAGCTCGATCGCCGAGTTATATAGCAAATCGTTTTCCTTGATCTTGTTTTCATCGGGCGCAGGGCTTGTTTTTGCCGCAGCTTCGGCAGGTGCGCTTGACGGGCTCGGATTTATCGGCTTTTTCACGGAAACGGCAGCGGGTGTCGGCTTCGTCTGTCTTATAGTTCCCGTCGGTGCTTGCTTCGGCGCTTTTGCGGGAATCCATACGGTACCGTCCTCGAATTTCACTCCGGTCACCGTTACGCTAAAGGTCTTTGCCTTTTCGCTCGTCAAGAATATAGGTGTCTGTACTCCAAACTCGCCGTTTTCCGCAACCGACAGATCCTTATATTCAAAATCAAGTGCCGCTTGTTCTCTTCCCTGAAGAATCTTCACGCGAACGAGCGTCAGCGTTTTTTTCTGCGCATTCTGAATTTTCAGCTGAACGAGAAGCTTGCCGGTCACATTATCACGAAGAAGAGCTCCCGCGTTTATCTTGATCGGCAACCCTTTTTCGCATATTCCGTTTTTAAGCGAAAATATTTTTGTATAGCGTTCCGCCATATCTTTTCTCCTATCAATTAAAGCTCGGGAAGATCGCTACCACTGTAATAATTGATTTCGGGCGCTTCTTCGCTATTATCCGCAGTTCTCTTGCAGTTAGTAGCAATTTCACCAAAGGCGTATGCCGCCCACGATCCTATGTACGACACGAAAGGGCCGACGATCATACACGCAAATCCCGCCACGAACATAACAAGGCCGCCGTCTTCCGCAACTATGCCCGAGACCATAAGTGCAATACCCGCAATAATAGATGCGAATGCTTCAATAAGAAACATTACGATAGCAAGCATTTTGATCTTTTCTCCTATGTTTTTGTACCAACCTTTGATAGTTTCCATTTTCTTTTACCTCCTGAAATGAAAAAATATAATAAAAAAGTGCGCCAACCGAAGCCAGCGCACCAAAAACGCACAGCTCCAATTGTCGCCAAACAAAATCTTTTACCGTATAAATGCACGCAAAAGAAGAGCACTTGCGTTTTTATCAAAAAAATAAAAACACGTGCTTTATACGGTCACAGTATTTGATTTTGTTTGGCATTTTTCATTTTAGCACTTTTTAGTCGATTTGTCAATACAAAAACACAAAACCCCGCCGAGGTGTCCTCGGCGGGGTTTTCTCTAATCTTTTTTCTTCTTCCCTTTTTTATCGTGCCGTCTCTCACGCGGAATGAGGGTGGTAACGCGCACGAGAATGATATCGTCCCCTATCTGCTCGATACAGCTCCACGGGATAACGTAGTCGCTGCCGCGGGAGAGTCCGAGGCATCTGAATTCGCCCGGTACGATAAGCGAGCAAACGGCGCCGCAAACGGGGTCTATCTCCATATCGCAAACGTAACCGAAGCGCCGTCCGTCACATACGTTCACTACCTCTTTTTCACGCAGAGAATAAAAAGAACATTTCTCCATATTTGCCGTAATCTCCGTGATTTATCTCATATCAGAGGATTATGCAGATAAGTCCGCCGCTACCTTCGTTGACGATCCTGCTGAGCGTCTCGGAAAGCTTTTCGCGTGCGTTCTCGGGGACGTTCTGGAGCTTTGCGTGCAGTCCCTCGTTGACGAGCTCGTGGAGTGTCTTTCCGAAGATATTTGTTCCCCAGATACCCGTCGGATCCTCCTCAAATTCGCTGAGCAGATACTTTATCAGATCCTCGCTCTGCTTTTCGCTTCCGACTACCGGATTTATCTCGGTCTCGAGCGTTGCCTTTATCATGTGAATGGAGGGCGCGCTTGCCTTGAGACGCACGCCGTAGCCGCCCGAATGTCTCACGAGCTTCGGCTCCTCAAGGCGCATATCCTCGATCTCGGGAACGATAATGCCGTAGCCCTTATTCTCGGCATCCTCAAGTGCGCTTGCAACCTTGGCGTATTTTTCCTTTATCTCGGCAAGCTCTCTGAAGGTCTCTATCAGCGCCTCCTCACTCGTTATCTCGATTCCGCTTATCTCGCTTATGACCTTAAAATACAGCTCGGGATCGAGCGCAAGCGAGATCTCTGCCTTGCCCGTTCCGAGATCGATCTCGTCGATAACTGCGCGCGAAACGTACACGTTATCTGAAAGAGCGGCAAACGCCTCGTTTATCTGTCCGATCTTATTTATTTTACCCGCGCAGGCAAGAATATCTCTGCGCAGAGACTCTGTGATCGGATGGTCGCTGTCGAGTGCGAGCGTCCACTCGGGAAGATCTACCGAGATCTCCGAAACGGGAAACTCGTGAAGAACGAGCTCGAGTATGCCGCGTATATCCTCGCTGTCAAGCGTCATACAGTTGACAAGGGCAACGGGAACACCGTACTTTTCCTCTATCTCGAGCGCGAGCGCCTCGCTTTCGCTCGACTCGGGGTGCGCCGAATTGAGAATTACCGCAAACGGCTTATTCAGTGAGCGAAGCTCGTTTATTACGCGCTTTTCCGCCTCCTCGTACTGCTCGCGCGGGAGGTCGCAAACGCTTCCGTCGGTCGTGATCACAAAGCCGATCGTGCTATGATCGGTAATTACCTTCTTAGTACCGATCTCTGCCGCCTTTGAAAATTCCATCGGCTCGCTTGACCACGGGGTGAGCACCATTCTCGGCTTGCCGTCCTCGCTCTGACCAAGTGCGTCCGAGACGACGTAGCCGACGCAGTCCACCATCTTTACGCTGAGCGAAGCGGCGTCGTCAAGAGAGATCTTTACCGCCTCGTCGGGGACGAATTTCGGCTCGGTCGTCATTACGGTGCGTCCCGCCGCCGACTGCGGCATTTCGTCCTTTGCGCGCTCTCTGTCGTATTCGTCCGAAATATTCGGAAGCACGAGCGTTTCCATAAATCTCTTGATAAAGGTGGATTTTCCCGTACGTACCGGTCCAACCACACCAACGTAAATATCGCCTCCGGTACGCGTGGCGATATCGTGATAAATGTTCGTCATATCTTTCCTCCGTAAGGTAACGCACTCTTTCGCGCGCTCTGATTTTTCTTTGGTACATAATTATGTAAAAAAGGAGGCGTGTATGACAGTTTGATAAAAAAGGTATCGAGATCAAAACAAAAAAAGCAACCCTTGTGGCACCTGCCGTAGAGCAGGTGCCACAGTTATATTCGCCTGCGGCGAGTTCTATTGCTTCGCAGTGGTATTCGGCTATCGCCGAGTGATATTCGCTACGCGAGCTTGGGAGGCGAATATA
>SVSI01000009.1 GCA_015064385.1 Oscillospiraceae bacterium | reverse complement strand
GAATTAACGAGTTCATAGTTCTTTCTACTTAAATCTAAGCTTTGTACTTTTCTCGTTGTTGTTCAATTTTCAAGGACCGATCTCGCTCTCCCCCTTTTTGGGGACAGCTTTGTTATTATAGCACTACACTTTGCCTTTGTCAATACCTTTTTTGAAATTTTTTTGATTTTTTTCAACTTTTTTCATTTTAAGGCATTTATCTGTGCTTTAAGCAGTGCCACAAGCTCCTCCGCAGAGGTGCTTAGGCATTATAACACGCAAAAAGGGCTTTGTCAAGACCTTTTTTGAATTTTTTTGCGTTTTTTTGCATTTTTTGTCTTATGTGCACTTTTCCCTAATTTCGGTGCACTTTTTTGTGCTTTTTTCACATACGACTTGACATCTCTACGCGCGCTCGTTATAATTAGAATGTAAATCAAATTCTTTCGGAGGACAAAATGAATTATAACGAAATACTTTCCGAACACAAGATAGTAAGAGTGGTTACCAGGCGTATCCGCACGAGATACCCTCGACTCTACGGAAAAAACTCCCGACTTGCCGAGCACCGTTACGGACGTGAGTTTTCAATTCTTGAAATATACACCGACAAGGGTGCTCACGGATTCGGCGAAGGTCGTTGCACCGAGGAAAACAAGGATCTTCTGCTTGGCAAGAAGGTCAGCGAGGTATTTGACGTCAACAAGGGAATGCTTTTGAATCCGAAGTTTTCGGGCGCATTTGACGTACCTCTCCACGATCTTGCAGGCAAGATACTCGGAATACCCGTCGTTGACATCCTCTCACTCGGACGCGACGTAAAGCCGATCGAGCAGGCAAACTGCTACGACGGTGCTATATATATGAATGATATTTCCCCCGACACTCGCCCGGGCGGTGTTGAGGAAATTATCCGAAACTGTCAGTACGACTGGGACGTATGCGGCTTCCGTGCCTTCAAGGTCAAGGTCGGACGTGGCGGAATGTGGATGGATCACGACGAAGGGCTAAGGCGTGACATCGAGGTCATGCACGAGATAAAAAAGCATTTTCCTAATGCCCGCCTGCTCGCAGACGCAAACGACGCGTTCACACTTGAGGACACCGAAAAATTCATGGATGCATGTAAGGAGCTTGATCTCTACTGGCTCGAGGAACCCTTTCTCGAGAGTGTTGACGGCTTCTCCCGTCTTCGTGAGATCCTCGCAAAGTATTCACCCAAGACGCTTATTGCAGACGGCGAGTTCCAGTACGATATGCCCCTTCTCCACGAGCTTTGCGAGAAGAAGCTTATCGACGTGCTTCTTATGGACACCTGTACCTACGGCATCACCCGTTGGAGAGAGATAATGCCCAAACTGAAAGAATACGGAGTGCTCGCATCTCCTCACAACTGGCCGTTCAAGATGAAAACGCATTACGGAGCACATCTTGCGGCAGCATTCCCCGATCTCGTTCCGACCATCGAAGGCGTTCCCGACGAGACCGAGGGCGTTGAATTCGACAAGTATATAATAAATGAAGGATTTATCAACGTACCGAAAGCTCCCGGTTTCGGAATGGATCTCATCTGGGGATTTTTGCAAGAAGAATATAATATCTGAATACAAAGCAAAACCCACGGCAAGCCGTGGGTTTTATTTTTTTACTTTTTTCAGATATTCTTAACGACAGTCGCGCCGTACTTGTTTTGAAGATCGAACACGTAGAACTTTCTTCCGACGGAGATAGTAACTTTCGGGATCTTATGGGTGGGATCACTGACGTAAAATTTGCCGTTTGCGATCATAACCATACAGGGAGTGGAAACTCTGATGCCATCAAAGTTACGGGGTACCCAGAAGACGTACATCTTCTTGCCGTCCTTAAACTCGACCGCCTGAGTGTACTTATCGTTCGCAAGAATCTTGAAATCGGGATTCTTTACGTACTCTTCGAGCTCGCTCTCGCTCATTCTCGGAAGTATCTGATAAGCGTATCCTGCATTTTTAGGATCTTTGCCGTGATGAGCAACGATCTCGAGATATTCTTTCGTATCTCCGCCGCGACATACGGTCACGTCCATATCCTCGGGGAAATAGTAGCCGCCGAAGCCGTCAAGATAAAGTCCGCGTGCTCCCTTTTCTACGGGAGTATCCTTCTCGGTGACCTCTATCCTCTCGCCGCCGATCGGCTTTATATCCATCGTGCACTTTCTGTTATCTATAACAGTAAGAACATTGGAATTATCCTCTGCCGAAATATCCGCGCCGAGGCAGAGTGCTCTCGTTCCGTTAAAGAAATACGCTTTTTTAGCAAGCAGAGTTGCCTCTCTCTTTTCGGGAGCATCTCCGTATTCTCCCGTGGGATTATAGTGACGGGCGTAAACGAGATCGCCCGTGCCGTGATAGCCCTCAAGACGCATGGCAGCCGCGCCGCTTTCTCCGTCGCTCACTCCTCCGACGAAATCCTGTGAGCTGAGGTACTCATTTCCCTGCGCGATAGAAAGAAGCTCTCTTTCGCGGTCGTCAACGGTAGTACCCGGCTTGCGGTAAGGATTGTCGGTCTTTTTGCCGTCGTAATATGCATAGAAATCGTCGGCATAGGCGGTAAGCATACCGTCTCCTATATACCAGCCGTCCGGATTCTCGTGGTTTATGCACTCGTAGTTATAGATTCTTGACGAGGACATTGCAAGGGCGTACGCCACGCCTTTATTGTGGTGCATAACGATATCCTCGTTATGATATACCTTGTTGAGATTATAGTCGCAAAGCTCAAAAGAATCATCCTCGACCGCCTTTTTAACGAGCGCTTCGGCGTCGCTTGAAAGTCCCGCGTAGAAATTGACGAGCGCATTACTGCCTGAACTCATCTCGGGATTTGCGGTAATGTTACGCTTTACGGCTTGAAGCAGAAGATTTTTGTAGTAAGGATCGTCGGTAAGACTTGCCACCTCACAGAGATATCCGAGAACTCTAAGTCCGATCGCTCTCGTTCCGTTTTCGGGATGTCTTCCGATGATACGGCGGCAGACCAAAGTCTTTGAAAGGAAAGGCGCAAAAGCATTCTCCGCCCACTCGCAAACTCTCTTTTCAAGCTCGGGATCTGCAAATTTTGTTCCCTTAAAGATCTTACATATATCTACCACGCAGATCGCGTGAATGATACCGTAGGTCGCATTCATGGGGTGGCGGGTATGGAATATGTACGAGCCGTCAGTATAAAATCCCTGACCGTCGTTCTTCCAGCCGTCAACGTAGATGTTGGTATCCGCGCAGGCGTTTATTGCCGCGTATATCTTCTCCTCATTTTCTTGAAGAAGTCCCGATCCGATACAACATTTTTCAAAATGCACCTTGTTCGACGCATAGTCGCGCGGTACGGGAACTCTGAAATCAAACACCTTGAGGTATCTCTTTCTATCTTCAAGCGAGACCTTGTCTCCGAGAACGATGAGGGTATATATAAGCTTTTCGGGCGTGCCGAGATCCCAATCGTGCCAGTTGAACTGTCTCATATCTCTCCAGCCCACACCGTCTATCTCTTTTTGTCCGTAGCGGTTCTGATTCATCCATTCGAGACAGAAAAGGAGAATATCGAGAATTTTTTCATCATTATAATATTTGGTACCGAACGAGCCGTAAGCTTTTGCAATATTCCAAATGCGAATATACTCCTGCGTCATATCGTGGCTGACTTCGGGAGCTCTTCCGAGGAAAAGCGAATCGCTCGCATCACGCCTAAACTCAGCAAGCGCCTTGTCTGCTTCCGCCTCAATGTTAGCAATATTCTGCTTAACCGCGGGATCGTTAAGGTCTGCGTCCGGCTGAATAACGATCATTCTGTGCCAGTTTTTCAGTGCTGTTTTAATGTCATTCATAATAATACCCTCCTACCGCTTTGGCGATAAAATTATTTCAAGATGTTTATTCCTCTTCGTCCTCGGGAGCGTTAGTCAGTACGGTTATATAAACCTTGCCGTATCTTGAAAATCTGCGTACTCTGAGTCCGTTTGCTTCAACCGGCTCTTTTCTGTCGCTTTCGCAGATAACTACCGCGCAGTTTCCGAGAAGATCGAGACGCACGAGGCGGTCAAGCGCATCGGTAAGCATTTCGTATTCTCCGTACGGAGGATCGAGAAAAACTATTCCGAATTTTTCTCCCTTTGCGCCGTTGAGTGCCGCCTTATAATCACTCGAAAGTATCTTGGTTTTTTCGTAAAGCTTGGTCTTTTGAGCGTTGCGCTTGATAACGGCAACGGCATCTCTGCTACTGTCACAAATAGTTGCCTTTGCCGCGCCGCGCGAGAGTGCCTCAAGTGCCATCTGTCCGCTTCCGCCGAAAAGATCGAGCACTTCTCTGCCCTCAAGTTCAAAATTTATCATACTGAATATTGCTTCCTTTACTCTTTCAACGGTCGGACGCGTGACGTCCTCTCCCGCAAGAGTTTCAAGCTTGGTGCCTCTGGCACTTCCGGTAATAATCCTCATTTTTTATTCTCCCGGAAAACTTTTCGAAAAAAGTTTTCCTATTGATTTGCATCGCAAATCAATTTTCCCTTCTCAAAAACTTTTATTATAGTTAAGCTTATTGTATCACAACAAACGCAGATAAGCAACCACCTAAACGAAAGTTTTTCCGTTTATTTATCAAAATAATTTCTTATATTTTCGGCATCCCGAACGGAAACGCCTTTAACTGCGGCAATTTCATCCTTGCTTGCACTCTTCAGCGCACTTATCGTTTTGAAATGCGCCAGCAGTACGGCGGCTTTTTTCTTTCCGATACCCGAAATATCCTCAAGAGAGGAGCGGGTGAGCTTCTTGCTTTTCGCCTTTTGCATAGTGGACACGGTGAAGCGGTGGACCTCCTCCTGTATCTTATATATCAGCATAAACACCGACTGTTCTTTTGCTATGCTGATATCGTTTTCGCCGTCGGTAAGAGTTCTCGTTTTGTGGTATTCGTCCTTGACCATACCGAAAACGGGGACGTCCACTCCGAGATCTTCAAAAAGCTCTTTGACGACCGAGACGTGTCCCTTTCCGCCGTCTAGCAGGAAAAGATCGGGGAGCTTTTGCTCGGAGGCATGGGAGATTCTTCGCTCAAGTGCCTCGCACATCGACTTATAGTCGTCCTGCGTATCGGTAGTTCGCATCTTGTAGGTGCGATATCCCTTTTTGTCAAATTTCGCCTTTTTTACCGAGATTATTCCCGCTGTGATATTATCGTCTGAGTAGTTTGAAATATCAATAGATTCGATATGCTCGGGCACCACCTCAAGCTGAAGCAGCATTGCCAGCTTGACAAGGACCTCGTTGTCCTTTTCGCTGTCTGCAAGGTACTGTCTTGCGTGAAGTGCGGCGTTCGACTGCACCATAGCGCAAAGCTCTTTAAGCTCTCCTCTTTGCGGCTGTCTGACCTTGACCTTCGCGTCGCACGTCTGCCTTGTATAATCGCATAAAGTCTGTATCTCGCCCGCGTCGAAATCTATATCGGTAACGATGGTCGGCGGCAAATGCTCACGGCGTGAGTACATATCGCACAAGAATGAAATTATTTCGGAATTATCGACTATTTTTTCAGCCGAGAAGATAAAATTATCCGAGTCCATCACAGCACCCGCACGGACGTAGTATATAGCAAGGCACGAGCACTGCTCCGAGCGGTAAAGCGATATTATATCGTACTCTGCATCGGGAGACGTGAGTATCTTCTGCTTTTGCCAGAGCGTCTCAAGCGTCTTTATTCTGTCGCGCATTATCGCGGCGGTCTCGAACATAAGATTATCCGAAGCGAAGTTCATCTGCTCTGTGAGGGACTTTTTAACTTCGTTATACGAACCGCGAAGGAAGGAGAGAACGTCAGAAAAGCGTGATCTGTACTCCTCTTTAGTAATATTTCCCGAGCAAGGCGCGCAGCACTGCCCGATCTGCGCGTAGATACACGGCCTGCTTTTTCCTATATCTCTGGGAAATTCAAGCTTGCACTGCGGGAGCGCAAAGGCGCGCTCGGTGGTTTTTATTATGGATATCGCCTTACTTGCACCCGAATACGGCCCGAAATATTTTGCACCGTCCGCAAGGCGTTTTCTTGTGAAAACGACGCGCGGATATTCTTCGTTTACGGTGACCTTGATATACGGATAGCTTTTTCCGTCCTTAAGAAGAATGTTGTATTTCGGCGTGTAAAGCTTTATGAGCTTATTTTCGAGAGTAAGCGCCTCGATCTCGGTATCGGTCAGCATAAAATCAAAGCTTCGAACGTCGGATACCATTTTTGCCGTCTTGACATCCTTTTCTGTGTCCGCAAAATACTGGGACACACGGTTTTTAAGCGCCTTTGATTTGCCGACGTATATGACCTTTCCCGCCTCGTTGTACATTATATATACGCCCGGTGTTAGCGGAAGTCGGTTTGCTTTTTCTCTCAAAGTATCAAGAATACTGCTGTTTTTCATCTGAAAATACCCTTTTTTGGTTTACTTGTAAAAAAGGGCAAACCACATATTCGCGGTTTGCCCGGCTTAAAGCTCTATTTTACCCGAGTTTCAGTTTTCGAACCCGCTGTCAGCAAGAGAGCAAAGTCCGTCTATTGCCTGCTGTTCGTCAGAACCGTCAGCAATGATCGTTATATCGGTATCTTTAACTATTCCGAGAGAAAGAACTCCAAGAAGACTCTTCGCATTGACGCGACAGTCTCCCTTTGCAACCCATATAGACGATTTATAAGAATTTGCCTTTTGTACGAAAAAGGTCGCGGGACGAGCGTGAAGCCCTATCGAATTGACTATTTTTACGTCACGAGAGATCATCTTACATACCATTCCTTTCTACTTTAGCATCAGTATAACACATTAAAACGCTAAAATCAATAGTTTTTGTAAACTTTTGGCTTAGTTTTCCGTTATTTTGGTAATAACAATAGAAATATTGTAGTTTTTGCCTTCAAGATTCAGCACTTTACCCACTCCGATATGAGTGTCCTTGCCGAAGAAGAAGCCCTCGTCGGTATTTTGACCCTTTATCTCAAGAGTTCCCGTTACCGTATAGCGACTGCTGTCGGTAGCGATCTCAAAGCCGGTGCCGTCCTGCGACGGTACTACTACCGACTGGCGCTCCTTTACCTTATAGTCCTTAACAGTTCCGAAGGACTCTCGGTCAAGCGAAAGCTCGTCTCCAACGGCTATAAATACAAGGTCCTGCTCGGTAAGATTTTCGGCGCAGAAGGAGATCTCGACCGTATCCGCGCTTGTTGCAAATCTCAGCTTATCTATTATAGCTCCTCTGAAAACGGTGGCGATTATGCAGGCAATAACTACTGCGATTATTATGAAGTCAACGAGATTAAATCTCGTTTTCTTTTCCTTTAATACTCTGTTTGCCATTTGCTTACGCCTCCTTTCCGCTGACGTTCACGATCTCACCCAGTGCGGTGTATTTGGGAGTTCTGAACTCAATATCAGATCCAACGCGAAGCTCGTATCCGTTTATACTGAAAACTCCGTTTTCACTGACACCCTCGCCCTTGACGGTTATGATAATATCAACGTGTCCGTAATAGTCGGCGTATATAAGGTTACCGTTTTCGTCCTTTGCCTCGGTGGGCTCAACCGAACGCTCGTAAGCCACTGCGGTAACTCTGCCGATAAGCGCGCCGTCTTCGCACGAATAGACCTTATCGCCCACGCTTATGAAATCGGTTTTAAGCTCGGTTCTGCTTTCGGGCAGATCGCGATCCGCAAGACCGAGGAGTATATTCGCATTCACGTTTTCTACCGTCACGGTGTATTCGAAAGAAACGTTTTCCTCGCGTTTTGAGAAGAGCTGGAGCTCAGAGAAGAATGCAAAATAAACGAAAACTCCTACCGATATAACTGCCAGCGCCAGCAAAAGCCAGTCAACGAAATTCATTCTCCTTACGCGCTTGCTATTTTTCTGTTTGTTCATCTTATTTATTATCCTTTCGGGTATAGCTTTTAAGATTTATCTTTTTGATCTGCGGAAGCTGCTTATCGGAAGCTCTATGGTCGGTCCGCTCTCGTGTGATGTTCCCGTGTTTTCAAAAAGCGCGATCCTGCGCGATGCGGATATGAGTCCCGTCACCGTCCAGAACATAAGCGCCACGGACGTATCGCTCCATACATAGAATACCAGCGAAACGAGAAGCATTGCGGTAAGCGAGCATATTGACGCTATCGTCCATCTTTGCGCGTAGGTATCCGAGGCGGAGATCTTAAGCGTTGAAAACGCCTGTCTGTAAGAAAGTATCATAGCAAACGCCACGAAAACGACACCCATAAAGCCCATACGTATCAAAAGCTCCGTAAGGAGACTTCCTCCGTCGGAGGAATGCACGCCGTCGGACGTCGCAAGCGAAGCGTACGCGTTATCAAACACTCCCTCTCCGAGACCGATACCGCTTATGAGATACTGTCCCGACATCTGTCCCGCCGTACGCATGACCTCAAATCTTTCCACAAAGCTTTCTCCCGTAACTCCCGAGAAAACGCTCGGCAGTATATCCGAAACGAGAGACACGACGAGAAGCAGTAAAACGAGCAGTCCGAACACGGACGCCGCGTTCTTTTTGGATCTTATCAGCGAGTAGAAAACGATCGCCGAAACGAGCACCACCCAAACGTAAACGTTTGAAATGATCAGGATACCGAACAGAGATATTACGGCAAGTAAAAACGAGAAGAATTTACCGCCCTTCTTTTCGTGGGAGGTAATTCCCGTCAGAGCGAAGAAGAATACCGTGATAAGATAGAGTGCAAGAGCTTCTCCGCTCGAAAAGACCGAGGTGATATTGAGAGCAGCCATTTCGCTAAGACTCCACGAAACGCCGATCGATCCTGCGATCCACTGATACACAGTAACTACCGACACGATGTATCCCGACAGCAAAACTGCGTTTATTTCCTTTCTGAACCACGCACGCGTCGAAAGGAGACCCGATGCAGCGAAAAATCCGAGCATTGCCGAGATAAGCTTAAGTGCATGTCTTGACGCCTGCGCCCTGTCCGCCGAGACGAGTCCCGTAACGATCACGAACAGCGCAAAGAGAGTCATCCAGCCCTCGATGGCACCAAACGCCGCGCGTCTTTTTCCGAATATCAGCTTTATTACCCACACGAGCACCGTATATAAAACGGCGATGCACAGATACAACTCTCCGTTTTTGATAAGAGAGGTAAACGGAAGCGCGAAGGTGGTAAGTATCACTCCGCTTTCGGGATTAGTTGCTATTCCGAGAGCGAATATGGCAATTACCGCTCCGATAAAGATGCTTTGCGCGTTGACCGCGGCAGACAAAAGTCCGAGCGATACACCGACGATAAATGCCCAGAAACGGTATTTTTTCACGCTTCTTCCGAGATCCACCGTCTTTTTCGACACTCCGAACACCGACACTAAAATAAAGCTGCCGATCTTGCTGTCACAAACGTATTTTGCAAGCGAAGCATCGCCCGAGAATATGGTAAGCATAGATATAAGGGTATATATAACGCCTATCACAACCGACGATATTCCGAGATCGCCAGACAGCAGAAATACTCTTGCCGCCTGCACGAGAATAGTCGTTATTCCGAGCGAGAGAAGCAGTGCGCCGTAGGTTGACATCGGGAGATAAAAGAGCGTACTCATAAATCTTCTGACGGCGTTTACTATAACGCTGTTATCTACCGCACTGATCACCCTTTTTATTAAAGGACGCTTTCTGCTTGCGGGATCCCGGACTACCGCAACCACCTCTCCGGTGGTATCGTCAATAACGGTATGTTCCTTGACCTTTAAGCTTCTGCGCTTTCTGAAAAACTCGGATGCTGCTCCGAAAAACGAGAAGGTCGCAGACGTTTTGAGTGCTCTTTCAGTCTTTGCGTAGGATGTGAAAAAGTGTCCTACCGCGCCGTTTTTGGTTTTATCGTAGAGCGAGCTGACCGTGCGGTCTATAAAGCGCATTATAGTGCTTTCCTTTCGGTCAAAAAGCCATTTCGCATTTTTGAGACGCGAACGTTTTTTGCCGCCCTTGTCGCTTTTCACGGTAAAAGCCGCGTTCTTTGACGGCTCCTCGCTGCTCGGCACCGGCTGTGGCGTATCGCTTTCGGAAGCGTCGCTGCGCCATTCCGGATCAGAGCTGAAATCGGACGTGTAGGTCGGCTTTTCGATCTCGGGCAGTTTGTTGTCCTTGTCCATGACCTTTCCTTTCTTACGTACTGAAATTTACGTATATTACTTTTTCCCGAGAAGATCGGGACGGTTCTTTTCGGTAAGAACGAGTGCCGCTTCTCTTCTCCATTTTTCTATTTTTTTATGGTCTCCGCCGAGAAGCACGTCGGGGACCTTTTTTCCCCTGAACTCTTCGGGGCGGGTATATTGCGGATATTCGAGCACTCCGCCGTAAATGCTTTCGTTTTCAAAGCACTCGTCCGCCGAAAGCACTCCATCGCACATACGCGATACCGCATCTATCAGAATGCAGGCAGGTATCTCTCCGCCCGTGAGGACGTAGTCTCCTATCGAGATCTCCTCATCTACTATTTCGTCAACTATTCTTCTGTCAACACCCTCGTAGTGTCCGCAAAGGATAGTTATATTATCGTATTTTGAAAGCTCTATCGCTTTTTTCTGGGTGAGCACCTTGCCCTGCGCCGACATAAACACGCAGACCGAGCTTCCCTGCTGTTGCTGCTTTACCGAAAGGTAGCAGTCGTATATCGGAGGTGCCGCCATAAGCATTCCCATCCCGCCTCCGTACGGAGTATCATCGACCTTTCTGTGCTTGTCCTTTGAAAAGTCGCGTATATTATGCGTACGCACGGTTATCGCGCCTGATTTTCTTGCTCTCCCGATTATGCTTTCGGACGTGACCGTTTCAACAAGCTCGGGAAAGAGCGTCATAACGTCAAAGGTCATTCGAGAAGCCCCTCCACAGGTATTATAAACACGCCCTCTTCAAGGGATATCTTCTCAACGAACTGCTCGAGATTTGGGACGAGAGTTTTAACACCCTGCCCTCTGTCGATTTCAAGAATATCGTTGAAGCCGTAATTGACTACGTCGCTTATCTTGCCGAGCTTTTCCTTATTATCGGCACGAAAAACGTCGAGCCCGATAAGGTCGGCAATGAATATCTGATCCTCGGGGATCTTAAGATCATCTCTTGCGGCATATACCGACTTACCCTTATATAAAATGGCGTCGTCCAGACTGTTTACACCCTCAAAGCGCATCAAAACGCGTCCCTGATGAAGAGACGAGCGCGCGACGTCCATTTTGACGTACTCGCCCGCGCGCTTTATATAAAGAGTTTTAAGCTCGGCAAGGATCTTCGGACTGTCGCACAGAGAATCAACTACAATGTCTCCGCGCACGCCGTGCGTGTTTGCTATTTTTCCTGCCTCAAGATATTTTGCCAGATTACGTCCCATAAGAGTTTTCCTTAAATGTGTACTGAAATAAAAATCCATCATCATTATATAACTTTTTTTCGATTTCGTCAAGAGTTTTTCGCGTTTATATATTATTTATATAAATATATTTAACAAAAAACATCATTTTTTATCTCTTTAAGACTTTACAAAAGCAAATGCGTGTGGTATAATCTAAGGTAGGTTTTTATATTCTGCCGTAGTATGCCTTCGGCAGATCCATCTCGCATTTCGCCGCTTTTGCGGCACGGAGGTCCCATTTAATGAACGCATATATCAACGAAACGGGCACGGTAAGGAAGAAAAAAGACCGCGTCTTTATAATGACGGTCGTCTCGTGCGCATTATCGGTACTCGGCGTACTTATGAAAAGCTTTTACGCCGACGCCGAGATCTTACCGTACGATCCGTCAATGCTCTTTATTCTTTCTCTCATAACGGGAAGTATGCTGCTCTCGTGCGCGCTTACCGTACTGCTTTCAAAGGGCAGATACGTCCTATATCTTATAACACTTGCTCTGCCGCTCGTATTCTCCTGCTCTGTGCACGTTCTGCTCGGAGCGAGTGCAGCCGAAACGCTTTTAGCGCTTGCATTCGTACCATCGGCGGCGGTGGTGTCCCTTTGTATGTCAAGCTCGTGTGAGAAAACCCACACCCTTTCCGCCAACGCGGTAGTGCTGATGCTAACGCTTCTTTCCGCTCTCGCGCTCAGCCATTACGAAAGCTTCGGTGAAATATCCGCCGCCTCGCTCGGCGCGGTCAAGAGTTCTCTGATATCAAGCTTTGAAGAGGTGCTTGAGACCTATTCGTATGCCGGACTCGGCATCACGCAGGCACAGCTTCACGAGGTTTTCGAGCTTTCTGTACTGCTGACTCCCGCATTTGCAATAGCGCTGGTATCAATACTCTCGTATATAGAGATAACCCTGACGCGTATTCTCGTGCTTGACAGAGACGTGTGTAAGGAAGGACTTACACATTGGCCTCTCAAGCTGAGCCGTCTCGCTTCGGTCATTTTCCTCGTATCTTTTCTGATATTCGTCTTTGCGGTATCTGACGAGAAAAAGATCTTAGTTATGACGGGTGCAAACCTCTTCATCGCGCTTTTGCCCGGATTTTTCCTTCTCGGACTGCGCGCGGCTCCGTCACATTTCAAGCGTCCCGGACTGTTCGGAATACTGTTCTGGATACTGATAATTATGTACTGCATAAGAAATCCCGCAATTCTCCTTATGATATTTGCGGTAATGGGAGCGTTTGACAATCTGTTCAAGGCGTTCCGCGAGCGCTTCTACGGAGAAAAAACGGATAAAAAAGATAAAAAATAACGCTTTTCATATAGCTTTTCGTTTACGAAAGGAGTATTTTCAGTAAACTATGAAATCAAGTACATTTTTCGCAAGAATAAAAAAGGTATTGCGATATGAATCAACTCAGCGCATTATCGGAATAATCCTCATTACCGTGTTCTTTATATGGGGACTCAGAGAGATACAGCTTGCGCCCTCCCCGAAGATCTCTGCGGGACTTATGACCTTCTTTGCTACCGTCCTGTATCTTCTTTGCGAGACAATATTTATTACGGTATTGCATTTCGTCCACGCAAAATTCTTCAGCAAGACGGATCCCCTTGCATATTCGGGAGAGGTACTTGCATCGGTAAATAATGCGCTGGACGCTCCCGTCGCTCTCGTTTCGGACAAGGGTACTCTTCTTTGGATAAATTCCGCCTTTTCCCTTCTCCGACGCCGCAGCTCGATACACTCGAGACAGTTCTCCGATTTCTGCGAAAGCTCCCTCGAAGATATAATCGATGCGGGCGACGACGGAATCGAATGCACGGTAGGCGAAACGCCCTACAAGGTAAGTGCAAAGCCCTTTTATATCGGCAAGAGCCGAGTATGCTCGGTCCTTTTCACCGATATCACCGAGCTTTGCGCGGTCAAAAAGACTCTGCGTGACGAGGAGATACTCGTTGCCTATATCGTGCTTGACAACATAGACGAGCTCGTTCAGCTCGAGCAGGAGAACACGAGCGCGGCAGCAGCCGAGATATCTTCTCTGCTTGCCGGTTGGGCAGCTTCTGTAAACGGAACGCTTAAAGAGTACGAAAGAAACAAATATATATTCTTCTTTGCCGCAAAGCACATGGACGCCTTTATAGAGTGTAAATTCGACATTCTCGAGAAGGTACGCGCAATAAAGGTCGGAAACAGCGCAACGCCGATAACTATATCAATAGGTACGACCACCATCGGGGACACCATTCTCGCCAAAGAGACCTCGGCGCGCTCCTGTCTTGAAATGGCGCTTGCACGCGGCGGAGACCAGGCAGTAGTCAAGACCGACAGCGGTATCGAATACTACGGTGGCGTTACCAAGACTATGCAGAAGCGCTCGACGGTAAAATCGCGTTCGGTAGCTCTATCGCTTGCAAACCTCATTGCCGATAGCCCCAACGTCATCATATTCGGACATAAATTTCCCGATTACGACTGCTTCGGAGCAAGCATAGGTATGGCAAGATTCTGCAGACACTGCGGAGTGGACTGCAATATAGTAGTTGACACCGAGGATAAGAACCTCGCAAAGGGCTTTGCAAAGCTCAAGGGCTCGCGTTCCTTCAAAAACGTGTTTATCGACGTAACCTCTGCACAGAATATGATACGTCCCGACACTCTCGTCATCATAGTTGACGTTAACAACCCGAAGCAGTTCTACGCACCCGACGTTGCCGCGTGCGCGGACAAGATAGTTTACATCGATCACCACCGTCAGACAGACGCTTTCGAAAAAGCGCCCCTGCTTTCGTATATCGAGCCCTCCGCATCCTCTACCTGCGAGATAGTTGCAGAGCTTCTCGAGCAGGTGCTCCCCTCGGGACGTCTCGGCAAAAACGAAGCGGATTTCCTCTATTCGGGAATCATACTCGACACCAAATATTTCGCGCAGAGCATCGGAGTCCGTACCTTCGCCTCCGCGCTCTACCTCCGAAGCGAAGGCGCAGATCCCGTGGACGTTCAGGAGCTCTTCAAGATCGACCTCGACGATATGCAGCGCGAAGCGAAATTCAAATCCAACGTTCACGTTTACAGAAAGGTCGTTGCCATTGCATCGAATCTTGACGAAAACAACACTCCCGCAGACAGAGTTGCCGCCGCAAAGGTTGCAGACAGTCTGCTCTCGATCGACGGGGTGCTTGCATCGTTCGCTATATGCAGAATAGACAACAATATCTGCATTTCCGCACGTTCGAGCGGTACTATAAACGTACAGCTTATCCTTGAGCGTATCGGAGGCGGCGGACACTATAACGCAGCCGCAACGCAGATGCCCGATATTACGATCGAAGAGGCACTTGTAAAGCTCAAGCAGTCGATAGACGTATCACTGGACGGCGGAGCGAACTAAACGCATTTTATCACGAAAGGACCATATTCGAAAATGAAAGTAATACTCACTCAGGACGTAAAAGCACAGGGCAAAAAGGGAGATATCATAAACGTCTCGGACGGATATGCAAGAAACTTCCTTCTTCCCAAAGGACTTGCCGTTGAAGCGGACGCAAAGGCGCTCAACGATCAGAAAAACAAGGATGCCGCAAAGCAGCACAAGATAGACGTTGAAATAGCGGAGGCAAAGGAAATTGCAGAAAAGCTTTCCGGTGTCAAGGTCGTGATCAAGGCGACCTCGGGCAGTGACAGCCGTCTTTACGGCGCAGTTACCGTAAAAGAGATATCCGAATCGCTTGCAGAGCAGTTCGGCATCGTAATAGACAAGCGCAAGATAGTTCTCGACAAACCCATCAAAAACTACGGAGAATACACGCTGGACGTAAAGCTCTACACGAAAGTGTCAGGCAAGCTCGCAGTCAGCGTAGTAAGCGATAAATAATATGGCTAACACGAACGATATTTTAAGAAAAATGCCCTTCTCGCTCGAGGCGGAGCAGTCCCTTCTAGGATCTATCCTTATCGATCCCGAGAAGATAAACGATATTTCCTCTATCGTCACGAGTATGGACTTTTATCTCGACGAGCATCAGGCGATATTCTCTGCTATGCAGAAGCTCGCAATGCAGTCAAGAGATATTGACCCCGTAATTCTTATGGATATGCTCGTACAGGAGGACGTTTACGACATTGAACAGTCCAAAAAGTATATCCGTACGATAGCGGAGATAGTTCCCTCCTCCTCGAATATCAAGGACTATGCAAAAATAGTAAAGGACAAAAGTCTTCTTCGTCAGCTCATAGACACCTGCTCGGAAATTACCGATACTGCGTACGCAGAGCAGGACGAGGTTGAAAAGATAGTAGATAGCGCCGAGGCAAAGATCTTCGCGCTTGCACAGACCAAGGAAAGCCGCGATTTCGTAAAGATCAGCGACGTTCTTATGGAGACCTACAAAAACATAAAGGAAAGAGCCACCAATCCCGACGCGGCTATCGGAACTCCCTCCGGCTTTGCCGACCTCGATAAGCTTATCGTCGGCTTTGGCGAGGGCGACCTCGTTATCGTGGGCGCACGTCCCGGAATGGGTAAAACGGCGTTCGCGCTTAATATGGCGACCAACATCGCTCGTTCCTCGCGCAAGGCAGTCTGCATTTTCTCGCTTGAGATGTCAAGCGAGCAGCTCGTACAGAGAATGCTTGCCAGCGAGGCACTCGTTGACAGCACCTCACTCCGAAACGGAAACCTCACCAGTGACGACTGGACCAAGCTCGCAAAAGCTTCATCCTTCCTCTCGGAGTACGATATATACATAGACGACACCACCGGTATAAGTATTACCGGAATGAAGTCCAAGCTCCGCAGAGTTAAAAATCTCGGGCTCGTCGTGGTTGACTACCTCCAGCTTATGCAGAGCGACCGCAAGATAGATAACCGCGTTCAGGAGGTCAGCGAGATATCCAGAAACTTAAAGCTTCTCGCAAAAGAGCTTAAGGTCCCCGTTATCTGCTGCGCACAGCTCTCGCGTACGAACGAGGCAAGAAAGGACCGTCGTCCTATGCTTTCCGACCTTCGTGACTCGGGTGCTATCGAGCAGGATGCGGATATGGTAGTATTCCTTTACAGAGACGAATATTACGAAAAGGAGCAGGAAAGCAACGTTGCAGAGGTAATCGTTGAAAAGAACCGTCACGGCGGACGCGGAAACGTAAAGCTCAACTGGTTCGGTCAGTACACGAGATTCTCCTCAATGACAAATCTCGAGGAGCCCAGATAATCTGCTCTTCAAAAATACTCGGAAAGGACCGACAAAATGAAAAAAATCTCATCAGTTGAAGAAAAATTTTCAGATGCCGTAAGACGGTATTCAATGCTGTCGTGCAGGTCTCTTCTCGTCGGTCTTTCGGGAGGAGCCGATTCGGTCGCGCTTCTTTATCTGCTAAAAAAGGAAGCCGTAAAACGCGGCTTCTCTTTATTTGCACTTCACGTAAATCACGGTATCCGCGGCGAGGAAGCGCTGCGTGACGAAAATTTTTGCGTATCCCTTTGTAAAAGCTGGAATATTGAGCTCTCGGTAGTACGCATAGACGTTCCAAAAATTGCCGCAGAAAGCAAAACGGGACTTGAGGAGGCGGCGCGCAACTGCAGATACGCCGCGTTTGACGAGTTCTGCCGCGAAAGGGGAGTTGAGCGAATTGCCACGGCGCATAACGCATCCGACAACCTTGAAACGGTACTGTTCAACCTTGCGCGCGGCGGCGCACTGAAGGGGCTCTCGGGAATTCCCGCAGTACGCGGAAATATCGTTCGTCCTCTTATATTTTGTTCAAAAAGCGAGATAACAGAATATCTTCGCGAAAACGAGATAGATTTCGTTTACGACAGCACGAATTCTGATACCGACTACACACGAAATCTCATACGCCATAAGATCGTCCCCGAGCTTCGCTCGATAAATCCCTCACTTGAGGATACCTTTTCAAGAAGCGCTCTGCTTTTGCAGTCGGACAACGAGTATCTTGAAAAGGTCGCCAAAGAATTCGTCGGAGGCGAACTCGACGAACTCAGATCGCTTGACAAGGCGATCCTCGGACGCGTTATCAAAAACAGATACCGTGAATTTTCAAACGGAAAAGAGCTCGAGCACGTACACGTCTCGGACGTCGAAGCACTGATCAAAGCCGGAAAACCGCACAGCAGTATTTCCCTTCCGGACGATATTTCAGCCGTTATCGAAAATAATCGACTTGTATTTTTAAGAAAAAACGAAAAAAAAGAGGGTGCTCCCTATTTTATTTCTCTTTCCCTTGGCGAAAATATTATTCCCGAGGATAATTCGGTGATATATATTTGCAAAGAAAATGAAGAAAATTCGGAAAAAAATGAGCATCTGCGTAAATATTCGATTAACAAACAAAATATTTACAAAATATCTATAAAAGCTTCAGTATCCTTTGATATAATGAATTTCAGCTTGTCGGCAAGAAGCCGCAAAGACGGCGACAGCTATCGCTACGGCTCTATGACGAGAAAGGTCAAAAAGCTCCTGTCCGAAAAGAAACTCCCGCTGGACTATCGGGACACTCTGCCGATCATCACATCAGGTGATAATATCGTGTGGATCCCCGGATTTCCGGTCAGCGATGCTTTTTTACCGCAAGACAATGAAAGTTCAGAACAAATTGCGATATACTATATGAAGAAATAACTTCAAAACACCAACTACATCAAACGGAGATACACTTGTATAATGAAAAAAAATCTGTTTTCAATTTTTAGCTTTATCCTTTTCATAGCCGTGATAATCGGCGCCGTTGCACTTATGCTGAAGGGCAACAAGGAAGAGGATCCCGTTTACAGCGACATCGTAGAGCTGTTCGAAAATATCGGTGCAGACGGCAAGGAAGCGGTCAAGACCTTTAGCCTAGATCAGGAGAACAAGCTCACCGTCGTTACAACGAGCGGTAAAGAGCTCGTTTACGTGCTTCAGGACCGTGCACGCTTCTATGAAGACTGCTACAACTACGTTCTTGCTTACAACCAGAAAATAGAACAGGAAAACGAGAGCGCGGCAAACGGCAACAAGGTCGAAAAAATGAAGTACGACCTCACCGAGCCCAAGTCCATTCCGTTCTGGGTATCTATACTTCCCTACGCGGCAATTTTCCTCCTTCTCGGCGGACTCGTTATCTGGGTATTCAGACAGTCTGCAAACGGCAAGAGCGCGCCCGGACGCGGCGGTCCCTCTTTCGGTAAATCGAGAGCGAAGATGAACGTCCCCGACGACAAGAAGAAGGTCCTCTTCTCTGACGTAGCAGGTGCTGACGAGGAAAAGGAAGAGCTTCAGGAGATCGTTGATTTCCTTAAAAATCCCGCAAAATTCACCGGTCTCGGTGCAAAAATACCGCACGGTGTCCTTCTTATGGGACCTCCCGGAACGGGTAAAACGCTTCTCGCAAAGGCAGTTGCGGGTGAGGCAGGAGTTCCCTTCTACTCGATCTCGGGCTCCGATTTCGTTGAAATGTACGTCGGTGTCGGTGCTTCGCGAGTACGCGACCTTTTCGATACGGCACGCAAAAATCCCGCAAGTATCATATTTATCGATGAAATAGACGCAGTCGGACGTCACAGAGGCGCAGGTCTCGGAGGCGGACACGACGAGCGTGAGCAGACGCTAAACCAGCTTCTCGTTGAAATGGACGGCTTCTCGGGCAACGACGGAGTTATCGTTATGGCGGCAACTAACCGCCCCGACATTCTCGACCCCGCGCTTCTCCGCCCCGGACGTTTCGACAGAGAGATAACGGTAAACTACCCCGACCTCAAGGGACGCGAGGAGATACTGAAGATCCACGCACGCAATAAGCCCTTCGAGCAGGACGTCGATCTTGCAACCGTTGCAAAGAGTACGGCGGGCTTTACGGGTGCAGACCTTGCAAACCTGCTTAACGAAGCGGCCCTGCTCGCAGCAAGACGCGGCAAGGCACTTATCGGTATGAACGATATTGAGGACGCTACGATGAAGATAATCGTAGGTACTCAGAAAAAGAGTATGAAGATAAAGGAAGAGGAAAAGCGCAAGACTGCATATCACGAGGCAGGACACGCGCTCATGGCTTACTATCTTCCCTCTATCGATCCCGTTCACCAGATCTCGATAATTCCCAGCGGAAGAGCCCTCGGCTACACCCTGAATCTCCCACAGGAGGATAAATACAGCGAATACCGTTCCGAGCTTTCCGAGCACATCTCAATGCTCCTTGGCGGACGCGTTGCCGAAAAGATCACCTTCAATGATTTCTCGGGCGGCGCATCCAACGACATTCAGCGTGCTACCGAGATTGCAAGAAAGATGGTTACCCGTCTCGGAATGAGCGATGCGCTTGGTCCGATCGTTTACGGTACGGGACACAGTGAGGTCTTCCTCGGCAAGGATTTCGGCGGCGAAAAGAACTATTCGGAAGCGACCGCCGCACTTATCGACAGCGAAATAAAGAGAATCGTAAACGAAGCTTATCAGACGGCTGAAAAGATACTCACCGAGCATAGTGACAAGCTTAAATTTATTGCAGAGTTCCTCGTAAAATACGAGACTATGGACGAGATCCAGTTCAAAGCCGCAATGGAGGGCGAGCCCACCTTTGAAGAGCTTCAGGAGATGATGGACTCTCGCCGCCGCAAGTCTATGGCGGAAAACGAAGAAAAGCGCCGCCGCGACGAAGAAGAAAAGAAGGCGCGCGAGGAAAAGGAACGTCTGGAGAAGGAAAGAGTCGAGGCCGCAGATACTCCGAAGGACAGCGAAGGCGAAGCCGTCGAGGCGTCCGCAGGCGTGGAATTTTCCGACGAAAAGCTTGAAAACGACACGGACGAAGTGGTAGTCGCTGATGAAGAAATCTCTGACACGGACGACGAAAACACCTCCGACGAGGTCGAGTCCGGTAACTCCGAGGACGAAGAAAAATAAGTAAAAAAGATCCGTATCTAAAAAGATACGGATCTTTTATTTTTTAGTTTAGCTCGCGTCTGCCGTCAAGCGCACGCATAAGCGTGACTGCATCTGTATATTCAAGGTCTGCGCCCACGGGAATTCCGTAAGCAAGGCGGGAGGTCTTGACTCCGAGAGGAGTAAGAAGCTTCGTTAAGTACATAGCGGTCGCTTCACCTTCAACCGTTGGATTCGTCGCTATAATCACCTCGCCGATATTTTCGGAGGTGATTCTCGAAAGCAGAGACGCAATATTCAGCTGATCGGGACCAACGCCGTTCATAGGAGAAAGAACTCCGCCGAGAACGTGGTATCTGCCTCGGTACTCTCTTACCTTTTCTATACTCATAAGCGCGCGAACGTCCTCAACGACGCAAATTATCGGACTGCGTTCGGTGTCTTCGCACACGGGACAGATATCGGTGTCCGTGAAGTTTCCGCAGATCCTGCAGCGCTTTATACGCGCCTTGGCATTTGCAAGCGCATCCGAAAAGGCGTTTATATCGTCGTCGTTCATATCAAGAACGCTGAGAGCGTATCTCGTTGCCGACTTTCTTCCGACGCCGGGCAGGCGCGCAAAGCCCTCTATAAGCTCCTCAAGAGGAGCGATAAACTCTGCCATATCAGAACATTCCGGGCATCGACATTGAGCCGGTTATCTTGGACATTTCTTCGCTGTTGGTATCTTCAACCTTCTTTATTGCCTCGTTAACTGCAGCAATAATTATATCGGAGAGCATTTCGATATCGTCGGGATCGACTATTTCGGGAGAGATCTCAAGAGCGCTTACTTCCTTTTTACCGTTTATGGTAAGCTTTACTGCTCCGCCGCCCGCTTTTACCTCGTACTCGCGTGCGTCAAGCTCCTCCTGAAGTGCAGCCATCTGCTCCTGCATCTTCTGTGCCTGTCTTATCATTCCCTGCATACTGGATGCTCCGCCGCCGTATCCTTCGGGTAATCTTGATTTCATCTTAATATCCTCCTGAAATTTTTATAAAAGTCCGTCGAACATCGAGATCTGATCATCCTTCATTTCAGAGACCTCGATAACGACCTTTGAAAACATATATCCGCGGGATGCCGAAAAACGCATAATAAAGTCGTCTGCCTTGGAGTTTTCAAGCATCATTTTGGAAAATCCGTCAGTAACCGTTATTCTCAGCGTTTCGCCGTTTGTATCCGCTACTGCGAGACGCAGGAAGGGGGAAACGCTTCTGTCTATCTTGTCGTACTCGGTAACTACCTCGATCCAATCGGCAAACTCGGTCCACGCAGGTCCGTCCTGACGCCTTGGCGCTACCTTTTTCTCGGGTATTATCTCGGATTTGACCTCTTTTGCCTCAGTCTTGGTCTCGGGCGTGTCCTCGACGTTTTCCGACGTCTTGACCTCGCTCACGGGCTCACTCTTTTCTTCCTTGACGCTCGGTGCGGTCTTTTCGGTAGCTTTTACCTCGTTTACCGGAGCTGCATTCACCTCGGGAGTCGGCGTAAAGGTCGGCTTCGGAGCCGCAAATATCCTGCCCTCGGTAAAACGGGACTCAAGCTCGGAAATGCGCTCTGCGAGCGCCTCGGGGGAAATATCCCAAGTGCTTCCGCTACACATTCTCATAAGAGTCATCTCCGCGCAAATGCGCTTGTCACTTCCACGTGACATGGAAAGAAACGCTTCCTCAAGAAGCTTTATATGGTAAATAAGAGTTTCGTGTCTTACTTTACCGCCTATCTCGATAATATCGGCAAGCTCTGCGTCTGAAAGATCGAGAATATCGCGCGATATCTTCTTACCCGCCGCCGTCATAGTCTTATAGACGGCAACGTCGCGGTAAAACTGCATTATCTCGGCAATAAACGATGAAATATCGTACGAATTGGAATATACCGCCGAAACACGCGAGAATATCTCACCGTAATTTCCCGAAAGGATCGCCTTGACCGTAGCGATTATCGACTCTCTGCCGATAATTCCCGTAGCGGCAGAAACCCGCTCCTCGCTTATCTCTCCGCCGTCTCCGCTGCACAGCTCGAGCATACTGATAGCGTCTCTCATACCTCCGAGTGCAAGCTTCGCTATAAGGCGGGAAGCACCCTCGGTAAGAGCGATATTTTCCTGTTTCGATATTTTTGCAAGGCGTTCGCTTATCGTCTGCGCGGGGATTCTTCTGAAATCGAAGCGCTGACATCTTGAAAGTATGGTTGCGGGGATCTTCTGTATCTCGGTAGTAGCGAGAATAAAGATGACCTTTTGCGGGGGCTCCTCAAGAGTTTTGAGCAGTGCGTTGAACGCACTTTCGGTAAGCATGTGTACCTCGTCTATGATGTACACTCTCGTTCCCACCTCAGACGGCGAGAACACTACCTCTTCTCTTATGTCACGGATATAATCTACACCCGTATTGCTTGCCGCGTCCATTTCAAGGACCTCCATAGACATTCCGCTGTCTATGCGGCGGCAGATCTCACACTCGTTACACGGCTCTCCGTCCTTTGAGTTCGGGCAGTTTACCGCCTTTGCGAGAATTTTAGCGCAGGTAGTCTTTCCCGTTCCTCGCGAGCCGCAGAAAAGATACGCGTGGCTCGTCTTTGAGTTTGCCACCTGATATTTAAGAACACTCGTTATGTGTTCCTGGCCGACAACGTCTGAAAAAGTCGTCGGTCTCCACTTACGGTAAAGCGCCTGATGCACGCCCTGTGTTGCCAATTTCTCTTCCTCCGTTTCAACCTTTTTCAAAAAACAGGATACAAAATAAGACCATACACCGCAAGATCGAACAGAGACGAACGCGCGCTTTCCGACGTCTGCGCTCCAAACAGGCAGACCCGTGGCACACTAAGTGATACTGCTTAATGCTGCTTGGTCTCCCACCTGACATGGTTCACAGCCATTAGTTGCACAGGACCCATTCTTCAACACGCAAAGCGATCGGTGCTGACCACACCCGTTCTGCCCTCAAAGGCGGAAATAACCCCTGCTATAGCGGATTGCAGGTACAAGGCACCGCTACCTCCCCGGCCGGTATGGTCTTATTTCATATCCCGTATAAATTTGTCACGGTAGCTTGCAGTAACGAACACGCAAGCTACCGTATTATTATATCAACGTTTTAATAAAAAGTCAATGGTAATAACGACTTTTTTGCAATATTTTTAACTTTTCAGCCATTTATGGACGGCTCTGTTCCGTAGTCTATACCGAAGCGCACACCGTCCTCGCTTAGCGAACGGTACGACACGGGAATATTACCAGCCCAAAGCTCAATATATGAGGTAACTCCGTCCGTATAACCGGTTTTGCCACAGCTTCTTGCTACGATATCTCCCGCCTGAACGACCGTTCCCTCGGTAACGGTGATCTCACCCACACAGTAGTAAACGCTGCGCAGTCCGAGACCGTGGTCTATAACCAGCGTATTTCCGCCGTACCTTGTCACGCCCACCTTAACTACCATTCCCGTCATACACGCCTGAATGGTCTCTCTGCTGTAAACGACGTGAGCAACTCCGCGCGAGGTAAAGTTGTTTTTACTCGACGAGGTATTTTTCACCGTATCCCCGAAGGTCGCGCGTATTCTTCCCGGATTTGGCGGAACGAATTCGGAATTCTGATGTACGGTCGTTTCATATTTACCCGAGGTGACGAATTTCTCAAATTCCGCGAGAACGCTTGCGTCTCTGAGCGAAACATCCATTTTGCCCGAGCCGAACGATTTTACCTTGCTCGACGATCTCGAGGGCGTCGTTGTAAGCGTAAGATCACTTGAAATCCCGTCATACTCGACCTTGATCTGATAGATCACCGCTTCTCTGCCGTTATCAATATTTATAGGCAGAATAGCGCGAATATATTCCCCGTCCTCAAAGAACATCGGCTCGTATCCGAGCGAGGGGATCGATCTTACCTTTATCGTATCCTTGTTTATGATATTCTTTCCCGAAAGCACGATAAATCCGCCGCATTCAACGCTGTCGGCGCTGAGCCAGAAGATTCCGGGCGGGTCAAAGTCAACGTTCAAGTTGAAATTGTAGGTCGCACTGCCGCAGCAGTCGCTTCCTATATCGTTCCATATCGCCTTGACCGTGCATCTATATGAGTTTGACTGAGTTATTCCCGCAAACATTCCCTGCATAACGAACTCTGAATAACTGCCGCTGAAGAAATTTATTCCCAGGGTATCAACGATATCAATATGTATCGAGTCGGGCGACTTTTCAAAGGACATATCAAAGTCAAGGAAGGAGACGTTTACGTCTGCCGGCGTATCGCTTTTTTGCCCCTCGACGCTGTGACGCACGCTGCTGTATGAGTAATATCCCCACTGACTTTCCGAGGCAAGCGTTGTGACGCTTCCCAGCTTCAGTTGAGGAACGCTTGAGCTGGGGTAGATGGACGCGGCGTATATAGAATCCATAAACTCTATTGCCATCGGTGCTTTTAGCAGATACAGCGTTCCCGCCTCATCCCTGAACAGACACGTGCTCGGCGAGGTCCTGTCAAAAAAGAAATCGTAGTTTGCCTTTTTGCCGTTCTGTATAAGAGATATCTTATATGCGTCCTGCTCGGTGAATTTACCGAGACCACCGTCATAGACCGTCTTTTTGGTGTCGTCCACGATATCGTAAAAAAGCATCGACATATCGTGAGTGCTCTCAAAGGTAAAGACCTTCCCGTTTTTGTCCGTCATTTCAAGAGAAATGCTTTTGTCATTTCCCGACACGCTGTCAGAGGTGACGAATAAAAGTATCGAGAGCAGTCCGGGCGTCAGAAAAAGAAGCGCCAGAATGCCGAAAAGTATGATTTTTTTGCCTTTCACGGTATTCCTCACTTCCTTTCCGTGTTTTTGTTTTTCCGTGTAATGATATTATACCCCAACGCCACGGCAAGGTCAATACCTTTTGTGTGAATTTATTTGCCTTTAACGAAAATTTGAAGATAAACGAGAATATTATGATAGAAGAGGTGGTAACTTATGAAAAAAACGCTTGCTCTACTTATTGCTCTTTTGTCGGTATTTTCGTCCTGTCAAAGAAAACTGCCATCTGCCGCCGATCTTATTTTCGAGGTGCTCGGCGCGCTGGACGACGTACCCGCGTACGCGATATATTACAGCGATGCGCCGAAATATTCGGGCAGTACTCTCAGTCCCGAGGACGCCGAGCTTCTTTACAGAGACTGCGATATGTGCTCCTACGCGGAAAGCTTTGCCGTAGCTCTCGGAAAGGATGACAGCGTTTGGGAAATACACGTTTTCATTGCTCTTTCGGCAGGTGACGCAGGATTTATTGAAGACGCACTTACCCGCCGCCTTGAAATGCTGCGCGACGACGATATATATGTTTACGATGCCGAAACATACGAAAGCCGTATAGAGAGCGCGAAGGTAGTGCGTGAGGGCCGTCTCGTATGCCTTACGGTATGTGGCGACAACGCACTTGCCGCAAAGAAGATACTCGGAAAATAAAAAGGTCGCTAAATGCGACCTTTTTTCTAAACGCTTATAAAATTTTCTATTCCCATAAGCTCCGCTTCTGCCCTGTCGTGCGTTACGAGAAGGATAAGCCGATCCGAGGCGTACTCTTTTACAAAAGCAGCGCAGTGCGCGCGCGTTTTTTCGTCAAGCCCTTTATACGGCTCGTCGAGTACCAAAACGTTGCCGGAAGCCGCAAGCGCTCGTGCAAGTGCAACTCTGCGCCTCATTCCACCCGAAAAGTCGCGCACCCTTTTAAGCTGATCCTCAGGTGAGATAAGCAGCGAGGAAAGGATGGCCTTCGCCTTTTCACGCGCACCCTTATCAAAGCGTCCCTTTCCCATTGCCGCGGTGACGTTTTCGAGAGCGCTGAAGCCGTCAAAGAGACGGTCTTGCTGAAAAACGACCGAAAATTCGGGAGAAAAATCGAAATCCACGCTTCCCTCGAAATCGGTATCGAGTCCCGTGATAATTCTGACAAGAGTAGTCTTTCCCTTTCCCGAAACGCCCATTATAGCCGTGTTTCCCGATATATTTGCGGAAAACGAGCTGAAAACGGGGGTGTTTTTAAAGCTTTTGGTAAGATCCTTTATAACTATCTTTTTGTTCTCGGCACTCATACGCTCACCTCCGACCTGCTTTTCAGTACCGCAGAAATGACCTTTTCGCAGATTACCGAAATTAGCACGATAACTACCGTATATGCAAAGAGATCGGGCATATTAAGTCCCTGCTTTGCAAGATACATCTTCTCGCCCACACTGCCCATCGGATAGCCGATGACCTCTGCGGCAATTCCGCTTTTGAAGCACAGTCCTACCGAAACGGTGAGCGCGTTTGCAATATAGGGACGAAGATGAGGAACGTAAATATATCTGAGGCGCGCCCAGAATGACATTTTATAGATATCTGCCACCTCAAGCATATCCTCGGGAGAGACGTCTATTGCCTTCGAGATGCTCGAATAGACGAGCGGCAGTCCCATTAAAAAGGATATTATCGCCGCCACGTTTTTCGATGAGAACATAACGAGCACGAGTATAATAAAGCTCGCCACCGGTACTGCGCGAAGCACCGAGCAAAGCGGATCGAAAAGTATCTTTATCGGCTTTAATTTTATCGAGCTGACTGCAAGAAATATTCCGCAAATGCCCGATAGCAAAAATCCGACGGTTATTCTCGACACGCTGAATAATATCGAGGACCAGAATTTTGTTTCGGCGATATTTTCCGCAAGCGCTCTTACCGTGCTGGCGGGAGACGGCAAAACGAAATCCATATCGATCGCCATAGCCGCCACCTGCCACAGCGCTATCCAAAACGCTGCGGCAAGTACGGTATAAATTATCTTTTTTCTTTTTTTGTTATACTGTTTTTTCACAGATTTCTATTAATCGAGGATAAGGTAGAGACCGTCGTCGGGAAGCTCTCCGCCGATAGATGCGGGGTTTGAGTCAAAGAGGACCTTGAGATATCCGCCGACCGCCTTTTTCATATCTTCGCCTTCCATATATTTGATGTTGCAAAGGGGTATCGCCAGCTTTGCAAGAGGTGCCTGATCTATTCCGCCGATTTTGAATTCAACAACGTAATCCGCGATCTTATCGAGGTCGTTTGCGACCATCTCGCAGGACGCCTTGTAGTCACGAAGAAGCGCCTTTACCGCCTCGGGATTTTCGCTTGCGAACTTCGTATTAACAACGAGCACTCCTGTAACCAGAGACGCACTCTCGTCTATCTTACCCCACTCTGCGTTAAGGTCGAGCGCGACTCTTACGCCCTCAACTGCCTTAGTCGCCTTGGTAGCAGCGGGCTGAGGAAGCATTGCAATATCTGCCATTCCCTTTTTTAGCGCGGCAAGGACCTCTGCCGCCTCGCTCTTGT
The DNA here is from genome assembly GCA_015064385.1 of Oscillospiraceae bacterium. Lineage (GTDB taxonomy): Bacteria > Bacillota > Clostridia > Oscillospirales > CAG-272 > SIG672. The sequence goes on along the minus strand of SVSI01000009.1, from coordinate 43,215 downwards.
ACTCAACGTTTACGTCGGTACCAACGGTGAGCCCGTTCTTTTTCAGGATATATTCAAGCGAGTATTGAGGAGTGGTTCCCGCACCCGTTGCGACGATCGTTTTTCCCTTAAGATCTGCAACCGAATTTATCGAATTTCCCTTTTCGAGGATATAAAGAACTCCGAGATTGTTAACGGCAGCGATCTGTATCTTTCCGCCGCTGTTCTTATAAAGGGTTGCCGCCGCGTTACACGGGATTATCGCCGCGTTGATCTCGTTTTTGAGAAGAGCGGGAGCAAACGCATCTGCGGACGCGTATATCTGATCATAGGTGTACGTGTTGATGGAATCCTTCGCGGCGTCTCCCTTAAGAAGTCCGAGAACGCCTATCGTCGTAGGACCGTTGAGGGTCGCGATCTTGATCTCGGCACCGCCGTTCGTAACGGGCGCCTCGTCGGTTTTATCGTTTTTGCACGAAGCAAACGCGAAAATGAGCATTGTGCTCAGAAGAAGCATTGATATTATTTTTTTCATTTTTCCGTACCTTTCCTTGTTGTTTTCTATATTATAACCTATATAAAAAACAAATTGCGTTGCAAATGCAACGCAATTTCAATATTTGATATAAATTTCAGCTTTCCATACGTCCCTTTACGGTAAAGCGGTTTCTTTCAAACTCTATGATGCCCTCGTCCCGCATTTTGCCAAGCTCCCTCGACAGAGCGCTTCTGTTTGTTCCAAGATATACCGCCATATCCTCTCTTGATAAGGGGAGCTTAAACTCGTTTCCGTATTTTGCGACGTTTTGCGAAAAATAGGTGATCAGACGGTCACGCAGCTTTATTTTGGAAAGGATCTGTATTCTGTCATTCATCTCAAGCGTTTTCGCGGCAAGGACTGATGTAAAGCGCTCCTTCAGCATAAGCTCACGCGAGTCGCACGACAGTTTTTTTACCCTGTCTGCCGACAGCCAGATGACCTTCGTGTCACTGAGCGCCTGAATGTAAACCGACGACTCTCTTCCGAGAAAGCAGAGCGACTCTCCGAAGCTGTGACCTTTGGTAACTACCGCCATAATGATAGAGTTTCCGTCGTAATCAAAGGTACCGACCTGAACAGTTCCCGAAATTACGAGCCCGAATGCGGATAGCTTTTCGCCCGCGACGTGCATCATATCGCCCTTTTTGTATTCCTCCGAGCGTGCGGAAAAGAAGGAGAGCGCGTAATCTATATCTTCTTTTGAAAGTCCCGCAAAAAGCTTGTTTTCGGATATGATATTATACATTATCGCCCGCCTCCCTTCGTCTTTTTTATAAGTATATCACAGCTTTTTCTCTTTTTCAAGTTTTTTGAGGACGCAAAAGCATATTTTGCCCGTTTCCTATTTACTTTTCCAAAAAAAGTGATATAATAAATATCAGATAGAACCAAACGGAGGGAAATATGAATATAGAAAAAATAGAAGCTTCTGCTCTTTTTAAGATCGAATACGGACTGTACGTTCTAACGACGAGCGACGGCGAAAAGGACAACGGCTGTATAGTTGACGCCGTTATGCAGGTAACGAGCACTCCCGCGCGCGTTGCGGTAGCACTGAACAAAGACAATTTCTCGCACGGTCTCGTAGTCAAAACGGGCAAATTCAATCTAAATTGCATCACTAAAGACGCACCGTTTGATCTGTTCAAGAATTTCGGCTTCCAGAGCGGAAGAGACGCCGACAAGTTTTCCGGAGTTGAATTCTGGCGCGCCGAAAACGGTGTTCCCGTTCTTATTGACAATATAAACGCGTTTATTTCTCTAAAGGTCGTAAGCTCTACCGATCTCGGAACGCACACTCTCTTTATCTGTGACGTTACCGAGGCGAAGGAGATCTCGAGCGAGGAGACTATTACCTACTCGTATTACAGAAGCCACACCAAAAACACACAGCAAAAGAAAAAGGGATTCGTTTGCACGGTCTGCGGATACGTTTACGAGGGAGATACCCTCCCCGAGGATTTCGTTTGCCCCGTTTGTAAGCAGGGTGCAGAGGTGTTCAAGGAGCTTTGAGATAAAAAACAATCGGCGGGAGGCAAATGCCTCCCGCATATTATTTAATTATTATCACCTCACACGGCTTTTTTGTCTTTTCGGCGTATTTTATGACAGACAATGTTCCTTTTGAGTTTCCATCCCAAAAGGCAAACACCTTATCTGCATAGTCAACTATCTTTTTATTTCTGATTATCGGTGCCGCACGTCCGTAACGCTCGTATTCAGGCAAAAACACCGTAAGCTTTAAGTTGTTTGCTCTGGCATATACAGCAGCACAAGAATCAACTCCGGAAGCACCTCCCGAAACTATTTCGTTAGCCCCATTCACATACTTCTCGATATCACATACCGTAATATTCCTAGACCCGATTATTGCAATTTTCATAAAATCTTCTCCCTGTTTAATATTTAGTATACTTAAATAGAGTATACCAACAACATTATAACATAAAATAATCTTAAAATGTACTTATATTAAGATTTTTTAGGAGATTTTATGAGAAACAAGAACAACAAACATCTTGGAATAGAAATCGATCCGGATCTTCACTTTAAGCTTCACTACATTTCAAAATACTACGGACGCTCGGCAAACGGAGAAATTCTTTACTTAATAAGACAGGAAATAAGGAATTTTGAAAAAACCGAGGGCGAGATAGCGGTACCGACAAAATCCGAAGAAAAACAAGACGCAAAATAAAAACACGAAAAAGCACTTGCCGAGGCAAGTGCTTTTTATTTTAATAAAATTCGGTTGTAAGCTTTCTCTCGAAAAGCGCGTTAAGCGCCTCGAGCGGCTCTTTATTTTCGTATATCAGCGAATATACCGTTCTGCATATCGGAAGCTCAACGCCGTACCTTTCTTCAAGCGCCATAAGCGCCTTTACCGTGTAGTATCCCTCGGCAAGCACTTCGCATTTTTCGCCCGTTATGAACGCCTGGCCGTACATTCTGTTATGACTGAATTTGGAGAAAACGGTTGCCTCGTAATCTCCGAGATGGCAAAGTCCGTAAGCCGATATTTCGTGTCCTCCCATTGCCTTTATAAGTCGGGAGATCTCTCTTGCGCCTCTTGCCATAAGAGCGCCCTTGAGCGACGATCTTTGTTTGCCGTCAAGCATTCCCGCAGCAATTCCGATCACGTTTTTCGCCGCCGCGCCGACCTCGTTTCCTATGAGATCGTCTCCGTAATAAAGGCGGATAAGCTCGCTTGAAAACTCGTTGACCAAACGCCTTTTAATGTTCTCGTTTTTACCGTCTATGACCATACAGTTCGGAATACCCGCGTAAAACTCCTGAACGTGTCCGGGACCGAGCCAGACCGAAACGCTTCCCTTTTCTGTGACGAATTCGTCGGCAATCTCCGAAAGACGCTTTCCGCTTGAGATCTCAATTCCCTTCATACAAAGCACGAAATCCTTGTCGGTGAGCCGGTGCTCGCAAAGCTCGGTAAAAAGAGCGCGGAGTCCCTGAGAATCGACAGAAATTATTATCGTTTCCGCATCCTTTGCGTCTTCAAGGCAGGTAGATAAAGCGATACTCTCGGGCAGCTCTACCGTACCGTTACTGCGGCTCTCGGTAAGCTCCTTCATTCTTCTTGAATCTTTGCGTCCGTAGAGCGTTACGCTGTGTCCTATCTTGTCAAGATACCACGCCAGAAAAGTTCCCCAGCGTCCGCATCCGATAACTGTAACCTTCATAAATAAAATACCTCCGCGCGGCCATGCCGCTTCAGGCGTGCGAAGCGTCCGAGAATTTTGCTCGGACGCTTCTTTTTTGTGTTTGTTTACTTGTTTTGTTTTTTAATTTATCCACGACGCAAGATCGTCCGAAACGTCCATTCCGAGAAGTGCTCCGATAGCGATAACAGTCTTTTCGTACTGCTCTTTATCCTCCTCATTCTCGTAATTTTCCTTTACGTGCTCCTCCATCGAAGCAAGTGCTTCGTTTCTTCCCTTGTCGTCAAGCTTACCTGCAAGTCCGAAGGAGTCCATCTGTACGCCGTCTTCGCTGTACGATGCTTCGATAATGGTCTCTCTTGATATCTCGGAGTCCATAAAGGTCTTGACCGTTTCGTCGGGCGTGAGTCCCGTTTCCTCGAAGACGTTATCGGTATTCGTCTTGGACGCTGCCATAAACTTGAATACCGCCTTGGACGCCTTCACGTCCTTGTCCTCGGGGTTCGACGTATCCGCATCGCTGTTTGCCATCTTATCAAAGAATACGCCGAGCGAATCTGCCATCTTGTCTGCCTTTTCTTCCTCAACTCCGAGCTTCTGAACGTTTTCGGAATCAAAGACCTCGCCGATAACGTCTGCAGTGTTCTGCGACATATCGTCAAGCAGATATTCGAGCTTTTCGTCAAGCTCCTCGTCGCTTATCTTATCCTCCTGCTTGCCGAGTCCGTTGATTATACCCGTGGTCTTCTGAACCGAAACGAGTATATTTTCATAGTCGGTCTCGTGGGAAGCGATCATATTTTCGATAGTTGAATCGCTTATCTTGATATGGTCACGAACGAGCTTTGAAGAGAATATCGCACGGATCATATCCTCGGATATCTCGCCGAGAATTGCGCTCTCTTCAATTATATTGAGCGCGCTTCCGAGCGACGCTACGTCGCCCGATTCAATAGCGTTTACTCCCTTTGAAGAATCGGAGAAATAAAGGAATTTGCGTATCATTTCCTCGATCTTATCGCATTCGACGCCCAGCTTTTCGGCACCGATCGCGCTAAGCGCGTTTTTGGTCACGGTAATGGTCTCGTAGGTGAGAGCACTCGTTATGAAGTCCTCTCTTGACGCGATAGAGCCGAGAGCTTCCCAGTTTATGCTCGCGTCGTCCTTGAGAGCACTAAGCTCTCCGCAAAGCTCACTTGCCGCAGACTCTGCGATCGGTCCTCTCGCGCGGACTGCCTTTTCCGCAAATGCTACCGCAAAAAACGCGGTGATCTCTTCAGAGGTAACGTCCGTGCGGTCGCCGAACTGCTTATCGAGATAGCTTGCGGTAAGATCCGTAACTCGCTTATCAGTCTTGACTCCGTGAGCTTCAAAGCTATCGTAGGTCTTTTGCAATAGCTTTTCCTCGCTCGGCTGAGAGTTTACTATATTTGCAACGTCAGAAACGAAATTATCGTAAACCGCCTCACTGTTTTCCGGAACTCCGAGAGTGTCGAGCGTTGACTTAACGCCGAGATTTATGATCGAAGCGGCAGTACCGCTGAAGCGCTCGTTTTTCATAACCGCCTCAAGAAGCTTAGAGATAAATCCGTCGTTCTTAAGTGAGTCGGTCATAGACGCACCGTTTTTAGTTTCAAGCATACCGTTATCGTAAAGGATCCCGAGCACACCTGCAAGCGTGCCGATATCCTCTCCGACCGTAGCTTTGGTAGTGCCTTTGAACGCTATCAGAAATTCCTTGAGAAAGTCGGCAGAGCTTCCCTCTCCCGCAGACACGGATATTCCGAGGAAGCTTTCTCCTGCCTCCCACTTTTTAGCAGCACCCGAGAGTATATCTGCCAGAAGTCCGGAAACTATCTTCGTCTCGGGAAGTCGTCCCGAGGCACTCGCGAGAGTATCTATATTTTCGCGTTTAAGCGACGCCATACCCTTTTCGCCCATCATCGGCTTTACCGAGGACAGTACGTCGGCAAGCACGTCAAGCTCACGGCTTACGCTTACCTTTTCACCGTCTATCTTAAGTACCGTAAGGCGGTTGTATATCGGTCTGCCTCCGAGCACGGAGGTGAATTTTACGTAGAAATTATTGCTCGTCGGCTCAATGACGTCCTCGTAGATATCAAATCCCTCGCCGCCCTGAGCGTCTTCGTCCTTCTGCGCAAGCGAGCTGACGGTCACCCCGACGTCTCCGACAAAATCGAGCGTTCCGCAGAGAGGAGCGGTTATACATACGAACATTGCAACGCCCGCGATCGTGCCGCAAAGCGCACCCGCCCATCTTATCTTGGGCATATTCGGAAAAAATCTTTCAAATACCTGCTTTGTGATTATATGCTTCGGTATGAGCATAAGCAGATGGAATATTATGAAGAAGAATATGTAGAGCACCACCGAAATGATGCTTGCGGGAACACTCGCGAGTATTGCCTCGGCAGTCGGGCTCATTGCGATCACGTCTCCGTACGCAGGAAATACCTGCGAAATAAGCTCTCCTATTTTTGAGACGAGCGCACCGCCTATAAGACGGCCTATCACAGGCGAGAGGAGAGCGGCAAATATTGCCGAAAGTATTATGAATACTATCCTCATAAGCGTGGGAAAAAGTCCCTTTGAGCGCCCTTTAAGAATTTCTACAAGCAAAGTCAGAAGAAGTATTACCTAGAAAAACACGGTAACGAGGATCGGAAGTATTTTTAGAATTTCCATAACAGATCTCCTTTTCTTTTCACGCTAACGGCTCGAAAAAGCCGAGATTTTCAAAAGTATCGTAAAGCTTTTCTCCGTCTCCGTCGTAAACGTATCCCGCCATTCCGAATTTTTTCGCAATGGCTACGTTTTCGACCATATCGTCTATAAAGACGGTCTCGCTCGGCTCGGTAAAGTATCTGCGAATTAGCCGCGCGTATATTTCGGGATCGGGCTTCAAGAGCTTTTCCTCGTATGAAAGCACCGCTCCGTTTACGTATTTCATAAACTCGAGTCCGTTTACGATCTCGGGATATCTTTCGCCCACGTTTGAGAGTACATAGATCTTCTTGTTTCCCTCGCTGAGCTTTTTCAATATTTCGGTCATTTCGGGATTTTCGGGCAGATATAAGTGGAAATTCTCTACAACTTCACGCACACTGTCAAAAAGACGCTCGGGAACCTTTTCCTTCCATATATCAAGCGCCTCGGCGTAGCTTATCTCACCCTTGTCGAGCATTTTCCACTCTTCGGACTCAAATACCGCCGAGGCAATGTAATTCGCATCCGAGATATTACGCACGTATTTCAGGATACAGCGCATTGGATTATAGTCAACGAGCACGTTGCCGAGATCGAAAATAAAATTCTTTATCATATTTACAACTTCTTTCGTTTTGACGTCCGTTTTACTACGTAGTATTATACACCCGAGATCCGATTTTGTCAATAGAGTCCCGCCGTACCAAGGACGGCAAAGACTACGGCAGCGCACGCCGTGATAAGCGATCGAAGAAAAAACATCCTTCCCGCAAGTCCCTTTACTTTGCATGGAGCGCAAACCGACAAGGTCTGCATCTGTACCGAAAGTCCACCGAACGAGCAGAAAATTACGGCAAGTAATTTCCCGGTTCGCCCCGCCGTCCCGCTCGCGCTTTGACATCCGAGGGTTACCTCCAGGAGTCCCGACAGGATCTTGCCCACTGCCTCGGGCAGCTTTGCCGCGCTGATAATCTCGGACGAAAAGGAAGCAAGAAGCGAGAAAAAGACGAGAAAAGCAGTAAGATTCAGCATCGCGAGCGCACTTTTCATAACCGACTCGGTAAGCGCCTCAAAAAGAGTCGGTGTCTGCAAGACAAACGATCTGTCGTCAGAAAAGTCGTCTTTTCTGACGTTTTTTCCGTTTTTAGTCAAAAAGCCGACTAAAAACACCGCAGCAATTACGGTAATATAGATCACGGCGCCCGTTCTCGTGCTGTCAAACATTCCCGAGCCGACTCCCGATATTACGAAGGCACATCCCGGAGTTGCGGAAAAGGCGGCAATACGGCAGAGATCGTCCCCGTCTATCCTCTTTCGGGCATAAAGTCCCGAAGCGCCCGAGGCGCCGACGGGAAATCCCGCAAAAAGTCCGGCAAGAAGCGCACCTGCCCCTTCCCTGCTTACTCCGAACACAAAGGAAATTGCACGCTTCAGAAATTCGGGAAATTCGGCAACACCCGTACCGATAAGAGCACCAAGCACGGCGCACGGAAAAACGGCGGGTATGACCGTGAAAAAGCAGTTTTGTGCACTTAAAACGAGCACCTCTCTGCTTTGCGGCGCCCTGCTTATCACCAGAGCGAAAAAGAAAACGATAACGCCGCCGTAAAAGATCCTTTTTGCCCCTTCTTTAGTCATTTTGCACCTCCTTGCAGGGTAATTAAAAAATACCGTTACGAATAGAATGTAATCTGTAAAGTTCACGAGTAATTATATTTTACAAAACGGAGGTTTATTCTTGTGAAAAGACCGCTGCACAGCACCTATCACATAGTAATAGAAAACGGCAAAAGAGTCCTTATTTCCGACTGCAAAAGGATAAATGAATACACTCCCGAAAAAATAGAGGTCACCCTGCACGGCGGATCTGTAACCGTTTGCGGACAGGGCCTTACGCTCTGCGACTTTTTCGGGGACGAAATACAGATCGGCGGCAAAGTCGAGGGTGTTTTGCTTAAAGGGGAGAAGCTATGAAAAAAAGAACGCGGACCTATATAAATATTGCCGATATGATACTTATGTTCTTCTTCGGCTACTGCGAGGTAAGGGTAAAGGACTCGTTTGAAAAGACGTTAAACGCTCTTCTCACGCTCGGAATCCGCTTTACAAAAATGAAAAACACGGATTCCGGAGTCAGCTTTCTCATTTATCTCGGGAGCAGAAAAAAAGTTTCGCAGATCCTGTCGGATCAGGACGTTGTATTTTCCGTATCGGGAGCAAAGGGCCTTCCTGCCCCGATAATAGCGCTTTCGCGCAGATACGGTCTGGTTTTGGGACTTCTGACCGTGCTCACGCTATGCGTCGTTTCCGAACGCGTGGTATGGGAAATAAGCGTCACCGGCAACGAAACGGTAAAGGCGGCAGAGATAATTTCCGATCTTGAAAGATACGGCGTCAGGCACGGTGCCTATATCGACTCGCTCGACACGTACGCTATCTGCACCGATTATCTGCTCGAAAACGATAAGCTATCGTGGATAAGGATAAACGCTGTCGGTAACCGCCTTCAGGTGGTGGTACGTGAAAAGAACGCGCGTCCCGAGAGCGAAGGCGAGCGTCCGTCAAATCTCGTAGCTGCGTGTGATGGTCTTATCTACCGAGTCGAGACGCTCGGAGGTCAACGTCTCGTTTACGGCGGAGAGAGCGTTCTTCGCGGGCAGATACTCGTCAGCGGGCTCGTTGACAACGAGCTCTCGGGAATCGAGGGGGTCTATATTGAAAATCCGTCCTACCGATTCGAGCGCTCAAAGGGTAAGGTTTTTGCCATCACAAGCGAGCAAATAACGGTTGAAATTCCTATGACGGTCACCGAAAAGCACTATACCGGCGAAAATCATCAAAAAAAATCGCTTATTTTCTTCTCAAAAGCAATAAATTTTTTCTTAATGGGTAGAAATTCGTATAATAGTTGTGATATAATAGAAGTGTATAAGTATATCGAGTTGCCGGGTGAAAAGGTTCTGCCCGTGTGTATTAAAAACACGGTCTTTAAGGAGTACGTCGAGCGGGAGATCTCACTCAGCGAAAGTCAGGCGGCAGAGCTCGCCGAAAAAGAGCTCGCAGAAAAGATATCTTCTCTCCTCGGAGACGAAGGGACCCTGCTTTCAAAAAGTGTTGAGGCGTACTGCGAAGACGGAATATACACCCTAAAGTGCAGTATCGGCTGCATACGCGATATAGCCGTTGAAACACCTCTGTTTTCATCGGATGGCTGAATTTTTACTCAAAGGAGCATTTTTAGATGACCGAAAAAATAATACCGATAGACTCTGCCGAGCAGCTCTCCGCGATACTCGGAAGCTACGACAAAAACTGTGAGCTTATTGAAAAGCATTTTGGTGTGCGCATCACGCACAGTCTCGGGGGTGAAAATCGCCTTTCCGTGTCGGGCGAGGACGAGAGATCGGTCAATCACGCGCTGACCGTTATAAATTACTTAAAGCGCATCTCGGTGCTCGGCGAGGAAATATCCGCCCAAAAGGTAGAATACACTATGGGCATGGTCGAGGACGGCAAAGCCGACGAGCTCAGCGAGTTCGATTCCGACTGCGTTTGTATAACCGCCAAAGGAAAACCGATAAAGGCAAAAACGGTCGGGCAAAAGAAATACGTAAACGCGATAAAGAAGAACACCCTCGTGTTCGGAATAGGCCCTGCGGGTACCGGGAAGACCTTTCTTGCGGTCGCAATGGCGGTCAGCGCTCTGCGACGTCACGAGATATCGAGAATAATCCTTACGCGACCGGCGGTCGAGGCGGGAGAGCGTCTCGGATATCTTCCGGGCGACCTCCAAAGCAAGATAGATCCCTATCTGCGCCCGCTTTACGACGCTCTTTACGAGACTATGGGCTCTGAAAATTATCTGCGAAACGTCGAAAAAGGAATAGTTGAGGTCGCACCGCTCGCATATATGCGCGGAAGAACGCTGGACGACTGCTTTATCATTCTCGACGAGGCGCAAAATACCACGCCCGAACAGATGAAGATGTTTCTCACACGTCTTGGTAACAACTCAAAGGCGGTAGTTACGGGAGACCTTACGCAGACCGACCTGCCGCGCGGTATGAGAAGCGGACTTAAGGAGGCAGTCTCAATACTCTCCGAGATAGACGACATTCACGTTCACCGATTTAACGAGCGCGACGTGGTACGTCACCGTCTCGTAAGAGAAATAATACTTGCGTACGATAAACACGACAGAGAAAAAGCAGCAAATAAAGAAAATGACAGTCCAAAGCGTTTTAAGCTCTCGGACACAGAAAAAAAGTAAATTTCAGGAGAACACAAATGTTTGGTTTTTTCAGAAAACATCACGCTAAAAACAAGATCTATATTTCTGACGACAACGAGCCGTCCGTACTGACGAAAAAGCTCATGGCCACCATTAAAAATGCGATCGACACCTCTCTTGAGTATGAGGATTTCGCGCGTATGACCGAAATATCCGTCACTCTGACAAACGATGCGATCATTCACGAGATGAACCGCGAGTCGCGCGGAGTGGACAGACCTACCGACGTTCTTTCCTTTCCCGTTTTTGACGAGGATTTCGGCGTAGGCCGTGCTATTCTCGGAGATATAGTTATCTCGTACGAGACCGCAGTGCGTCAGGCGAAGGAATACGGTCATACGATCGAGCGAGAGATCGCGTTTCTCACTGTGCATTCGGTCCTGCATCTTCTCGGATACGATCACGAAACGTCCGCAGAGGACGAAAAGGCAATGTTTGACCGCCAGGAGATGATCCTTGAGATAATGGGACTTCCAAGAAAAAAAGAAACCGAAAAATCGGTAAAATAAAGGAGCGCCGGAGCGACTCTCCGGAAAACAGAAATATGAAAAATACTACAAACGACATTCAGAACACTACCGAGCGTACCGGATTTATCGCCATAGTCGGACGTCCCAACGTTGGAAAATCCACCCTGCTAAACGCAATGCTCGGCGAAAAGGTTGCGATAGTTTCAAAGAAACCGCAGACCACGAGAACGCGTATCACGGGAATACTCACAAGAGGTGCAGATCAATTCGTGTTCCTCGATACTCCCGGTATGCACAAGCCGAAGACCAAGCTCGGACAGTTTATGGTACGCTCAATAAACGGCGCTATCGGAGACGTTGACGCGGCAATTCTCGTTGCTGATGCATCGTATGCGCCCGGTGATATAGAAACTATGCTGATAAGCCGTCTGAATGCACTTGAGCTTCCGATAATTCTCGTACTTAACAAGACCGACGCTTGCTCGCACGAGCAGATCGGACAAACCATCCGCGCTTACGCAGAGCTTTGCGATTTTGCGTCGGTAGTACCGATCTCAGCGCTTAAAAACGACGGCGTTGAGATAGTTATCTCGGAGGCGTCCAAGCTGCTTTCTGAGGGAGAATGGTTCTTTGACAGCGACGAGCTTACCGATCAGCCCGAAAAGCAGATCGCGGCAGAGATCATCCGCGAAAAGCTTCTCCGCCTTCTCGACAACGAGATCCCTCACGGAACGGCGGTAATAATAGAAGACTTTAAGGACGAAAAAACGCTAATAAGCATCCGCGCCGAAATATTCTGCGAGCGTGAAAACCACAAAGGAATAATAATCGGTAAAAAAGGCGAAACGCTCAAAAAGATCGCCTCTTACGCCCGCGAAGATATGGAAAAATTCTTCGGAACGAAAATTTTCCTTGATATTTGGGTCAAGGTCAAGGAAAATTGGCGAGACAGCGATATTATCATAAACAATTTCGGCTTCAAGAACGAAGACTGACCTTATGGCAGAGCCGATAAAAACGAAAGGTCTTGTGATTCGCGAGACGGCAGTCGGAGAGAGTGACAAGATACTTACTGTTCTGACCCCCGATATAGGAAAAATATCGGTGTATTGCAGGGGCGTGCGGAGTATAAAAAGTCACCGTATAGCCGCCGCACAGCTTTTTTGCTACGATGAGATAACGCTTATTCCCAAAGCGGACAAGTACACCTTGGGAGAGGCGGCTCTCATAGAAAACTTTTTTGATATCCGCGCAGACATCGTAAAATTTGCCCTCGCGCAGTATTTTGCGGACGTTTTATGCGAGATATCGATAGAAAACGAGGATCAGAGCGAGCTTTTATCGCTTGCGCTGAACACTCTTTATACTCTGACCACAGACAAGAGCGCAACGCTCGTAAAAAGCGTTTTTGAGCTTCGCGCGCTCTGCGCGATCGGTCTCACCCCCGATCTTTCGGGCTGTGACGTTTGCTCCAAGGTCGAAAACGAATACTATTTCGATCCTATCGGCGGAACGGTACGTTGCTCCGACTGCTTTCTCTCGGGTGTCGGCAACGTCGGTCAGGAGCGCGCCTATCTTCTGCTGCGCAGACATGTTCTGCGTGCTATGGAATTTATAATCGGCGCAAACAGAAAGCGTATCTTCGCCTTCACGGCAGAGACCGAGCTTCTTGACGATCTTTCCGACGTTTGCGAAAAATATCTTCTTGCACAGGTCGGGCGCGGCTTTGATTCGCTGAATTTTTACAAATCACTCTAAAAGGCATAATTAAAATGGGAAACTTTACTAAAGCACTTAAAACTCTTGAATACGACAAGATCCTTTCAATGCTCGCCGAATGCGCTTCGAGCGAGGGAGCAAAGGGTCTTATCGGCGCGTATATTCCCGAAACGGACAGTGCGCGGGTGCAGAAGCTTCTCACGCAGACCAGCGATGCAAAGCACATGACTTCAATGAACGGATCTCCTTCCTTTGGCGGAGTCAAGGACGTCCGTGACAGCGTTGAGCGTGCCGAAAAGGGCGCCGTCCTTTCCCTTCGCGAGCTGCTTGATATTGCCGATCTTCTCTACGTTTCGTCCGGACTCGTTGCATATTCCAACACAAAAAACGCAGAGTGCGGCTCTCTCGGCGAGATATTTGACAGAATATTCAAAAATCCGACTCTCGAAAAGGAAATAAAGCGCATAATCATTTCAGAGGACACCGTGTCGGACGATGCAACGCCCCAGCTTGCCGCTATCAGACGAAACATAAGAAATACCAACAACCGTATCCGTGATATGCTTCAAGGATACATCACGAGTCCGAAATACTCAAAAACACTTCAGGACAACATAGTTACCATGCGTAACGGAAGATACGTTATCCCCGTAAAGGTGGAGCACAAATCGGAGATCAGCGGACTCGTTCACGATGCATCCGCTTCGGGCGCTACCCTCTTTATCGAGCCGGTAGCGGTAGTGGAGGCAAACAACGATCTTCGCCGCCTCGAAGCCGAGGAGCGCGCTGAAATAGAGCGTATTCTCACCGTTCTTTCGGGCGAGGTTGCAAGCTTTGCATCCGCACTTATTCTCAACTACTCAAATATAATCCTTCTCGATTCGATATTCGCGCGCGCCGAGCTCTCCTGGCGAATGCGCGCCACCGAACCCGTAATTTCAGACGTTATCGACCTTCTCGGCGCACGTCATCCCCTGCTTGACAAAAACAAGGCGGTACCGATAGATATAAAGCTCGGAGAGGATTTCGATACGCTCGTCATTACCGGACCGAACACGGGCGGTAAGACGGTATCTCTCAAAACACTCGGACTTTTCACCCTTATGGCACAAAGCGGAATGCACCTTCCCGCAAAGGAGGGCTCGCGCATCCGCGTTTTTGAAAAGGTGCTTGCCGACATCGGCGACGAGCAAAGCATAGAGCAGTCGCTCTCGACCTTCTCGGCACATATGAAAACGATAGTTTCAATACTGGACAAGGCGGACACGAGCAGTCTCGTTCTTTTCGACGAGCTCGGCGCGGGTACCGATCCCGTTGAGGGTGCCGCCCTTGCGGTTGCAATAACCGAAATGGTGCGCGAAAAGGGTGCGTGGTCGGCATCGACTACTCACTATTCCGAAATGAAGGTGTATGCCCTTGAGACCGAGGGTGTATGCAATGCGGCGTGCGAGTTTGACGTAAAAACGCTCTCTCCCACCTTCCGCCTCATAATAGGTGCGCCCGGAAAATCGAACGCCTTTGCTATCGCCGCACGGCTTGGTCTGAACAGCCGCGTGATAGAGCGAGCACACTCGCTTATAGACGACGACAACAAGCGCTTTGAAAACGTTATCGAAAAGCTGGAGGCAGACCGTATCGAGAGCGAGCGAAAGCTTGAAGAGGCAGAAAAGCTTCGCCGCGAGCACGAGGAGCTTCTCATAAGCGCAAAGAGCAAGGCGGCAGCAGATCTTGCCGTAGCAGAGCGCGAAAAGGAGCGAGTCCTTGCCAAGGCGGCAGAGATAATAGAAAACGCACGCGCAACCTCCGACTACGTTATGAGAGAGCTTGAAAAGGCGAAAAAGGCAGTCGAGCGCTCAAAGGCATCGGGAGAATTTGAAAGAGCGCGCGCAAATATAAGATCTTCCCTTCGCGAAAGCCGCGACAAGATAGATCCCGTTATCGAACACAAGGCAGAAAACTACGTTCTGCCGAGAGAGCTGAAAAAGGGTGACGCGGTAATTCTTATCGACATAAATCAGCAGGGCGTGGTCGCAGATAAGCCCGATAAGGACGGAAACGTTTCCGTACGCGCGGGAGTTATGACGCTCAAAACGTCGCTTAAAAACCTGATGCTCTGCGAGGATGCAGAGGGCGTTATATACACAAAAGAAAAGAAAAAACGGATACCCACTCCGGTCGTTTCCGAGTCTATCACGAAGAACTTTTCACCCGAGATCGACCTTCGCGGAAGAAACGGCGAGGAGGCACGCCTCGAGCTTGACAAATATTTTGACGACGCCACCGTCGCGGGAATATCCACGCTCCGCGTGATCCACGGAAAAGGCACGGGAGCGCTCAAAAAGTATCTTTGGGAATTCTTCAGAACGGACAAAAGAATAAAATCCTATCGCCTCGGTAATTGGGGCGAGGGCGACACCGGAGTTACGATAGTCGAGCTCAAATAAAGAAAAGAGATGAGAGTTTAATTGTTTGACAGCTTTATATACAGTCTTTCGGCAGTTGCACCCATAATTTTTATGATAGTGCTCGGAAACCTGCTGTCGAGAAAAATGCTTTCGCAAAGCTTTTTCGACGTTTGTGACACACTCGTTTACAAGCTCGCTCTGCCCGTATTCGTCTTTTGCAAGCTGGCGTCCGCAGATCTTTCCGATCTGCCCGACTCGTCGCTGATATTTTACTGCATAGCGATCATATTGTCCGCCTTTATAATAATTTCGATCTTCGCACATTTTCTGCTGCCTCGCGAAAAGCGGGGAGCGTTCGTGCACGGCTCGTTCAGAGCGAATTTCTCGATAATCGGATTCGTTCTTGCGGACACTATGCTCAGCAGCACGGGAGTCGTTGCGCTCGCTTGTGTGACACCGTTCGTGCTGATAATATCAAACGTGCTTGCGGTTACCACTCTCACGCTTAACGCACCGAGAGAAAAGCAGGTATCCTTTGGAAGATTTCTTCTCACGCTGATAAAAAATATAGCAACCACACCGCTTATTATCGGAGTTCTCGTTTCCCTGCCCTTTATGATATTCGGAATAAAGATACCGCAGATAGCTATGAACTCTCTCGGATATCTCGCAGATATTGCAACTCCACTTGCGCTTCTCTCACTCGGCGCGATAAACACTCACGGCGAAAAGTATAAGATCATACCCGCGGCGGCAGTTGCAACGGCAATAAAGCTTATCCTCGTTCCGACGGCGTACATTCTGACTGCCATACTTTTGGGATTCCGCGGAGACGCGCTTGCGGTCGTCTTAATTCTCGGCGCAAGCCCGACGGCAGTAACGAGCTACGTAATGACGAAAAAAATGCACGGAGACGGCGAGCTCGCCCGACAAATAGTACTGTTTACGACCGTGCTCTGCTCGTTCACGATATTTATTTTCGCTTTTATTCTCAAATACTTACAACTTATATAAAGAAAACGGAGAAAGCGTTGCTTTCTCCGTTTTTTGTGCGTTCTTACGGGATAATTTCTATTTTCACCATTTCTATGCACTGCGTCTGATTTAGCGGCTTAAAAAACGACGTATTGAAATAATATATCGTTTTTCCGTCCCCGGCGGTCAGCAAGAAGGGACTGTATCCGAATTTTCCGAGATGCAGATCGGTGTTTTCATAATCAAAGGGATTTTCAATAGTAACGAAGGTCTCGCCGTAGTCAAAGCTGATAAACAGATCGGGCTCGGAGGGATCGGTGTTTCTATCGTCGCGATAGCGTCCCGTGGTTATAAATAGTCCGTTTTGTCCGCCGACAGGCGTATATGCACACCAAGGTGCAGAGCCGAACGCTCTACCGTCCACGCTGATTATCTGCTCTCCGATATCCGATACGTCCGACCAGTCGTCGAGCTTTTTGCTCTTTTTGAAGTGGACGGTTGCCGTGCTGTCTCCGTATTTGGAGTGTCCCACCTCGTAAACCATTATATACTCGCCGTTGGACATTTTCGTTATCGATACCATACCGGGACGGGGTTTATAATCGCTTGAAGCAACTGCCTCAAAGGGTGCCTTATCGGATCCTACACCGCCCGCTCCCGTCCAGCTTATAAGATCGGTGGTGTATTTATAAACTATCTTCTGATCGTGCTCGCTGTCTCTGTCGTCCGAATAAAAGCAGTACAGACGTCCCGTTTCCTGCTCATAGATAAGGAAGGGCTCCCAGATGCCGTCTCCGTCGGTACGTCCCGCACCGAAATCGATGCTCTGACCGGCGGTCCACGTCTTGCCCGCGTCAGCGCTGTAATAGATCACGATAGCGCTCTTTTCATCACTTGAACTAGTCAGCGCACTTGACGTACCCGCGAGGACGAGAGTTCCCTTCTTATAGCTTCCCATATCGGCGGGAAGCTCGTAAAGCATCGGCATTCTTCCTCCGCGACAGTTTGCGTTTACCCGGTCATATACCTGCGTTATTTCCTTGAAGCTTTCGCCGTCGTCCGTGCTTTCAAGTATGCTGTAAAAATGCTCGCTTGAGTTAAGCGTGGCAATTATCTTTCCGTTATCAGCAGGGTTTGCCTGATGCTCAAGTATTACCGCCGTGGGATAATAGTAGCTCTTCTCAGACATGATATCGTTGCTTGAAAAGACGTTTTGCTTTTTACCGAAGCGAAGCTCGGTGAGTGTTTCGGGGAATATTGTAGTACCCGTATCGGCAGATCGCGCCATACTGAGCTCGGTAGGGAGCGTGAGCGTACCGCTTTCTTCTGATAGCGAAACGTAGTTATTTACAAAATATTTCACCGCGCGAACGGTAATATCGACATTTTTTCCGATAATACATATTTTGTTTGCGTTTGCCTCAATAGCGAATGCTTTCTCGTTGTTTACGCCGTCCAGCTTTACCCGAAGTGCTTTTGACTCAACACGGTCGGTGTTTCCTATAAGTATCTCCTTTTTGGAGGATACGTCCTCGCCGCTCTCGACACGGTCGTCCCTTACGTTAAATTTCACAC
The DNA here is from genome assembly GCA_015064385.1 of Oscillospiraceae bacterium. Lineage (GTDB taxonomy): Bacteria > Bacillota > Clostridia > Oscillospirales > CAG-272 > SIG672. The sequence goes on along the minus strand of SVSI01000009.1, from coordinate 25,357 downwards.
CTGCGATCTGCTCTATTTTGTTTTTTAGAGCGTTGGCAGATGCCTCAAGAGACTTGTCCGAGCCCGCGGGGAAAATTATATCGTAAGAAACGTTCTCCGCCATATAGCCGTTTTCATCACTGTCGTCCTTGCACGAGACAAGACCTATCGCAAGAAACGATACCGCGAGTATCATAGAGATCACTCGTTTTGAATATTTCATAAACTATCTTCCTCTCAAAATCTTATACGAACAAACGAGTGCAAAATGCACTCGTTTGTTTCAGAAAGCTTACTCAATAATGTCTATGCGTACCATAGCAACGTACGCCTTATCCGGTTCGGAAACCTTGTTCGGGTTAGTTGCATAATAAAGTGTCTTACCGTCTGCAGAGAACATAACACAAGGGCTGTATCCCGATCGATTTCCACCGGTAATGGTATATCCGATCGGATTTTCAAGCTCGATATACGTTTTGCCGTAATCAAAGCTCAAAAAGATGGGAGGTGCGGATTTGTTGGTCTTATCCTGCACTCTGTGCTTGCCCGCCACTACGAGAGTTCCGCACTCACCGCCTACGGGAGACCACGCTATCCAAGGAGAAGATCCGAAGGAGTGTCCGTCAACGGAAAGCACCTCGGTGCCGTAATCACTTATGTCTCCCCAATCGTCAAGGCGCCTTGTTTTCTTGGCGTACGTGGGGTTCATAGACAGCTCTACCATTTCGTAGGTCATAATATATTCGCCGTTGCCCATTTTGGCTATCGAGATCATTCCGGGACGAAGCTTGGGATTATCGCACGCGACCGCCTCAAAGGGATCGTCGGTCTGACCGGTCTTTCCGTCCTTACCCACCCACGTCTTAAGGTCGGTGGTGTACTTGTAAACGAGCTTCTGGTCGTGTTCGGGATCAGAGTCGTCCGAATAGAAGCAGTACAGACGTCCCGTTTCCTCCTCATAGATAAGGAAGGGCTCCCAAATACCCTCTCCGTTCGTTTTACCCTTTGCATAGTCAAGACTGGGCTGAGAAGTCCAGCTTTCGCCAAGATCTGTGCTCGAGTAAAGCGTTATTGCGCTCTTTTCAAAGCTTGCATTGTTTCCGCCCTTAGGACTCGAGGTTCCGGCAAGGAGAATCGTTCCCTTCTTGAACTGCCCCATATCTACGGGTAGCTCAAACAGATGAGGCATTCTTCCGCCCACGAGATCAAGGTTGTACTTGTCGTTTACCTGCGCGATCTCGGTCCAGGTATCGCCGTTATCAACGCTTTTCATAATACGGTAGAAGTATTCGCTCGAGTTAAAGGTTGCAAGCATAATACCGTTATCTGCCTCGTTGGCCTGATGCTGAAGCTTAACGAGCTTAGGATAAGTTACGGTGGACGCTGCTGTCGTGTCCTTGCTGTGAAGGTACAGATTGTATTTCTTGCTTATTTTCAGCTCAATGAGCGTATCGGGATATATAGTCGTCGCGGTATCTGCAAGCTTTGCTGTACTGAGATCCGCGGGAAGATTAAGCGTTCCCTGCTTTTGAGACGTGCTAACGTAGTTGGAGGCAAAATATTTGATCGCACGGATGGTTATGTCCGCACTCTTGCCCATAATACATATCTTGTTACCGCTTACCTCAATAGCGAACGCCTTATCGTTGTTTACGCCGTCCAGCTTAGTACGAAGGGCCCTCGACTCGTCGCGATCGGTATAACCTATGAGTATCTCTTTTTTAGCGGACGCGTCCTCGCCCTTTTTTATCGAATCGTCGCTTACGTGAAGCGTTACGCCCGTACTTTTGGCTATTCTGTTTTTAAGAGCGTTTGCAGCGCTTTGGGTATCGGGATTTGCCGTCGTCGAATGAACGATCGTGTACTCTGAAATATCAAATCCGACCGAGTTTTCGTTATCCACTTCCTGCGGCTTATGACGGCAGGAAGAAAACAGGAGCGCTGTAGATGTGAACATTGCCGCAGCCATTATTACTGATAAAAGCTTTTTCATATTTTTTCCTTTCGATTCAATGAATTACGGATGAATATCGATTCTTACCATCTTCATTATCTGCGTTTCAGCACCCTTGAAATACGGAGGGTTATTGAAGAAGAATACCGATCTTCCGTCGGGAGAAACGAGGAACATTACGCTGTATCCCGTGCGGTCGACACTGGTATCTCCGACAAATGTATAGTCAAAAGGATTTTCAAGAGTAACGAAGGTCTCGCCATAGTCGAAGCTGATAAAGATGTCCGGGCGTGTGAGATCGGGATTCACCTTATCGTGATGGTGTGCTCCGAATCTTGCAAAGGTAAAGAGGATTCCGCAGTCTCCGCCAACGGGAGTGTAGGAGTTCCATGGGCCCGAGCCGGAGGTTTTTCCGTCAACGGTCTCCACTATATGTCCCATATCAGCGGGATCACCCCAATCGTCGAGGCGGGTGGTTTTTTTGTAGAAAGTAGTCGAATTGTTGCCTATTTTGCAACCAACGAACTCATAGGTGAGAATATATTCACCGTTAGTCATCTTCGAGATGGCTACCATGCCGGGACGATGATCAACGTCGCTACTTGCAACCGCCTCAAAGGGTTCGCTGTAAGAGCCGGTACCCGTTTTACCTGTCCAGTTGACCATATCGGTAGTGTACTTGTACACGAGCGTCTGGTCGGGCTGGGGATTTACGGGATCCTTGTTCTCGCCCGTTGCGTCCGAGTAGAAGCAGTAAACTCTGCCCGTTTCCTCTTCGTAGATAAGGAAGGGCTCCCATACGCCGTTTTCGTCTATTCGTCCCTTACCGTAGTCAACGCTCGGGAGATATTTCCAAGTCTTACCGAGATCGGTACTATAATACATGGTTATTGCGGTTCTCTCATACTTTGCCGCATTTCCGCCAATAGGGCTCGAAGTTCCCGCAAGGAAGATAGTTCCCTTTTCGAAGTCGCCTACCTTTGCAGGAAGCTCGTAAAGGAAGGGCATTCTTCCTGCCTGAAGGGGCTCGTTTCCGCTGCTGTTAGCGGGATTTATCTCGTAAAGCTTGGTAACGGCATTCCAGGTCTTGCCCTCGTCGTCACTTCGAAGTATGCGATAAAAGCTCTCACTCGAGTTAAGGGTTGCAAGCATTTTTCCGTTATTTTCGGGATTTGCCTGATACTGAAGATATATCGCGGTCGGGTACTGATTTTTCTGGGAGCTTCCTCGACCTTGCTCGGGTTCGAAAACGGTATATTCCTCGCTCATAGTAAATCCAACGAGCGTCTCGGGATATATTATCATATCCTTGTCGCCGAGCTGCGCCTTGCTGAAGTCTGCTGCCATCGGGATTTTTCCGTCACCTGTAGATTTACATACGAACTCGTTTATGAAATATTTCATTGCCTGCATGGTGGCAGAATCGTTTTTACCGAGAATAACTATTTTATTGCCACTTACCTCAACGGCGTAAGCCATGTCCTTTTTTACACCGTCCAGCTTGGTCTTGAGCGCCTTCGTTTCTGCGCGGTTAGTGTCGCCGATAAGTATCTCCTTGATGGCACTCACGTCTGTTCCCTCAGGGTACCAGTCGTCTTCAATCTTGAGATCGACCTTGGCAGAGCTGTTTATCTTCTTGCGAAGAGTCATGCTTGCCGTGCAAATATCGTCGCTTGCTTTCTTGGAATAGACGATTTTGTAAGCGCCTATGTCAAATCCGTCGTTTTCTGTGTCGGGATTTTCGGCGTCATCTTTGCACGAAACAAAGCACGAAAGCGTAAAGACAAGTGCTAAACCAAGTGATAGTACAGATAAAATTCTTCTCATTTTTCTCTCCGATAGTTTAATTTAGCGGTTATAAACATCCGCCCGATTTTAATTATAGCAAAATTGCACAAAAAGTCAACAGAAAATTATGAGTTGTACCTATAAAATTCTTATATAATATTGCGATTTTATCACAACCCGATTGAATTGTTTTGATTTTTGTGGTAAAATACAAAAAACAACGATTTTGGAGCTTACTATGTCCGAAAAAGATTTTTCAGTTACGCTTTCACCGATAGCAAAGATAAGAAACGCTTTTCCTACGAAATTCGGTCTGCCGAGACAGAGCGGACTTGCCGAGTCACTGGTATCCGAAATAGTTTTCGAGCCCGAGTACCGAATTCCCGAGGCACTCCGCGATATAGAACAATATTCTCACCTTTGGCTCATCTGGGGCTTTTCCGAGGTCTTCGGCGAAAAATGGTCTCCTACCGTACGTCCTCCGCGACTTGGCGGAAACAAGCGAGTAGGCGTTTTCGCCACGCGCTCACCCTACCGACCGAACCCTATCGGACTTTCGTGCGTGAAGCTTTTAGGGATTAAAAAAACTCCCGACGGCACCGTACTTTTAGTCTCGGGTGCAGATATCATGGACCAAAGCCCAATATACGATATCAAGCCCTATCTTCCGTACGTTGACTCCCATCCGGAAGCGCTCGGCGGCTTTGCGCACGAAAAAAAGGACTACCGTCTCGAGCTTGATTTTCCGATTGAGCTTTTAGATATCGTTCCAAAGGATCTGCAAGGCGCACTCAAAGAGGTGCTTGAGGGCGATCCCCGCCCTGCATATCATACAGACGACGCGAGAATATACGGACTCGAGTACGCATCTTTTGAGGTAAAATTCAAGGTAAGCGAAAATATTCTGCACGTTGTTTCGGTAAATGAAAGAAAAAAGTGAAATATTTGCCGTTTTTTTGCAAAAACCGTTGAAAAGCTCGATTTTATCTGTTATAATAATTTGAATGAGACAAGTTACGAAAGGATCATATAAAGCCCTATGATAAGAAAGCAAAAAGGCACGCTCGATATTTTTCCCGATGCTACGGGAAAGTGGCAGTACGTTGAAAACGTATGCCGCGAGACTGCCGCAAAATTCGGCTTCGGCGAGATAAGAATTCCTACCTTTGAGGCAACCGAGCTCTTCTCGCGCGGAGTTGGAAACACTACCGACGTAGTACAAAAGGAGATGTACACCTTCACAGACAGAAGCGGTGATTCGCTCACCCTGCGTCCCGAGGGAACGGCAGGCGTTGCGCGCGCTCTCATAGAAAACAAAAAATTCTCGGATACTATGCCGATAAAGCTCTATTATATAATCAACTGCTTCCGCCACGAAGCGCCTCAGGCGGGACGTTTCCGCGAGTTTGAGCAGTTCGGAGTCGAGCTTTTCGGAAGCGCATCGGCAAGTGCAGACGCCGACATTATCGCGCTTGCAAATTCGATAATCAAAAATCTCGGGATCGAGGACGTTTCGCTGAAGATAAACTCTATCGGCTGTCCTAACTGCCGAGGAAACCACAGAAGCGCTCTTAAGGAGTACTTTTCCGGATGCCGCGACGAGCTTTGCGACACCTGCAAAACGCGTCTTGAAACCAATCCTATGCGAATACTCGACTGTAAGAGCGAGATATGCAAAAAGTTTGCCGAGGGCGCGCCCAAGACGATCGACTACCTGTGTGACGACTGTAAGGCACACATGGACCTCCTTGAAAAGTGCCTCGATGCAAAGGGCATAAAGTACGAGATAGACACGTCTATCGTCCGCGGACTCGACTATTACACGAGAACGGTATTTGAATTCGTGTGCGGCTCTATCGGAGCACAGTCCACTATCTGCGGCGGAGGACGTTACGACGGACTCGTCAGCGAGCTGGACGGTCCCGCAACCCCCGCGTGCGGCTTCGGAATGGGAATCTCCCGTCTCCTGCCCGCCGCAAAGGTACCCGAAAAGGACACCTCGCCCGCAGTATATCTTGCATCTATGGGAGAGGCGGCTCTCGTTAAAGCGTCCGGACTTGCCGCCGCCCTTCGCGATAAAGGAATATACGCAGAATGCGATCTCGTTTCGCGTTCGCTGAAGGCACAGATGAAATACGCCGACAAGATCGGTGCAAAATACACGGTAATTATCGGTGACAGCGAGCTTGAAAGCGGTAAAGCGCAGCTTCGCAGTATGGCGGACAGCACGCAGCAAGAGATCGAGATCGAAAAGATCGTGGATTTCTTTAACTAAAGATCATAAAAGGATTTGGAGTGATATATTTTGGCAGAATTTTTTACAAAAGACGATAAAAGAACGGTATATTGCGGAGACCTCCGCACCTCCGATATCGGAAAAGAGGTAACCGTTTGCGGTTGGATACAGCGCCGCCGCGACCTCGGAAGTCTCATATTCATCGACCTGCGCGACAAGAGCGGTATAGTTCAGCTCGCCTTTGACGACAGCTCGGACAGAGCTATATTCGACAAGGCGTTTGCTTGCCGCAGCGAGTACGTCCTCTCCGCAAAGGGAAACGTACGCGCACGCTCGTCTGTAAACAAGAACATCCCTACGGGTGAGATAGAGATACTCGTAACCTCTATGAAGGTGCTTTCCGAAGCGGACACCCTTCCCTTTGAGATCGGCGAAAATTATAACGCAGGCGAGGAGATCGCCCTCAAATACCGCTATCTTGATCTTCGCAGAAGCGCGCTTCAGAAGAACATCTTTATGCGTAACGAGATAACCCGTATCGCAAGAGAATATTTCTACGCAAACGATTTCACCGAGATCGAAACGCCTATGATGATAAAGGCAACGCCTGAGGGCGCAAGAGACTATCTCGTTCCCTCGCGTATCCACAAGGGATCGGTCTATGCACTTCCCCAGTCTCCCCAGATATATAAGCAGCTGCTTATGATCGCGGGATACGACAGATACGTTCAGATCGCACGCTGCTTCAGAGACGAGGACCTTCGTGCTGACCGTCAACCCGAGTTCACTCAGATAGACCTTGAGATGTCTTTCGCTACTCAGGAAGACGTTATGAATATAAACGAAGGACTTATGGCGCGTCTTTTCAGCGAGATCCTCGGAGTAGAGCTTGAGCTTCCCCTGCCCCGTATGACCTACAGAGAAGCAATGGACCGCTACGGATCGGACAAGCCGGATACCCGTTTCGGTATGGAGATCCAAAACATTTCGGATATAGTTAAAAATTGTGGCTTCGGAGTATTCGAGGGTGCCGTTGCAAACGGCGGAAGCGTACGCGCTATCGTCGTAAAGGGCGGCGCAGACAAGCTCTCGAGAAAAGAGATCGACAAGCTCACCGAGCACGCAAAGGGCATCGGAGCGAAGGGACTTGCATATATCCGCTTCGTTGAAGAGGAGCCCAACTGCTCGTTTGCAAAGTTCATTTCTCCCGAAACGCTCGGCTTGGTCATGGACGCTATCGACTGCCGCCGCGGAGACGTTGCACTCGTCGTTGCAGACTCCGACCGCGTAGTTCTCCCCGTTCTCGGCGCACTCCGCCTGAAGATCGCAAAGCAGCTTTCTATGATCCCCGACAAGTTCAATTTCCTCTGGATCACCGAGTTCCCCTTCTTCGAGTGGAACGAGGAGACAGCGCATTGGGATGCTATGCATCACCCCTTCACAATGCCCATGGAAGAATGCCTGCCTCTGCTTGAGAGCGATCCCGGAGCAGTCCGCGCAAAGGCGTACGACCTCGTACTTAACGGAATCGAGCTCCTTTCGGGTTCTATCAGAATCACCGACTGGAAGCTTCAGGAAAAGATGTTCGACGCTCTCGGACTCACCAAGGAAGAGATCGATGCAAAATTCGGATTTCTCGTTGACGCTTACAAGTACGGCGCTCCCCCGCACGGCGGATCGGGAATGGGACTTGACCGACTCACCATGGTAATGTCGGGTGCAGAGAGTCTGCGTGACGTAGTTGCCTTCCCGAAGGTACAAAACGCATCCGAACCGATGTCGCAGTGTCCTGCTCCCGCAGACGAAGCGGCATACCGCGATCTCGGAATAGCGATCGTAAAAGAATAAAAACAAGACGGAATTTTGAGTTTAACTCATCATTCCGTCTTTATTTTTGCTTGTTAAGCCGCTTTTTGGCAAAATATCCGAATTTTTCTTCGGCAAGGAAGAAGATATTTCCGTATTCCTCCCACGAGTATTTCGCAAGAGTTTTTTCTTTAAGCGAGATATAGTCCGACGTTTTCATTGCGCCCGCGAGGGTGGTTATCATTTCCTCCACCTTGTCGTAGTCCTTTTTGATTATAAGCGCGTCGGTAACTCTGGTAAGGAGTATTCTGACCGTAGCACTGGACATTCTTGCAGCGCCCTTGAGCAGCTTTTTGAAATTATCCCTGTCCGACGAAACGACCGCAAGCCAGACTGCCGCCGATATGGTCTCTACGTCCATATCACTCGAGCAGAGTCCCAGCAGACGCACTCCGTACGTTCTCACGTAAACGTCTTTAAGGTTCTCGCTCGCCTTTTCTGCAAATTCCTTTGCCAGATTAAGGGAAATATCCCCTTTTTGTTCGAGCGTTTCTTTGGTGCAAAGAATACATTCGCAGGCATACGGGAGCTTTGCTCCGCACGCTTTTGCCACGTCTCTCATCTCGGAAAGTATGTCGGACGGCTCACTCTCCCTTGCAAAATAAAGCTCGATCTTCTCGGAAAGAGCGGATGCGAACAGCTCAAAATCGCTTCTTCGCTCGGCAAAGCTTCCCTTGCAGATGCTAAATACGGTATTCAAAAACTCCCAGCTTTCATTTTCGGGAACGATACGCAGAGTTTTCTGGAACGCTTTCTGGAAGCATTTTCCGTAATATCCCTTTGAATACCACTTTTCAATATAATCGTTAAAGCTTGCACGGTCGGTGACCTCTGCGGCAACGAGAGCGGTGGCTATATACTTCACCGAGCTCGAGTGCATCGAGACGAGAAATACGTCGTCAGTCGATTTGGTATTTCCGATCTCCTTCTTATAAACGTCAAAAGCGAGACGCTTATCGGTACTTTGCGCGTAATGCTCAAGAACCTCAAGCAGCTTTTCGTTCTCGTTTTTCAGCGCGCCAACGACGTGAGCGATCACGCGTGCATCCGCGCTTTTAGACAGGAACTCTCCGAACTTCGCATAGACGAAATTTGAATGAGTACGCTCGGATACTGCTCCGAATCGACGCAGATAACCAAGCAAAGACAGCACGCACTCGGCTTCGTTATCTCCACGCATCATATATCCGATCAGCGCTCCGTAATCAAGCTCGCGAAGGATAAAGGCGCAAAGTCCCGCCTCCGAGCTGAGCTTTCTTCCCTGCTCGAAAAGAAGGGTGACCAGCTCGCACCAGGGCGCGAAATCCCCGACGGTACGGCAATAATCGTAATACGCGTATATAACTCTGCGGTAGGTCATCTCGTCAAACTCGACTATGTCGATCATCTCGGAGATGCACTGCGGAAATTTGGAATAAGCGCGCTCGTCGTTTCGTATCGCGTGCGGGATAAGCTCTATAAGCATATCTGCCGAGCTTTGCTCGGAGAGATCGTAAAATCCCGCAAACAGCAGACGGAAAACGAAGCTTCTCGTGGCAGAATCTCCCATCGCGCTCTCGAAAATCGGTCTGTTTTTTTCAAGATCGCGCAAAATATGACTGAAGGTCGCCTTTCCGAAATTATCCTCGGTGAGCGTGTCAAGTGCATCGCGGGGGGCAATTCTTCCGCGCACGAGATCGTCAAGCATTTTGTAGAAAAGCTTATCCATTATACGTTCGGGATCGCTGTGGTAGGTAGCAAGAAGCTCGTAAAGCTTAATCTTTGCGCCAAGCTCCGAATGAAGATCAAGGTACTTTTCTATAACCCTATCTACCGTACTTTTTCCGAAGGTTATGAGTACGGGACCCCCAAGTGCCTCGCACAGCTCGATCTCGGAGATCGAGTCGTATATATCGGTGCGGGCGAGACGGTATATAAGACATATATCGTCAGAATCTATGACACCTTTGGTCTCGATATAAGTGCCGATAAGATCGCGCAGCACGCGTGCCTCGGCGGGATCGCTGAGAAGAAGGTACGCCATAAGTCCGGAAAGCTGAAGCTTCGTCGCGTTTTCCGAGAAGATCTTGTTTTTCGGATCTGCGCAGACGTATTCCCCGTCAGATACTGGAAGCTTGTACGAACGCGCATCCCCCAGCTTTTTAACCACTCTCTTTATTCTGAAGGGCGAGCCGTCCTGCTCGGCAAAGCGGCAGGTCGAAAAGGAAAGCAGTGACACTATCTCCTGCGGGAGCAAGCTCTCCAGAGCGTACATCCAGAAGGATATCTCCTCCTCGGTACCGTTTATCAAAATATCAACGTCTCTGTGAATAGACGCAAAAACGCAGTCGAGCATTCGCGTGAGCGAAGCAACTCCGCGTGCCTTTACAAGCTCGGCAAGCGAGTCAAGACCGTCGTCCGTTTCGTCTATTTCAAGCGTAGGCAGAGGACGTTGCACGTCGCACTTCAGCAGCTCGCGCGGCAATATATATTTTTTGAAGCGCTGTGTCATCAAAACTCTTGCCGGCGGGAAGGATCCGCTGTACGGGAAAATATATGCGTGTATTATGTAGTTTCCCCACACCGAGAGCCGATAGTCCACTCCGCAGTAGGTGACCTTTGCGGCGCAAAGATTACCCGAGGGAAGAACGAAAAACGCTTCGTCAACGGGAAAGAGATCGTCTATGTCTCTTTGTACCACGAAATGAAGTCCGCTGTCTCCTCTCGTGGGATATCCGAGCAGACGGGACGTCTCCGCGAGCTTTGCGACCGTCGCGGCCGTGATCGCTTTGGGAATACGGTAAGCAAGGCGCTCCATTATGGTAGCGACATCAATATCGTCTATTCCGTTTGATCTTGCAAAAACGTGATAGCCCTTTTTCTTATCGTTTTCGTTCCACGAAAAGCATATAAGCTGCTTTAGCTCCATATTTGCGCCTCCTTTCTCCGTTTTTACGCTATTTTTGATTATAACATACTTTTTATGTCTTTGCAAGGAAAAATTCTGTTTTTTGAAAAGTTTTAAGAATAAAATCGGAGTCCCGTTGTCGGGACTCCGATTAAAAGATTTTATATCAGTCTATTGCAATGAGATATATGGTGGTTACCTCACCGGTCGTATCATATCTTGCCTCGCAGGTATATCCGTCGGGAAGATTAGAAAGAACGAGATAGTACTGCTTTCCGTCGTTTATGCTAACCTCGGTGTAGCCGTACTCGCTGGTATATCCCCAGTCGGTAACGTATCCGTCGCTGCTCTTATCGTACGCCTCAACTTTTACCGCCTGAGCCGCATTTCCGTTAGGATAGAACACGTTTACTCTGTGGTAATAGAACTCGCCAACGATCACGGTAATGGAGTTGCCGTCCCCGAATCCGATCTCTCTCTGGCAATCATAGTCGCTGGGCAGGTACGAAACCACGATCTTATAGCTGTTCTTCTCCTCCATCCTAAAGGTGATCTCTCCTCTGACGTCGGTGGAAAATGAGTCGATATAATCGTTTCCGTCGTACAAATAGATATAAACATCGTTGAGGGGACTGCCGCCCTTGGTGTAGAAGCTTACGTGATAGTCCTTATACACCTTCTTGGCAAGAGTGATGTTCAAGGGATCATTACCTGTGAAATAGTATTTTTCCTCTACGGTATATTCGTCAAGAGAGCCGTAGATCTTAACGTAGTAATCGTGCGGATCGTCAAATTTGAATTCAACGCGTCCGTTTGCGTCGGTGTAGCCGTACGTTTCGTAGAAGTTGCTTTCCGCATAGAAAAGATCAACGCCAACGTCCTGAATGGGAAGGCCGTTTTCGTCGGTAACGGTAACCGTGTAAACCACCTTTTCCTTCTCGGCAATGGTGATAACCTCGTTCGTAGTGCTTATATTATATTTTTCCTCAAAGACGTACTCAACGTCGTTGTCACCGTGGTAATAAAGGGTTGCGTAATAGTTTCTTCCAACCATAATTCCGGAAAATACTGCTTTACCCTCTTCGTCGGTGTTTTCCCAATCCTCGTAATTTCCATCGCCGTAGTAAAGATTGATCTCGACGTTCTTTACGGGATTTCCGTTTGTATCCTTAACGGTGATGATATGATCCTCGTATTTTTTCTCTATCGCGTTCTCGGGGAATTTTACCTCGGTAGCGTTAAAATCAACGATGATCTCGATAGTTCCGGTCTCTCCGTCGGCCTCAACGTTTGCAACGAAGGTATATACCGATCCGTCGCGCGTCATCGTAAGAGAGGTTATCTTTACTTCGTCCATTTCTATACCCTCAAGAACGTCGCTCTTAAAGGTATAAACGTTGCCCGACTGATCGTAGTTGTCGCTTTCGTAAGCGTTTTCCTTGGCGAACAGATCGCCGTATTCGCCCGCCAGATCGAGTGCGAAAACGCTGTTTATGGACTCAACCGCGCCCTCTTCAACCTCGTAAAACCACTGACCGTCTTCCTCGCGGTAAGCGTCACCCGTTTTAAGGTTTAAGTAGCGCACGTCCTCGGTTCCCGAGCTGTACGTGTAATGAACCTTAACGTTGTCGGAGTCCTTGGTAAATACCGATTTTCTTTCGTAACCATCACTCTTAAGTGTATAGGTTATAGTTGCGTCCTTTGCCTTGCTTATCTTGTTATAAACACCCTCGGGAGTGAGCTTGGTGTATTTCTCCGTCGGCTTATCATCATCCTTGTCCGTATCGTCCGCGTCCGAATTGCACGCAAACATAACGGCTGCGATCATAAAAAGTGCCAAAATAAGTGATAGGAGTTTTGCTATCTTTTTCATGCTTTTTTCCTCTTTTCAAGTTATTTGTACACATTATAGCACCGTTTTGACAAAAAGTCAAGCGTTGTCGGAAAAAGTCGTCAAAACCGCGCCTTTCCAAACACGCGTCCCCGAGACACCATTTTATGCAAAGTTTGCCGTTTATATGAAAAAAATTCCGCCACGGCGCACTAAAGCACGCCGCAGCGGAAAATTATGAAGGAATGTTCAGTTTATTCTGCCACTTCTGCGTTGGGGTCAACGTAGGTAAAGCTCTTAAGCGTTCCTACAACTGCGTTCTTTTCAAATCCGATTCCATCCTCGGTGAGCATACCGAACTGTGTTCCGAAGGGAACGTATCCGGTGAAGGAATATACTTCAACATCGTTTACACAGATCTTAATCGTTCCCTCTTTCGTGAAATCAACCTTGAGTTTAACGTCTGCATTGATATCAAAGGTAGGGATAACGTCGGTAATAGTGAGCTTCTGAACGGTCGTAAGCTTATTATCGTCTCCTCCATCTATGCAGAAGCTTATCGAGCCGTCGTTTTTGTAGAGTGCGTAATAAAACTTAACGTCTGCTGTTCCGAGCACATTGGAAGCTCCGTCCTTAGGAAGATTAAAATTGTGTGCTCCAAAAGCAATACCTATATTTGCTTCAGGCGTAAAGATCGCCTCAATAGTTCCCTCTTCGAGATCTATCGGCTGCGCTCCGGAGTCACCAAGAATACCTGCCGTTACATTCCATTTCCACGTTTTTCCGTCTTTATCCGATTTCCACTGAAATTCTTTAGTGTCGTCGTCTATAGACTTAACAATAAAGCCATTGCCGCGTCCGCCGAGCCACCAGATTCCATCGTAAGTAAATTCGGGGGCTTCCGAGATAATCTCATCATCGTCGTCCTGATCTTCCCCATCGCCGGTATCAAACCAATTGTCTCTGTTATCGTTACCGTCATCATTTGTGTCGCCATTGCCGGTGTTGTCCCCACCGTTGTTAGTTGCGGGAGGATTGTTATCGGGTACCTTGTCATCCGCATCTTACTTTTTGCAAGCGGCAAAGGAGAGGAGCATAAGTGCTGCGAGCGTGAGTGATAAAATCTTAGTAATTAAGTTTTTCATGTAAACCTCCTTATATTCGGAAAAGCTTTTGCTTTTCTCTTCACCCACACTATATCTCATAAAGAAAAGAATGTCAATGCTTTTCCAAAATGACAATAGAATAGTTGAATTTATAAGTAGTTTTGGCATATTTATCGGTTTACACGGTGCTTTTCTGTCAAAGCCAAATTACACAAAGATAAGCGTAAGAGCCGCTATAAGTGCCGACCAGAACGCGTGATAAAGTGCCACGTATATCGAGCTGAGTGCGCCAAGCGCGCCGAGTCCGCCAAGTATCGAAACGGCAATTACACCGATAACGAAGGCAACGAATTCAAGCAGAAGTCCCGATTTTATAATAGCTCCTGCCCTATCGCAGCGGTAAAGCGTTTCGAGCATAGGACGCACCTTTCCCTTTGATACGATTCCGCTGCTCGTGCTCTCTCGCACGACATCCTTTTCGCGCTCCGTTTTGTATTTAAGAACCTTTATGGGGAACCGTCCCGTGCCGATTATCGATTCTATCATATTTATGTCGATATTCGGATCACTCGTACGAATGACCACGCCCATTCCGCTCTTGTACAGATTCTGAAGTATCTTTTCAAAATCCTTGTCAATGTTGTAAACTATCTTTATCTTGAGGGCTATGACGTTGCCGATCTCAACGTACATAATTCGGTAATTTCCGTCGCTTTCGTCCTCAAGGTCGTAGCCGTATTTTTCAAAATACGACGCCTGTCCGATACGGACTCTTTCTCTGTTTACGACCGCCTCGATGCCGTCGTCGGAAATGTCGGTATATTCAACCGTTTCATTTGTGACCTCGTAGTCTGCCGCGCCCGCAAAAAGGCGGTTGAGAGGGCCGCTTATCGGCTCAAAAACGACCGATGCGTACGCAAGACCTTTTGAGAAGCTCTCACTGTCCTTCATTGCGACCTCGTCCAGCCAGACGTTGTTTTCGGTGAAAACGTCGGTATCGTTAAAGGTAACGAAGGCGGGTGCCGAATATTCTATGCTTGCAGAGTCTCCGATCACCGCCGCGCCCGATCTCGAGGCGCGCTTTGATACTATGTATAGTGGAAAGGAAAAAACGGTGTAAAGCGAGAAGGGGGTAACGAACATAACCACCGTAAACGCCGTACGGAAGCTTTCGATAAAACTGCCGTTTTTGCCCGTAAGAACAAAGGTCACGGCAGCCGCTATCAGCGCCCCGACGATAAATGCACCCGAAAGACGCTTATAAAGCATCTTGCCCTCGGTGCGCGAACGGTATCCTACTATCTTCTTGCTTCTTACGAGACGGATATATTTTGCATCCTCGGAAAGATCCATTATTCCGGACGTTGCCCTTCGCTCGGGCGCAGACTCGCTCTTTTTCATTCTGACGAGCGAATACTTTACCGATTTGGACGAAACTATCTTCAGTGCGTGGAGACGTCTTGAGAGATCCATCCATTTTGCAAAAAGACAAAAAACGCCGGCGGCAAAGAGCACGAAGTTGAAGGACGCGAACGCTTTATAGAGCGTTGCCAGCGCACACGCCTCGTACGTCAGTAAGAATGCCGCAAGTAAAGGTAAAAAGCTTTCGGGCTGAGGCACGAGCTTTACAAGAGATTTCAGTCCGTACCACATTTCCTTTGCCATTATAAGAATTCCGAAAAGAGTAAGCTGCATTCCCGCAAGCGCTGCAATTCGGACGTCCGAATCTATTTTGATAAATACGGCGTTTCTTATGCCGAGTATCTCAAAATTCTCGTAAAGAAAGGTTCCGACGGCAAGCAGAATACACAGAAAAAGTCTGGGCAGGCATACGAAAAACTCGCTTTTGAGCCGTGAAAATTCCTTTGCCGCCACGAATTCTTCTTCTGGGACAATTTCGTCCTGCTCGTCCTGCTCGTCCTCCTCCTGTTCCTTCGGCGCCTCGGGGATACCGAACACCTGACTTATATCGTATCCGTCGTCACGCGGCTTGTCGAGGTCGATCTTCTCGGCAATTTCGGTAGTTTCCGCCTCATTTTCTTCGGACGTGGGCGCAACCTTCGGGGCGAAAATAAGTGCGCCGCTACTTTCCTCCGGCGAATTTTTATTTGCTTGATCTATGGCGCGCGACGCCTTTCTCATCTGCGAGATCACGCTCTCGCCTTTTTTGGCGGGCGGCGGGGGCGGTGCCTCGCTTTCCCTTTCGGGGCGCGTGGGAATGTCGGGGTTTGTCGATCTGTCCCCGTAGTTATGTGCCCTGAGCTTTTCGAGGATCTCCTCGCGCTTCTTTTTACTGCTCACAAAGGGACTTTCGGGTGTCTGCTGCCCTTGAGTACCTTCGTTTTTTTCGTTCTTTTTTTCGTCACTCACGAGAAGATACCTCCTTTCACTCGAATTTATAAAAATTTATGCGAAATTACTGTTTTGCTTTTCTCTGGCGTGCCGCTTCGCAAAGCACGACAGCCGATGCGCACGAAACGTTCAGCGAGTTTACCTGACCGTACATTGGAATAGACACGATGCAGTCACATTTGTCGGTAACGAGACGGGAGATACCGTTTCCCTCGCTTCCGAAGACGAATGCCGCCGCACCCGTCATATCGGTATTATATACGTCCTCTCCGCCCGCTTCTGCGCCGTAAACCCAAACGCCCCTCTTCTTAAGTGCGTCGATCGTCATTGCGATATTGGAAACACGCGCTATCTTGACGTGTCCCGAAGCTCCCGCCGAAGATTTTACAACGGTAGCGGTCACAGCAACGTTTCTGCGCTTGGGAATGATTATTCCGTGAGCGCCCGCCGCGTCCGCGCAACGAATAAGTGCGCCGAGATTGTGCGGATCCTCTATTCCGTCCGCGATCACTATAAAGGGCGCCTGTCCGCGCTCCTCTGCTACGGCAAAGATATCGTCCACGTCTGCGTACTGTACCTCCGAAACGAAGGCGGCAACGCCCTGATGAACGCCGCCGTTTGAGATACGGTCTAGCTTTTCTTTCGGTGCGTTTATAACGGGAATGGCGCGTTCTCTTGCTCTCGATTCTATAAGCTTCACAGAGCCCTCGCGCTCACCCGTGAGAATGAATATCTTGTCTATATCGCGGTCGGTCTTAAGTAGCTCAAGTACTGCGTTGCGCCCGTATATCGCCTCGCAGGAATTTTCGCTTTCATCGAAATCTCTGCGCGTCTCTCTCGGGCGGTACGAATCCTTTCTGCCGCCGTCCTTTTTATATGCTTTGTTTTTATCGTTATTTTTCATTTCGTACGCCTTTCAAACGTTCTTTACCTTTTGATTATAACACATTAAAATCTTTTTGTATATAGCAAAAAGATACAATTTTTGATATTTTCCGTAAAAAACCGAAAAGACACATCAAATGATGTGTCTTAATAAAGGCGTTTTATTTCCCTCGGCTCGCAGAAACTCTTTTACTGCTCTGCTCTTCTTGCTGCAAAGCACTCGCTGCAATATACGGGTCTGTCGCTGGTGGGCTGGAACGGGATCTTAGCCACGTTACCGCACTCTGCGCAAACTGCCTCAAACATTTCTCTCTGGGGCTTAGCAGCGTTCTTTCTTGCGTCGCGGCAAGCTTTGCATCTCTGGGGCTGGTTCTTGAAGCCCTTTTCAGCATAGAATTCCTGCTCACCTGCAGTGAACACGAAATCTGCTCCGCACTCTACGCACTTAAGTGTGATGTCCTGGTACATTTGCTTTTACTCCTTTTACCTCGCTTAAAATATATAGTGGATTTTCCTCGGCTTGCGCCGTCACTACCGTAATTTTAGTGTGATGACCGGATCAGATACGCTTTTTGAGCTTACTTCTCGTTCTGTAAAGCGCATTTTCTACCGATTTTTCACTTTTTTTAAGAGCAGACCCGATTTCACGATAGGAATGTCCGTTGAGGTAAAGCAGCAGAACCATTCTTTCGTACGACGAAAGCTGCGACAGCATTTCTTCATTTTCCTCGAGCTTTTCACGCGATGCTTCCCTTTGCATCTCGCGAGATAGCTTTTTCTCGGCAAGTGCATAGGAATTTGATTTTTTAGCGTTCTTTTTCTCTTTTCGCTTGATCGAAACAAGCGAATTTCTTATGCATATCTTGGCATAAAGACCGAAGGTCACCTTTTCCTGCGCGGTATCGTAGCTGATCGCCGCACTGTACAGTGCCATCGCGGCGTCCTGCAGGCGATCGTCATATTCGGAGCTGCTTGCACCAAACATACGGGTAACCTGTGATCTCATAAGTGGAGAAAACGCTTCGCAAAGCTCAGAAAACGAAAGATCTTTTCCTTCTTTTACTCCGTTTATGAGTTTTAAGAGATTTTCATCCAAATCAATAATCCTCCGATGCGACAAGTATCAAAAGATATTTTACGCAACGTTATCATACAAAATATATTATAACAACGATTTAATAGATTGTCAATACATATTTAATATTTATTTCACCGTTTTTCGTGTTTTTGTAGATTTAACCAACAAAGTGGGGGGTGTTTTTGTGCATTATTCACTAAAAATGTAGTCTATTTCCCCCGTCAGCATTGCAAGCACTCCGCGATACACGATCTCGGGCTTTTCGTCGAAGGTGTGACGCATAAGCTCGAGCTGATTTGCGTTATCCGCAACTATCTTTATCTCAAGCGAAAGCTGTCTTTCGTCTATTATCTGACAGCAAAGATCGTACTTTCCATCCGGACGTATTGAAAAGCTCGTTTTGATCTCAGAGCCGCGCTCCTTGAACGAGATGAATCTGAGCGCACTTTTAAGACTGCGCGTTCTGATAAATCCGAGTATCTCTCCCTGAAGACTTTCGGCTATGTGACGTCCCTGATCGGTTATAGCGTATAGGACTTTCCCTTCCTCGGTGTATTCCTTTATATTACCCGCGTCGATAAGCTCAACGAAGCACTCGGTAAAATCTATTCCGCCGACTACGCCGTCCTGCATAACTATCGCGTTTATATCCTCAAACTCGAGGGACTTATTAAGATTATGGAGCAAATACAAAATAAATATCTTTATATCGTCCTTCTTTTTAAGCGGTGCTACCATCTTTTTCTCCTTTTTTATCTTTACGGAAAATAATCGGGTGAGAGAGTACTCACCCGATCACTTTTATTCTTTTACTATATAATCTTCCTCGGTGGGCTTATAGTCCTTGTCCTTGACCTTGGTCCAAACGAGGAGTCCGCCGTAGTTCATATCGAGTTTCTTGATGTTCTTGGAAACCAGATAAGCGGTCTTTCCGAAGTAAAGCGGAACTACTACCGCGTCGTCTCTTACAAGAAGCTCCTCTGCCTTGTGGAGATTTTCAAATCTCTCCTCCGAGGTACCTGCTGCGTGTGCAGCGTCTATAAGCTTATCGTATTCGGGATTGGAATATCCGCTCGTGTGCGGGATATTGGGCCACTCCTCCGAATTCTGCGAGAAATCGTACGCGCCGCCCGAATATTTGGGGGCGAACTGCGCGAGAACTGCAAACGGATCGGTGGAGAGCATATTATAGTTGACTGCTATAACGTCAAACTCTCCCGAGCGATAAAGCTCGACAAACGAATCGTAGCAAGCGTCCTGATAAATGATCTCGGTGGTCTGATATTTATTTCCTTCAGCATCCGTCTTGATAGCGGGCTCGGTGTAGTTTGCCATACGGTAAGCATAGGTCGTATAGCTTGCGCTCACGCCAAGCTCCTTCCACACCTTGATGCAGTACTCTGCAACGGCAATATCTACCGGATCGTCGTATATTGCAAGAGTGAAGGACTTGCCTTTAACCCCCGCCTCGTTTATAAGCTTCTTTGCTTCTTCCATATTAGCGGATGTGGAGATCACCGCACTGTGGAAGGAATCCTTTCTCGTCATTTCGCGAGCGACCTCGGAAACGAGAGAATCGGCAGCATCTGCGAAAACGACTATATCCTTAATAGCGTTTCTGTCGAGTGCAAGAGAAAGTGCCTTTCTTACCTTTGCGTCTGCAAAGATCTCCTTATTCGTATTGAACATATACGAATATGTGAACATATTATCTACCATCTCTACGTCTTTGGTGAGAGATGCACGCTGATCAAGCGGAATTTCGGAGATAAATGCGTACTCGCCGCTCTTATACTTTTCGTAAGCGGTCTCCGCGCTGACGCCGAAGATGTTAAGACGGTACGGAGTTACGTACTTGGATATCTTCTTTTCGGAGTCGGGCGATCTTCTGAAGTACTGGTTACGCTCAAGAACGATTATCGGATCCTCTTCCTTGCCGTAATTGTTCATCTCAAACTCTTTGACGTAGAACGCACCGTTTGCTACCATAACTGCCGCAAGTGCGCTCCAGCTGCTCTCGTCGATAACGCTTCTTACGACGTCCTTACGAAGAGGATAAAGAGCAACGCTGGTAAGATTTGCAAGGAACGCTTCCGCATCGTAGCCCTTCTCGAGCTCGATCTTTATCTCATTCGTTCCCGTGGTGGCAAATCCAATGTCATCTATACTAACGTCTCCGTTCTTAACGGCAACTGCGTTCTTTACGGGGAAAAGAAGGGTTGCGGCTTCGCACTTGAATTCGGGATTCATTATACGACGCCATGCGTATATAAAGTCCTCTGCGTCAACTGCAACACCGTCACTCCAGTAGGACTCTCCGAGCGTGATAAGGATGGTATCATATCCGTCCTCCTCGGTGATCTTATACTTGGAGCAGAGCGCTTTCTTTACCTTTCCCTTTTCGTTCATTGTGAAAAGGCCCTCGTAAACGAGAGAGAGTATCTGTGCCGCGCCCGTATCGTTATATGCAAGAGCGGGGTCAAAACTGTACGTCTCGTCTATGTAAATATTCATAGTAGGTCCTACGACCTCCGGCTTACGGCAGCCGGCAAACATCGTAAGCATTGCTGCGAGACATAAAATTACCGCAAGTAATCTTTTCAAAATGTATTCCTCCTAAACGCTTGCCGCCCCTGTTTTCACAAAAAGAAACACTGACGGACGATAATATTACCTATGTATTATAACACCAAAGGATAAATTTATCAAGTGGATATTTCAAAGTTAATTTATTATTTACATTACTTTGGACATTTGCACAATTTTCTGCGTCCGTTTTCGTGTATTTTAACAAATAAAAGCGAGAACGAAGCAACTTTTTTTCAAAAGCGCGCTTTAAGTGCCGTAAAAACGGACATTATAATTATTAAACAGACGTATTACGGGGTGCTTAATATGAAAAATTATCCGTCACAGTATATACACACGGACCTTGCCGCAGAGGGCAGTTCCCTGCCCGACGGCTCGGGCAAAGGGACAGATTACAGCGAGGAAGATTTCGGCTTTTTCACGGTTGCCCGCCTGCACATAAAAAACGACGAGGGCGCCGAGCAGATAGGAAAACCGATCGGAAGATACGTTACCGTCGCCTTTCCCGACCGCGAAGATCTCTCGCCCGACGACTGCGAAAAGCTAACGCTTGCCGTCTCACACGAGATAGAGCGTCTTGCAAGGGATATGTGTCCAAAGGGTATAGATTCGGTGCTCGTTGCAGGACTCGGAAACCGTAACATAACCTCCGACTCTCTCGGTCCGCTTTGTACGGACAGCGTAAACGTCACGCGGCATCTTCGGGACAAGGACGGAAACAGCATTTTCCCCGCAGTTTCGGCAATAGCGCCCGGAGTTCTGGCACAAACCGGAATAGAAACGCTCGAGCTGATACGCGGAGCAGCAGAAAACTGCCGTCCTTCTCTCGTGATCGTAATAGACGCACTCGCCGCGCGCTCGGTTGACCGTCTCGCCCGTACCGTTCAACTTTCCGACACGGGCATATCTCCCGGCTCCGGTATAGGAAATCACCGCAAAAAGATCAGCTCGGAAACCATCGGATGTCCCGTAATGGCAGTTGGAGTACCGACCGTGGTTGACAGCGCAACTCTCGTGCTCGACGCGCTCGAGCGTGCGGGAATAAGCGAATATCCCGAGGCGCTGATACCGATACTCGAGCAAGGAAGCGAGTTTTTCGTCACTCTCAAGGACAGCGACGCGGCAGTTGACGAGCTGTCCCGTATGCTTTTTGACGCTCTAAATCTTTTTTTCTTTGAGATCGGTAATAATTCGCACAAATCGTAATATAATATATTGATAAAGTAAAACGGGGGGAAAACTGATATGGCATCAAAAAAATTCATCAGCGGTTCCGCTAACGAAAAAAAGCTCCGCATCTGCATCTGTATGCTCGGACTTTCTCTTTTATTATGCGCGCTTGCCGCGTTTATGGACTTTTTCGTATCAATAGAAAAAACTCCCGAGTTTCTTATGGAAAGCGCATTTATGACCGATAGTGTTGAGGGCGTCCCGCAAAGCTTTATAAACGAAAAGCAAGAGTGAAGATCCACTCTTGCTTTTTTATATCAGTAGGTAAATCCGATAACCCTTTTGAATACGTCTATATGAGCCGCGTATATTTCGTCGAAATCTCTGCCTACGCCGACCGTCGCTTTTTTTCTTATGCACAGCACCGTATCCTCGGGAAGTCCCTCAAACGACTGCTTGAAATACTCTCCGAAGGCGGTGTTACTAAGCAGTACCGCGCACTCGTCTATTGCTGAGTCGGGCAGATATCCGAGGACGTCCTCGAGCCGGGCAAACGCTCCGTCAGAGCCGAAGGTCTTATAGCTGTAAGTGTCCATAAGACAGATGATCGCCTCACCCGTTGAGAGCAGAACTCCGACGTTTTCGGTGGCGGTGCTTCTGTCATTAGCGCTATAATTAAACGCCCACTGCTGATTAGTCTCAATACTCTTGTCCTGCGCCTGCTTCCGAAGCTCCGCCTCTCGCTCGGGAGAGAGCAGATATTCACCGTGAGTTATCGCGTTCTTCTTTTTATCATTGTTTATATCGTCCGATATAAAGCTCTCGAATGCTTTCGAGATTTTCTCCATCGCTTCGGGAAAATCGCTGAGAAGCGTGGCGTTTTCGTCTTCGCTCATGACGGTAAAATCACCCGCGTAAGCTATCTTTATATCGTACTTTTCTCTCTGTACGAGCTGTACCACCAAAACGATGGCAAGAATAACGAAAAACAGTCCGATTATCGTATGCCACTTATAGTGATACCAGAAATTTTCTATCCATTTAAGAAAGCTCGTAGGACGCTTGATCTCGTCGGGATCAACGTATTTTTCCTCGCGCTCCACTTCAAATTCTTTCATTATTTACTCCTTCGAGAAGCTTTTCCCACTGCTCTACCTTAAATCCGACGAGCACGAAATCCTCACCCACGAGTATCGGGCGCTTTACGAGCATACCGTCGGTAGCAAGAAGATCGAGCATTTCGTCTTCTGTCATACCCGGAAGCTTATTTTTAAGGTCAAGCGACTTATAGAGCAGTCCGCTCGTATTGAAAAACTTTCTTGTGGGGAGCCCGCTCTTTTCGTTCCACTCGGCAAGCTCCTTGCGGCTCGGTCTTTCTGTCTTTATATCGCGAAGCTCGTAATTTACCGAGTTATCGTCGAGCCACCTCTGTGCTCTCTGGCACGTGGTACATTTGGGATAACAAATAAATTTTATCATATTTTTCCTCACTCGCAGACCTCAATAAGAAAGCTTACAGGTCGAAATCCGTCGTTGCACGAGATCATTGCCGATCTCTTGTTTTTCATCCATCCGTCGTAAATGTCCTCGCCGCCGCACGCAAGAGTCATAACGAAGGGATATACGCTAGTCCAGGCACTTTCGCAAAATCCGTCCGGCTTCTCAAATCCGCTGCATATAAACTCGTCCCCTTCGGCAAGGTCACACGCGTGCTCGATAGGATTTTCGTATTTTTCAATAAGATCGTCGTAACGCGCTTTTCGCATAACGGTGATTTTTATTTTTCTCATATATCCGTCTCCCGCATTTAGTGGTGATGGTGGTGATGGTGGTGATGATGGTGTCCCGCCTTCGAGCTTATCTCGGTAGCGCATTCCTTGGCGTCACAATGCTCGTCCGGGCTCTCTATCTCAAGCGTAACGTGGGACACTCCGTGCTCGGACAGCTCTTCCCTTATCTTTCTTTTTATCTCACGCGCGTCCCCGCTCGTAACGACGTGCATCGTGGCAAAATTGCTTTGACCGTCCATACTCCAGACGTGGATATGGTGAACGTCGATCACTCCGTCGATCTCGGTAAGATGCCCTTTTATCTCGGATACGTCAATTCCGCGCGGAGTCTTTTCAAGGAAGAGGTCGAGCGCCTCCTTCATATTCTCGAGCGCGTTTATGAGGACGAACACCGCAACTCCGATGGACATTGCGGGATCTATGATCGAAATATCGGTAAATCGCATAACTACGGCGCCGATAAGGACGACTATCCAACCGAGCACGTCCTCAAGCATGTGGAGATTTACCGCCTTCTGATTGAGCGATTCCTTTCCGCGAGTCAAAAACGCCGCCCCGAAATTGACAAGAACTCCGATCACGGCAAAAACTATCATTGAGTCATAGTTTATTTCGGTGGGAGTGACTATTCTGCCGATAGCGTTCCATATCACCGCAAGCGAACCGACAATGAGTATAAGAGTGGTAATAACGCTTCCAATCACCGAATAGCGCAAATAGCCGTAGGTGTGCTTTTCGTCGGGACGCTTTTGGCTCTTCTTTTCAAGAAAATACGATATGCCTATGCTCGCCGCGTCTCCGACGTCGTGCAGAGCGTCCGATAAGATTGCAACGCTTCCCGTAAAAAATCCTCCGAAAAGCTCGAAGATCGAGAATCCGAGATTAAGTATAAATGCAATTAAAATATTTCTTTGGGTCTTCATGGCTGTGCCTTCTCTCTTTGATCTGCATTTTATTATATCACAGTCCGCGAGCTTTTTCAAGAGCGTTTTTTGAACGAAAAAAGTATAGACGGGCTTGTTTTTTATTTATATGCGTGTTATAATGAGGAAAACAAAGTAGCAGTCATACTGAAACAAAAATATCGTTATTTAATAGAATAAAAAACATCTTCAAAAGAAAATAGTTACATAGTCAAGCATTATACAAGGTGGTGATTTTGTGTCAAAGAGTTATTCGTTTGAGTTTTCAGGAACAAAAGAAATGTTTCTAAACCAATTAAATAAGTACCCCAATAACAACCAAAAGTTTTTCTACTTTGACGATTATATCGTGGAACTTTCTAATGGCGATATTCGTTTTGGTGTTGCACGTGGTGGCCATTCTGGTGGATATTGGTTTGTGCCTACAATAACAGAAATTGACGGCAAGACCACATTTTGTGGCACCATTGAGTATAGCGACCCTTATACAAGCGAAAAAGGGATTAAGAAAATCGTCAACAAAATTGAAGAAATCCTTTTATGGATAATCCTAATTCCCATTATCATCATTGTGACTATCATTGTGAAAGTGTGTCTATTCTTCTCTTGGGTTGTACGAAAAATATTAAAACGAACTAAACCCAAAGAAGAATCTTTAGAAGATAAATTATATAATTTAATGGAATACCATTTAAATTGCACACGGCAATAACTGAATTTAAAATCACACAGTATGAAAAAACACCCTATGACTTTAACGGCCGTAGGGTGTTTGTTTTTTGTTTAATCAAGGGGCTTCATTGTGGGGAACAAAAGAACGTCTCTTATCGAAGCCGAATCGGTGAGAAGCATTACGAGTCTATCGACACCGAAGCCGAGTCCGCCCGTGGGAGGAAGTCCGTATTCGAGAGCGGTGATATAGT
>SVSI01000008.1:66503-73178 GCA_015064385.1 Oscillospiraceae bacterium | reverse complement strand
TACCGTATCGCCCTTGTCCTGCGCGCCGTTATCGGGAGTGTTAGGAGCATCGGGGACGTCGGGAGTTTCGGGTGTGTCGGGCGTCTCGGGAACGTCAGGCGTCTCGGGTGCGTCGGGAGTTTCGGGCGTATCCGGAATTTCGGGAACGTCGGGTGTTTCGGGATCTTCCGGTTCGGCGGGAGGATCGAGCTTGTCAAGCTTTTCGGTCTTCGTTGCCGCGCAGAGCGTGCAGGTGAAGAGCTTTTCGCCCTCAAGATCTACCGTCGGCTCGTGGGTTATCTCACCCTCGTTCCAAGTGTGTGCCGAAACGGACGATCTCTCGCCGCAGTTGCACTCTTTCCAGTGGTTTTCGGTGTCTTTTAACCATTCGTCACCGTAAGAGTGGGTGTGTCCGACTGCCGCCTTAATAACGTATCCGCATACCGTGCAGGTCTGATCGGTAGTTTCGGTCGCAGGTGCGCCCGGAACGTGGCTTGCCTCGTCCTTTACGTGTCCGCATACCGAGCACTCGTGCCAGTGCTTGTTTTTGCTTTTCGACCAGGTGCTTTTGTAGCTGTGACTTACGGTGCGCGTAGCGCCGCAGATGTTGCAGGACGTGTCGCAGGTGTTACTGTATCTGTGCGTGGTTACACGGCTTTGTCCGCAGGTGTTACAAGAGGTATCGCACGCGTTGTCGTAGTCGTGTCCCGCCTCGTCCTTCTTAACGTGGCAAACCGAGCATTCGTGCCAATGCACGTTAGCGTCGCTTGACCAAGTAGTTTTATAACTGTGTGTTATGGTGCGAATATGTCCGCAGGTGTTACATGTAGCATCGCAAACATTATCATAGCTATGATTTGCGCTTCTGGTATATCCGCAGGTATTGCATGATGTATCGCAGGAATTATCGTAGACATGGCTTGATTCGTCTATGACAGTATAACAGTTTTTACACTCGTGCCAATGCTGATTAGAATTCGTTGTCCATTCCTCACTGTAATCGTGACCGAGCGTGCATTTTGACTCAGTGTACGCCGTATATGTAACGCCGTCTTCGGTTACGGTTGAGGTATAAGGATAGTTTGTTGTAATATAATTTGGAACATTCGTTATTGTATTGTTAATTAAAATTGCATTTGCATAATAAATCAGATATCCACATGCGCCTTTTGATGTTAGACCGTCCACAATACTCTGCGAAGAAATATAGACTTTTTTAAGTCCGGTGCAATTTTGGAACGCATACCCACCAATGCTCGTTACGCTGTCGGGAATAGTAATGCTCGTGAGACCAGTACAATAGTAGAACGCATACTCGCCAATGCTCGTTACACTGTTTCCAATGGTTACGCTCTTAAGAGCGCGGCATTCAAAGAACGCAAAATTGCCAATGCTCGTTACGCTGTTCGGTATCGTTATGCTCGTGAGACCACGGCAACCGGAGAACGCCGTACCGCCAATGCTCGTTACGCTATTCGGTATCGTTATACTCGTGAGACCACGGCAACCCCGGAACGCAACACCGCCAATGCTCGTTACGCTATCGGGTATAGTTATACTCGTGAGTCCGCTGCACCCCTCAAACGCAGACCTTCCAATGCTCGTTACGCTGCCATCTGCAGGAATAACACTGTTTTTACAGCCACAAATCAAGGTTTTTGCAAAAGTGTTAATAAGACAGTTTCCACTGCTGTGATATTTTGTATTTCCGCTTCCTACAGTTATACTCGTGAGACCGTCACAACCCGAGAACGCAGAATCACCAATGCTCGTTACACTGTTTCCGATTGTTACGCTCGTGAGACCGTCACAACCCGAGAACGCAGAATCACCAATGCTCGTTACACTGTTTCCGATTGTTACGCTCGTGAGACCGTCACAACCCGAGAACGCAGAATCACCAATGCTCGTTACGCTATCGGGTATAGTTATACTTGTGAGTCCGGTGCAACCAGAGAACGCAGACTCACCAATGCTCATTACACCGTTTCCGATAGTTACACTCGTCAGACTACTGCAATTGTAGAACGCATACTCGCCAATACTCTTTACGCTATTTCCGATAGTGACGCTCGTGAGACCACTGCAACCCTTGAACGCATACACACCAATGCTCGTTACGCTGTCGGGGATAGTGACGCTCGTGAGACCACTGCAACCCTTGAACGCATACGCACCAATGCTCGTCGTTACGCTGTTGGGAATTGTTATACTCGTGAGACCGGTGCAATCATCAAACGCACCCCTTCCAATCCTCCTTACTCCATCAGCGATATTTACTGATCTAATAATGCTTTTGTAATTGTACCAAGGTTGGGAGTCATCATCATAATAATCATACATATCTCCGCTTCCCGAAATGGTAAGCGTATAGGTTTCATTATCAAGCTCCCAAGTAAGGTTATCACCGCAAGTGCCCGACACAACCGCCGCCTCTGCGGGAAGCTGTGAAACGACGAATATCGTTGCTATAATGGTAAGGGACAGAATGATTGGGATTAAGAATTTAAGTTTTTTCATTTTGGGTCTCCTTTATTTTCTCTTTTGTACATTTTTTGCAGTTTTTTCATTACTTTTTCGTATTCGCACCAGCTACTTTCGTGCTTCTTTTTTTGAATATATATTTTCATTTTTTCATAATGTTCCAGCAGAAGTCTCCCACTCATTTTCTTCACGATTTTTATGTCGTAAATTCCCGAGTTTATACCAACACAAAAAAATTCCATCTTTTTTAAGTACTTTTCGATATTGTTTTTTTCACTTGGAAATCCTCCAGAATACTCTTCCCTAATCTTACTTAAATGTTCAATAGTCAGAATCTTTTTTTCTCGTTTCATCGTTGTGCGATAAACCGAAACAGAGACTATCGATCCAAGCACAGATGTTATGCTTGCAATAATTTCACAATGACTACAAGCAAATTCCAATATTTTTGAAACACATTCTATCATTTTACGCCTTCTCCTAATTGTTTTTTACAATTATACCACCTTTCTATTTAAGCGCCCCTATATAACACCGCACGGTGTTATTTGTCAACACCGCTTGGTGTTTTTTGTATAATGCTTATATACGAGGGGGTGATACTGTGTTTTATTACAGAAGGATCCGTGATCTGCGTGAGGACAGCGACAAATCGCAAAAATCTATCGCCATATATCTTAACATGCAAACTACCGTATATCAGCGCTACGAGCGGGGCGAGCGCGAGCTTCCCTTATGGGCGGCAATCAAGCTTGCCGAGCTTTACGGTGTGTCTCTCGATTATCTCGTGGGGCGCTCAAACAAATAAAAGACAGAGGTGGAGATCTTTTTCATTTCTGTCTTTTGTTTTTTTGAAATTTCTTTAGCTTATTTGTCATATATTTTCGCCTGCTAATTTTATAAACCCGCAAACAATATTCGTTGAAATAAATTAAGGCGCCCTTTTTCGCGCCGCGCCTACCGCTTTCGCCGCGTTTTGCGGCGGGCAAAGCGCGACACGCGTTGGGAGCGCCTTTGCCATAGGGGTGGGTGTTTTCTGAAGGGCGGGGTGTCCCCGCCCTAACAGCCACTCTTTGCGAGACTTTCTGTTGGTACAGAAAGTCGGAAAACAATCAACAAACACGTCTTCGTGTGTTCGCACACATTAATTCACCTTACTTATCAGAAAACTCCTCATCCGTCACGGCAAGCCGTGCCACCTTCTCACACAGGAGAAGGCATTGGTTGCATATTTTCATTTCTGTCTTTTGTTTTCAAGTGCCCTCTCCCCCACCCACCTC
Source organism: Oscillospiraceae bacterium (assembly GCA_015064385.1). Taxonomy (GTDB): domain Bacteria; phylum Bacillota; class Clostridia; order Oscillospirales; family CAG-272; genus SIG672. Next base: position 69,435 of record SVSI01000008.1, on the reverse strand, counting down.
GTCGGGAGCCCCCTTTCGGAGGGGACCTTTGCGCAGATGCTTTCTCGGGCGGGTAGAAAGCACAAGAGTGTTGACAAATCAACAAATAAGTGCTATAATAAGCTTTGGTCTTTAAGACACATCTTTCCGATCTATCGAGGCAAGTATGGAAAAAAAGAAGAAGAAAAAGCAAAAATGGACTAAATTCCGACACAAGGTCGTGACCGTGATTCTAAGATACACGCTCGGAATTTACACCAAGCTGAAATACAACATCCGCGTTGATAAGTTCCGCGAGCAGGAAAAACGTCCCTATCTGATACTCTTTAATCACCAGACGGCGTTCGACCAATTTTTCGTGGGAATGTCCTTCAAGGGGCCGATCTACTACGTGGCGTCCGAGGATCTTTTCTCAAACGGATTTACGTCTTCTCTCATAAAATGGCTCGTCGCGCCCATTCCGATAAAGAAGCAGACCACCGACGTTCGTGCCGTGCTCAACTGTATGCACGTGGCACGCGAGGGCGGCACTATCGCAATAGCGCCCGAGGGCAACCGCACCTTTGACGGAAAGCAGGTACATATAAATCCCACCGTCACGCAGCTTGCCAAAAAGCTCGCTATGCCGATAGTTCTCTACAAGATCGAGGGCGGATACGGCGTTCAGCCCCGCTGGAGTGACGTTGTAAGACGCGGAAAGATGCACGCGTACGTTTCGCGAGTTATCTATCCCGAGGAATTTGCCGATATGACCGACGAGGAGCTCCTTCGCGAGATCAAAGAGGGACTCCGGGTTGACGAAGCAAAGGTGGACGGTCAGTACCGTCACAAAAATCTTGCCGAATATCTCGAGCGCGCGCTGTACGTCTGCCCCAAATGCGGACTCACCGAGCTCCGCAGCGAGGGTGATATTATCGAGTGCAAAAAGTGCTCTATGAAGGTACGGTATCTTCCCACGAGGCAGCTCCGCGGAGTCGGATTTGATTTCCCGTTCGAGTTCGTTTCCGACTGGTACGACCATCAGTGCAACCTTGTAAACTCGCTTGATCTTACGTCTATGACCGAAACGCCCGTCTTTACGGACGAGGCGAGCATATCCGAGGTTATCGTTTACAAAAGTAAGATAAAGCTCTGCGAAAATGCAAAAATATCGCTTTTTGGTGACAGAATTGAAATATCGGGCGGCGCCTTTACGTTGAGTGCTCGCTTTGACGAAATATCAACTATAACCGTGCTCGGCAAAAACAAGCTGAACGTCTATCACGGCGGCAAGATATATCAGATCAAGGGTTCAAAGCGTTTTAACGCTCTTAAATACGTAAACTTCTGTTACAGATATCAGAATATCAAAAAAGGAGAAAACGATGTTAAATTTTTGGGACTCTAGTGTATGGGGCTGGATAATACTCTTTGCAGTACTTCTCGGCAGTCTTCTCGTAGGAAATATAGTTAAAAAGGGCATTCCCCTTCTCCGCGATTCGCTCATACCCACCTCCGTTCTCGGCGGCGCTATTCTTCTTATCGTTGCCGCGATATACAAGTGGATCACGGGCGAGGTTATGTTCGACACCGCGATCTTTAACGGAAACGGCACGACCAATCTTGAGATAATCACCTACCACGCGCTCGCGCTCGGATTTATCGCGTCCTCGTTCAAAACGACCAACGCAAAGCTGACAAAACAGCGCTCGGCAGAGATATTCAACACGGGCGTCACCACCGTATCGACGTATCTGCTCCAGGGCATCTTCGGTCTGGCGCTCGGATTTGCGGTTACTCTCGTTATAAAGGATTTCTTCGTTGCCTCGGGCGTTCTTATTCCCTTCGGATACGGTCAGGGCACGGGACAGGCGCTAAACTACGGTAACATTTACGAAACCGAGCACGGATTTATCGGCGGAAGAAGCTTCGGTCTCACCATTGCCGCACTCGGATTTCTCTCGGCGGCTCTCGGCGGAGTAATTCACCTGAACATTATGAAAAAGCGCGGCAAGCTCGTCATTTCCAAGAGAAAGGACGGCAGTCTCCACAGCGAGGAGGTCGAGTCCTGCAACGAGATCCCGATGCAGGAGAGCATCGACAAGATGACCGTTCAGATCGCTCTTATCGTCGTGGCTTACGTATTTGCTTACCTTATTATGTTCGCTCTCGGAAAGCTTCTGCCCGGAATGAGATCGGTAATATACGGATTCAACTTCCTGCTCGGCGTACTTACGGCAACTCTTATCAAGCTTTTTATAAACGTTCTCCGTAAAAAGAGAATAATCAAGAAAAAATACACCAACAACTTCCTTATGACGCGTGCGAGCAACTTTTTCTTCGACCTTATGGTCGTTGCGGGTGTTGCGGCTATACGTCTTGACACGCTTGAAAACTACTGGGGCGTAATGCTCATATTCGGAGTTGCGGGAGCTGTAATAACCTACGTTTACAACCGTCTCGTTGCAAAGGCGCTCTTCCCCGAATATTCGGAGGAGCAGTTCCTTATGATGTACGGAATGCTCACCGGAACGGCAAGCACGGGAACTATTCTTCTTCGTGAGATCGATAGGGATTTCAGAACTCCGGCATCCGACAATATGGTATATCAGAACTTCCCTGCCATCGTTTTCGGATTCCCGATGATGTTCCTTGCAACTCTTGCACCGGTGAAGCCCCTACTTACGCTTATAATTTTCATAGTTTTCTTTACCGCAATGAACATAATTCTGTTCAGAAGCAAGATCTTCGGACGCAAGAAGAAATAATAAGCAAAATGCACCGCGTTTGCGGTGCATTTTTATTGGCAAATGCGGAGTTCGAGTCCTCTTTGCAACAAAAAAAGACAACCGAGGCGTTTGCCTCGGTTTTCTTTTTTATCGAAGTGGCGGGACTCTGATCTCAAAGCCGTGCCCGCGCTTACCTTTATCTTTCGCTCTCTTTCGCACGGCTTAGCATTTGTAAACAAATGCGG
>SVSI01000008.1:0-66493 GCA_015064385.1 Oscillospiraceae bacterium | reverse complement strand
AACCGAGGCGTTTGCCTCGGTTTTCTTTTTTATCGAAGTGGCGGGACTCTGATCTCAAAGCCGTGCCCGCGCTTACCTTTATCTTTCGCTCTCTTTCGCACGGCTTAGCATTTGTAAACAAATGCGGAGTTCGAGTCCTCTTTGTAACAAAAAAAGATAACCGAGGCGTTTGCCTCGGTTTTCTTTTTTATCGAAGTGGCGGGACTCTGATCTCAAAGCCGTGCCCGCGCTTACCTTTATCTTTCGCTCTCTTTCGCACGGCTTAGCATTTGTAAACAAATGCGGAGTTCGTGTCCATTTTACTCACATAAAAAGAAAAAAGTCGCTAAAGCGACTTTTTTCTTTTTATCGAAGTGGCGGGACTCGAACTCGCGGCCTCCAGTACCCGAAACTGGCGCGCTACCAGCTGCGCTACACCTCGATTTGTTACTGATAGATTATATCATAACAAAACCTAAATGTCAACATAAAATCGAAAATATTTTATTTTATTTTTACTTATTGACTTTAATACGAATTTATAATATAATTTTATGTAGATAGGAAGATGAAATTTGAGGAGGTCAATATGAAATTCCCCGAAACGACAGGTAACAAAAACATACCCCTTCCCGAATATCCGCGCCCCCAGCTCGTTCGCGACAGCTTTATAAATCTTAACGGAGAGTGGGACTACGCCATAGACACCGACGACTGCCTGCCCGAAGGGTATTCGGGCAAAATAGTGGTTCCCTTCTCTCCCGAAAGTCCGCTGTCCGGGCTTGCGCGCAAGCTCGACGTTATAGAAACGCTTTTCTATCGCAGAAGCTTTGACCTTGACTCCGACTTTATAAAGGGACGCGTCATAGTTCATTTCGGCGCAGTCGATTTCTTTGCAGACGTCTATATCAACGGTATCTTCGTCGGCTCTCACGCAGGCGGATATACCGCGTTTTGCTTCGATATTACCGACTTTATCCGTGTCGGCGAAAACGAGATTATCGTTGCCGTACGCGACGAATCGGACACCTCCTACCACTCGCGCGGCAAGCAGAAGGAAAAGCGCGGCGGTATCTGGTACACCTCGCAGAGCGGAATCTGGCAGACCGTGTGGCTTGAGAGCGTCCCCGAAAACTATATTTCTTCCCTGCTTATCGTTCCGAACATAGAAAAAAGCACGGTGGCAATAACGGTAAATTCGGCGTCCGAAAGCGATTGCGAGATAATTTTCGACGGACGCTCCTACGCCGCGAAAACCAATACGGCGTTTGACCTTGATATGAAAAATTTCGTCCCGTGGACGCCCGAAACACCGCAGCTTTACGAGTTCTCGGCAGTTTTCGGAGAGGACAAGGTTGACAGCTATTTCGCGATGCGCCACTTTTCGGTCGGAAAAGACGAGAACGGCATTCCCCGTCTTATGCTCAACAAAAAGCCATATTTTCACAACGGACTTCTCGACCAAGGGTACTACGGCTACGGTCTTTACACTCCCGAAAGCGACGAAATGATGATCTCCGATATTACCCGTGCCAAGGAGATGGGCTTCAATATGCTCAGAAAGCACATTAAGATCGAGCCGATGCGCTGGTACTATCACTGCGACCGCCTCGGAATGCTCGTTTGGCAGGATATGATAAACGGAGGCACTTCGTATAATCCCCTCGTTATATCCACACCCCTTATCACCAAGATCCATTTTAGAGACGGGCGCTACACCTGGTTTGCCCGTGCAGACGAGGAGGGGCGTGAGGAATACTACAGAGAGCTTCGCGAGATGATAGAGCAGCTTATAAACGTACCGTCCATCGCAATGTGGGTGCCCTTCAACGAGGGCTGGGGACAGTTTGACGCTCAAAAGGCGTGCGAGCTTATTCGCTCGATAGATAAAACGAGGACCATCGACCACGCAAGCGGCTGGCACGATCAGGGAATCAGCGACGTCAAAAGCTGGCACGTTTATTTTACCAAATACCGCTTCAAGCGTGACAAACACGGCCGTGCGGTCGTACTCAGCGAGTTCGGCGGATACAACTACCGTGTAGAGGGACATTCGTTCACCGAGCGCGATTTCGGATACAAGCATCTTAAGTCCCCCGAAGAGCTTAAAAAAGCACTTGAAAAGCTGTACGGCGAGCAGATCTTCCCTGCCATCAAGAAAGGACTTGCCGCGGCTGTTTATACGCAGCTTGCAGACGTTGAGGACGAGGTCAACGGACTTATCACTCACGACAGAGCCGAGGTAAAGCTTCCCATAGAGGAAATAAGAAAGATCGTTGAGTACAAAAACAGCTGATACAAAAAAGATCCGAGCGGTGCTTCGGATCTTTTTTATAATATAGCTACAAAGATCCTATTTTTGTGTTCAAAATCTATATTTTTTAATCTTTATATGTGATATAATATAAAAAAATGCCTTTTGGAGGACGTCTATATGACAAACACCTTCCGTGATTTTCAGATATCGAAAAACGGCGACGACGTTATATTTAACTACCGTGTCGGACTGCCTACTTACGGTGAAAGTCTCATTAAAGGAGAGTTCCGTGCGCTCGGCTTTAACGGGATCGGATACAATCTCTCGCCCGGAATGATGGTAAACTCAAACCACGATAGAAGCAATATCCTTGATATTGAAGGAAAATGCGCCTTTTCCGTTGAAATAGACGGACAGACTCTCGTTTCGTTTTGGGAGCTTATCGATAGCGAAAAAAGTGAAGAAAACGAAATACTGAACACAAGAGTCACTCTTCGTCATAAGAAACGTCCCGTTGAGGTCACCGTTTGCACTAAAATCGACGGTTCCGGTTGCTTTTCAAGATGGCTTGAGATAAAAAATCTTGATAACAAGCCGGTTGCCATGGGCAAGCTCGCTATTATGTCGGGTATGCTCGAAATGACTCCAAACTGGCAAAAGCTTCTTCAAGACAAAGAAAGCTCTCCCTACCGCCTCGGTTATTTTGAAAACACCGAGCATCTTCACGAGGGACAGTTCAAATGGCACACTCTTCCCGAGGACTGCTTCTCTTTTGGCGGACGCTACACCCGCGACCGCTTCCGTCACCCGTTCTATATTCTTGAAAACAAAGCAAAGGGCACCTGCTATGCGGTACAGCTTGCATATTCGGGTGGATACAGATTTTCCTTTGATTTCAGAGGAACGACAAATGACGGTCACCTCTCATATTCCTGCGAGCTTGACGGCGTAAAGCCCCTCCGTGTGATCGCGGCGGGCGAGACCGTGACAACTCCCGAGGTCATTATATCTATGGTAAACGGCGATATGGACGACGCGATTCACCAGATGCACACCCATATAAGAAAGGCGGTTATGAGAAGGCCTCACGGCGAGGGCTGTTATCTAGAGACATGCGGAAATGTAGAGCTTGCGGCAAAGCGCGGCTTTGACATAGTTTACATTGACGCCGGTTGGTACTATCCTCCGGGAAAGCCGTGGAACCACTGGACGGGAAAATGGGACGTTGATCCCACCCGCTTCCCGAACGGCATAAAGCCGCTCATTGACAGAGCACACGCCTGCGGTATAAAATTCGGTCTTTGGATGGAGCCCGAGCGTCTTGGCATACATCTCGGCGCGGAAGGTCTTTTCGACAAACACGAGCATATGATGTGCGAAAACCACACGGGTAAGCGCGGCGAGGGAGTCACCGCCAAAGGCGGACAGTACAATCTTGCAGATACCGAGTGCCTCGCCTATATTGAAGATCAGATCTGCCAAATGATAGAAAAGACCGGAATTGATATGTTCCGCCTTGACTACAACGCCGTATGGGAAGTGATCTCCTCGTTCACGTACAGAATGCAGGACGGCTATATGGAGGGCAACGATTTCCGTTACTACGAGAATTTCGGTGCAATGTTCGACCGCATAAGAGCAAAATATCCGAACGTGATATTTGAAAACTGCGCGTCGGGCGGAGGACGAAGCGATCTTGGCAGTACGAAATATTTCGATCACACGTGGGTAACCGACAATCCGGTAGCACCGAGATGCTTTGCCATCACAAACGGTATGACCATGTGCCTGCCTCCCGAGCTTGTTGACCGCCTCGTGACCTCGATGGGTGCTCCGAAGATGGCATCGCTTGAGTTCCAGCTCTATCAGCTTATGTTCGTGCGCCCGACCTCGCATTTCCCCGCAGAAACTCCTGAAAATCCCTTGCAGATCGGCAAATTCGAGGAATTTATGGAGCTTTACAGAAGCTTTGCACGTCCGATGCTTCCGACGTGCAAAATATACCACCATACGCCGTCGTTTGACGACTGCGAGCCGAAGGGAGTCGGCATACTCGAAAGCGTATCAGAGGACAAAAATCGCGCCATGCTCGGAGTTTTCGCTCTCTGCGATCCGAAAGAAAGCGAGCAGATCGTACGCTTCAAGGGTATTGATGCAAGCAAGAATTACAAGATCACCGCAGTATCGGCAAAGGAAAGCTTCGTGGTATCGGGATATGAGCTTAAATACAAGGGCATCGTATGTAATATCAAGGGTGCTCTCACGGCAGAGCTCTTCCTTGCAGAAGCACTCTAAAAGCAAAAAAGCAGGTCGAAAGACCTGCTTTTTTCAAAGGAATTGACGAATATCTATTGCGAGCTTTTCCTCGAGATTTATAAGGCGTTTTGCCACGTCTTTGGACACCTCGTCTGCCGCCTCGTACTGATTGAGGTATCTGTTGAGCGACTTAACACCCATATTGCATCCGTCGGTCATAAGATCGGCTATCGTTTCGTCCGACTCGCTCATAACGAGCTTTACGTTCGTTTTGACCGATGACATTCCTTTCGCTATCGGGTTGGGATTCTTGCCGTCGTCCCCATATTTATCCAGCATTTCGCCGATCTCGGTCTTAAGCTTATCGTGTGCTCTTTTGCAGTCGCTTAAATACTTTTTGAACTTTTCCGAGCGCACGTAAGGCATCACCTCGTCAATAGATTCAACGCCCATTTTTACTCCCGCGTCACATTCGCGCAGAAGCTTTACCGTATCGTGTTCTATCACTATATCATCTCCTTTTTGAATAGTATCTCCGATTTTTTTAATACTATTATAAAAAGGAGCTAAAAAATGCCGTATTTTAATTATCACGCGACCGCAAGACGTCTTATAAGCGAGGGCAAGCTACTAAATTATTATTTCACCGAGAGCTACAAGGGAATCTCTCCCGCGCTTATCCTCATTTTTGACGATGCAAGGCATGGCGTTATGCCGATAAGAGAACACCGATTTGACGAATATATGAAGATCCTTCCAAAAGAAAATGCGTTTGAGAATTAGATCTCAAACGCATTTTTTGTTTACTTTTTCTTGGGCTTTTTTATCTTGTTGAGCTTCTTGTTCATCTTGAGAAGCTCTTCCTTGGTGAAGTTTACGTTCATCATTCCCATCATACTCGTGAGTCGAAGAACGGTAAAACCGCCCATCATCTGCATAAGTCCGCCGTCTGCCTTGAGATCGACCTCAAAGCCGCCCGATTTCTTCTTATCGGGATCCTTTTTGCCGGCGTCCATCTTCTTCTTGATCTTAAGACCAACGCCAATGAACCAGAGCTTTCCTCTCTTTGACTCCATAATGTCTGCGATCTTATCGTTTAAGGAGAAGCGTCCCTCGGGTGCGTCAATGTCGAACCAGTTGAGAACTGCTCCCTTTTCAACGAGAACGTAGTCCATATTCATTTCGTCAACCTTGCGGATCTTGCCCTCGTCTGTAAGCTCACCCGCTTTTGCAACGATAGTGCTCTCGCCGACGTTCTTTACGTCAAAGTAGAAGAAATGATCCTCTGCCGTCTTCTTGCCGATGCTCTCACCGTTGACGAAGAGCTCGACCTCGGGGAGGTTGGAGTAAACGGTGACCTTGGTCACGTCCTCAACTCTGTCGATATATCTCTTGGAGCAAAGGTGTACGAAGGGGTCGGTCTCGGGAGAAACGAGCCACGCCTTGTAAGCGTAGAAAGCGTCCTTCTTATACTTTCTGTCCATAGTGACAAGTCCCTTATGGTTTTGTCCGTTCTCGCCGCCCTCTGCTCTCGCGTCTGCGCCGAAATCGAACATATTCCATACGTGAGTTGCCCAAATATATTTTCTCGTGAAGAGCTGCTTTATAAGCTCCTCGTGGTAGTACGCCTGATATTCCTCGGTGTAGTCGCCCTGCTTCGGATCGCTGGTGTGCCAGTTGAGCGCCTCGCAACCGTACTCGGAGCATCCGATCGGAATGTTCGGGTGCATCTCGTGGAATTTATCGAACCAAGGGCCGTTCATCGTGGTGTCTCCTCCGTACCAGCCGAAGTAGTGGTTATAGGAAACTACGTCGGGGATAAGGAGGTAGGGATCGTCCATCTTACACATCGAAACTGCCGCGATGGTGGTGAGACGGGTCTTATCCATCTCGTGAACAAGATCATTGAGGATCCTGTGGTTCTCAAGAAGATCTTCGTCCGAGCCGCCGATCGAGATCTCGTTGGAAAGTCCCCAAACGACTATCGAGGGGTGATTATAGTTCTGAGCAACAAGCTCCTTCATCTGCGAGATGGTATTATCGCGTCCGGTGGGCATATGCTTTGAGATATAGGGGATCTCCGCCCAGATAACGAGACCTCTCTCGTCGCAGAGATCGTAGAAATACTGATCGTGCTGGTAGTGAGCAAGACGGATAGTGGTAGCTCCGACCTCACAAATAAGGTCGATATCCTCAACGTGATGCTCGGGAAGAAGTGCGTTGCCTACACCCCATCTGTCCTGATGGCGGGATACGCCGCGGAGAGGATATTCCTCGCCGTTAAGGATAAATCCGTTATCGGGATCGATCTTGAAGCTGCGGCAGCCGAAGCGGTTGCATACGTTATCAATTATCTCGTCTCCCTCGGTAATCTCGACCTCACAGCAGTAGAGGTAGGGATCCTTACGGCCATGCCAGAGGTGAACGTCCTTTATCTCGAAGGTGACCTTGGTATCGTTTCCTTCGATCTTGTAAAGCTCGTTTTCGTCCTTATCGTAAATGGTATAGACGAGCTTCTGTCCCTCTTTGATATTCTTTACGAATACCTCAACCTCAACCTTTGCGTCCTTGCCCTCAACTATGGGGGTGATCATAAGTCCGGGCGCGCCGTAATAATCGAGGTCAAAGTGCGCGTTATTTACGCAGATAAGGTTTACGTCACGGTAGATACCGCCGTAGAAGGTGAAGTCTGCCATCTGGGGATAGACGGTCTCGTTTATCGTGTTTTCAACGATAAGAGCGATCTCGTTTTCCTCTGCAAGCGACTCGGTGATATTTACTCTCCAGGTCGAATATCCGCCGTCGTGGTGAGCGAGCGCCTTTCCGTTAACGTAAAGGTCTGCGGACGAGTTGGTGCCTCTAAACTCGATGTAATAAAGGTCTGCTTCGGGAAGGTCTGCTTTCTTCAGTGACTTCTTGTAAAGGCAAGAGCCGCGGAAATAGTCGTTTCCGCCGTCCTGACCGTCGATAGCGTTCCACGAGTGAGGAATGTTTACCTGCTCTCCTTCAATAGTTGCAATATCGGTGCAGTCTTTAACAAAAAGCCAGTTGTCATTAAGTTTTACTACGTTTCTCATTTATTTTCTCCTTTGGTCTTATAAAAGGAGCCCGACAATACTTTATACTGTCGGGCGCCTTGAAAGTTCTGTTAATTGTTGGAGTCGCCGTCGGTTACTTCAACATTGCGTCCAAGATCCTCGTTCATTTTTGCAAGAGTCTTCTTGTCAAGGTTATATACGAGTCCAAGTCCGATAAACTGGAGTACTGCCGAGAACATAAAGGTTGCTGCAACGATATAACGCATATTGATAGCTACCTGCCACGCCTGATTTCCTTCGTCTGCGCCAACGTATCCGAAAGCCACCATTATAATGAGAACGAGCGAGGGGCCGATGCCCTGTGCGAGCTTACGGAAGAAGGAGTGGAGCGAGTAAACGGTTCCCTCCTCGCGGGTTCCGAATTTCCACTCGTTATAGTCGATAGCGTCACCCATCATAGCCCACGAAACGGTGGAATAGATGCCGAGACCGAGCGAGAATATGAGCTGGAATACGATGTAGAGAATAAGGTCGAGATTCGTGTTTTCGGGAATAACTATGAAAAGTCCGAGACCTGCGAGCATCGAGCAGATCGAGCCGAAGGTAGCAAGCTCCTTCTTACCGAATCTTGCAACCGCTTTTCTTGCAAGAGGAGTGAATAATACGATCGGGATCATAGCAAAGAGCTGAACGATACCCGAGATCTTTACGTTGTTATAGTAAGACTGGAATATAACAGTAACTGCGGTGGTAGCACCCTGCATACCGATGAACATACCCATAGCGGCGATGGTTGCACCTACCGCGGGACGGTTCTTTACAAAGTTTCCGAACGCCTTGAAAACGTTGAACTTGGGCATTTCCTCGTCGATACGGGTTTCGGTATCAACGCGGATCTCGGTGTTTCTGATCATAAACTGGAAGCAAATAAATCCGAGAACACCCATAATAAGAGCGGCAATGAACACTCTCTCACCGATAAGGTTATCGTTGGAATCGTAAATAATGAAGGGGAGAATTACCATCGGAAGCATATTTCCGAAGATAGATCCGACCGAACGCCATGCGGAGAGCGATGCTCTGTCCTGAACGTCGTCCGAAATGAGCGAAAGAAGCGAGCCGTAAGGAACGTTTGCAACGGTATAGAATGCGTCCCAAACTACGTATCCTGCAATGAAGATAATAAACTTAGCCCATACGGGTGCGTTCGGGAAAGGAAGGAAGCAGCATGCTCCGCCTACGATAAGTCCCAGAGAACCTGCCCATATATAGGTAAGGAATTTGTTTCTCTTGTAGCGGTGCTTATCTGCGTCTATTACAGAACCGATAAGCGGGTCATTGATAGCATCCCAAACCTGAACGATGATCAGAAGAAGTGCGTACCAAAGATCCATTTTCATGAACTGTGTCCAGAATATGGCCATAGTTCCCTTGAGTGCAAAGCTCATGTTGCATCCGAGATCGCCCGCCGCATATGCGAGACAGTCACGCATGCCAAACTTACGCTTGCCGTTTGCGTCAAGTACTTTTTCTTTTTCATTTTGTTTTCCTCTTTTTCAGCTTGAATTTTGTGAAATATCTAAATAACAAAACATCTACTACTAGTATAAATGATTTCGAAAAAGATGGTGAGTATTTTTTTAATGTATTTTTGTATTTTTTTCATATATTCGAAGAAAATATGTTGTAATTACACAAAAGTTATGATATAATCGGTCGTGTGAAGCAAAAAAATAACCAAAAGGTCAAAAAGGAGTGATGAGATACGTTCTACGAAAACGAGCTCGAGCTTTTGTGCGACACCTTCAGAAAGTGCGGAGTTCGGACACTTCGTGCAAGGCGAGAGGATTTTGCCGACCTTTCTTACGGCAGACGCGGCGTCCTCGACGAATTCATATCAGAGCGCTCAGCCGCCTATTCCCTTTTCGACAGCGCAGAGCCGCGCACTCTCTACAAGACTGCCGACAGTATGCGCCGATACTACACCTATCTCGTCCTCCCGACGTCAGGTGAAAAGACACTCCTTTTTATCGGACCTTATCTTCAGTCCGCTGTATCACCGAGCGAGATACTCGAAATAAGCGAAAAAAATTCTCTCTCCCCAAAGGCACGCCGATATCTCGACGAGTATTATTCGGGCGTTTCAATACTTCCGGAAGCGAGTCATCTTTTCGTAATGCTTGACACCTTTTGCGAAAGGATATGGGACAGCCCGTCATTTACGATAATAGACTCATCGGTTGACAGCAAAACGGGAGAATTCAGTATAAGCGTCCCCTCGGATACAGACGGCTTCAGCGACACAGTCCTCAGTATGCGCACTCTTGAGAAAAGATACGAGTTTGAGAATGAAATAATCCGAGCGGTAGAGCTCGGTCAGGTCCACAAGGAAAAGCGGCTACTTGAAGCTTTTTCGGGTAAATTGTTCGAGAAAAGAAACGCAGACCCCTTGCAAAACGCAAAAAACTATTGTATAATTATGAATACCTTGCTACGAAAAGCGGCTGAATCGGGTGGAGTTCACCCGATGTATATTGATAAAGCATCGTCTGAATTTGCGCTCAAGATCGAGCGTCTTCCCGACATGAGCGCGGTTTCCGTTCTGATGCGTGAGATGTTCGCTTCGTACTGCCGTTTGGTCCGCAAGCATTCAATGAAGGATCTTTCCCCCATAGTACAAAAGGCAGTTTTGATGATAGACGCCGACCTGTCGGCAAATCTGTCTCTTGCCACCCTTGCCGAACATCTTGAAGTCAGCTCGGGATATCTTTGTGCAATATTCAAAAAGGAAACGGGAAAGACCGTTTCCGAATATATACGCGAAAAGCGCATAAAGTACGCCGTACACTTGCTGTCCACCACGAAGCTTCAGGTACAGACGATCGCTCTCCACTGCGGGATAGTGGATATACAGTATTTTTCAAAAATTTTCAAAAAACAAGTCGGGATGACACCGAACGAATACAGAAGATCAATAAAAAACAGTATTTAATATACGGAGGTAAAATATGAATATGAAGCTTTCCTTCCGCTGGTACGGTCAGAGCGACCCGATCTCTCTCGAGTACATCTCGCAGATTCCCGGTATGCGCTCGATAGTCTCTGCGGTTTACGACGTAAAACCGGGCGAGGTATGGCCCGAAGAGTCCCTTGCAAAGATGAAAAAGGAGTGCGAGGAAAACGGACTTATCTTTGACGTCGTTGAGTCCATTCCCGTACACGAGGACATCAAGCTCGGTAGAGGAGACGTTGACAAGCTTCTCGACGTTTACTGCGAAAATATCCGCCGTTGCGCGAAATACGGCGTAAAATGCGTCACCTACAACTTTATGCCCGTGTTCGACTGGACACGCACCCAGCTCGACAAAAAGGCGCCCGACGGATCAACCAGTCTCGTTATGTACTGGGACCAGATGAGAGGTCTTGATCCCTTAAAGGACGACATTCACCTTCCCGGTTGGGATTCAAGCTACACTCAAAACGAGGTCCGCGAGCTTATCACCGCTTACGGCAAGATAGGGGAAGAAGGACTTTGGAAGAATCTTGAAAAGTTCCTTAAAAAGGTCATTCCCGTTGCAGAGGAGTGCGGAGTGAAGATGGCTATCCATCCCGACGATCCGCCCTACCCCATCTTCGGGCTTCCCAGAATAATCACCTGCGAGGAAAATCTCGACCGTTTCCTTTCTATCGTTGACAGCCCATCAAACTGCCTGTGCCTCTGCACGGGAAGTCTCGGCTGCGCCCAGAGTAACGACGTAGTTAAGATGATAAGAAAGTATGCAAAGATGGATCGTATCGCGTTTATGCACATCAGAAACGTGAAGATCATGGAGGACGGCTCGTTTGAAGAAAGAGCGCACCTCTCATCCTGCGGATCGCTCGACGTTTACGAGATCGTCAAGGCACTTTGCGAGAACGATTTTGACGGATACGTGCGTCCCGACCACGGACGTATGATCTGGGGCGAGACCGGCAAGCCGGGCTACGGACTCTTTGACAGAGCACTCGGCGCGACCTACATAAACGGTCTCTTCGAGGCGTGCGAAAAATCCATCAAATAAAAGGAGAAAAGAAAATGAACAAGAACGTATTAAATACAGATCTCAGCGGCAAGGTTGCCGTAGTTACGGGAGCGGGCGGAATCCTCTGCAGCTATTTTGCAAAGGTCCTCGCACGCGCAGGTGCAAAGGTAGCCCTTCTCGACCTCAATATTGACGCGGCACAGTCCTTTGCAGACGAGATAAACGCCGAGGGCGGAGTCGCAAAGGCGTACGCTTGCAACGTACTTGACAAGGCGATATGCGCCGAGGTTGCAAACAAGGTGCTTTCCGAGCTCGGTCCGTGCGACGTACTCGTAAACGGCGCAGGCGGTAATAATCCGAGAGCGACCACCGACAAGGAATATTTCGAGATCGGCGACATTGACGCTGACACCAAGAGCTTCTTTGATCTCGACGCAGACGGAGTCGGCTTCGTGTTCAACTTAAACTTCCTCGGAACGCTCATTCCCACGCAGGCATTCACATCTCAGATGGTAGGCAGACAGGGCTGCTCGATAATCAACATATCTTCTATGAACGCATTTACGCCTCTCACCAAGATCCCCGCATATTCGGGCGCAAAGGCAGCCATCTCGAATTTCACCCAGTGGCTCGCAGTTCATTTCTCAAAGGTAGGTATCCGCGTAAACGCGATCGCTCCCGGTTTTTTCTCGACCAAGCAGAATGCAAAGCTTCTCTGGAATGAGGACGGCACTCCCACGGCGCGCACGGGTAAGATCCTTGCGGCAACTCCTATGGGACGCTTCGGCGAGACCGAGGAGCTTGAAGGCGGACTTCTCTTCCTCGTAAACAACGAGGCGGCCGGCTTTATCACCGGCGTAGTACTTCCCATTGACGGCGGCTTCTCCGCTTATTCGGGAGTATAAATGAAAAAAACTCCGAGAAATCTCGGAGTTTTTATTTATCTTTTGACGTTTGTTTTTTCAACAAAGCTTTCGGCATCTTTTCTGTCTGCGGCGGTTCTGTCCCACCATTTTCCACCTTCCATCGTGTGTCCTTTTGTTCTCACGGCATAGCCGTGCTCCAAAACTCGCACTTTGGGCGACACCGCTCCAAAAAACGCATCAGCGCCTTTCTCTTCGCGATATAACAACTCCCCAGTCGCCGTCGTGTGTCCTTTTGTTCTCACGGCATAGCCGTGCTCCAAAACTCGCACTTTGGGCGACACCGCTCCAAAAAACGCATCAGCGCCTTTCTCTTCGCGATATAACAACTCCCCAGTCGCCGTCGTGTGTCCTTTTGTTCTCACGGCATAGCCGTGCTCCAAAACTCGCACTTTGGGCGACACCGCTCCAAAAAACGCCACACTGTGGCGTTTTTTGTTCGCTAACCCAACGAGCTACGCTCGTCGGACTCATACACAAGAGCGATAGTCAAAGCGTTCTCAAAATAAAAAATAACAGACACCCATTGGGTGTCTGTTATTTTTTATTGCGGGGGAAGGACTTACGAACCAAAATCGGCGCCCACGCCTATCTTTATCCTCTATCTTCTTCGCGCCGATTAGCAAATCCTTCGGATTTGCGTGGCTCTGCGTCGTTTTTATCCATATTAGAAAATAAAAACGGCCACCTTCGGCGACCGTTTTATTTTCTATTGCGGGGGAAGGACTTACGAACCAAAATCGGCGCCCACGCCTATCTTTATCCTCTATCTTCTTCGCGCCGATTAGCAAATCCTTCGGATTTGCGTGGCTCTGCGTCATTTTTATCCATATTAGAAAATAAAAACGGCCACTTTCGGCGACCGTTTTATTTTCTATTGCGGGGGAAGGACTTGAACCAACGACCTCCGGGTTATGAGCCCGACGAGCTACCAACTGCTCTACCCCGCGATATATGCTCCTTTTTCAGAGCGCTTTACTATTATAGCACGCGTTTTGTCTTTTGTCAAGTCTTTTTTGAAAAAATCTACCTTTTATTTTCTTTTCACCGTTTTTGCAAAGGTGAGAGCGTATATTTCTTTTGCTCCCGCCTCGAGCAAAAGCTCGGCACAGGCGGAAATCGAGGCACCCGTCGTAACTACGTCGTCAATGAGAAGCAGTGTCCTGTCCTTTACCTTTTCGCACGCTCCGTCACGAAGAACGTAAGAGCGTTTGGCATTATCCTCACGCTCCTTTGCGCGAAGTGTTTTCTGCTGTCTTGTTCCCTTCTTTTTAAGAAGCGCGCACGCAGTCACTCCAAGCTCTCTTGCCACGATCTTTGCAAGCATCTCCGACTGATCGTGTCCGATCTTTCTCTTTGTGACTTCAGATCTCGGCACGAACGTGACCAGAGTATCTCCGAGCGACGGAAGTCCCGCGTACGCCGCGCCTACCATCTTTTCTGCCATAAATTCAAAAAGCTTTTTATCCTTTTGATCCTTTGCCGACAAAACGATACGGTCGGTAACGCTATCCGAAGCGCTGTACGCGGACACGCTGAACAGCTTTTTGACTTTACGTTTACAGTTATCGTGAACGCAGGTACACTCTGACACGTTTTTGCGACACACCCTGCAGTACGCATTTATCTCCTCTTCCCATTTTTCCGCACAACTATCGCACAAAACGGCGTCCGAATAGTACGGAAGTATCTCGTGACAGCACGAGCATCTCGGCGGAAAAAGAAGAGACAAAGCTCTTTTGAAAAATCTTCTCATATCTTATTCAAGCGCCTCAAGCATATAGCGAAGTCCGGTATAACGCTTGGTAAGGCGTTTGTTTTCTACCATAAGCTGAACTATATCGGCGCGTCCTACGATAATAACCATTCTCTGCGCACGGGTGACTGCGGTGTACAAAAGATTTCGGGTAAGCAGTCTCGGAGAATACATATACGCAGGGATTATTACGACTCCGTATTCACTTCCCTGGCTCTTATGTATCGTTATCGCGTACGCGTGCTCGAGATCCTCAAGCTCGTCATATCCGTAAACGGTGAGCTTTCCGT
This sequence comes from Oscillospiraceae bacterium, assembly GCA_015064385.1. GTDB lineage: Bacteria > Bacillota > Clostridia > Oscillospirales > CAG-272 > SIG672. The sequence continues at coordinate 51,972 of SVSI01000008.1, read as the reverse complement.
CAAAATCGACGTACATCTTCTCGTCAACGTTATCAATAGCTTGTATAACACCGATATCGCCGTTGAACATTCCCTCTCCGTCCTCGCCGGCGCGAGTCCACGGGATAGAATAGTTATTTCGTATCTGCATGACCTTATCTCCCTCACGGAAGGTAATATCACGCACTTTCTTCTCTTTTTTGTCCTTTGAGGGCGGATTTTGCACGTTTCGGAGCATCTGATTAAGTATCTCCGTACCTGCAACGCCCTTGCGCGACGGGGTTATTATCTGCACCTCGGACATTATATCCTTACCGTACGTTTTAGGCAGACGGTTCATACACAGATCGGACACGGTCTTAGCTATCTGGGACTCGTCCGGACGGGAAATGAAGAAAAAGTCTCCCCTTTTATCGTCAAGCACGGGCAGCTCGCCGTCATTTATCGCGTGTGCGTTCGTAACGATACGGCTCTCTCTTGCCTGTCTGTATATCTCGGTAAGGCGTACGGACGGGAAAATATCGCTTGCAAGCAGGTCGCAAAGCACGTTGCCCGCTCCGACAGACGGAAGCTGATCGGAATCTCCGATAAGAATGAATCTCGCACCCGGACGAACCGCCTTAAGCAGGGACGCCATAAGAACGGTATCTACCATAGACGCCTCGTCGATAATTATTACCTGCTCGTCAAGAAGATTGTTTTCGTTGCGGCGAAAACGCGGCTTATCGTCAGCGGAAAATTCCATCTCAAGAAGTCGGTGTATCGTCTTTGCCTCTCTTTGCGTCGTCTCGGACATTCTCTTTGCCGCGCGTCCCGTCGGGGCCGCGAGAGCAACGTCGATTCCGATCTTATCGAATATGCGGATGACCGCCTTTATTATAGTCGTCTTACCCGTACCGGGACCTCCGGTGAGGAGCATAACTCCACTCGAAACCGCCTCAATTATCGCCTTTTTTTGCAGGGACTCATACTCAATTCCCTCTTCCTGCTCTACCATTTTCACAAGCTCGCGAGCATCGTCCATATAGACGCTCGGTCTTATTTTGCTAAGTAAAAGCAGCTTTTGTGCCACGTATTTTTCTGCGTCGTAATAGTCCTTGAGATAGATACACTCCTGCTCGAAATATCTCACAGAGACGGTCTTACCCTCGGAAGTAAGCAAGTCTATCGAGGCAAAGACTTCGTCCGTATCGCAGTCTATCATAGTTGAAACGTGCTCTGCAAGACGCTTTTTCGGAATGAAAACATGACCGTTTCCGACAGCGTTCGAGCTAAGCGCATACACCACGCACGATTTGATCCTATGCGGTGATTTCGGATCTACTCCGAGCGATTTTGCAAAATTATCCGCGCGCTCAAATCCGATTCCGTATATCTCGTCGCACAGCAGGTACGGATTTTGCTTTATTATATCAACCGCGCCCGAACCCCACTTTTTGAATATCTTCATTATAGTAGTGGGGCCGAAATATTCGCGGCAAAAGAGCATCAGTCCTCTCATTCCGAATTGATTTTTGAACGCTTCGCTTATTTCATTGGCTTTTTTCGGCTTTATACCGGGAATATCGCAAAGGAGCTGCGGAGAATTTTCGATAACCTCGAGAGTTTCGTCTCCGAACATACCGACGATCTTTTCAGCGGTCTTTTTACCGATTCCCTTCACCACACCCGACGAGAGATACTTTATCATTGCCGCGCCGGTCGCAGGAAGCTGTTTTTCGTAATAAACCACTCTGAACTGCTTTCCGTAGCTTGGATGTGTTTCCCACTTTCCCTGTGCGCGGATCATTTCGCCCTCCTGCGTACAGGGCATTATACCAACGGCAGTAACAAGCTCGTCCGCCGTTTCAAGAAGGCAAACGGTATAGCCGTTTTCACTGTTTTCATACATTACCGTCTCTACGCTACCTTCAAGAATTTCAAGCTCTTCTTCTCTGAATGCGCTTTCCATACCGTTTTCCTCCTTTCAATAAATATACCGATCTTATTACTTTTTCGTATCTTTTTCGTCCTTTTCGAGCATATTTCTCGCTTTAGAAAAAAGCTTTCTCTGCAAAATATAGAGTCCGAAAACGATACAAATTGCTAAAAATATCTCTATTACAAGTTGCAGCATAGAAATTCACCTCGTAGTTCATTCTATGCCGCATCCTTATTTTTTGATATTATCCGACGATTTGCTCTTTTATTTTATCTGCAATATCGAGCTTTTCCCAAGCTACGCCGAGGTCTTCTCTTCCCATGTGTCCGTATGCCGCAAGAGGCGCGTAGATCGGCTTACGAAGGTCAAATTTCTCGATTATAGCCGCAGGGCGAAGATCAACGATCTTCGATACCGCCTCGGATATTGCCTCGTCCGAATATTTTGACGTTCCAAAGGTATCTACCATTACGGAAACCGGTCTTGCCACGCCGATAGCGTACGCAAGCTGTACCTCGCACTTCTTTGCTATACCCGAAGCAACGACGTTTTTAGCAATATATCTTGCCGCATAAGCCGCGGTTCTGTCAACCTTAGTCGGATCCTTACCCGAGAAAGCGCCGCCGCCGTGTCGTCCGTAGCCGCCGTACGTATCAACGATTATCTTTCTTCCCGTAAGTCCGCTGTCTCCCTGAGGGCCGCCTATCACAAAACGTCCCGTGGGATTAACGTATATCTTTGTCTCGGAGTCAATAAGGCCCGCGGGAACGGTAGGAGTTATTACCTTTGCAATAACGTCCTCTCTGATTTTTTCCTGAGCCACCTCGGGATCGTGCTGTGAGGAAACGACGATAGTGTCGATCCTCTTGGGCATATCACCGTCGTATTCAACTGTGACCTGAGTCTTTCCGTCCGGACGGAGATAAGAAAGCTCCCCGCTCTTACGGGCATCTGTGAGCGCCTTTGCAAGCTTATGCGCGAGTGAGATAGGCAGAGGCATCAGCTCGGGAGTTTCGTCGCACGCGAAGCCGAACATCATTCCCTGGTCGCCCGCACCGATATCGTACTTATCGTCCTCGCCGTTTTTCGCCTCAAACGACTTATCAACACCCATAGCAATATCGGGGGACTGACTGTGTATGGCGCTGATCACCGCGCAGGTATCACAGTCAAAGCCGTACTTTGCTCTGTCGTACCCGATCTCTCTTACCGCCTCGCGCACGATGTCGTCATACTTTACGACAGCGCTGGTGGTGATCTCTCCCATTACCGAAATTATACCCGTGGTTGCGGTAGTTTCGCAAGCAACACGAGCCATAGGATCCTGTCTCAGTATTGCATCGAGTATAGAGTCCGAGATCTTATCGCAGATCTTATCGGGATGTCCTTCAGTTACAGATTCTGATGTAAAAAGTTTTTTCATTTTTTAGCCGTCCTTTATTTTTTCTTTTGGAGGCAAACAAAAGAGCGTCAGTCAGTTTCCCGCAGACGCTCGCATTTATTTTGCTCTCATCTCTTAGGAATTGGCACCTTCCCGACTATATTTCGGCAGGTTGCCGTAGGATCAACGGGCCTATCCCTCCCCTACTCTTGATGATCGATTAGATTCAACTGAAATTATAACACATACATCGTGCTATGTCAAGTATTTTTCTACATATTTACACAGTTTATTTATGCAAATATCTGAAGCGCCGCCACCACTCCGTACGAAGCGAGCGACATGACAACTCCTGCTATCATTACACCGAAAAGGCAGGAAAGCATGGCCTTCCAGAATTTCATATCTATCGTAGCGGCAACGAGAGAACCCGTCCACGCGCCCGTCACCGGCAGCGGAACTGCCACGAAAAGGCAAACGCCCCAAAATGAGTACTTTTCAATTTTATCTCGGTTCTTATCGGCCTTTTTAGTAAGCCAAAGTGCGAATTTTCTGAAAAATTTCACGCGACAGACAGTCATCCATGCAATTATTTTCTTTATAAACAGCAAAATGAAGGGTACGGGGATCATATTGCCTACGACCGCAAGAATATAGTTCTGCCACCAAGGGAGTCCGAGTGCCGCACCGAGAGGAATCGCTCCTCTGAGCTCGATTATCGGTATCATAGAGCAAAACATTACGCAAAGCTCTTCCCCGACAGTTTCAAGAAAAAACTGTTGTATGATCTCTCTCATAAAATCCTCTGCTATATGTGCAGTATCTTAGACAGCCGCTTATAAAGAAGCAGCGCTATGACAGAGCACAAAATTCCTTTTACGATATTGAACGGGACTACTGCAAAGAGCACGAAGGTAAATTTGTCGTGAATAAATCCCGTAACTTTCGCGCCCGCATCGATTATGGCATCAAGCGGCATAAACGCCGAATACATCGGCAGCATTACGTAGTAGTTGATAAGACCGCCCACGACAGCAAGCGAAACTATTCCGATAGCCATTCCGACGAGCGCGCCCTTAAGCGACTTTCTGTACTTATAAACGAGCGCCGCAGGAACAGTCAGACAGCAGCCGGTTATGAAATTTGCAAATTCACCTACAAATCCCGTCGTCGTTCCGTTGATAAGAATGTTCAGAACGTTCTTGATAAGCTCCATAAGTGCCGCAGCAAGCGGGCCCATTGCAAATCCGCCCATCATTATGACCGCCTCACTCAGATCGAGCTCATAAAAGCTCGGTGCTATGAAAACGAGCGGAAATTCAAAGAGCATAACGATAACCGAAAGTGCTGAAAGGAGTCCTATCTTTACTATGTATTTTACTCTTAAATTTTTCATTTTCTTTCTCCTATATTAAAAAATATCGGAGAAAAGACAGTATTAAATTACCGCGACTGCGGAAAAATATCCTTCTATCTTTTCTCATCCGGACTTTACCGTCGGTGCAGGAATCAAACCTGCTCGGCGCCATATTTCGGCGTTTGCGGACTTTACCGCCGGTGTGGAATTTCACCAAGCTCTCAAAGTATAGTATATAAAAATCACGGCGGGCGGTTACCCGCCCGCCGTATGCGTTCAAGTTATTTTAATTAAACTTACGCGATGATTTCAGCAACGACACCCGATCCAACGGTTCTACCACCCTCACGGATAGCGAAACGGAGTCCCTTTTCAATAGCGATAGGAGTGATAAGCTCAACGGTCATATCAACGTTATCGCCGGGACGGCACATTTCAACGCCTTCGGGAAGAGCGATGGTACCGGTAACGTCGGTAGTTCTGAAGTAGAACTGAGGTCTGTAACCAGCGAAGAAGGGCTTCTGACGTCCGCCTTCCTTCTCGGTAAGAACGTAAACCTGTCCAACGAACTTGGTGTGGGGCTGAACCGAGCCGGGCTTACAGAGAACCTGTCCACGCTCGATCTCGTTCTTTGCGATACCACGGAGAAGTGCACCGATGTTATCGCCTGCCTGTGCCTCGTCAACGATCTTGTGGAACATCTCAACACCGGTAACGGTGGTAGATGCCTTCTCGTCAGAGAGACCAACGATTTCGCAAACGTCACCGATCTTAACGGTTCCGCGCTCTACTCTACCGGTAGCAACCGTTCCACGTCCCGAGATCGAGAATACGTCCTCGACGGGCATAAGGAAAGGAAGGTCGGACATACGGTCAGGAGTAGGAATGAAGTTGTCAACCTCGTTCATAAGCTCAAGGATAGGAGCGTACTCAGGAGAGCTGAGGTCGGTGCTGGACGACTCAAGAGCGTCACGAGCGGATCCGCGAACGATAGGAGTATCGTCGCCGGGGAAGTCGTACTGAGAAAGAAGATCACGAATCTCCATGTCAACGAGGTCGAGAAGCTCGTCGTCGTCAACAAGGTCGGTCTTGTTCATGAATACAACGATTGCGGGAACGCCAACCTGACGAGCAAGAAGAACGTGCTCGCGGGTCTGCTGAAGAGGACCGTCGGTACCAGCAACAACAAGGATAGCGCCGTCCATCTGAGCTGCACCGGTGATCATGTTTTTAACATAGTCAGCGTGTCCGGGGCAGTCAACGTGAGCGTAGTGACGAGCGTCGGTCTCGTACTCAACGTGACGGGTGTTGATTGTGATTCCTCTTGCTCTCTCTTCGGGAGCGTTGTCGATCTGGTCGTATGCCATGAACTCAACGGTTCCGGTCTTAAGACCAAGGGTCTTGGTGATAGCCGCAGTAAGAGTGGTCTTACCATGGTCAACGTGACCGATAGTACCAATGTTTACGTGCGGTTTGGTGCGTTCAAACTTAGCTTTTGCCATTGTAATTACCTCCTGGATAATTAATAATTTTTTATTTTTATTTTATTTATGCTTTTTTCTTTATGATCTCTTCCTGGATGCTCTTAGGAACTTCTGCGAAGTGGCTGGGCTCCATGGAATAGTTTCCGCGTCCCTGAGTAGAGGAACGAAGGTCGGTAGCATATCCGAACATCGTCGAAAGCGGAACTTCTGCAATTATCTCTGCGGTTCCCTTGTTGTCTTCCATAGAAACTACGTTTCCGCGGCGAGACGAGAATCCGCCGATTACGTTACCCATATATTCCGAGGGAACAACGGTAACAACCTTCATGATCGGCTCGGTAAGAACGGGGTCTGCCTTTCTCATTGCTTCCTTGAATGCCATAGATCCGGCAATCTTGAACGCCATTTCCGAAGAGTCAACCTCGTGATAAGAACCGTCGTAAAGGGTAATCTTGATATCAACGGTGTTATATCCTGCAACGACACCGGTGAGCATTGCATCTCTGATACCTGCGTCAACTGCGGGGATATATTCTTTGGGTACTACGCCGCCGACGATAGCGTCAACGAATTCGTATCCCTTGCCGGGCTCGTTGGGCTCGAGCTTGATCTTAACGTGACCGTACTGACCTTTACCACCAGACTGTCTGACGAACTTACCTTCTGCCTCAACAGCTTTACGCGCAGTTTCCTTGTAAGAAACCTGGGGCTTACCGATGTTAGCTTCTACTTTGAATTCTCTGAGAAGTCTGTCAACGATAATTTCAAGGTGAAGCTCACCCATTCCTGCGATAATGGTTTGGCCGGTCTCCTCATCCGTGTAGGTTCTGAAGGTCGGGTCTTCCTCTGCAAGCTTTGCAAGAGCAATACCGATCTTTTCCTGTCCGGACTTGGTCTTGGGCTCGATAGCAACCTTAATAACGGGTTCCGGGAACTCCATGGACTCGAGGATAACCTCGTCGTCGCCTTCAAGGCAGAGGGTATCACCGGTCGAGGTGTTCTTGAGTCCTACTACTGCGGCGATATCACCTGCGTAGCAGACGTCAATATCCTTTCTGTCGTTAGCGTGCATCTGGAGAATTCTTCCCATACGCTCGCGCTGTCCCTTCGAGGAGTTATATACGGTGGTTCCTACCGGAATCGTACCCGAATACACTCTGAAGAAGCAGAGCTTTCCGACATAGGGGTCTGTCATGATCTTGAACGCGAGAGCCGAGAAAGGTGCGTTATCGTCAGAAGGACGTTCAACCTCTTCGCCATCCTCGTTTACACCGCGAATTGCGGGAACGTCGACAGGCGAGGGCATAAAGTCAACGATAGCGTCAAGAAGCTTCTGTACTCCCTTGTTCTTATAAGAGGTTCCGCAAACTACGGGTACAAGCTGGTTAGCTATAGTAGCTTTACGGAGTGCGGCCTTAAGCTCGTCAACCGTGATTTCCTCGTCCATAAGGAACTTTTCCATCAGGTCGTCGTCGGTTGCTGCGATGGCCTCTACCATCTTCTGTCTGTACTCTTCTGCGAGTTCGACCATATCAGCGGGAATCGGCTCAACTCTCATGTCCTTACCGAGGTCGTCGTAATAAACGTCTGCCTCCATATTCATAAGGTCAACGATTCCTCTGAAGCTTTCTTCTGCTCCGATAGGAAGCTGAATCGGTACCGGGTTCGTCTTGAGTCTGTCAACGAGCATATCTACAACGTGGTAGAAATCGGCACCCATTATATCCATTTTGTTAATGTAACACATTCTCGGAACCTGATATTTATCCGCCTGTCTCCAAACGGTCTCAGACTGGGGCTCAACGCCGCCCTTTGCACAAAGAACGGTAACTGCTCCGTCAAGAACTCTGAGCGAACGCTCAACCTCTACGGTAAAGTCAACGTGTCCGGGAGTATCGATGATGTTAACACGGCGGCCCTTCCAGAAGCAAGTGGTAGCAGCAGAGGTAATAGTGATACCTCTCTCCTTCTCCTGCTCCATCCAGTCCATAGTTGCCGTACCCTCATGGGTATCGCCCAGCTTATGATTTATACCGGTATAGTAGAGAATTCTTTCGGTGGTAGTCGTTTTTCCGGCGTCGATGTGCGCCATTATTCCGATGTTACGAGTATTCTCAAGTGAATATTCTCTAGGCATAGACTTTTTTTCTCCTTTATTTTATATCAAAGCGTAACATTTAGTATTTTTTGATGTTTGGCTGCCCTTCGAAAAACACAGCCGCTACAATTAATATCTGTAATGTGCAAACGCCTTGTTCGCCTCTGCCATTCTGTGTGTTTCGTCTTTTTTCTTGATTGCGCCACCCATATTGTTGGCAGCATCCATTATCTCGTTTGCGAGACGCTCAGCCATCGTCTTTTCGCTACGAGTTCTGGCAAAATTTCTGATCCAACGAAGTCCAAGGGTCTGTCTTCTCTCGGGTCTTACTTCCATAGGAACCTGGTAAGTAGAACCTCCAAGACGGCGGGCCTTAACCTCGAGAACCGGCATTACGTTTTCGAGAGCTTCAGTAAAGACCTCAAGTCCGCTCTTACCCGTCTTTTCTTCAACGAGCTTGAATGCGTCGTAAACGATCTTCTGAGCTACACCTCTCTTACCGTCATACATGATGTTGTTGATAAGCTTGGTTACGAGCTTAGAATTATACATCGGATCCGGTAATACGTCTCTTTTGGAAATTTGTCCTCTTCTCGGCACTGTACTTCCCTCCTTCATAAATAAATGATATCATAGGTACTCGAAAGATTTCTTCCGCAAATGCAAAGTCGATAAAGTGATATAACAGTAAACGTTACTTAAAAATCAACAGTGTCGGTACTCTGCTTAAACGATAAAAAATTTAATACCTTTTTCGGATTACTCCGAAGTTTTGAGCTTACTTTTTCTTAGCTCTCTTTGCGCCGTACTTAGAACGGCTCTGCTTACGGTTGTCAACGCCCTGTGTATCAAGCGTACCGCGAATAATGTGGTAACGTACACCGGGAAGGTCACGAACTCTTCCTCCGCGAATAAGCACTACCGAGTGCTCCTGAAGGTTATGTCCGATTCCGGGGATATAGGTCGTAGCTTCAAGTCCGTTGGTGAGTCTTACTCTGGCGATCTTACGAAGAGCCGAGTTCGGCTTCTTAGGGCTCGTGGTCGAAACCTTAGTGCAAACGCCTCTCTTCTGAGGAGAGCTCTGATTGGTGGGCTCGTTCTTCAGGGTGTTGAAGCCCTTCTGCAATGCTGCGGCCTTGGACAGGTAAACCTTATCGTGTCTGCCTTGTCTGACAAGCTGGTTAAATGTTGGCATGTGGCACCTCCTTACTGTTGATTTTAGGTCTAATATTATATCTATCAAGGTGCAAATTTATGGGCTGACATAACTTTACACCATAAGACTTTAAGATTATACCATTTTTCTTCCAAAATGTCAAGCATATTTTTTCAGCAAAATATTTTCTACAATTTGCACAACTTTTATGCCGTCAAAGGTGTTAACTTGCACAATTTTTTCATCATTTTACGCAAAAACGGCCGTTTTAACGAAAAATGCGAACGTCATAAGGACGTTCGCATTTGTTTATTGTGATATAAATACCGGTCTTACGCTCTTATTCAACGACAACGTCGGGAAGAACGGGTGCGGAATTCATAAATCCGTGCCACACCATATACTGATTGACGTAGGATATCGTAGCATCCTTTTTAGTCGAAACTGCCATTGCATAGTACGGATCCGCCTTAAGCCAATCGTTGAGCATCTTATAGAATGCATCAAAGGTCATTTTCTCACCGGTAGTCTCGTCGAGTGCGTCGGAATATCCGGCAACCTTTATCCAAAGCTCGTCATAAAGCATTTCAAGGTGCTTTTCCAGATCTTTTATTGAGATGCCGTCAACCGGCTCGAGAGTTGCGTCGAGTTCAAATCCGATGTACGGATTAAGGATCATATCTCCGGTTATCTTCTTTGCGACCTCCCAGCTATTTGCCGAGAGAGTGAGCTCAAGCTCGGTCATATCGGAGGACTGCTTGGTAAGGAAGAGGTTACCCGCTCTGTATCTGTTCATCTCATATCCCGAGTTTTCGATCTTAGTAACTATCTGACCTGAGATATCAAGCGTGTAATGAGTATTCAAAACACCGTAAAGAAGGGTGTTTACGAATGCCTCGTTAGTCGAGAAAAGGGAGAGCACCTTAAAGGCGCGTTCGGGAGCGGAAGAATACGAAGAAACGCCGTACATCGAGCTGAACACCGACGCAGTATCCGCTACGGGAGCGCATACGGGGACAGTATAGTACTCGTCAGCGTATTTCTGAATAGTGATGGGATTACCTTTAACGTAACAAGCACCGAAGCTCTTGGAGAAATCCACCTCGTCGGTAACTAACGGGAGTTCTGCTCCCATAGCGTCAAGCTTGCACATCATTTCAACGTGAGAAGAAACGATATTTTCCGAAAGAATGCTTGACGGAGTAAACATTCCGGTAGTAACTGCGCTCTGGTCGATTCCGGGCATATATCTTCCGATAACGCTCTTGTTGCCGGAAAGACCGTAGAATCCCATATCGGATATATTGTAGAGCGGAATAGTGCCTTCCTCTTTTTCGGCAACGCTCATAATATAATCGCTGATAGAGCCAACGTCGGTTATGTTGCCGGACGGAATGATTCCGTATTTGTTATAGAGCGCCTTGTTAACAAGGAGGTACTCATAATCGCCGTAAAGCGAGTTGCCGGGGATGGCGTACGTTGAGTCATTGTAGTTACCGAACGCTCTGATATCAGCGGGTATGTAGGACGATATAAGAGTTCCCTCTCCGTCTGACGAGGTCATATCGCTGCTTATATTGTAGAGCCAGCCGTTATTTACGTACTCACGGAGCATAACGGGATCTGTGACGAGAAGTATATCGACCTGATTTTCGTACGGATCGAGATATTTGATCTCCTCGCGTCCGAACTCGTTGATGGTATAGGAATCTCCGCTTATTATCGAGGATCCGAGCGTACCGTTATCTTTCGCTTCGGTAAGCTTTTCCATCTTCGCGTCCATAGAGGAGCGATACTGATCGGGCGTATAGAATTCAAGCTCGATCGATATATTATAGATCTGGCTGGTGATCGCGGTAAGCTCCTTTTCCACGAGCTCGACTGCTTCGGCAGTCGGCAGCTTATCCGCTATCATAGCTATCACGACAGTCATTGCGTTTGCAGAGTTTCTTTTTGAAGTGTATTCGTCGTTACATCCGATAAGAGTGACGGCGAGAACTGCTACTAAAAGAAGCGTGGCAACGATTCTCTTTTTCATTACTTTATTTCCTCCTTGAAATAAAACCGCGTCGCGGTACAAATGTTTACAACATTACTATTTTACACCATCGGGGGCGTTCTGTCAAGATGTTCTTATCACGCATGCACGCGTATTTGCGCGCACAATTTGAACATTTCCGGGATATTTACACTTTATTCATTCAAATTGAACAATAAAATGCAGTCCCGTTTTGGCAAGTTCGCCATTTGCATTGTAAAACAGTAACAATTTTATGAAGCTGTGATTGTATGTTATGACGAATTTTATTACGGATCGAGATAATCCTTAAGACGCTTGGAGCGGCTGGGGTGACGGAGCTTACGGAGAGCTTTCGCCTCTATCTGTCTGATACGCTCTCTGGTTATATTGAACTCCTTGCCGACCTCTTCGAGCGTTCTTGCGCGACCGTCGGTCAGACCGAAACGAAGCATAAGCACGTGCTCCTCTCTCGGAGTGAGGGTATGGAGAACCTCAAGAAGCTGCTCTCTGAGCATAGTCTGCGATACCGCATCCGACGGCGCGGGCGAATCCTCGTCCTGAATAAAGTCTCCGAGGTGGCTATCCTCCTCTTCGCCTATCGGCATCTCAAGAGATACGGGATCGAGCGCGATCTTAGAGATCTCGCGCACCTTTTCGGGCGGGATCTCCATTTTCTTTGCTATCTCATCGATAGTGGGCTCGTGTCCGAGCTCCTGAAGAAGCTGGCGGGAAACCCTTGAAACCTTGTGTATGGTCTCGACCATGTGAACGGGTATTCTTATCGTTCTTGCCTGATCTGCTATTGCTCTGGTTATCGCCTGTCTGATCCACCACGTTGCGTAAGTAGAGAATTTATATCCCTTGCGGTAGTCGAACTTTTCAACTGCCTTGAGAAGACCGAGATTACCCTCCTGAATAAGGTCGAGGAAGGAGAGTCCTCTACCCGAATGTCTCTTTGCGATACTTACGACCAGTCGCAGGTTTGCCTCAACGATGTCGTTCTTCGCTTTTTCGTCGCCTTCGAACATCTTTTGTGCAAGCTCTGCCTCTTTTTCTGCACTGAGCAGGGAGACCTTACCGATCTCCTTGAGATACATTCTTACGGGGTCGTCGATCGCAAGACCTTCCTGCGCGAGCATCTTTTCCATATCCTCTGCGGATTCGTACTGCTCGATCTCGCTCTCGATTTCGCTCGCATCTCCGTGCTTGATGTATCCGTCTATTTCGTCGTCGGATACGTCGTCGCCCATGTCGAAGGACTGATCGATGGGATCAATGTCGAGATCATCGTCATCGAGTGCGGACACGAGATCGCTTTCAGAATAGCACGTCTGCGAATCGCCGCTTATTATGTCGTGCACGTCGATAATGTTGTCTTCGTCGTGAATTTTCATTTATCCTTTTCCTTTCCCGAGGGTATTCCCTCTTTCTTTTAAATTCCTTTTGAATTATTTTTTGCGCTTTTCAGCGTTATTTACCGTTTTTTGCCTGCTCACGCTTTTTTTGGATAATATCGTCTATACCGAGCTCTGCGCGGTCCTTTGACTCTCCGAGCGTTTTTCTGCACTCGTAAACCACCGAAATAGTGTTGTTCGTAAGAGCGCGTCTCGAAACGCGCAGCTTTGCCGCACGCTCGACCTCCTCAAGCTCAAGATATTCGCCGAGAGCACCTTGAAGAGCAGAGCTGTCTGTGACGTCTTTATCTACTATCTCAAGTATTGCGCCAACGATCTTTTTGCCGAGAGAAGTGAACATTTCATCCGCCGTTATGGGATCTCCCTTGTTCTCAAGCTCCCTTACGTATTCGGGGTGCATAAGCAAAAGACCGATTATCGCGTTTTCGGCGGTCGCGGCCTTCGGGTTTTTAACGAAATCGGGATTTACCCTGTCGCCGTACCCCTCGCTCGAGGTCATTATCTTTCGCGTCTCGTCCTTCGCGGCGTTTTTTCTGCGCTGCGATATGATACGCTCAACGTCTCTCTTCATAGCGTCGGGGGCTATGCCGAATTTGGGAGCCACCTGATAAAGATATATTTCTCTTTCCGCGGCAGAGCTTGTCTGTGCGATCAGCTTTTCGCACTCGTCAAGTGCCTTGACCTTATCTGCGGTGACCGAGAAATTATATTTTCTCATTATCTTTCCGAACTTATAGTCAAATTCGGTCTCCGAATCCTCTACTATCTTGCGGAAGCTTTCCGAGCCGAATTTCTTTATGTATTCGTCCGGATCCTTTGCCCCACTCATTCGGAGTATCTTGGTCTCAACACCGACCTCGCCGAGAAGCTTGAACGCCTTGTCTGCAGCGTTTTGTCCCGCCTCGTCGCTGTCGTACGAGATAATTACCTTTTTGGTGTATCTCTTGAGCATTCTTGCGTGCTCGGGCGTGATCGCCGTACCGAGAGTTGCCACCGAATTCATAAATCCGGCGCAGTGGAGAGCGATAACGTCCATATATCCCTCGCAGAGTATTATCTGCTCGGAGCAGTAGTTTTTCGCAAAATTCATAGCGAAAAGGTTTCTGCTTTTCTTGAAAGCGGGAGTGTCCGACGAGTTAAGATATTTCGGCTTTGAATCGTCCATAACTCTTCCGCCGAAGGCGATAACGTCTCCCGACGTACTGAGTATCGGAAATATTACTCTGTTTCTGAAATAATCGTACGGTCTGCCCGTTTTCTGACTGACTCCGCAAAGAAAGGCAGACGCCATTTCGTGATCCTTATATCCCTTGGAGCGAAGAAGCTCGGTGAGCGCACCGAAGCTGTTAGGCGCAAAGCCGAGTCCGAAATGTCTTATGTGTGAATTTGACAGACCTCTTTTCTTCGTGAGGTACTCGTACCCTTCTCTGCCCTCGTCCGACATCAGCTTTTCGTGGAAGAATCTCGCCGCTATCTTGTTCATTTCAAGCGTACGCTCGCGACGCATACTTTCTTTTTTATCCTGCGAGCTCTCGCTTATCGTAATACCGACGCGTTTGGCGAGAAATTCGAGCGCGCCGCGGTAATCGAGATTTTCCGCCTTGCGAACGAAGGTTATAACGTCTCCTCCGGCTCCACAGCCGAAGCAGTAAAAGTTGCCTTCTCCGTTAAACACGGTAAAGGAGGGTGATTTCTCGCTGTGAAAAGGACAAAGACCGACCATATTCGAGCCCGCGCGCTTTAGGGTAACGTACTGCGAGATAACGTCCTCGATATTATTTCTGAACTTTATCTCTTCGATAACTGCTTGCTCTATTGCCATATCTTTCTCCTTTCAAAGCATTTCAGAATTTATTTTCAGATCCCAAGCAGCGGATAGACGGCATCGTCTATGTACGCCGCAACTCTTGCCTGTGCATCCGTAAAGCTCTCGTTTTCAAGCTGATTTATTCCGATAATGCGGCAATTGCCGTTTTTATCGGGAGTAAACTCGGTTCTTGCGATCTCGTCAACGGTGACCCTTCCCGCCTCGGTAAGAGTGAACAGATCTCGGTTCCCCTCAAGAGCCCAAAGAAGCGTTGCGGGATCCCAGGACGAGCGTCCCTCCGAGCCGTGGAAATTTATAAACGAAAGAGTGAGCGGTGTGCTGTCTCCAAGCTCCTTGACCGCGCGCTTTCCGGTTATCATAGTATGTGCCGCCTCCCACGGAAGCATATAGACCTCGTTTTCGCAAAGCTCAAAGAATCTCCGTGAGCTTTCGGTGCAGACCTTTACGTTCCATTCGGGGCGGTTCTTTCCGTCCTCGTCGGGAACGAATCCGCCTGCCATAAGCACGACCTTGCTGCATTTTTCTCTCACGAGATCAACGCCGCACAGAGGACTTATACCGTCACCTTTGCTTTCAAGCAGATCGGTCATATTATTGAGCGGTCCTATCGCGCAGAGAGTTATATCTCCGTCGGATTCGGCAAGCGTTTTTCTGAGAAGAGTGACCGCGTCCTCTACGGGGGCAAGATCACATTCCTTTCCGAATTTTTCATATATCTTTTGACCGTACCAGTCGCCTCGCGGAGTTTCTTTGGACATCTGTCCCATAACGGGTGCGCTTGCACCGTACGAGCGGTACAGACCGCGAATTCCAGCCGCCGCATAAGGAGCGGGGTGAGAAATCGTTATCGCAAGGGGATCTACGAGTCCCTTTTTCTCGGCGGCTATCATATAAGATATTGCCATCATATCGTCGCAGTCACTGCCAACGTCAGTATCAAGAATGAGCTTTATCGGTTTCATACAATTACCTCCGGACCTTTTTCGGCATTTTATGTCAAGTGTACATATATAATATACGCATTTTTTTCAAAAAACCCTTTTTTTCATTATAGCGTATTATTTTATCAAATGCACGTCGTAAGGCAAATGTTTACATTTAATTCATAGTTTCGCTTCTTAATCTCTATATAATATACTTGGTATAATATTTTGAAAGGATCTGTACACCTTGATAGAAGTAAAAAACCTGACCAAAAAATACGGCGACACTATCGCCTTGAAGGACGTTTCCTTCAAGATCGAGAGCGGACACGTGTACGGACTGCTCGGCGCCAACGGCGCGGGAAAATCCACTACTATGAATATAATCACCGGCTGTCTTGCACCAAGCTTTGGCAGTGTAAGAATCTGCGGGTACGATATTGCATCGCACAGCGAAAAGGCAAAGGCAAACGTCGGATACCTTCCCGAGATACCTCCCCTTTACGTTGATATGACGGTTAGCGAATATCTTAAATTCGTAGCGGCTGCGAGAAAATTCACGGGCGACACCGACGCACATATAGAGAGCGTAATGGAGAAAACGGGTATAGAGCACGTTTCAAATCGCCTTATAAAAAATCTCTCGAAGGGATACCGGCAGAGAGTCGGAATCGCGCAGGCGCTTATCGGCAATCCGAGGATAATCGTCCTTGACGAGCCGACGGCGGGACTTGATCCCAAGCAGATAATAGAGATAAGAGAGCTCATATCCTCTCTTTCCCCCGAGCATACCGTCATAATATCGAGCCATATCCTCTCGGAGATCGAGGAGATGTGTGACCGAATCATCATAATATCAAACGGAAAGCTCATTGCTTGCGGAAGCCCCGATGCGTTAAGACGCGAGCTTCTCGGTCCCGACACTCTTGAGCTTGAGGTCAAGGCGTCCGCAGAAAAAACGCTCGAGATACTTAAGACCGTCGGATCGATAGGCAAGGTCTCGCTCGAGGAGATCGAGAACGGTATCTGCAAGGCGTCCGTTGAGATAAAGGGTGAGACCGATCTGCGCGAAAAGATATTTTTTGCATTCGCGAGAGCAAAAGCAGCGGTGCTTACCATAAACCTTCAAAAGCCGCACCTTGAGGATCTCTTCCTGCTCGCCACCGAAAACGAGGAAGACAAGGAAACAGAACCAAAGGACGGCGACAAGAACGAAAAAGCACCCTCGATCCGGGAATTTCTCAAAAAAAGTATAAAAAGCACCAAAAACGAAACCGATACGGACGAGAGCGATGACGACGACTCGTACCGTCCGCTTTTCGGCCGCAGATAACGAAAAAGAAAGGAATTTTGATATGCTTGCCGTTTACAAACGTGAAATGAAAAGCTTTTTCGACGGCTTTACGGGATATATTTCGACCGCTTTCTTCCTTCTGTTTGCGGGAATATTCGTAACGGTCACGAATCTCTTCGTGGGAAACTCGTCGATAGAAGCGTCCTACTCGGTCACGGTGTTCGTGTATCTTATCGCCATACCGATACTGACTATGAAAATAATGTCCGAAGAAAAGCGCAGCGGATCCTTTCTTCTTTTGCGTGCTCTTCCTCTTCGCACACGCGACTATATACTCGGTAAATACTTTGCGGTAGTTACTATGATACTTATACCGAGCGCGGTAATATTCTCATATACTCTGATACTTTCCCTTTACGGAAAGGTGAACGTGCTTGCCGCGCTCTTTGGAACGCTCGCACTTTTTCTGTGCGGATGTGCTCTTGCCGCTATCGGACTTTTTATTTCCTCTATGACCGACAGCCCGGTGGTATCCGCCCTTCTCTGCTTCGGAGCTATGCTTCTCGTTTACTTTATGCCTACGCTCTCGATGCTTCTTCCAACGAGCGCTCTCGGAGCTCTTGCGGTATTTTCAATAATCATTATCGCGGCAGCGTTTATAATATACAAGCTCTCGTCAAACGAAACGCTTGCTCTTTCCTGCGGAGCCGTGAGCGAGATAATACTGCTTGCTATCTATTTTATAACCCCCGAAATACTCGAGGGATCGGTAGCAAAGGTGCTTTCCTGCCTTGCCGTAACGAGCAGATTTGAAGCGTTTGCATCCTCTGCGATACTTGATCTCTCGTCCATACTGTATTTTATCACCGTGTCCGCCGTTTTCGTGTATTTTGCACACGAAGCGTCCGAAAAGGCACGTCTCGGTTAAAGGAGGTGCGGTATGAATAAAAGAAATCAAAGCTCGTACGGAGCGCTCGGAGCCCTAATGATCGCACTCGTTCTCCTCATTGCGGTCGGAATAAATCTTCTTTTCGGACTTATTCCCGAAAACATCAGACGCACCGATCTCTCGACAGAGCGTCTGTCACAGATCTCTAACGAGGCAAAAGAATATCTTGCAAAAAATCTTAGCGGAAATATCGACGTCTATCTCGTTGCCGAATCGGGCATGGAGGACGTCTCCCTTTCCGAATTTCTCTCCCGTCTCTGTGCGCTCGACTCGCGTATATCTCTGACTAAAGTCGATCCCACGGTCAAGAGATCTTTTCTTGAAAAGCTGACGGGTGAGTCTCCCGACGAGCTTTCAAACAATACGGTCATAGTCAGCGGAGAAACCTACGATTCCGTAAAGATAATCGACCCTAATACCCTGTACAGCTACGAGGTCTTCGTTATC
Source organism: Oscillospiraceae bacterium (assembly GCA_015064385.1). Lineage (GTDB taxonomy): Bacteria > Bacillota > Clostridia > Oscillospirales > CAG-272 > SIG672. The sequence goes on along the minus strand of SVSI01000008.1, from coordinate 33,720 downwards.
GACGCAGACGCGGGCGAATATCTTTCGTACGGCGAATATCCGTACAGAGAATTCATCTCGGTCTATGAGTCGATGAGCGATTATTTCAACAGTGGCTACGCCTACTACGAGCAGCGCTTTAACGGTGAGACCTCTCTTATCTCGGCTATCGACTACGTCCTCACCGATCCCGCAAAGCTGCCTAAGGTCTATTTTACCTCCCTGCACGGCGAGACCCCTATAAGTGAATCCCTTTATGAGATGCTTGAGCTCTCAAACCTTCCCGCAGAGGCGCTGAAGCTTGACGCGGAGATACCAAGCGATGCGGGAGTTATCGTAATGAACTCGCCCGCAAACGATATAACGGAGTCCGAAGCGGCTCTGCTTGAAGCTCACCTTGCAAAAGGCGGAAAGCTTCTCGTTATAACCGATTATACCAAGGTCACATCTCTCAAAAATCTCCTTGCCGTCCTTGAAAAGTACGGACTTTCGGCGCAAAACAGCGAGCTTTTTGAGACAAATACCGAATATTATCAGTCGGGATACCCGAATTCTCTTCTTCCCGATATATCATCGCTTGCAAATCTTTACGGCGTGGATAACTACTATTTCCTTGCCCGCTCAGCTCACCCGATAAACACAAGCGCCGAGCTTGAAGGCGTCACCTACACCCATCTTTTAACTACAACGTCCTCTGCGTACTACGAGTTTGAAGTGGACGGTAAGAGCGAAAAGAGCGAAGAAGGAAAGTTTTCTTTTGCAGTATCCGCCCTTAAGGAAAACGGCGGAGAGATCGTCTGGTTTGCCTGCCCTTATATGCTGACAAAGGAGGATTCCGACGTCGTGGGCGGAGGAAACTATATCCACTTCAACGCCATTGCCTCCTCGCTTTGCGACAAGCAGACGGCAATTTTCGCGTCTAAGGCGGTCGAGCAGGACGTTCTCACACTGAGCGCGGGACAGGCGGGCTTCTGGGCTGTAATTCTTATCGCGGTGATACCCGGCGCGGTGCTTATCGTAGGTGCCGTCCGAGTAGCGCGCAGAAAGAGGTCGTGATTTGAAAAAGACAACTGCCGTTTTCATTGCGCTCGCGCTGTGCGTTGCCGTATTTGCCCTTTATTTTATAATCTCGAATATTTCTGACAAAGACGGCGAAGGCGCAAACGAGGACGTCTATTTATACGTTGATCAAAACGATATATCTAAGATCTCGTCCTTCTCCTTTGTCGGCGGAGAGTTTGACCTTTCGTTTGAGAAAAACGAGAGCGGCGCTTGGAAATACTCTAAAAACGGTACTCTGCCCGTAAACGAAAATATTATCGAAAAAATGCTTGAGAGCACAAAGACCGTCCTTGCAACGAAAATTATCAGCGAGGACGTGTCACAAGACGAGCTTTCGCAGTACGGTCTGGACTCGCCCTCGTACAAGCTGAAGCTCTCGTCCGATCACGGAGAAAAGTGCTATCTTTTCGGGGATCTTATAAAGTCAAAGGGACTTCGCTATATGATGCGCGAGGGCTCCCACACCGTCTATCTTGCCGAGGACACCTTGGTAGAGAGCTTTTCAAACGATCTTACAGACTGTCTTTCTACCGACACCTTCCCTATCATATCGGAAGAAGAGATAGTCTCCTTTGAAACGGTATGCGGTAGCTTTTCGCTTTTGCAAAGCGTTTCGGAGAACGAAAAGCTCGCAAATGCGCTCTCCTCGCTCTCTCCCGAGCGTGCCGTTGATTTCGGAAAGGAAAATTTTTCGATATACGGACTCTCCGAAAGCGAGAGCATACTCGTAAGCATCACGCTTAAAAACTCGAAGGAAATTAAAATAAAATTCGGTCTCGGCGAGACCGAGGAATTTATCTACGCGCTCGTTCACAACGATAGCGGCGTATTTTCCGAAATGATCTATCTCGTCACCTGTGAGGATTTTGACGGACTTTATTCACATTTGGCTGCCGCCGCTGAAAGCAGCGCGGCAAACGGAGAAAACAAATGACTATTCAGCTTTCCGACCACTTTACCGTCAAACGGCTCCTGCGCTTTACCCTTCCGTCCATAATAATGATGGTATTTACATCTATCTACGGAGTCGTTGACGGATTTTTCGTTTCCAATTTCGCTGGAAAAACACCCTTTGCGGCGGTAAATTTCATATATCCCTTTCTTATGATCCTCGGAACGCTCGGATTTATGTTCGGTGCGGGAGGAAGCGCCCTCGTTTCAAAGACGATGGGCGAGGGTGAAAACAAAAAAGCAAACGAAATATTCTCTCTGCTGGTATATTCCGCACTTATATCGGGCATCGCTATAACTCTTCTCGGACAGCTCCTTCTTCGCCCTGCCGCGATACTGCTTGGAGCCGAAGGACGGCTCCTTAGTGACTGCGTTCTGTACGGAAGAATAATTCTTGTCGCTATGCCCGCCTTCATCTTGCAAATGGCTTTTCAGAGCTTTTTCGTCACCGCCGAGAAGCCCGGTCTCGGACTTATTGCAACAGTCACCTCAGGAGTAACCAATATGGTGCTCGATGCACTGCTGGTTGCGGTCATTCCTCTCGGACTCATCGGTGCGGCTCTTGCTACCGCGATCAGCCAGATCGTCGGCGGAGTTTTTCCCATAATATATTTTTCGAGGAAAAACAGCAGTCCGCTTCGTCTCGGCAAGACAAGATTCGACTCGTCCGCACTTCTTAAAACGTGTGCAAACGGCTCGTCCGAGCTTATGAGCAACATTTCAATGTCGCTGGTCTCGATGCTCTATAACGTTCAGCTTCTGAAATACGCGGGCGAAAACGGAATTGCGGCGTACGGAGTTATGATGTACGTTAATTTCGTGTTTATCTCGATATTTATCGGATATTCAATAGGAACAGCTCCGATAATCGGATACCATTTCGGCGCACAAAATCACGGTGAACTGCGAGGACTTCTCAAGAAAAGTCTCGCTATCGTCTCGGTTGCCGCCGTCTCGATGCTCGCGCTGTCTCTCGCGCTCGCGCGTCCCCTTTCGACACTTTTCGTGGGATACGACCGAGAGCTTTTTGAAATGACTCTGCACGGATTTAAGACCTTCTCGTCGTCATTTCTGTTTGCAGGATTTGCGATATTCAGCTCGGGATTTTTCACCGCTCTTAACGACGGTCTCACCTCGGCTATAATATCTTTCCTTCGTACTCTCGTATTTCAAATAGCCGCCGTAATGCTTCTTCCCCTTATCTGGGAGCTCGACGGAATATGGATATCCATAATCGTTGCCGAAGCAATGGCGGTGGCGGTATCTGCCATATTTATGGTAGCAAAAAAGAAAAATTTCGGATATTAAATTAAGGAAATCAAATTATGAAGCAGTATGAACTTAAAATAATCCAAAACGATCCCACCGACTGGTCGGATATTGCCCGCGCGGACGTTGACTCTTACGTATGGGGCGGCGCAGAGCGTGCGTACAAAACGTACGGTCAGCTTGCGTACGCAAAAACGGGTGACAGTAAGACGGGACTTTACATACGCCTTTTCTGCGAGGAAAAGGATCCCGTTTCCAAAGAAACACAGCTTGACGGTATGGTATGTATGGATAGCTGTATGGAGTTTTTCTTCGGTATGCGCGACAAAGGTTCAAGCGATATTCACTATCTCAACATAGAATCAAACAGTCTCGGAGTCACCTTTATGAGCTTTGGCGCGGGCAGGCACGGACGCGTGTTCCTCAGCGAGCTCGGAATTGAACGCTTCCCTGTTAAAGTAAATATCGGTAGTGACGGCTGGGAGGTGCTCGTATTCGTCCCTGAGGGGGACCTCAAGAAGGTTTTCGGTCTTTCAGACATAAACGAAAACACGGTAATGATGGGAAATTTCTACAAATGCGACGAAAACGCGAACGCACCGTTCGGCTCGTGGGCGCCAATCGTTGCTCCCGCGCCCGATTTTCACCGTCCCGAATATTTCGGAGAGATCGTGATCACGAAATAAAAGAAAAAGTCGCAGAAAGCTCTCTGCGGCTTTTATGTTTTTTTCAAATTCTTTAGTCTGTCTTTAGCGCGCCGATATATAATTCTTATATAATTTAATGAAGATTTTCGGACGGTATTTCAAAAAGGAGAGGTTATGAAAACAAGATTTTTATCTCTTTTACTCTGCGCTCTTTTTCTTCTTACGGGGTGCAAAAACAAAAATCAGGAAAATCTCGGCAATCCCGACAACAGCGAAGGCGCCGTGCAGGGTGAGGTCGCCGATCTCGGAGACGACGGCAAAACCTTTGGCGAGTCGCTTGACTCTCTCGGTGCTTACGACGGATATTTTGAGGAAAGCTCGGCTGATATTAAAGTAGAGTGCATTTCGGGAACGCCAAACGCTTACACGTTAAACGGCACTACCCTGACCTTCGGAAAAATTTCCGAGGAAACGGTATATTCTGTCTCCGGAACGCTCGGCGGAAACATCGTAATTGACGTCGGGGACTCATATAAATTCGATCTCGAGCTTCACGGATTTTCTCTTGTGTCAAGCACGGTAAATCCAATAACCGTAAAAAGCGGCGACGAGGTTGCGATAAAAGCGAAAAAAGACACGAAAAACTATATTTACGATATGCGAAACGCTATCGACGAATCGGACGAAACACTTTTTTCGGGTGCGATACACTCCGAGGTCGATCTTGAGATCGGGGGTAAGGGAGAGCTCGTAGTTATCTCCGAAAACAACAACGGTATCCACTCAAAGGACGATCTTCAGATAAAGAATCTGACTCTGCTCGTTGCCTGCACCGATAATTCTCTCAAGGGAAACGACAGCGTCGAAATAGAAGGCGGCAACACTACCCTGATTTCCTCGGGCGGTGACTGTATAAAGACCTCAAACAGCGATATTTCCGAAAAGGGCAACCAGCGCGGAAGCATCACGGTCAGCGGCGGTACGCACACACTTTATTCCGCCCGCGACGGAATCGACGCCGCCTATAACGTAACGGTAAGCGACAGCTCGACCGTGATAAGCATATACACGGACAAATATTCCAATTACTCCAAAGAGAGTGCCGCAAGCACCTTGGATACGGGCTATATGCCGGGAGATCTCACAAAAGGCCCCGGAGGACGTCCGGGTGGACGCCCCGGTGGTGGAATGGGCGGATTTCCGGGCGGAGGAATGGGAGGCGGAAATCCCAACAAAGGAGCATATTCCACCAAGGGCATCAAGGCATCTAACGAAATTTTCATAAATGCAGGAAACGTCAGTATCAAATCTTACGACGACTCAATTCACGCAGGTAGCGACGTAGCGCTTGAAAACGGAGCATCCGCCCTCGGGAACGTAACGGTAAACGGGGGAAATATCACCGTTTATTCCTGCGACGACGGTCTGCACGCAGACGGCAAGCTTTCGATTTCGGATGGTACGGTCAGCGTAAGCAATTCTTTCGAGGGTATTGAGGGCGCAGTCGTAAGTATCCTCGGCGGATACGTTTCGGTAAACGCTACCGACGACGGTGTGAACGCCACATCGACGTCAGCAGCAGCTATCACAATCGGCGGCGGAACGCTGTATATTTACTGCACGGGAGACGGTATTGACTCAAACAGCCGCTCGTCCTATAACGGCATCGTATTCTCGGGCGGAAAAACGGTTGTGATCTCAAATTCGGGCGGTAACTCTGCTATTGACTCGGAGCAGGGCTACTCATATATCGGCGGCTCGGTCGTTGCCGTAATGCCCCGCGGCTCAATGGCAAACGAAGCCATAAGCTGTCAGAATTTCACAGACGTAGGAAAATACACGCAGATCTCACTTTCAAAGGACAGTTTCCTTGTTGTAGGTATCGGAGAAACGAGTGCAACGGTAAAGATGCCCGCCTCGTTTTCTTCGGCGTATCTTATCGTACTCGGCGACAATTCTCCGAGTATTACTACCGAGTCCTCCACACAGCAAACTCTCGACAAAAACGGAGTCGCTTGGAACTAAAATCGCTAAAAGACCTTGATAAAAACAGCAAAAAATGATATAATCAGTACCGAAAAAGGAAGGAGGCGCGTATATGCGTATTCTGATCGCAGAGGACGATCCCAAGCTGCTGAAAAGTCTCGTTCATATATTTGAGCTGAGTAACTACGCAGTAGATGGCGTGGACAACGGCACCGATGCCTTCGACTACGCCCTATCAGGCGAATACGATGGGCTCGTGCTCGATATAATGATGCCCGGTATGGACGGAGTAACACTGCTTAAAAAGCTTCGGGCAAGCAATATTACGACTCCTGCCCTCTTTTTGACGGCAAGAGGCGAGGTCGATCAAAGGATCGAGGGACTTGACGCGGGAGCAGACGATTATCTACCCAAGCCCTTTTCAACGGGTGAGCTTCTCGCCAGAGTTCGCGCTATGCTCAGGCGCAGGGATAATTTCACTCCCGACATGCTCTCCTTCGGCGCGCTCTCCCTCAACCGCTCGACATACGAGCTCGTATGCGGCGAAAAGAAACACGCTCTCAGCGGCAAAGAGTTTCAGGTAATGGAAATGCTGATGCAGGATCCTAATGTCATTATCAGCGCAGAACAGCTTATTACACATATCTGGGGATGGGATGCAAGCGTTGACACGAGCGTTGTATGGGTACACGTCTCAAACATACGCAAAAAGCTCGAGACCCTCTGTGCTCCCGTGACGATAAAATTCGTGCGCGGTGCGGGATATATTTTGGAGGAGAGCGTATGATATACAAGCTTCAGCGCAAATTCATTCTGATATGCACGGCGTCTGTGCTTGCCGTTATCACCCTTGTGTTCGGTATAATTTTAGCACTTAACGTGTCCTCGATGAACAGAAATATGGATATTCTCGCAGACAGAGTTTCCGAGGGAGGAGGCAGATTTCCCGGCTCTTTCGGGGAAAAGCCGTTCCATGACAAGACACCGCAGAAAAATGATCGTACCTTTGATTTCATAACTCCCGAAACACCCTTCTCTACCCGCCATTTTACGGTATTATTCGACAGTGAGGGCGGCGTTGACAAGACCTTTACCGAAGCTATATACTCAATAGACGAGGATACCGCGATAAAATACGCAAATAACGCTCTCGGAAAAGGTAGGGAGCGCGGATGGATATCAAGCTACCGCTACAAGATCTTCACTACGGACTCGGGTACGGGCATCGTTTTCGTTGACGGCAGTACAAGTCGCTCTGCCACGATGCAATCGACAACGATCGCAGGCGTCGTTCTGCTCGGGTGTGCCGCTCTCGTGCTTATTCTCATTTTCATGCTCTCTAAAAAAGCGGTACGTCCCATTGCCGAGAGCTACGAAAAGCAGAAGCTGTTTATCACCGATGCCGGTCACGAGCTAAAAACTCCGCTCACGCTGATCCTGGCGAATCTTGATATTGCAGAATCCGAGCTCGGTCAAAATGAGTGGCTTGACGACGTAAGAGCCGAGGGAAACCGTATGGCAGAGCTCGTAAATCAGCTCGTTGCGCTCTCCCGTATGGACGAAGAGGAACATAGAATAAGCTTTACCGAGGTCTCACTCGGACTGCTCGTTTTCGACACGGTTGCCGAATTTGAGGTGCTTGCCAGGGACAGAGGCAAAACACTCGTTTCTAACGTTAACAAGGACGTCACCTGCCTCGGCGACGAAGCGCTTTTGAGACAGCTTGTCGGAATACTGCTGGATAACGCTATAAAATACTGCGATAACGGCGGAGAGATAACCGTATCGCTCCACGGCGGCAGACACACGGTCTTAACGGTTGAAAACACCTATTGTGCCGTAGGCGAGATCGAGCTTGACCGTCTGTTCGACCGATTCTACCGTGCAGACAAGGCGCGAAAATTCACGGGCGGCTACGGAGTCGGACTTTCTATGGCGAAGGCGATCACCGAAAAGCACAAGGGTGTTATATCCGGCTATAAAAAGGGCGACACCCACATTGGCTTCAAGGTCACTCTGTAAATACACAAATATGTAAAGAAAAGGACTTGATATAATGAAAAGAAAATCACGTTTGACAACATATTTTATATGCCTGCTGCTCTGTATATCGTTTGCTCTATCGTCCTGCAATTTGAATAAATCTGCGGGAATAGTTGACGCAGAGATAAACAAAAGGGGCGAGCTGATACTTATATACGGTGACGGCACCGAGCAAAATTTAGGCGTTGTCGTTGGTACTGACGGTCAGGACGGTCAGGACGGTGAGGACGGAACAGACGGAAAAGACGGAAAAGACGGTGAGGACGGACAAAACGGCTCTCTCACTATTGAAGGCGCTCAAAACGGTGTTTCCGCCGCAAGCGCAAAGGGACTTCGGAGTGCTGTTCGCATTATATGTAACTTTGAAGCAACCGTCCAAAACGGATACCGACCCGGTCGCCCGACGGTCGAAGAGTATTCTTCGGAGGGCTCGGGTGTAATATACGAAATTGACAAAACGACGGGCAGCGCCTTTATAATTACGAATTATCACGTGGTTTACGATGTGGACAGCGATACTAAAAACGGCATCAGCGACGACATAAACGTCTATCTCTACGGCTCCGAAGTGGACGGAAAAGAGATAAAGGCAACCTACGTTGGCGGCTCACTTTACTACGATATTGCCGTACTTCTCGTTGAAAACAGCGATATTCTGAAGCAGTCGGACGCCCGTGCGGTCAATATCGCAGACTCGGACGGCGTATTTGCCGGAGACAGCGCAATTGCCATCGGAAACGCTCAAGGTCTTGGCATTTCCTGCACGTCGGGTATCGTCAGCGTGGATTCCGAATACATCACCATGACGGCCGCAGACGAGAGAACCGAGGTCTCCTTCCGTGTAATGCGAGTCGATACTGCCATCAATTCGGGCAACAGCGGAGGCGGACTGTATAACGGAAACGGAGATCTTATCGGCATCGTCAACGCCAAGATCATATACGAGGGCGTGGAAAGTATTGGCTACGCGATACCGTCAAACGTTGCAGTGTCCATAGCTAAAAACATAATTGATTACTGCTATAAAACCGACGTCGAGAGAGTTCAAAGAGCTTTGCTCGGTATTACGGTCAGTGCATCCGACTCCAAAGCGATATACGACGCAAAAACGGGGCGGATCTCCATCAAGGAGACCGTTTCGGTATATGAGATCAGCAGTTCTTCTCTTGCAGAAGGCGTACTCAAAGAAGGAGACGTGCTCGTAAGTGCGGCTATAAACGGAAAATCTACACAAATAACGCGCCAGCATCACATAATAGATATGATGCTCGACGTGCGCGCGGGCGATACCGTAACGCTGAATATCCTTCGAGACGGCAAGGATCTGAGCGTTGATATCACAGTCACAAAGGACTGCCTTACTGCATATTAAAAAAATAAACCCTCTCTCGCTTACTGCGTGAGAGGGTTTATTTTTTACAGTCCGAACAGGGTAAGTATTACCGGAATGGTTATTATCGAGATCGCGTGCGAAATGAGCGCCATTCCCGCCGCGACAGACGTATCTTTTCCGTACGCCGCAGGTACGACGACCGTATTGAGTCCGAGAGGCATTGCCTGTGCGCAAAGCATACAGATAAAGAAATATTCGGGCACGTCAAGAGAAAGCAGTTTAGTAACGAGCAGATATACTCCTCCGAAAAGTAGTGGGAGAACAATAAGGCGCACCACCGAGATAAAATAAATACTCTTATCGGAAAGCACCTTTTTAACGTTCATATTTGCAAAGGTCATACCCGTTATTATCATGGCAAGCGGGGACATACAGCTACCGCAGGTGTTAACCGCACTCACGATAAAATCGGGCATCTTCAGTCCCGAAATACCGATAAGGGCGCCTATCAACAGGGCTATGAACATCGGGTTTACAAGTGCCTTCAGCTTGTCTCTAACCGAGCTTCCCTCTTTACCCATAAGCAGAGACGGAACTCCCCAGACGTATATAAAGGTCCAAAGCGGAAGAGTAAATATTATGTAGTACATCTCGTACTGCGGGAAAAGCGCGCTGACTATCGGAATACCCATAAATCCGAAGTTTGCAAAGGCAAGACCGTATGTGTATATCTTTTGGATATATCGGTCACGGCTCGCTATTTTCGCGCACAGTATGGAAATGAATATTCCAATAACCGTGATACCGGTCGAAAAAAGAAGAATCTTCCAAGTTGCACCAAGCTTCTCGGTGGTAAAATTGGTTATAAACGTACCCATAACGAGTGCAGGGATAAACACCGTGCTCTCGAGCTTGGAAAGTACCCCCGCCGCTTCGGGACCGACTGCCTTTAATTTCGACACTGTAAATCCAATCATTATAAAGATCGCAAGTACCGCCATTTGCTTAAGTGATATAATTAACATTTTGTCTTAAAAATTCCTATTTTTATTTTTATTCTTACGGGTATTATATACTTATTTATCCGCAATGTAAATAGCTTTGGTCAAAATAGTCAAAAAAGTTTTTATTTATTGTGCATTTTGCTACTTGTAATAGATATGATAAAATTATAAAATGTAACCAGGTGAGAACTCATTTTGCAAAAAGGAGACAAGCTGTGAACACGGTTAAATTTAATTCCGAAAAGACTCTCGGCAGGATAAAGCCGATGCACGCTGTCAATAACGGACCCGCCCGTTTTGGAGGAAGCGATAACTTCGACGCCTTCAGAGAAGCCGGTATTCCCTTTGCAAGAACGCACGACGCTTCGTTTTTCGCGGGCTACGGCGGATACCACACGGTAGATATTCACGCAATCTTCCCGGATTTTGATGCAGACGTAAACGATGAAGCGTCCTACGATTTTGCCTGTACCGACAAATATCTTTCCGAGATAGACAGCGTAGGAGCAGAGGTGTTCTACCGTCTCGGAACAAAGATCGAGCACGAGGTGAAGAAGTACAACATCTTCGCACCCAAGGATCCGCTCAAGTGGGCACAGATATGCGAGCATATAATCCGTCACTACACAGAGGGTTGGGCAAACGGATTTTATTATAAAATCACATACTGGGAAATATGGAACGAACCCGATCTTGACAACAAATGCTGGATCGGCACAGACGAGCAGTTCTTCGAGCTTTATACACTTACCTCCAAGCATCTTAAAGCGTGCTTCCCCGACCTCAAAATAGGCGGTCCGGCAGTCACGGGTCCGAAAAAGACATATAACGAAATGTTTATAAAGTACGTTTCCGAAAACGTAGGGGTTCTGGATTTCTTCTCGTATCACTGCTACGGAACAAGCCCCGAGGATTACGCGCGAAGGATCGGTGACATAAACACATTACTCGATAAGTACGGCATAAAGTGTGAGAAAATACTCAACGAATGGAACTACGTTAAGGCGTGGTCGGGCCCCGATTACGTGTACAGCATAAAGCTTCACCAAAGCTCCAAGTGTGCGGCATTCGTCGGCTCTGTCATGGTCACCGGTCAAGAAAGCGATCTTGATATGCTTATGTACTACGATGCGCGACCGAACACGTTCTGGAACGGAATGTTCAATACGTGGGCGGAAAAGTGCAAGCCGTATTACCCTTTCTATTTCTTTAACAAGCTCTACGTTATGGGTAACGAAACGGAAACAGTAATTGACGGCGAAAATATCTATGCCATATCGGCAAAGGGAGAGAGCGGCAAAAAAGGATTTTTCATTGTTGCATACAACGATGATGACGATGCGGAAAACGAGATCACCTATAAAACGGAAATTTCGGGACTCTCCGGAACTTGTAAAGCGTCCTTCTATCTTACCGACTCCAAAAACGACGGTGTCCTCATAAAAGAAGAACTCACAAGCGCAGATACGTATTGCACGATACTCACAGTTGAGAAAAACTCTCTTGTCTATATTGAAATAGAAGAAATATAAAGTAAAACGGACGGTGCCGCAAGCACCGTCCGTTAGGTTTTTAAAGATCGCTTAATATCTTTTTGAGCATCTCGCTATTTTTAGCAGCATCGTGATATTCGCGCGCTGTCACGAGTCCGTTTTGAGCCACGCGCCTACGGAGATCTTCGTTACAGAATGCCTCCGTAAGAATTTTTTCAAGCTCGCTCGGAGACGTGCAGACGATCGCCGCATCATGCTTTATAAGGTGCTTCATAGAAGCTACCTCTACTGGCCCGTATGCAAAAAGCGGAATACCGCTCGCAAGACTGTCTGCGATTTTGGTGGAGACCGAGTGCTTTACAAGGTCAATGCTTGCCTTGTCAAACGCTTCGGTATGAAGGAGTATATCCGATGCACGAAGCGTATCTTCAAACTCCTTGCCGGAAATAAATCCGCAAAGACGAACCGAATCTATTGTATCAAAAACACTCAAAACATCCGAATTTTTTTCGCCGGTATATATCTTAAGCTCGTAAGCGGTACCCTTTTCTCGGTTTAGTTTATCAAGTGCTCTGCCCAGATCAGCAAGTGAATAATATCTGTTACAGCCAATGTTTCCAAAATAGGATACCGCACTCGGTTTTTCGCTTATTCGCTCATTTTCCGAAAGTCCCGCCGTAGTACCCGTCATAAGTACGGTAGTAGGCAGTCCGAATTTTTCCTCATAAAATTCTTTTATATCGTCGCATATCGTAACAAGATGCGATGTCTTTTTCATCAAGGTATCCGTTTTCTTTCGGAGAAGACCGAGCTGAATTTTTCCAAGCAGATGCTTTGGCGTATTAACAAAATAGTAATCGTCGCAAATATACGTTACTATCGGGATATTAAGCTTTTTTGATATTTTCAGTGCAATATTGTATATAAACTTTGCATATCCGGGCGAGAGAAAGATCGCCGTTGGCTCTTCCCTTTCAAGCCACTTTTCAAGATCTTTCGTGTACCAATGGGAAAGAGACCACATAGTATCACGCATAAGTCTTTTTAGCGGTTCTTTTTTCCCTTGCTTTCTGTAAAGCTTTGCATCCTCATCCTTTTCAAAGAGATTTTTCTTAGCGGAAGCAATCTTTGATTTGTCCAGCTCGCTGCCCGGCTTTTTGAATTTTATGATACTGTCAAGCACGTCCTTATCGGTAACTCTGTAATATGACGAGCAAACGTCAACGTCGGGTACCGTCGGATATATGTATAACTGACACAGCTCTGACTTATCAAATCCCGAAAACAGCGACAAGAACGTCTTTCCCATATTTTGATATGTAGAAAAGCAGTTATGACTTATTATTAGAATCTTCAAAACAATTTTCCTTTATTCGCCCGTTATAATCGATACGATCTTTGTGTACGTATTCTTTCTGTCAAACTTTTCCCGAGCACAGCGACGGGCATTTTCGCCCATTTCCTTGCGAAGATCAGCGTTATCTGTAAGTATCTTTATTTTTTCTGCCATATCCTCGGCATTTGAGCACTCACAGTTAAAGCCCATATTATAATCTTCAACGAGTTTGCGATATTCGGGGCTTTCCTGCGTATTAACAACCGGTATTCCCGATGCTACATAATCCGCATGTTTGTTTATTATGGACTGTGCCGCTTTGGGTACTATCGGATTTACAACGATGTCACAAACGCAAAGACGTCCGACCATTACTCCGTAATCAAGGCGTCCTGTGAAGGTAGCGTCAACACCCTTGTCACGCGCATACTGTTCAAAGCGCGCACGAAGGGGTCCGTCTCCCATAACGAGAAACTTAAGATTTGAGTAGCCCTGATTTTTCAAAATATCGAGCGCGTCTATAACGCATTCTATATCGTACGAATGTCCAAGCGTTCCGACGTATCCAATAAGAACATCGTTATCATTTTCCTCGCGTTCACACTTGTTTGCCTCGTTCAATTTGTCAAAATCATCAAGGTTGGTACCCAGGAAAACGGGGAGTGCCGACGACGCGGTCTTGTTCACCTTGAGCGCTCTGTCAATGTATGTTTGCGAAACTGCAACTATCTCGTCCGCTCTTTTATACGCACCGTTTGCTATCCATTTGAATGGCGCGAAGATGATACTGCTGATAATCGGAACGTTAAACACCATCTCGTACGCTTCGGGCCAGAGGTCCTGAATATCGACGATAAATTTAATTCCGTTCTTTTTGCAGTATTTTGCCGCCTCATAAGCCGCTGTAAGCGTAGGTACGGCAGAATATATGACGTCCGGTTTTTTGCGTTTTTTTAGATATTTCTTTACGTTTTTGCCCCACACGAAATGACTATAAAATCTGCGAAGACACACGTTTTTGGGGTATCCGGGCTCGTGAAGCATAGTCACCTTATAAGGAAGACTCTCGTCGGGCTTCTCGTCAAAATGCTTTTTCGTCCCGTGCGAAAAGTCACTCGTTAAAATCTCAACGTCGTGATCTTTGGCGAGAAGATTGGCTATATACTGAAATCTGTTATTGCCTTTGCCGTTAAATTTCCCGCTGAAGTCGGCTAAGATTATAATGTCCATATTTTTGTCTCCTTTTAACTATTTGCAACTAAGACCATCAAACACTTCTTCGCTTTCAAGAACGATGGGCTCTACGTCAACGTCACGGAGGAAAACGTACGGCTTATCGTAATGATAGAACTGTGCGCGCTCAACGCGGTCGCAATTTCCGTCCTCCATAATTTTGATGGTGTCTTCTATAAGATCGAAGCCCACCTGAGACATAACGCCGGTGTAAGCCATGTGACGGATATTTACCTCAGTCACCTTTATATCACCGTTTTTATCTTCCTTAAGGTCAAAGGAAAGTATTCCGTGTGCGGGAACACCGAGCTTGTTTTCAAGATACTTTACGCATCTGTCACAAAATTCATTTATTCTGTCCTCGTTAAGGAAGCGCCCGAAATGAGTATTTCCGGTAACGTGCGAAGGCGCCGTATTTGCCATAACGTATTCGGCGCACTCGAGTGCAGCGCCCTTTACGTATTCTCCGTTATAGTAAAGCATTTGGTTTGCGAGATGGCGTCCCGTAAGAAATTCGCTCACGGTGAACTCGGGAATTCCCGCATTAATAAACAACCAGCTCTTATAGCTTCCGATATCATCGAGACGCAGCGAGCCAAGTCCTCCCGTACCTTCGGTCGCACGGATCCAGCACGGAAATCCGATCTCGTTTTCAACGTCCTCGTATCTGGGATCATCCTGCGTCACCTTAATGGTTTTCGGAATAAATTCTGTACCCTCAAGAAGCTCTGCCATAATGGATTTATCCTTAAGCGAGACCGAAAGCAGCTTGCTTCCCATAAACACGGGACAAGGATATTTGCCGTGTTTATCGTAATAATCGCCCCACTCAACGATCTCTCTTTCGGGCTGTACGAATGCATAGTCTATATGCTTTTCCTTGACAAGCTTCTCTATGTAGGGAAAATATTCGTCAGAGGTGCAACGCGGACAGACGTAGTACTCGTCCAGAAGTCCCTGCATAAAAAATCCCATTGCCTTCTTATCTATATCACACCCGATGAGCTTGTACTCCGGATGATTTTTACGTATCGTTTTAGCGATCGAACGGGGAGTAAGCCCGCCGATACCTGTAATTAAAACCGTCTTCATTTTTTCACGCTTTCTTAATTTAAGGTTTTTACAAAAGTGCTATGATTCTTTCCATATCCTGCTCGCCGTATCTCTGGTCGCAGATAAGAGAAAGCTCAAGATCGTAAAGATTTGAGTTTGCCTTATCGCTGTATTTTGGCCAATGCGCGGGGCAGTATATCTTATTTTCGGCGAGCTTTTTTTGAAGCTCTGCTCTGTTTTCACAAAGGATAGGAACGAACAGCGGGCAGTCGTTACTACCGAGAGTTGTGAACATACTCGTTACTCCCGACGCACCGCAAATCGCGTCAAGAAGAATTTGTGCGTTTTTCCTGCGTATTCGTCTGATCTCTTCTACGTCCGTTTTACGCAAGACCGACTCCGACCAAGAGTCTATTGCGAGATCTTTATAATTTTGCGAAAAGCTTTGATTTACCCTTCTGTACTTTTCCAAAAATGCGATTTTGAGTGACTCATCGGACTCGCTCTCAAGATAGAGAGTTTTTTCCTTCATAGCCGTAATACGCATATCTACGATACTTTTATCACATGCGTTAAGAGTTGCGTCGAGCGTACCGTCTCTTTTTTGGACGAATCCGCCCGAAGCCGTGGCAAACCATTTTCTGAGACTTGATACCCGATAGTCTGCCAAAAAATCACCGCTCGAAAGAAGAGAATGTGTACAGTCCTCTATAACGATTGTTCCGTTATCACGGCATTTTTTAACAAGCTCCGTATTGCCGTCGTCGTAAAATCCGAAATAGCCCATAGTGAGAACGACGTCGTTTTTGCTCGGCTCGAAATCCTCGCGAACGATCTTGTTTTTCTTAAAATCGTAATTAAGCGAATAAAACTTTACGTTTACTCCGAGATCGTAAAATGGCTGCGCCATCGACTCACACGAGTACGACGGAAGCCATACTGTGCTTATAGCGTGTGACTTAAGTATATCATAAAACGCTACCGCTATCGCCGTTCTTCCCGAATAGGTGAGCAGTCCGCCGTCAAACAGACCGTTATCCCCTTCGCAAAGAAACCGGTTACGGTAATCAAATTCGCTACCTATCTCTCTTGCGTTATTTTTCATATTAAAATATTACTTACCGACGTTTGTAAGCTCTTTTGCCTCTTCAAGCTGCTTTTCTCTGTACTTGCTGAAATCGCTTGATCCATCGCTCTTTCTTACGGTAATATCCTTTCTCTTAAATACGGCGGCTACCGTTTGAAAAATTATTTTTATATCACCGAGGAGAGTTATATTTTCTATGTATTTAAGATCGTAAGCGAACCTTTCTTCCCAAGCAAGATTGTTTCTGCCGTTTATCTGTGCAAGACCGGTAAGGCCGGGACGCACGTCGTGACGGTGTTTTTCCTGCTCGTTATAGTAAGGAAGATACGAGACGACTAGCGGTCTCGGACCGATTATACTCATATCGCCCTTGAGAATGTTTATAAGCTCGGGGAGCTCGTCTATCGACGTGCTTCTGAGGAGCTTTCCGTACTTTGTAAGGCGCTGTGCATCAGGAAGTAACTTGCCGTTCTCGTCCTTCTCGCAGGTCATAGTTCTGAACTTTATGAGCTTGAATATCTTTTCGTTCTTTCCCGGGCGAAGCTGTGTGAAAAAGGGATTTCCCTTCATTACTATCGCGCCGACTATCGTAAAGATAACGAGAAACGGGAAAAGCACGGTAAGTGCAATAAGCGAAAGTATAAAGTCAAAAAATCTTTTGAAAAATTTTGCGTACATTATATGTATCTCCGTTCAGATAAAGCATCTCTTTATTATTTCGATAATTATATCCTGCTCCTCTGGAGTCATCTTATTATCGCTCGGCAGGCACAGTCCGCGCTCAAAAATGTCTGCGCCGACGTCTCCCTCTGCGGAGACGAATTTACTGTCCTTAAATATCTCCTGAAGATGCATCGGCTTCCATATCGGACGTCCCTCTGCATTATATTTCGCAAGCGTCTCAAGTATCTCGGTAGGACAGCTCTTACCGCTTTCTTTCACATAGCTCGCCTTTGTATCGCTTCTTTTCTGCTCACACATAGCATCCTTGTTTATGAGCATACACGAAAGCCAGAAATTGGGCTCGCACACCGTTTCGTCGTACGGATTCATCGTAACGGGCAGATCCTTGAAGCCCTCCTTATATCGCATATATATTGCCTTTTTCTGCGCTATATGCTCCTTTAAGTGAAGAAGCTGACCGCGTCCCACACCCGCAAGGATATTGCTCATACGGTAGTTGTATCCGAGGTCCTTATGTTGATACCAAGGTGCGTTTTCCCTGCTCTGCGTTGACCACTTTCTTGCGGTTATTGCCGCATTTTCGTCGTCTGTAAGGAGCATTCCTCCACCGCTGGTGGTAATTATCTTATTTCCGTTAAAGCTTATCGCGTTATATTTTCCAAAAGTTCCAGTCTGGGCGCCCTTGTAGGTAGCACCGAGAGATTCTGCCGCGTCCTCGATAAGTATCGCACCGTTTTTATCGCATATTCTCTTTATCTCGTCAAGCTTTGCGGGTACTCCGTAAAGGTTTACGACGATAACCACCTTGGTTTCGGGATACATCTCAAACGCCTTTTCAAGCGCCGTGGGATCCATATTCCAGCTGCCGCGCTCCATATCGATAAATACGGGCTCACCCTTTTCGTAGCACACGGGATTTACCGTAGCCGCAAAGGTAGTATCTGTACAAAAGACCTTGTCCCCCTGCTTCACGCCAGCAAGCTTTACGGCAAGATGTATTGCCGAGGTGCCCGACGCAAGCGCGACTGCGTACTTACATCCGATCTCCCTCGCTATTCCCGCCTCAAGCTCATTTATATTCTCGCCCACGGTAGAAACCCAGTTCGTATCAAACGCTTTCTGTACGAACTGTATTTCCTCTCCGTGCATAGTGGGAGAAGATAACCATATTTTCTTTTCAAAAGGTTGGATTTCCATTCTTTTACCTTAAATTACCTTATTATTTTTGTGTAAAATAGTCGCAGGCGCGAAAATTATTTTATTCGCGCCGTGCTACTTAGCTTTCTTGTTTGTTATAGAAAAGTCGAATTACGAGCTTTTCAAGCTCTTTCGGATCGACCTTGAATTCCATATATTTTTCGCCCACGGTGTTTTCGCCGACGGGAGAGACGATCTCCTTAAACTGATAGTCTGAATATCTCGAAACGAACTTTTGAAGCGAATCGAGTGTACAGTCTGTCACTACGTAATCGGAAAGATCTCTGTACGTGCTTACGATGAAATCCTCGTCAGAGTTGAGTTTAGTGTTCAGGGCACTCATAAAGCCCTTCATATACTCCTCGTGACGCTTCATTCTGGACACGTTAAGCTGATCGCCTACGTCCTTTCTCGTGCGCACGAAATTAAGCGCCTGCTCTCCCGAGAGCTTGACTCCCTCGCCCTTCAGGATTCCTGTTTCTGCAGGAAAATCGTCGGTTACGTTTACCGTAACACCGCCAACGGCGTCGTTGAGCTTTGCAACGGCATCCATCGTGAGCGACAGGCAGTACTCTATTTCAAGATTGTACAAAAAGCTCGATACCGTTTTCTTTACGTTCTGACAGCTATCTATAAGTCCGCTTCCGTAGGTATGCGAAAGAGCCAACTGACCGTACGCTTTACCCGCATACTTTCCGCCGAGTCCTATGGTAGGCATCTCAAGCATAGTATCGCGGTTAAGGCAAAGAATACTGTACGTTTTATCGCTTTCGTCAAAGATCAGAAGCGATATCATATCTGCCTCGCCGCTGTTTCTGTACGAATTGCTGTCCTCGTGCTTACCCTCGCGGTCAATACCGACGAGCATAAAAACGTTTACGTCTTGTCTGGGAGAGTATTTCACACCGTCTATCTCAAGAGTCCTTGAGTCGTCGCCGTTTCCATCCTCGACCGCTTTTCTGCTCTCCAGCAGCTTAGCGATACTGAAGACCATAAGTGCAAGGAGTAAAAGGATAACGACACCGGAGATAACGTTTCTCCTGTTTAGCATAACTTATTCTCCTCTTTCGGGACTTAGTATATTATTTGCTTTTTTTAACTGCGCGTTTATTGATAACGAGCACGCATACGATGAGGATCGCGGATACTGCCGCAACTATTGCCCAAACGTACGAAAGATCAAGTACGCCGGTTTCAGGGGAATCGGGTCTGCCCTCTCCCTCAACAAATATGGCAACGGGGCAGAAATTTTCAAAAGTACCGGTTACGGTGCCGTCTCCGTTGTTCACTACATTTTCAATGGGTGCCCACGAACCGTTTTTGTAGGTCATAATAAAGACCTCTTCGTCTGCTGCTACCGAGATATCGAAGGTGATGTCAAGAGTAGTTCCCGCAGGTGCAAGCGATGCGGCAAGGTTATCGCAAAGGACACTTACGTCAAAGAGATCCTTGACGATAAGATCGTCGGCATCCTTGCCGTTCCCAAGCTTGGATGCAACGAGAAGATTAAGCTCGTCGCTGAGCTCGGAAAGACGGGTTTCCTGATTGTTCAGCTGTCCGTAAACGGTAAGAAGCGTCTGCGCAGCTGTGGTGGGTATTTCAGTAGAGGTGCTTGCCTCGGATACGGGAGTAACTACGAGACAGTTTGTGTACACCTTGCGGTCATGCTCCGCAGTGCCTACGTTTCCCTCCACCTCGCCGACAAGTCCGGTTGCGGGATCTGCAAGGACGATCTCGGGCGCTCCTTTATACGAAATGCTGGGCACGAAATTGCTTGCAAAAACCGTCATCGGTATAACGGCTATAACAAGGACCATAAGAAAAGAAAGTATTTTTTTCATAATCGATCTCCTTATATCAAAATTCGATTTGACTGTTATTTAAGGCGTCTTTTTCAACTGAGTTTATATACGCTATCGCGTTTTCTCCGAGTGTGCGTGTGAGTATCTCTATTGCCTCGTTCATATTCGGACGCCTACTACTCATATTATGAGCGTCGGTGCCCAAAAGATGAACTATTCCGCGCCGGAACGTCCTTATCGCTCGTTTTCGACTTGAACGTCTGACGAAAAAGTCGGTCCCTACCTGAATGAGAACGGGGAGCGTTGCAAGATCATCAAAACGAACACACGGATGAAACCCTCCGATATATCGGTCTATATGAGCGATTATCGGTACGAGCCCCTGCTTCTGATGTATTTCCGAAAGCTCGGAGAGCATTCTTTTCGTCCATTTTGCAAAGGGCATTTCGATCATTATAAGATCGGTTTGGGATATTGCAAGCTTGGAGAGGTATTCGCAGTCGCTCATTCCCTCAAAATATCTTACCTCTGCGCCGACGAGCAGCTTAGGGAAGCTTTCTTCGCTTCGATCAGCCATTGCCTTTTCAAGAAGCGCGAGCGACTCTTCCCTGCGCTTTATAAACGATTCGGGACGCTCTTTGTCGGGATAGAAATGAGGGGTGAGGACCACGGTGCCGACACCGTGTCTTGCTTCGGTACGAAGCATCTCGAGCGAGGTCTCGACACCTGTGCTTCCGTCGTCTATACACGGAAGAATGTGGGTGTGAAAATCAACTACGCTCCTCATACGCTTTATTTCTTATCAGCCGCACCGTTTCCGTTTCTCGGCGGAAGAGCTGCGGTGGATTTCGAGTATCCGTAATATCCTCTGTAATATCCCTTCTTGTAGCCGTATTTTCCGTAATACTTACGTCCGGGCTCCACGACTCTGTTGACTACTATACCGAGTATTCTCGAATCAACGAAGTCGAACTGGTTGACAGAGTTTATAAACGAGTGGCGGTTACAATAGTTCTGGCTTACAACGAGAACCATACCGTCAACGAACTTAGCTGCAACGAGTGCATCACTGACCTCTTCAACGGGAGTAAGGTCGATGATGATGTAGTCGTAACGCTCCTTGAGAGTGTCGAGCATATCGGTCATCTTGGAAGATGCGAGAAGCTCTACGGGGTTAGGCGGATTGTGTCCTGCCGCGATAACGTCAAACTCAAAATCAGAGAATTTCTTGCCCGAATTCTGAATTATGCTATCGAGCGGAGTTTTATCCGCAAGGTAGTTGGAAAGTCCGGGGACCTTCTTTATCTTGAGCTTATTAGCAAGCGAGGGACGTCTCATATCACCGTCGATAAGAAGGATCTTTTTACCAAGCTGTGCAAGAGAGAACGCAAGGTTTGTAGAGGTGATACTCTTTCCTTCTCCGAGAAGCGCACTCGATACTCCGATAACGTGGCACTTCTTATCATCCGCAAAGGAAAACTGGATCTTGGTACGAAGCAGCTTATACGCTTCGGTTGCCGAGAAGCTGATACCGTCACCGAGTACGACGCCGCCCCTTGAGTTAACGAAGGACTTGGAGTAATATCCGCCCTTGCTCTTTGTTGCCGCCATCATATCGGGAACGGCTGCAAGGATGGGATGATCGCAACTTTCGGTGATGTCCTCCTCAGTGCGAATGGTGTTGTCAAAGATCTCAACAAGCACTATAACGCCGACCGAGATGACGAGTCCCGCTAAAAATCCGAGCATTGTGTTCAGGGTTTTGTTGGGGGACGAAGGCGCCGTGGGGAACACTGCGTACTGAATTACCTTAGTGCTTTCTGCGGTTATAATGTAATCATCAAGCGCGTCACTGAACGTGTACGCTATCTGATCCGCTATTTTAGTAGCTTCCTCGGGATCGGTGTGTGTAACGGTCACCTCAAACACGGGGGTATCGCCGACCGACTCCGCGCTCATCATACTTCTTAGCTGCTCGGGAGTATAGTCGAGCTCTCCATCGTCTATAACTCTCTTAAGTACCTCGCGGGACTCGAGTATTACGATGTAGGTATCAACGAGAGACGTTGATGCCGAAAGGTCGCTCGAGGAGATACTGATAGAGGTCGATCCTATATCAAGCTTGTTGTTTACATAAAACTGTACTGACGAACTGTATTTAGGAGCTATGAAAAGAGTTGTGATCAGAAGCATTATCATTGCTCCGAGCACTGCCGCAACGGCTATTATCCAAAATCTCTTCCAGAGCGCCTTTCCGAGACGGACGAGGTCTATTTCTCTTGCCACGGGTGGCATTTTTACCTGCTTTTTATTTGATGAATTGTCCATTTTTCTAATCTTCCTCGCAAATACGTATATATATTATCTCATAATGATCCAAGATACCATCTTGATTATAACATATATATAATAAAAAATCAATAGTAAAAGTGAAAAAACAAAAGTACTTTTGCCGCTTTTTTGCGTTTCAAAAGTACTTTTACCCTATTTTGCATTATTTTCCCGCAACTCTTTTCATTTCTTCCGAGTTTTCAGAGTTTTTATTGATTTCCTCGGGATCCTTGAATCTCGGAACGGTCTGCTTCATTGCGTTTTTGACGGTGAGCTTATCGTGGCTCTGCTTATACTCGTCAAGTGCATTTCTGAGCACGGAAAGCTTGTCCTCAACGTCCTCTCTCGAGAGCGAAGCGTCCTTCTCAACGAAGATCATATCGTTTTTGGTCTTGTCAAGAGTTTCGCTCTTGATAAGAAGCTCCTCGTACAGCTTTTCACCGGGACGGAGTCCGATCTCCTTTACCTCAATGTCAACGTCCGGCTCGAGTCCCGAGAGCTTTATCATGTTGATCGCAAGGTCGTAGATCTTAACGGGTTTTCCCATATCGAGAACGAACAGTTCACCTTTTTCCGCCATAGCGCCCGCTTCCATAACGAGCTGACTGGCTTCGGGAATGGTCATAAAATATCTGATAATGCGCTTATCGGTAATGGTCACCGGTCCGCCGCTTTCTATCTGACGTCTGAACAGGGGAATTACCGAGCCGTTCGATCCGAGAACGTTGCCAAAACGAACTGCCGCAAAGTTAGTATTACTGTCGTGACGGCACTGAACTATCATCTCGCAAAGACGCTTGGACGCGCCCATTATGTTCGTAGGGTTGACCGCCTTATCGGTCGATATGAGTATAAACTTGGAAACACCGTACTTTTCCGCCATATCCGCGGTGTTGTACGTTCCGAAAACGTTATTCTTGATCGCCTCGCAAGGACTGTTCTCCATAAGCGGAACGTGCTTATGCGCCGCCGCGTGAAAAACGATGTCGGGACGGTATTTTGCGAATATGTATTCAAGGCATATTCTGTCGCGCACCGATCCGATCTCGACTGACAGATCAAGCTTATCTTTATAATTTCTTATAAGCTCCTGCTGGATGTCGTAAGCGTTGTTTTCGTAGATATCAAGAATGACGAGCTTCTTCGGTGAGCAGGATGCGATCTGCCTGCAAAGCTCACTTCCGATAGAACCGCCGCCACCTGTGACAAGTACGGTTTTTCCCGCGTAACTACGGCGCGTTTCGTCAAAGTCAAGCTTGACGGTCTCTCTGAAAAGAAGGTCCTCAATATTTACGTCGCGTATCTTCTTAACGTCCACCTCTCCGTTAACGAGCTGATATATTCCGGGAAGCGTACGGAGGCGGCAGGAGGTCTTATTGCATATATCAAGAATGTCCGCTTTCACCTTCGCGGATGCAGACGGAATAGCGAAAATTATCTCTTCTATTCCGTACCTCGCCACCGCTTCTTCGATACGGTCGCGCGAGCCGAAAATCGGCACTCCGTGTATGAATTTTCCCTGCTTTTGCTTATCGTCGTCAATGAAGCAAATGACGTTATTTTGCGAAAAATTACTTTCTCGGAGCTCCTCGAGAGTGGTAACTCCCGCAGAGCCGGCACCGATGATCATAGTGCGTTTTTTAGGCAGCTTTGATACCTTTTCACCGGCAGAGTTTGACTTTGTTTTTTGATAAAGCCGCACTTTTCTTCGGATATATCTGTACGAAAACCTTGACGTCAGAACGATCGCGGAAAGCACCACGAAATTTATCGGCCAAAAGCTTCTCGGAACGTACAGACGCGTGATGTAGTGAAGTGCCGTCTGTGCTGCCGTTGCAACGAAGGACGCCAAAAATACGGACATTACTTCCCTTTCGCCCGCATATTCCCAAAGACTGTTATACAGCCCGAAAACGGCAAATATCAAAATCGCCAATATAACCGTTGCGGGGAGGAGCTTTATCATATTCCAGAACAATGGGAACTGTGTCAGCGAGTGAGTCGTGAACTCAAGTCTGAGCCACAACGCCGCTATCGACGACAGTACGAACGCCGCGATATCGACCAAGACGAGAATGATCCTTCTCGTAAATCGCGCTCCGTTGAACGGGGATCTGTTTTCAAACAATTTCATATTTAATATTTTCTCCAAACCATTTTATCTACTACTCCCGTGTAGCTTTGGATGATCTTTACAACCTTAGTCGATACATTTTCCTCAACGTAGTCAGGCACGGGAATGCCGAAATCACCGTTTTCGTTAAGCGCGACTGTGGTGCGTACCGCCTGAACGAGTCCGTTTTCATCTATGCCCGCAAGAGTAAAGCACGCTTTATCGAGCGCTTCGGGTCTTTCGGTTGACGTACGGATGCAAACTGCGGGAAACGGTTTTCCGATAGAGGTGAAAAAGCTCGATTCCTCGGGGAGCGTTCCGCTGTCCGAAATAACCGCGAACGCGTTCATCTGGAGATTATTGTAATCGTGGAAACCGAGGGGCTCGTGTCTGATAACGCGGGGGTCAAGGGTAAATCCCGACGTCTCAAGACGCTTTTTACTGCGCGGGTGGCAGGAATAGAGTATCGGCATATCGTATATTTCCGCTATTTTATTTATCGCGTTAAACAGAGAATTAAAGTTCTTTTCGGTGTCGATATTCTCTTCTCTGTGCGCGGAGAGAAGTATGTATTTTTTCTTTTCAAGTCCGAGCTTTGTGAGTATATCACTCTTTTCAATATCGTCGATATTTGCGCGAAGTACCTCTGCCATAGGAGAGCCCGTTACGTATGTACGCTCCTTGGGAAGTCCGCACTCGTGGAGATATTTTCTTGCGTGCTCGGAATACGCAAGATTTACGTCCGAGATTATATCAACTATACGTCTGTTTGTCTCCTCGGGTAGGCACTCATCCTTACATCTGTTGCCCGCCTCCATGTGGAAGATCGGTATGTGCAGTCTCTTGGCGGATATTGCCGAAAGGCAGGAATTCGTATCACCGAGAATGAGCAGTGCGTCGGGTTTTACAGCGCTCATAAGCTTGTACGAGCAGTTTATTATGTTTCCGACGGTCTCTCCGAGATCGTCTCCTACCGCGTTCATATAAACCTCGGGATCCTCAAGGCGAAGATCTCTGAAAAATATTCCGTTAAGGTTATAGTCGTAGTTCTGACCCGTATGAGCCAAAATACAGTCAAAGTATTTGCGACACTTTGAAATCACCGCGGAAAGGCGGATTATTTCCGGTCTCGTACCGACTATTATGAGAAGCTTTAATCTGCCGTCGTTTTTGAAACTAACGTCCGAATAATCTCTTTTAATCTCCATTTTGTTTCCTACACTTTCTTATTACAATATAAAGCAAAAATGCCGCAACCATGCCGAGAACAGCACCGAAAAAGTCAAGCAGGATATCGCCGACCATACTCGTTCGTCCCGTAAAGCTTTGGATATATTCATCAATTACCGCAACCAGTAGCGTGCCGAAAAGTCCGCAGAAAAATAGCTTTTTACCGGTATATTCGGTAAGCAACTTTACAAACGTGAGCGTGAGTGCGCCGAGCAGAGCAAATTCGGCAATATGAGCGCACTTTCGTACGATATAGTTTACGTTCGCATCCTCTCCGAAGAGAGCTCTGATCACGCCTCCGAAAAGCTTGGCAAATCTTCCGCTCACGGCGTTGGACCTCGCACCGCTCTCGAAGGAATTTGAGAAAATAAATATAACCGAAAGGACGAGCAGAACGCCGATAATTGCGATCGCTGTTTTTTGCCTCGTTTTATTCAAATCTATACTACCTCAAAAAAAGTATCGGGGTGGCTTGGGTCAAAGTTTTCATTTGCCCACATAAGCGTTATCAGCTTTTCGCTGTCACTGAGATTTATCACGTTGTGCGTGTATCCCGGAAGCATATGAAGCACCGTGGGCTTATCACCACTGACCTCAAAGTTAAGAACCTCGTCGGTTCCTATCTTTCTCATCTGAATGAGTCCTTTTCCCGAAACTACGATGAAAAATTCCCATTTGGTATTGTGCCAATGCTGTCCCTTGGTAATTCCGGGATTTGACACGTTGACCGAAAACTGTCCGCAGTTTACCGTCTTTAAGACCTCGGTAAAGCTTCCGCGCTCGTCAACGTTCATCTTAAGCTCGTACGCTATCTTCTCTTTGGGAAGATACGAAAGGTACGTAGAATAGAGCTTTTTAGCGAACGATCCGTCCGGAATATCGGGAACGACGAGCGTTTTACTCTGGCTGCTGAACTTGTAAAGAAGCTCTGTTATCTCGCCAAGCGTAACTCTGTGAGTTATCGGTGCGGCGCAGTATTTTCCGTCATCGCAGATCACGGTCTTTATTCCGTCAAACTCGCATCTGTGTTCCCTGCCCGAAAGCGCAAGAAGCATCTCGTCAACGAGATCGTCTATGTAAAGGAGTTCAAGCTCAACCGAGGGATCGTTTACGGTAATGGGCAGATCGTTTGCGATATTATTACAAAAAGTCGCAACTGCGCTGTTATAGTTAGGTCTGCACCACTTTCCGAAAAGATTCGGGAAGCGGTAAACGAGTACCTTTGCGCCGGTATCAGCCGCATAATCGAAGAAAAGCTCCTCGCCCGCCTTCTTGCTCCGTCCGTAATCGCTGTCGTACCGACCGACAAGCGTTGCCTGAATAGAGCTCGAAAGCATTATCGGACATGTGTTTTCATGTTTTTTCAAAGTTTTAAGCAGCTTTTCCGCGAAAAGGCAGTTTCCCTGCATAAACTCCTCGGGATCCTTTGGACGGTTCACTCCCGCAAGATTAAACACGAAATCCGCATCCTTGCAAGCCGTCTCTAAAAGTTCGGACGGTGAGTCAACGTCGTAAAGATATATTTCTCCGATATCAAGCTCGGGGTGAGTTCTGTCCTTGCCGTCCTTTATATTCTTCAGTGCTGCGGCGAGATTTTTACCTACAAATCCTGCCGCACCCGTAACAAGTATGTTCATAACGGTTCCTTTAGTGTTTTATTCCCATAGAGTTAAGCTCATCTCTTATATACTGAAGCGAGAGGAGCTTTTCCTTGACCGCCTCGGTATCGAGAAGCTTCGTGTTATGAGAGTTGAATTCGGTAAGAGGGTTGCGTTTTGCATCGCCCTCGGAAAAATACTTATCGTAGTTAAGTCCTCGCTTGTCGCACGGAACGCGGTAGAAATCACCCATATCTATCGCGTTTGCGCACTCCTCGTTGGTAAGCAGGGTCTCGTACATCTTTTCACCGTGGCGAATACCGATGACCCTGATATTATCTTTATCGCCGCCGAAAAGCTCGCATACCGCCTCTGCCTGCGTCTTGATAGTGCAAGCGGGTGCTTTCTGGACGAGAATATCTCCGCTCGAGCCATGCTCAAAGGCGAAGAGCACAAGATCGACCGCCTCGTCAAGAGACATAATGAAGCGAGTCATCGTAGGATCGGTAATGGTTATCGGCTGTCCGTTTCTTATCTGGTCTATCCAAAGCGGAATGACCGATCCGCGCGAGCACATAACGTTTCCGTAGCGCGTACAGCAGATCTTGGTCTTTTCGGGAGATACCGTGCGCGATTTAGCCACGATAACCTTCTCCATCATTGCCTTAGACGTTCCCATTGCGTTTACCGGGTACGCCGCTTTGTCCGTGGAAAGACAAATGACCGATTTTACGCCCTCGTCTATGGCTGCAGTCAGTACGTTTTCAGTTCCGAGCACGTTGGTTTTTACCGCCTCTATCGGGAAGAACTCGCAGGAAGGAACCTGCTTGAGCGCAGCCGCGTGGAAAATATAGTCAACTCCGTGCATCGCGTTCTTTATGGACTGAAGATCACGAACGTCTCCGATGTAAAACTTTATTTTTTCTGCAACCTCGGGCATTTTCGCCTGAAACTCGTGGCGCATATCGTCCTGTTTTTTCTCGTCACGCGAGAAAACACGGATCTCGCCTATATCCGTTTTCAGAAATCGGTTAAGAACGGCGTTTCCGAAAGATCCCGTTCCGCCTGTTATAAGTAGGGTTTTGTTTGTGAACAAACTCATGTCGATTGACCTTCCTTTATCTTTTTATTGAAATATATATCTAAGTCTATGTGTTGAATTATACAGTATGGCAATAGAACGATAGTTGTGCACCATATAACCAAATTCCAACTTTCTACGAATTCGGCAAGAACAAAAATGAGTGCAAACCGCATCACCATTGCTATAACATAAGAAATAGTCTGCAATTTCATACGCGTCATACCGCATACTATGGTAGAAAGAATTCCAATGTAAACAAAAACACTGCCGAAGCAAGCAAAAGCAAAGGCCGTGCCGTAATCAACAGTAACCGTTCCCTTGCCGAGCCAGACGTCCATAATAAACTGCAAGAAAGGAATCAATAAAAATTCCAATGCGGCAGCCGCCAATCCGACTAGTTTCAAGATGCCGTATAGTTTTTTCGTCCAGATATAGTTCTTTTCGGCTATGGATTTAGTTACAATAGACCATATCGGAGTCATAGCAAGCGTCAATGTCGTTGATATAAGACTCGTTATCTTAAAATAAAATGTATATTCTGTCGTATATTGAGGACCGAACAAATTTGATATTACCGCCTCATTTGTGTTCATTATAAGCATAAACATGATCTGACACGCGAAAAAGACCGCTCCTATGCCCATAACTCCACGTACGTGTTGTTTCTCAATGCATTTAACGCTCGGGATACACCATTTTAATTTTGTGGCAAATATAATTATTCCGGACAAAATAGTGGGGGCATTAGCCGTGATTAAATATGCGACCGCAAGAGAAAGCAACGCTTGACCCGGCGTATCACACCGAAAAAGCAAAACAAACAAAAACTGCAAAACACTGGAGCACAGTGATAGCAAATTATTGACAGCGGATGCTTGCATCGCATAAAATACAGCGTGAACGATTGTTAGCAAAAAGCGCAACATTATCGCTATAAAAACCACGTATGCGGACCGTTTAAGAACCTCGGGTGAAATTGTCTGTTCGGATATATTGAGAAATTTATTAAGGTCAAGTATGCCGATCAGAACGGTACCTACCACTATCAAAACTGCTGTAACGACAACGTTGGAAAATATTCCTGACGATATTATTTTTTTGGCTTCAAGCTTTTCGTTTTTAGTAAATGCGTGTACTAATTTGTTTCTAATACCGTTTCCTATACCCAAGTCGAACGTCATAAACCACGACAGCACGGACAGTAGTGTGTACCACACTCCAAGTACTCCCTTGTCCTCGTTAAAGAAACGCAGAAACAGCGGGGTGCTGAAAAGAGAGAGCAATAGTCCGGCGCCTCTTACTGCAAATGTAATCAAAACGTTTTTGGCAATTATTTTTTCGTTTTCTTCAAGTCTTTTCATTTTCTTCCCCACAAATTTTCAGTAAAAGATCTCGAAAAGCAACAGGCGTGTTATTAT
The DNA here is from genome assembly GCA_015064385.1 of Oscillospiraceae bacterium. Classification (GTDB taxonomy): domain Bacteria; phylum Bacillota; class Clostridia; order Oscillospirales; family CAG-272; genus SIG672. The sequence goes on along the minus strand of SVSI01000008.1, from coordinate 3,787 downwards.
AAAAAAGTTCTGCTATACTTTCATAGGAAACTCGGGTTTCTCTGTGCTCTTTAATAAACTCCGTTAATATACCAGCTGCGTTTTTAATATTATCGTCGTGTTCGTCAATAAGACATACCACCGGATATTTGTGCAAATACGGCAGCGATGAATCTTCAGCAGAATTAAACGTCGAGATGATCGGTTTTCCGTATGACATATATTCAAAAATTTTTGACGGCACAAGATTGGGATTAACATTGCCTAAATTAACAAAGAAATCGCATTCTCTCAAAATATCCTGTGCTCTGTCATACGGAACTTCGCCCAAAACATTCAGCATTATGTTGTTTTGATCCTTTAGATACTCATATAGATCTCCGCAAGCATTCTTACCTGCAATGACAAATCTAATATTCAGATCGGAAATCCCGGACAGTACTTTTAGTAGTGCGTACGGCGTTCTTACTCCGTCAGACATTGTTCCGACAAATCCAAGTATGACTTCATCGTTGACTTTTATATTGCCGTCCTCAACGTGGCTGTTTTTACATAGTGCAGGAACATCAAGAAAATGCGCTTTTTTATACCATTCTAAGTCGGCGGTATATGTTGTATGATGTTGTCGACTTGATTCCATCAAAATGTTACCATCAAACAGAGCAAGCAAATTATTTTCCCATTTGATTTTTCTGAATCTGCAAAAATTATACGGCAAAAATTTTGGGGCAATCCCACCGGAAAGTGAATCGAGCATATACGAAACATAGGTGAGGTGAGGATACTTTTCTTTAAGCTTAACTCCGGCAACAAGTGTTTCTACGGGAAGATGTACACAAACAACGGTATCAATATTTTTATTCTCAATTACTTGACTTGCAACTCTAGCAATCTCGTCCGTTTGCTCCTTAATTTCAGTAACCGGATATTTTGAAAATTTGAACAGCCAAGCGGCGTAAAAGGCAAGTTTGGACCAAATCCCGTACGACTTCTTTTTTATTTTTCTAGCATAGTGCACGTGAATTCCGTTTATATTCTCATATTCTTTATCATCGTAAGCATACGCAACAATATTTACATCATATCCGTTGTCTCGAAACTCACTGGCCACTTTTTCACAGCACACACCGTTTGCGCTGGCAAACGGCAGATAGTAATCAAGTAAAATTAAAATATTTTTCATTTTTCTCCTGATATATTACGCCCAATACGGTACGTAGGGCACTACGTTCTGCCAACTCATCCAAAGCATAAATCCGTGATAGAAACAACCTATTGCGATAATGCCGAGTGTATATACCGTATTGTTATCATAGCTTTTTATATTTTTCTTATCACTTACAAGCTCAGGAATTGCGATTGCCATAAGCGGAACGGTGGTCATCATAAGACGGGTCATTATTCTCGCGTTTATAAAGATAACAGAAAATATAAACAAAATAGTTATGAGGTTTAACGCGTTACTTTTACTTTCACCCGTTTCCCTCTGATTGTAAAATGCGAAAATAGAAATGATCAGAACTACCAAATACATAATCGCCGTCCTTACTCCTCCGCCATACGAGCCGACCCACATTTTAGGGACCGTTTTGTTGATAAGCGTTGCAAGAATAACCGCAATATCGTCAAGGAAGAAGAAACATACCGCGGTGGCAATACCGGCAAGCGCCAGCGTAAGCCCATTCCATTTGATCTTTCGAACAAAGTAAAACGGCAAGAACAGCCATGCGATCGTATGAAAAAGACTTCCGATTGCAAGAAAAATAACGTATTTAACAAATTTACGTTCCACAACGTACTTGTATCCGAGAAGGAAGAATGCCGTTGCCATAAAGTGTCTTATAATATCAAAGGACGAATAGTAGAACGGAAACGAGATAAGGATAAAAACACTAATAACTATGTCTTTTGAATGTCTGTATATGAAGATACACGCACTGCTCATAACGAACAGCGAGGAAATAATGAACATCGTCTGATAATTTCCGCCAAGTATCTTTATTATCGAACAAAAGACCGAAAATCCGATCTCAATGTGCTGCTTGTTATTAAAGATATGTTCCCACGTATCTGGGGTATGGTTAAATATGGTTGAATATGCAGCAGTATCCCAACCCACGGAAGTCGCCCTAAATCCGCAAACGAGTCCGAACTGAAGTACGGTTATAAGAAGATAAAGCTTCTCGTATTTTCTTTTCTCGCTTCGCGTTTTTATATGCGTAAGAAAAAGACCGAGCAGCATATTTACAACAAAGTTTACTATATATACAGTCATTTATTTGCCTTTCACGCCAAGTATTTTGCGGCATAGCGCAACCGGAATATGGCAAAGAATATATGTAAGAACATATCTTCTGCCGCTTTTGTATTTTACAGTTGCGAGCTTTGCCCTTGCTTCTTTACTTTTACCAAAGCATTTGAGCTGTCGTGCACAAGTGAGTGTGTATCTGTCAACCAAAAGCGAGCATTCTTTTTTTACACTGTCTGAAATGTCCCCGTCAGAAAGAATATCGTAAATTCTGCGCGAGAAGATCCAGCTTTCGGGAGTCACCGTGTTGCGAGTCGCGGTGCTGTTTTCCCTTCTGTACATCGTTGTGATCTTTTTTGAAAGAAGTAACTTTTCCTTAAGGGCTATGCGATACCACATATCGGTATCCTCGCCGAGTCGCTCACCCGGCTCAAATCTCAGGGAATGCCTTATAAGCGATGACCTTTTCACACATATACAGTTAGTATGCACTATTGCATCGCCGTAAGTATTCAGAAGCTTGAATAAATTGTCGGTTATTATGAAATCGCCGCTGATGGAAGAAAGCTTGTCCGAGCTATTATAAGACGTTCCGTTCGAGTAGGTTACAGAGTTCGACGTTATAAAATAGTTTATACCCGGATTTTCATTTATGTAAAAAAGAAGAGTTTCAAGATGATTTGGAAACCAAAGATCGTCAGCGTCAAGGAAACAGACAAATTCACCTTCTGCTGCGTCTATTCCGCTGTTACGCGCAACCGATACCCCACCGTTTTCCTGATTCACGACCTTAATATCCTTGTATTCGGACAAAACCTCTCCGATATTGTCAGTAGAGCCATCGTTAACGACCACTATCTCAAAGTCCTCAACTGTCTGCGCAAGCACGCTGTTTATTGATTCTTTTATCGTGTCTGCTTTATTATACACCGGAATTATAACCGAAAATTTCATAGTTTTTCCTCGTCCATAGTGCTAATATTCATACATAGTTATTATATCACCGTAATATACAAAAGTCAATGATTTTTTCTATCTTTAGCTGTGAAAACATTACATATTTATTAAATTATATCAGTTTTTACACTTTTCGACACTTTGAAAAACAGATAAAAAGAAAAAGTCACCCCGCAAAACGCGGGGTGACTTAATTTAATCAAGCACTTAAGCTTTATTACAGAATGATCTTACCGTTTTCGTCGGTCTTGTACCATCCCTCACCTCTAAGCTGACCCTTGGTCGAGCTCTCGGTGATGTAGAACTTTTCGGTGTCTATAACAACTACTCCGTCCCACTCGATCATATAGTAGTCGCCGTCGATCTCGGTTACTCTGGTGTATTCTCCCTGTCCGTTAACGATGTAACGCTTAACGTTTCCGTCCATATAGAAGGTCTCGTTAAGGAAGTTTCCGTTCTCGTCTGCATAGTACCAACCGCTCTTAACGTGTCCGTTGGTTGCTTCTTCGGTTACGTAGAACTTATCGGTCTTAACTTCGCCGTCAAAATCGATCATATAGAACTGTCCGTTTATCTTGGTGATTCCGGTATATACGGTCATTC
>SVSI01000007.1 GCA_015064385.1 Oscillospiraceae bacterium | reverse complement strand
TTTGCCCAAGTGTTCTTAAGGACACTTGGGCAGTTTTATTCGCCTTACGGCGAGTGCTATTGCTACGCAGTGATATTTGAACTTCGTTCAAGTGATATTGCCTTCGGCAGTTTATGGCGAATAAAATATCACTGAAATCGTAAGATTTCAATACCACTTCCCCAAAGGGAAATATCACTCTGTGCGAAAAGCACAGAATATCACTATATAAAAAGTACTACCCGAAAAAGAGTTTTGTTTTCTCTTCTTCGGGCAGTTTTTTGTTTTATTTTGTACTCGGAACAGTTACCGTGATACCCTTACTCGGTTCTTTACCGTCTGCTCTTGTGATTATTTTATAGGTTGCTTGGCGACCGCACCTGTCCTTATCCTCAAAATCCAAGGAGTCTGTCTGCATAACAAGTGTATAGTCGGGATTCGAATCAAAAGCTCTCCAAAGCTCGTACTCTGCATTCTTTTCGGGTGATTTTTCCCATTTTACAAGCGTTTTATCGTTCGATAGTACCACCGTTATCGCTTTCGCATTAAGCGCTATATCAAAGCGCGGAATATCCGATATTTTTACCGCTTCTCCGACACCTGTCTCGACTGCTACCGTATCCTTATCAAGGATTTTAACGTTATTTTCGCACACGAACTTCGCTTTCGAAATATTGTAATATTTCAGTTTGAGAGTACCTCCGAGTGTTGAGATTATATCTATTTTATCTGCCTTGCCGTCCTTCCACGAAAGGGATATATCAAACCCGCCTCGGGCTATAAGATGCTTTACGCTTCCTCTTTTCCAAGCACCCGGAAGCGCAGGGAGAATTTTCACAGTACCCCTTTGGCTCTGCACGAGCATTTCGGAAATCAGTGCGCACGCGCCGTAATTGGCGTCTATTGCGAAATTTGCCTGAGGGTCTTTTCGGTCGAGCGGCATAAGGTCATAGTGGCAACCCCAGAGATTATCGAAAATACTTGTAGATATTTCGAGATTAAGGAGTCTGTATGCCATATCTCCCTCATAAGCCCTTGCCCAGAGGAGCGCCCTGTGAATTATCCCGAATCCCGGACCCTTACGCGATCCGCGTTTTTTAAGTGTCACCTTTGCGGCATCAAGCCACGCGGGTGTATTTTCGTTTATAACGTTACCCGGATAAAGTCCGACGAGCTGAGAGACGTGTCTATGTTCCAATTCACCGAGATCTCCGTAGTAATTTTCCTCTCTGAATTCCTTGACTTGTCCCGAAGCTCCAATGATTACGGGATCAAGAAGGTCTATCTTCTCTTTTACTTCGAAAATAACTCTCTCGTCGCATTCTTCTCTCAGTGCGGGATAGCTCTCGTACATCTCAAGAAGAGACGAGAATGTTTCATATATCATCTGCTGATCGAAAGCGCATCCGACCGTACGTATGTGCTCGTGCGTTTCTCTATCCCGTTGCTCGGGAGACGCAGAGATCGCAGTAAAATATTTTTCCCCGTATTTATCGAGACATTTAAGATAAAAACGGGAAAGAGATTCTACTGTCTTATAGACCTCTTTTACCGTGTTTTCGTTACGTGTATATCTGACCCTATCAACATCCGAGATGACGGTAAAGCCGCTCGTACCGGGGCCTGAATGAGTGTTTTTGCCAACTCCCGACACCTCGAAAGCACTGTTTGCGGTGCCTACGAGCCATCCGTTTTTACCGTTTCCTTCCTCGAACCTTTCGGGATAATTATTCTTTATATAGGTGTCTCCATTTATTTTTGCTTTTTCGTATCTTGCCGAGTTAAAATCGGCGTACGCATTATAAAGCTCGCCAAGACCGAGCGAAAATACGAACCAGTAGTTCATCTGTTGATTGATATTATACCAATATCCGCAGGTCCACGGCGGTATTTTATAGGCGTTCCACTTGCCTTGCATAGAGCTCGGAAGCGTTCCGTCACGCGATGTGGATATCATCATATATCTGCCCATCTGAACGAAAAGCTCTTCGAGATAGGGCTCTTTTTTTCCGCTTCGATAAGACTCTATAAGTTCGGGCGTTGTTCTGTCATCGTATTTTCCGCCAAGATCAAGTGAGAAGCTTGAGAAATACCTATGATAGTCGGAGATATGCTCTTTTCTTAGCTTGGCGTACGTTTTTTTCGAAGCATTCTCCATTATTTCGACAACTTTTGCACGCGGATGAGGATTTCCCACAAGCTTTTCGAGACGTTCTGCGGTAAAAGTGCGGCTACAAAGCTCATAATTCGTTCCGACTGTAAAATAGATATAAACACGGTCGGCATTTTTAACTCGCAGTTTATCCTTTTCTGCGAAGAGCTCGCCGTCACCGTCGATAACTACTCTAAAGTGTGCTTCGAAATCTATGCCGTAATATTCGCTTTTACCACTCATAACAAGAGTAGCGTTCTCCACGCTCACTGTGCCGAATTTTCCCGAATTATCGGGACATTTTCCCTCGGCAAGCTTATCGCGAAGATTGGCTATCTCGGGGCGTACCGTAAAACTGAGATTGCCTTTTTCCGATGCGGAAAGACAAAGTGCTGTCACCTTGCTCGGATAGTTCGCGAAATATTCTCTTGTATATTCCACGTCTTTGCAGGTGTATCTTACACTTGCGATCGCATCGTTCAGCGAAAGAGAGCGACTGTAATTTTCTATATCACCGTTATGATCAAACTCGATATAAATGTCGCCGAGTGTCTCCTGTCCGCTGCAAAAACGGTTTTCGATATATCCGCAGTTTGCCGTCCACAGAGTAGGTTCAGTAATTTGGAGGCGCTCATAACGAGCGCCTCCAAATATACACGTGCCAAAATAACTGTTACTTATCGGAATAGATTCGTTTTTCCAGCCGTATATGGAATCCTCAGCCGGACTATCGAATCTTATGGCATATTTTTTCATTATTTTTCATCCTTTGAGTACTTATGATAAAGCTCTCTTATCTTAAAATACGCCGCCTTGGGTTTTCTGTATTCGTTTACTATTCCCTTATTGTTAAAGCCCCTTGCGCGGTTGATTCCCGCCTCAAGGCAGGTCCTCATATCGCAGAACTGCCATACGAAGAAGCCGCAGAACATATCGTCACGGTGGAAAAGCTCGATGGCGTGCTCCATCAGATTTGCCTGATATTCTTCTGTCCAGTGGACGTTATCGAAGGTATGGTAGCCGTAAAGGGCTGCCGCGCCGAATTCACTCATAATTACCGGCTTAGCGCTGAATCCGAGCTCTTCTCTTCTCTTTCTGAAATCAGATGCAAATTTATCCCAATCACTAAGTCCGCCTCCGTACCATCCGAAATAGAGATTTGTGGAAATAATATCACAGAACTCAAAGCAGAGGTCTGTCATCGGACGGTTTGCCGCATAAGTAACGAGACGGTTTCCGCCATTCTCCTTAAGGTAATTGTAGTACAGCTTAGACATCTCGTATCCTTCGGGAGTATCGCACTTTATCTCGTTGTGCATACCCCAGAAGATGATACACGGGTGGTTATAGTAGTATTTTACCATCTCGCGGTGCATCTCGAGTCCGCGCTCCACGACTACGGGGTCGCCGAGAGCTGCCTGCGAGAACCCTACTCCCCAGACCGGTATCTCGCTCCAGAAGAGGATTCCTCTTTCATCGAGCATATCAACGAATTCCTTGGAATTGGGATAGTGAGAACCGCGAATCGAGTTACAGCCGAGATCATCTACTATTATATCGAGGTCGCGTCTCATAAGTCCCTGCGGAAATGCAAAGCCCCAATCGGGATGCTCCTCGTGGCGGTTCACGCCGCGTATTTCGATTGCTTTACCGTTAACGGTGACCATACCGTTTTCAAGCGCAACCTTTCTAAAGCCGACTCTGTCGTAGAGATCGTCACTTGACGTGCTTATCTTAACGTCGTAAAGGTTCGGCTCGTCTATATTCCAGAGCTTAATATTTTTGAGCTCTATCTCGGAAAGCTTTATTTCCTTTCTCTCGTACGCGCCGAGAGTGAGAGTGTCGCGGCAGACCTCGCTGCCGTCGATATCTATCTTAATTATATCGGTAACTTCGGTGTTTTCCGCGTTAAAGATCTCAACGGTGAAGCTTCCTTTTGCAGAGCTAAGATCGTCCGACAGCTCGTACTCGAATCTATTGAAAAGTGCAGTTATTCCGCAAAGCTTTTCGGCGGTAACGTCACGAATGATTCCGCCGTAATGATACCAGTCAACCCATTTTTGAGGTATCGACTGAAGATCAAAGAGGTTATCAACGCTGAGTGTCAGCGTATGCTCTCCCGCCTCTACACCGTTTACTATAAAATCAAACTGCGTAAATCCACCGTAGTGGTAGCCGAGATAATTTCCGTCAAGCCAGACCTTTGCCTCGGTAAGAACTGCGCCGAAGTTAAGTCGGAGCGTTCCGCCCTCAAAATAGAATTTTTTACTGTACCAGGCAAGTCCCTCGTATTTGAGAAGATCCTTTTCGGTGTTCCATACGCCCGGAACGGTTATCTTCTCCTTGGCGGGAAGATTTTTGAAATACTGCTTTTCTTCTCCCTCGCGTTTCGGATCGGTCATAAAATCCCAAGAACCGTTGAGATATTTGACCGGTCTTACGATATGCTCGTCAAAAAGTCTTGTCATTTTACTTTTCCTACTTTCAAAGAAATCTTATACCGACATTATACACGCTCTATCTTGCAATGTCAATAATTTGGAACGAAAAAATAAAAGCGCCGGATGGCGCTTTTTCAGGTTCCGTGCGGAAGTGTAAAATCGTTTCTGTGCTCGAGACCGTTGTTTTGTCTGTATTTCAAAGGTGAAACACCAACGTTTCTTGTAAACTGTCTTACAAAATGTGACGGATACGAATATCCCAGCCACTCGGAAATTTCCCTTTTTGACCGCTGTGTTTCGGAAAGCATCTTTTTCGCCTGTTGCATACGAATGTTTATGAGATCCTGCATCGGAGACACTCCGTAAAGCTTCTTGTAAACCGCATACAGATAGGAAGGGCTGATATTTATATATTTAGCCATATCATCTATACTCCACTGCTTGGTATAGTCAACGCGAAGGACTTTTCTTAACCGCTCAAGCTGTTCCTTGGTCTGTCTGTTGAGTCCTGCCTGGAAGTCGTTTCCGCTTGTTTCACGCACAAGCACCGTGAAAAGCTCAGTAATAAGGCACTCGCATATATCGTCTGAATACTCATCGCGGGAGGTGTATTCCTTTTCGATCTTGCGGATTATTTCGGTGAGGAGCTTATAATTTTTCGGATAATACACCTTGCCTGTTTTCAGGTCCAATTTATCTATGAGCTCTTTTACGTCCGAGGTGACTATGACCCAGTCGTGTTGCCAGCTTTCTTTGGCGGTTGCAAACTGTTTTTCGCCCGGAGCATATACTATACAGGCATTCGCGTCGGTGGGCACGGTTTCTCCTTCGGAATACACCAGCATAGCATCCCAAAAATGCAGGAATATATACATGTTTTCAAATCCGCTCGGTCTGTCTATAAGAAGATCATCCTTTGTCCAAGCATGCTTTACATCTACTACCTTCATACTGTACGCTTTTCCTTCCGTAGAACTGCCAATACTATATTATCCTTATACGTTCGTGTATTTTCTTTCGAAGTTTAGAAATCTTTATTGACAACTGTATTTTAGAGTAATATAATAGATACAATATCGTTTAATCGAACACGTTCCTGTGTTCAAGCAGATTGTTTTGTCTATACTTCAGCGGCGAGACACCTACGTTTTTACTAAACTGCCTTATAAAATGCGTGCTGCTTGTGTATCCGACCTCGCGCGCGATGTCGGCAATCGATTTCTGTGACTCTGCAAGCATACTTTTCGCTTGCTCTATCCTTATGTTTATGAGGTCCTGCATGGGAGACACTCCATATAGCTTTTTATATGCCGAATGGAGATAAGACGGACTTATATTTATACATTTTGCCATATCCGATATATCCCACCTTTTAGCATAGTCAAAGTGGAGCATACGGCGGAGTTGCTTAAGCTGCTCCTTGCTTTGTCTGTTAAGACGTTCTGTGTCTGACTTAGAGTTGACCGCTCTTGCCAAGCGAATGATAAGCTCTCTGATAAGGCAATCGCATATCATGTCACTGTACATGCCCTCTGATCTGCTCTCTACCTCTATTCTGCGGATTATATCGGTTATAAAACCGTGATTTTTCGGATAGTATATCCGATCTGTCTCAATGTTGTACTTATCAAGCAGTTCGGCAACGTCCGGTGTGATATGCACCCAGTCGTGGATCGTTTCCTCGTGACTACCGAAATGCTGCGGCGTACCCGGAGAAAATATTATACACGCGTTAGGAAAGGTAGTTATATTATTGCCTTTATAAAGGATCCGCATCGGATTCCAGAAATGCAGAAAAATATATTCATTTAGCGTACCGTTAGGTCTGAATAATTCAAAATCCTTGTGCTCGGACCACGCATGGCGTATCTTAGTGGGCTTCAAGCTATCCTTCCTTTCGTGAATTTCGTACGTTTACTTGACTAAAGTATATCAAAGCGAGTAGTTTATGTCAATAGAAAAAATAGAGTAAGTCATTTTTTGAATAGTTTATGCAAATTCTTTTGCCGCCCACGTAACAGTATGTTAACAATTATATTGTAAAATCATAATGGTTATTTGTGTGTAAATACACGACACTTTATACACCGTCAAGGAGATCACACTATGCTCAGAATGTTTGAAACTCACGAAAAAAGAAAAGAGCGCGAGCTCGGCGGACTTTGGAAGCTTGAGACGCTTAGCTCCGAAGGAAACGTAAGCGGCGAGTACCGAGTTACCGTTCCCTCGGTATGGGAATCTGTCGTCGGTCTTGAAGACTATCGAGGACTTGGAAGATACTCTACCACAGTTCGCACCTCCGGTGGAAACGTCCGTCTTATCTTCAAGGGAGTTTCCCATACGGGAGATATTTATTTTGACAAAAAGCACGTAGGACATCACTACAACGCCTATACCCCGTTCACTATAGAAATAGGTGCTACCGAAGCCGGCGAGCATCTGCTTGAGGTAGTAGCGGACAACCGTTTTACGCCCGACTCTGCCCTTCACGTTCCCAACGATTACAGAACCTACGGCGGAATAAACCGTCCCGTTGCCATTGAGGAGCTCGCAAACGCTTACGTAGAATATCTTCACGTTAAAAACAGCCGTACCGAAAAGGGCTGGGACAGTGAGATAGTTGCAAAGGTACGCCGTTTTTCCGATAACGGAAAAGCTTACACGCTCAGCGTAGATCTTGCGGGCAAAACCGTTGAGCTTGGCACGGCGGTGTTTGACAGCAACCGTGCTATCCTTTCAGCAAAGACCTCGTTTGAAGGCGTTGACGAGTGGATGCCCGAAACACCGAATCTCTACATAGCCCACGCAAAGCTTTTTGAGGACGGCGAGTATATTGACGATCTCAAGGAGCGCATCGGTTTTCGCGATATTAAGATCGACGGCGAAAAGATACTTATAAACGGAAAGCAGATCTTCCTTAAAGGATTTAACCGCCACGAGGAGTACGGTACCCTCGGATGCGCAGTGCCCGAAAATCTCATTAATTACGATCTCGACATAATCGAGAGCACAAACTCGAATTTCATTCGTACCTCACACTATCCCAACGACGAAAGATTTCTCGATCTGTGCGACGAGAGGGGCATTTTCGTATGGGAAGAGGGACACGCAAGAGGTCTTGACGAAAACAAGATGAAAAATCCCAACTTCAAGAAACAGAGTGCAGACTGTCTTGAAGAAATGGTAATAAATCATTTCAACCACCCCTCGATCATTATGTGGGGCATCCTTAACGAGTGTGCAAGCCACACCGAGTACGGCGCAGAGTGCTACAAGCTCCAGTACGATCAGCTAAAGGCGCTCGATCCGTCCCGTCCGCGCACTTCTGCTACCTGCTGGCATCTGAAGGATCTTTGCTACGATATGGAGGACATCGTTTCTATCAACATCTATCCGAGATGGTACACATGGTACGGAAACGACTACGCACCTCTCGAGCACTATCAGAAGATAAGAGAATACATCGACACCTGCGTCAGCTCCAAAAAGCCGATAATTATAAGCGAATGCGGAGCGGCGGCGATATACGGATACCGCACCTTCAGCCACGTTAAGTGGAGTGAGGACAGGCAGTGCGACGTTTTGAGAGAGCTTATTGAGGGACTTTCCTCGTCAGACGAGATCTCGGGTGTCGCTATATGGCAGTTTGCAGACTGCCGTATCGACGGCGATTTCAGAGACTGGAACAGCCGCCCGAAAACGCAGAACAACAAGGGCGTCGTTGATATTTACAGAAATCCCAAGCAATCTTACTACACGGTAAAAGAGTGCTTTGGCAAAATAAAAACTTACAAAGACTAATCTTAATGAGGTGTTCAGTATGAAATTTATGGACGAAAATTTCCTTTTAAGGACAGAGACCGCAAAAAAGCTCTACCATTCCTATGCGAGCGAGATGCCGATAATCGACTATCACTGCCACATAAACCCGCAGGAGATATACGAGGATCGCAAGTTTGACAACATAACACAGATCTGGCTCGGAGGAGACCACTACAAGTGGCGTCTTATCAGAAGCAACGGCGTCTGCGAGGACGAGATAACGGGCAACTCTGACGACTACACCAAATTCATGCACTTTGCGAGAATGCTTCCGAAGGCGATCGGAAATCCGATGTATCACTGGACTCACCTTGAGCTCAAGAAATATTTCGGTTACGAGGGCGTTCTTAACGAGAGCACCGCAAAAGAGGTATGGGATCTCTGCAACGCAAAGCTCGCGAGCGACGATATGACCGTTCGCAATATAATCCTCAAATCGAACGTAAAGATGATAGGCACCACCGACGATCCCATCGACTCGCTCGAGTGGCACAAAAAGCTCCGTGACGAAGGCAAATTCCCCGTAGCAGTACTTCCCTCCTACCGTCCCGACAAGGCAGTCAACATCGAAAAGGCGGGCTTTACCGACTATATCGCAAAGCTCTCGGCAGCTTCCGAGATCGAAATAAAGAGCGCAGAAGACGTTAAGGCGGCGCTTACCAAGCGTCTTGACTATTTCTGCTCGCTCGGCTGCAGAGCTACCGACCACGGACTTGACTACGTAATTTACGAGGAAGCGTCCGACAGCGAGGTCGAGGCAATTTTCACAAGAGCAATGGCGGGAGAAAAGATCTCTCAGCTTGATGCGGACAAGTACAAGACCGCAATTATGCTCCATCTCGGCAGAGAGTACGCAAAACGCGGCATCGTAATGCAGCTCCACTACGGCGCGCAGAGAAACACGAACGGCGCGATGTTCGACCGTCTCGGTCCGGACACCGGTTTTGACTGCATCTCCGTACGCGACTGCGGTGCGGCTATCACCGCATTCCTTAACGCTCTCCAGCGCGACGGACTTCTTCCCAAAACCATTCTTTATTCGCTCAATCCCCACGACAACGAGCTTCTCGGCACGATAATCGGCGCGTTCCAGGGTCCCGAGATCGCCGGCAAGATCCAGCACGGCTCGGCATGGTGGTTCAACGATACAAAGACCGGTATGGAGGCACAGCTTAAGTCGCTTGCCAATCTTTCGGTCCTCGGTAACTTCGTTGGTATGCTGACCGACTCGCGCAGCTTCCTTTCCTACACACGCCACGAGTATTTCAGAAGAATACTTTGTAATCTCATCGGCGAGTGGGTAGAAAACGGCGAGTATCCCGCAGACGACAAGCAGCTCGAGGAGATAGTTCGCGGAATATGCTACAACAACGCAGCCAAATATTTCGACGTAAAATAAACGGAGGCAGTTATGGAAAACATTACAAAGCAAAGCGTAACGAGGGTTGACAGACCTATAAAGGTAATTCAGTTCGGAGAAGGAAACTTCCTTCGTGCTTTTACCGATTATATGATCGATATTGCAAACGAAAAGGGCGTTTTTGACGGAAACATCGCTATTATAAAGCCCATTCCCTTCGGAAATCTTGAGAGATTTGAAAAGCAGGACAACCTCTATACGGTAGTTCTTCGCGGCAAGGAAAACGGCAAGACGGTCAACGACAAGAGAATTATCACCTCGGTATCTAAGGTACTTGACGCGGCAAACGACTATAACGAGTATATGGCTCTTTCCGAGCTCGATTCCCTTCGTTTCGTCATATCCAATACCACTGAGGCGGGAATAGTTCTTGATAAAGACGATTCGTTTGACGCACTTCCCTCCACTTATCCCGGAAAATTGACGAAATTCCTTTATAACAGATTTAAGAAATTCGGCGGAGCCGTCTCCAAGGGACTTATCATCCTGCCCGTTGAGCTTATCGAGAACAACGGCGGAAAGCTCCGTGAGTGCGTGCTGGCTCTTGCTGATATCTGGGCGCTCGGCGAGGAGTTCAAGAGCTGGATCGAAAATGCAAATATCTTCTGCAGCACACTCGTTGACAGAATAGTTACCGGTTATCCGGGCGCAGAGGCGGCGGCAAAGATATACGACGAGATCGGTTACACCGACGATCTTATCGACGTCGGCGAGCCCTTTGCTCTTTGGGTAATCGAGAGCGACAAGGATATTTCAAAAGAGCTCCCGCTTGACAAGGCAGGTCTCCCCGTTGTATTCACAAACAACCAGAAGCCCTACCGCGAAAGAAAGGTACGAGTCCTTAACGGCGCGCACACCTCCTCGGTGCTTGCGGCGTATCTTTGCGGATTTGACATCGTTCGCGACTGTATGTACGACGAAAAAATGGGTAAATTCCTGCGCTCGATAGTACGCGACGAGATCGCTCCGCAGGTAAATCTCCCGATCGACGAGGTGCTTGCTTTTGCAGATTCGGTATTCGAAAGATTTGAAAATCCCTTTATCGATCACGCGCTTCTTTCCATTTCGCTTAACTCTGTCTCCAAGTGGAAGGCAAGAGTTCTTCCCTCCTTTAAGGACTACGTTAAAAACGAGGACAAGCTCCCGAAGCTTATCACCTTCTCGCTCGCCGCTCTCCTTGCGTTCTACAGCGCAAGCGACGTAGTTGACGGCGCACTCGCCGCAAAGAGACAAAACGGCGACGCTTACGCCGTCCGCGACGACGAGGCGGTAATAAAGTTCTTTGCCGAAAACAGCGCAAAGGACGCAGACGAGTTTGTAAAGCTCGCGCTTTCAAACGAGGCGTTCTGGGGCGAGGATCTTACCGCGTTTGACGGTCTGTGCAACGAGGTGGCAAAGTGGTACAAGCTGATAAGAAGCGACGCTAACAAGGCACTTTCTGCCGTTCTGGAGGCATAATATGAAGGCGCTTCAGATAAACGCAAAGGACAAGGTGGCAGTAGCCATCGAAGCGATATCGGCGGGAGAGAGCGTCACCGTTGCGGGGAAAAATATCACTCTGTTAAACGATATTCCCGCAGGTCACAAGTTCGCGCTTTGTGATATTCCCGAGGGTGAGAACATAATCAAATACGCTTTTCCCATCGGTCACGCAAAGAGCGATATAAAGACGGGCGAGCACATCCATACGCACAACACGCGCTCAAATCTCGGAAAGCTTCTTGAATATAAGTACGAGCCGAATTTTGAGGAGATCGCGCCGAAGTCCCCGAAATATTTTATGGGCTACAAGCGTGCCGACGGCAAGGTCGGTATCCGCAACGAGATCTGGATAATTCCTACGGTCGGATGCGTAAACTCGATAGTTCGCGAGATCGAGTCCCTTTCACAGTGCTATAAGACCGAAAACATCGACGGAATCTACTCGTACAACCATCCTTACGGCTGTTCGCAGCTCGGACAGGACTGTCTTATGACGCTTGACTATCTTGCAGGTCTTATAAAGCATCCGAACGCGGCAGGCGTTCTAGTGGTCGGTCTCGGATGTGAGAACGGAAACATTGACGAGCTGAAAAAGCGTCTCGGAGAATATGACGAGAGCCGCGTGAAATTCCTCGTATGCCAGGAAAGCGCGGACGAGATAAGCGAGGGCGTTTCGATAGTAAAAGCGCTTGCAGAGATCTCGGATACGTACAGACGCGAAAAGTGTCCCGCCTCCGATCTTATAGTAGGTCTCAAATGCGGCGGCTCTGACGGATTTTCGGGAATTACCGCAAATCCCCTGCTCGGCGCTTTCTCTGATAATCTCATCGCAATGGGCGGAAGCACTATTCTGACCGAGGTACCCGAAATGTTCGGTGCCGAGACGATACTTATGAACCGTTGCAGAACTCCCGAGCTTTTTGACAAAACGGTCGATCTTATCAACAATTTCAAAAAATACTTTATGCGCTACGGCGAAAAGGTGGACGAAAATCCCTCGCCCGGAAACAAGGCGGGAGGAATCACCACGCTTGAGGACAAGTCGCTCGGTTGCGTTCAGAAGGGCGGAAGCGCTCCCGTAGAGGACGTTCTTTCGTACGGCGAGCAGGTAAGCGTTAAGGGACTTTCCCTGCTTCAGGCGCCCGGAAACGACCTCGTAGCGTCGGGTGCGCTCACCATATCGGGCGCACAGCTCATCCTCTTTACGACGGGACGCGGAACACCGTTCGGTTGTCCGATCCCCACGCTCAAGATCTCGAGTAACTCCCGTCTTGCTGATTTCAAGTCAAAATGGATAGACTTTAACGCAGGTCAGCTCCTTGAGGGAAAGACGATGGAGGATCTCACACAGGAGTTTACCGACTATATTTTAGCGGTAGCTTCGGGCGAGACCCCCGCGGCGTCCGAGCTTCTCGACAAGCACGAGCTTGCTATATTCAAGGACGGAGTAACGCTTTAATAAAAACGAAAATGCACACTGCTTTTGCAGTGTGCATTTTATTTATCTAGTTTTTTATCAACAAACGCCTGAAGCTCGTCCTTTTTAGCTTTATCGAGCGCGATTTTATCGGCAAAAGGATTTTCTATACCCAGCTTTTCGTACTTGAAAAAGCCCATAGTATGAAAGGCGAGAAGCTCGTATCTTTCAACGCATTTTTTATCTCGAACGTAAGGAAGATATTTTTCAATTATCTCCTCGCTGTCGTTGATATCGGGGATAACTACCGTACGTATCACCGTTTTTTTGCCGATACTCTCGAGAAAATCGAGAGTTTTAAGTACCTTATCCATTCCCTGCTTAGTATATTTTATATAGCTCTCTTCATCCCAGAATTTGAGATCGAGAAGCACTCTTTCGGCACTCGAAAGCACGTATTTGACGCTCTCCGTAAGCTCTACTGCTCCGGACGTGTCAACGACGTACGAAATCCCCGCCTCTCTGAGCAGAGGCACCGTCTCGGCAATAAAATCTGCCTGCACAAGCGGTTCTCCGCCGACGAAGGTCACGCCTCCGCCGTTTTTGAAATAGGGCTTATATCGGGACGCTTTTTTCACAAGCTCCTCGGGTGTCATTTTAAGTGCGGCGCTGCCCTTATCCCACGTATCGGGGTTATGGCAGTACGCACATCTCATAGGACACGCGGAAAG
Source organism: Oscillospiraceae bacterium (assembly GCA_015064385.1). Classification (GTDB taxonomy): domain Bacteria; phylum Bacillota; class Clostridia; order Oscillospirales; family CAG-272; genus SIG672. Next base: position 68,313 of record SVSI01000007.1, on the reverse strand, counting down.
AAAGACTGCAAAGCGAAGTCCGCCGCCATCAAGGGCGGCGAGACTTTCGAATGAATGAATATATCCTATCATAATTACATCTTCTCGTGGAAGGTACGCGCGATAACCTCAAGCTGCTTATCTTTTGTGAGCTTATTGAAGTTGACCGCGTATCCGCTGACTCTTATAGTGAGCGAGGGATAAAGCGTGGGATCATTCATAGCGTCGATAAGCTTCTGACGGTTGAGGACGTTTACGTTAAGGTGATGTGCGTCCTGTGCAAAATATCCGTCAAGCACGTTTACGAGATTTTCAATTTGATTTTCCTCGTTTTCTCCGAGAGTATCGGGAGTTATCGAGAAGGTGTTAGAGATACCGTCCTGACAGCATTCGTAGCAGATCTTTGCTACCGAATTAAGAGAGGAAAGTGCGCCCTCGCTGTCTCTGCCGTGCATCGGGTTTGCGCCGGGTGCAAAGGGCTCTCCTGCGCGTCTTCCGTCGGGAGTGGATCCGGTCTTCTGACCGTAAACCACGTTAGAGGTTATGGTGAGTATCGAAAGCGTATGCTTTGCGCCTCTGTACGTCTTCGTTTTGCAGAGCTCGTTATAGAAGAACTCGGTTACCCATTTTGCGATCGAGTCAACTCTGTCGTCGTCGTTTCCGTATTTCGGGAATTCTCCCTCGGTCTTAAAGTCAACTATAAGTCCGCGCTCGTCCTTTACGGGCGTTACCTTTGCGTACTTTATCGCACTGAGACTGTCGGTCAGCACGCTGAGTCCGCTTATACCGAACGCCATAAGACGTCCCGGCTCTACGTCGTGCAGAGACATCATAAGACGCTCGTAGGCGTATTTATCGTGCATATAGTGTATAACGTTCATCGTATTGACGTAAAGCTTCGCCATCCACGATGCGTAAGACTTGAACGCCGTAATTACCTTATCGTAGTCAAGGACATCCTCGGCAAAGGTCTCTCCCTCGGGAGCGATCTGCTCGCCATGGATCTCGTCGCGTCCGCCGTTGAGCGCCATAAGAAGCACCTTTGCAAGGTTACATCTCGCACCGAAGAACTGCATCTGCTTACCCGTTTTCATTGCGGAAACACAGCAAGCGATCGAATAGTCGTCTCCGAAATCACGGCGCATAACGTCGTCGTTTTCGTACTGAATAGAGTCGGTATCTATCGAAACCTTTGCGCAGAAGCGCTTGAAGCTTTCCGGAAGATCCTTCGACCAGAGAACCGTGATGTTCGGCTCTGCGCTCGGTCCGAGGTTATAAAGCGTCTGGAGGAAGCGGTAGCAGGTTCTCGTGACCATCGTTCTGCCGTCCTCGCACATACCTGCAAGCGAGCACGTTACCCATACGGGATCTCCCGCGAAGAGATTATTATATTCGGGAGTACGCAGGTGGCGGACGAGACGCATCTTGATAACGAGATCGTCTATAAGCTCCTGTGCGTGAATCTCGTCAAGCGTACCCTCATCAATATCACGCTGAATATAAATATCGATAAACGAGGAGATACGTCCGATACTGTTTGCCGCACCGTTCTGCTCCTTGACTGCTCCGAGATATCCGAAATAGAGCCACTGTATTGCCTCGTAAGCGTTTTCTGCGGGACGGTTTATATCGCATCCGTGCTGTGCAGCCATCTCAACGAGCTGTCTCATAAAGTCAAGCTGCTTTTCGATATCCTCAACGAGCTGAATGGTCTCTGCGTCCATATCGCGCTCGCTGATGCGCTTTTTATCCTTTACACGCTCGTTTATAAGGTATTCCATACCGTAAAGGGCAATTCTGCGGTAGTCTCCGATAATTCTTCCTCTGCCGTAAGCATCGGGAAGTCCGGTAAGAACGCCCGCGTGCCTTGCCTTTTTCATGGTATCTGTATATGCTCTGAAAACACCGGTGTTATGCGTGGTTCGATATTTGAATTCGTTATGGACGTTGTCGCCTATCTCGTATCCGTACGCCTGGCACGCCTGAACGGCGTTTCTGTATCCCGCAAAGGGGTTTACCGCTCTTTTAAGGGGCTCGTCAGTCTGAAGTCCGAGGATTATATCCTTGCTTTTAATGATATATCCCGGTCTGTGCGAAAGTATCGAGGATACGTGGTCCGTATCTATTTTGAGCACGCCCCCCTTTTCGTTTTCTTCGACGAGAAGGTCGTTTACTCGTGTCATTACCGCATCGGTACGCACCGTCGTTCCCTCAAGGAAGTCTGCGCCGCCTTCGTACGGTGTGTAGTTGAGTTTTATAAAGTTGCTGACGTCAATTTCTTTAGTCCAGTTACCGTCCTTAAAAGCTCTCCAGCAATTATTCATTATCATCTATCCTTTCATACCGTTTGAAATCAAACCGTATCACCTATAATATTTGCACAAAGCAGAAATATATTATACATCAAATACCGTGTTTTGTCAACGCTTTTGTGCATTTTTGTTTCAAAAAAAAGACAAGATCCCGCATTTTTACAAACGCGGGATCGTTGTTTATATTTTTTAGTTCTGTGCGCTGTAGTTGGGTGCTTCCTTGGTGATGTTTATATCGTGAGGATGCGACTCGCGAAGTCCTGCGCCCGTGATCCTTACGAACTTTCCGTTGGTCTTGAGAAGCTCGATGGTGCGCGTTCCGCAGTATCCCATACACGAACGAAGTCCGCCGATAAGCTGGAATACGGTGTCGGAAAGGAGTCCCTTATAAGGAACGCGTCCTTCAACGCCCTCGGGAACTCTCTTGGTGGTGCCCGTCTGGAAGTATCTGTCTCCGCTTCCCTTTTCCATTGCCGCAAGCGATCCCATTCCGCGATATACCTTGAAGTTTCTTCCCTGATATATCTCGATCTCTCCGGGGCTTTCCTCACATCCTGCGAGAAGCGAACCGATCATAACGACGTCCGCGCCTGCAGCGATCGCCTTGGGAATATCGCCACTGTATTTGATTCCGCCGTCTGCGATAAGCGGAATACCGTATTTAGCCGACGCCTCGTAAGCATCGTTTATAGCCGTAAGCTGGGGAACGCCTACACCCGCAACGATACGGGTGGTGCAGATAGATCCGGGACCGATACCGACCTTTATAGCGTCTGCGCCCGCTTTGATAAGGTCCTCTGCGGCTTCGGTAGTAGCAATATTACCCGCGATAATATCGCAATCCGGGAAAGCATTCTTGACCTTATAGATCATATTAAGAATATTCATCGAATGACCGTGTGCAGAGTCGAGAACGAGGAAGTCAACTCCGACGTCAACGAGCGCGCCCGCTCTGTCAAGTACGTCGCTTGTTACTCCGATAGCTCCGCCGCAAAGGAGACGTCCTCTTGCGTCCTTGGCGGAGTTAGGATATTTTGCCGCTTTTTCGATATCTTTTATGGTGATAAGTCCCTTAAGCTCGAACTTATCGTTTACAAGCGGAAGCTTTTCGATCTTGTTACTGATAAGAAGCGCCTTTGCCTGCTCGTGGCTGGTTCCGACGGGCGCGGTAATGAGATTTTCCTTCGTCATTACCGTATTTATCTTCATATCGTGGTTATCAAGGAAACGGATATCACGGTTAGTGATTATACCAACGAGGTGACCGCCCTCGTCACAGATCGGCACGCCCGAGATCTTATACTTGTGCATAAGAGCTTCTGCCTCGTAAACGTAGTTATCGGGATGAAGGAAGAAAGGATTGGAGATAACTCCGTTTTCACTTCGCTTTACCTTTTCGACCTCTTCTGCCTGACGCTCGATAGTCATATTCTTATGTACGACTCCTACTCCGCCCTCTCTTGCAATGGCAATAGCCATCTTCGATTCGGTAACGGTATCCATTGCCGAAGACATAAGCGGAATGTTCAGCGTGATCTTTTTCGTCAGCTTAGTTGTAAGATCGACTGTGTTGGGGAGTACCTCACTCTTTTGAGGAACGAGAAGAACGTCGTCAAAGGTGATTCCCTCTTTTGCAAACTTGTTGTTATCCATAGCTTCAAAATCCTTTCTCTTCTTTGTTGTGGTCGGTTCAGATGAATTCTATAATATTTATAAATATTATACATATTTTTTGCCCTTTGTCAATAATTGCGGGAAAGAAAAATATTTTTTTAATATTTTTACAAAAATCAGTAAATTTATTGCGACATTATTTGACAAATTAACATTGATGTGATATAATCGTCTTGTTTAGTCATACAAGCTTAAAACGATAAGAGGTAAGTATGGTATATACGGAAACAAAAAGAAAAGAATTTACGATAATAAATTCCAAGAAAAAGTCTCCCGCAGGTGTGGACGAATCTAAATGCTATCGCTCCAAAAAGCAAGGCGATGCGACCGAAAAGATTGCAGAGGTCTGCCGCGAAAGTAAGGATGCGCACATAACCGTTTACGGCGGCGACGGAAGCGTTTACGAATCGGTCAACGCGATAATGAACGCGGGCGCGGGTGATACTGCTCTGCTCACCGTCGTTCCCTTCGGCACGGGAAACGATTTCGTAAGATCACTTCCCGAAAAGGAGTCCTTTGAAAAGAAGATAGATCTGATAAAATTCGGGAACAGATACTGCGCGAACATACTCAACGTCGGTTTTGACTGCGACGTGGTTGCAACCACCGAAAAGCTCAAGAAGCTAAAGCTCGTCAAGGGTGCTCTTGCATACGCGATCGGAGTTGTCGTAACTTTATTCAAGAAGATCGGTAAGAATCTTGAGATAGAGTTTACTCTTGAGGACGGCACGGTAGAGTATGAAAAAGGAAATTTCCTTCTCTGCGCGGTAGCAAACGGAAAATATTACGGAGGCGGATTTATGTGCGCCCCCAACGCCGAGCTTGACGACGGTATTCTCGACGTTATACTCGTTCAAAAGATATCCCGTCTGCGCTTTGCGACCTTCGTTGGCGGCTACAAAAAGGGACTTCACGTAACGCCTGACGGAAAGGTGGCTCAGAAATACGCTTCAATAGCGAAATACAAGCGTTGTACCGCGGTAAAATTCAAGGGACTTGAACGCCTTTGCGCCGACGGTGAGCTGATACCGTGCAGCGAGGCGGACATCTCGGTAGTACATAATGCAATAACGATAGTTAGATGATAAAAAAGCACGGAGGATCTGTCGATCCTCCGTGCTTTTTATCTTAAATTATTGAATAATCTTCGCTCGTCATAGCGCCGCGGGCGTAAAGTATCCACTTTGCTCTGTCAAGCGGATCCGGTCCTCTGCGTTTTGCCGTTTTGCCCAGCTCCATCGGGCAGTCTCTATATCCGTCAAAGCGAGAGAAAAAGAGTCCTTTTCCGTGTGTCACGGTAGCAAGGCGTACTCCGTAATCGAGCGAGGTCGCTACCGGCAGATACGCTTCGAGCGTAAAATTATTTCCCGTATCCACGGGAGTATCAAACTCGCCGCGCATTGAGATTATATCTCCTATGACCTTTCCGAGGTACTCACTCGGTGCGCTTATCCTTACCTTCAAAAAGGGCTCAAGGAGAGTAGTTCCGATCCTGGTAAGTCCGTTCATTATCGCCATCGGTGTGGCAACGAAAAAGTCTAGCGGATGGGTGTGCATGGTATGGTGCTCGGCGTATGAAAGTGTCGCCTTCATATCGGTAACCTGCCAGCCGAGAGGTCCTTGCTCAAGATTTGCGAAAAACGATCGTTTTATATGCTCCTGATACCTATAAAAGCAGGTGTTATTCGGGACTTTTCCCCCGTCGTAAACGATTCCGGAGCCGCGCGCAAGCGGTTCTATATCGAGCTTTACTACCGCCCAGCACGGCTTTGGCATAGTATAGTGCTCGTATCCGAATCCCGAGGCACGCGGAGTTTCTTTATATATGACCGACGGCTCCGAAAAGAGCGCCGAGAGTCCGTATCTATCCTTTAACATAGAGGCGATTATCTCGGTCTGCATACGTCCCGTTATCGAGATAAGCAGTTCCCTTTCCGCGCTCTCCCACTTACAGTCAAGCTGAGGATCTTCATCCGAAAGCTCGCGCAGTGCGCCGAGCAGCTCGCCTATATCTTCGGTGTTTGTCGGCGTGACCTTTACTGAAAGAAAGGGATTTGCGAGCTTATATACCTCAAGCGACGTCGGAGTACCTATAACGTGTGACGCCTTTATCGAGGAAAGTCCGCACAGCGCGGCAATATCGCCCTCCTCCACTATACCCGTATCGACGTATTTCTGTCCGTTAAATTTCCGTATTTGAGTGATCTTCTCGCTTTTTCCCGCCTCGATCTCGACACTCTCGCGGGCGGTAAGCTTTCCGCCGTACATACGGACGTGAGCGATCTTACCCATCGTCTTATCGTGCTCGATCTTGAACACGCGCGCACAAAGAGTATCGCTCAGCTTTTTATCGGCGCTCGGAAGAAGCTCGGTTATGCAGTCAAGCAGCTCCTTTACGCCGATTCCCTTTTGAGCGCAGCCGCAAAGAACGGGAACTGCGTCCCGTCTTAATACCGCGCTTTTCAGGGCGCTCTCGAGCGTCTTATCGTCTATTTTCTCTCCAAGAAGATATTTTTCCGCAAGCTCATCGTCGTTTTCGACGAGCGCTTCGAGGAGCTTTTCACTATCGTACACCGCCTCGACATAGGCGTTTTTTTCGCCCTCGTTCACTGCTTTCAAAAGAGGGATAAACGAGCATTTCGGAGCTGAAAGCGACCTGCGGAGCTCGTTTACAAGCTCCGAATATCTACTTCCCGCTCTATCTATCTTATTTACAAATATCACGGTAGGTATCTGCATTTTTTCAAGTGCGTGCCAGAGATTTTCAGTATATGCCTGAACGCCCTCGACCGCCGAGATAAGCAGTACCGCACCGTCAAGCACAGAAAGGGTTCGCTCGACCTCGGAAGCAAAATCCACGTGTCCCGGGGTGTCGATCAGGTTTATCTGATTTTCATTCCAGCCAAACGTAGTCTGTGCCGCGCGTACAGAAATTCCGCGCTCGCGCTCGACCGAAAGATAGTCGGTCTGCGTATCTCCGTTGTCAACGCTTCCCGCCTTTCGAAGTGCGCCCGAAAGGAAAAGCATCTGCTCGGTAAGCGTGGTCTTGCCCGCATCAACGTGCGCGAGTATTCCTATATTGTATATCTTATCGCTTGTCATACGCTCCTCCTTTTTCGTTTTTAATATTATAAATGATTTTTTATAATTAGTCAATAGAAATTATGTCCCGCCGTGCTTTCAAACATATTATGTAGAGTAGGATAAACTACACCCGAAGTATAAAACTCTTGGAAAGGTGGTAAATGCCTTTGAAGGAAAACATTAAAAAAATTGCACTTATAGGCGGAGACGTACGGCAGAAATATGCCGCAGAGGCACTTATCGGACGCGGTTATACCGTTTCCCGATTTGCTATCGGTGACAGTGACGAAAGGTCGCTCGAGGACGCTCTTGACAAAGCAGATCTCGTAATTTTACCGATTCCTCTCTCACGTGACGGAAAATTTCTCAACGCTCCCCTTTACAGAGAAAAAATAGCACTCGAGCATCTTTTCGACGCACTAAAGCACGTTAAAAGAGTTGCGCTCGGCGCGGCGAGAGAGGGCGAGCTGCCCCAAATGTGCGACTGCCGTGTGACAGACTACGGAAAGGATCCCGATTTTACACTCAAAAACGCTCGCGCGACGGCTGAAGGCGCGCTTTCTGTTATTATAAGCGAAACACCTAAAACGGTACGCGGATCTGTTTTCGCCATCATGGGATACGGCAAAATAGCGCGCGAGCTTGCATCTATGCTGAAAGCGCTCGGTGGCAAGGTAAAGATCTTCGCAAGGAGCGCGTTCGCTCGCGAGGAGGCAAAAGAGTTCGGTATGTGTGCGTATGATATATGCGATCTCGGTCAGAATATTTTCGATGCCGACGTTATAATAAACACGGTACCTGCGGTAATATTCACAAAGCAGTCGCTTTCGTGCGTTTCAAAAAAGGCGAAGATAGTAGAGCTTGCATCTGCGCCCGGAGGAGTCAGAAAAGAGGATACCGACGCGCTCGGTATTACTTTAATAAACGCGCAGTCCTTACCCGCGCGCTTTTCGCCCGAGAGTGCCGCACAGTACGTTATAGACAGTGTTTTCGCACATTTTTGCGGGGAGGTGTCATTATGATAGGTTGGGGACTCTGCGGTTCATTTTGCACCCTTTCGCGTTCGGTGTCGGAAATGGAAAAAATGGCGCCAAAGCACGAAATACTGCCGATCTTCAGTTACAGCGTGCAAAAAACGGCAACGAGATTCGGCACTCCGGAGGAATTTTTCCTGCGAGTCGAGAGTGCGTGTGACAGAGGCGTTCTTCGCACCCTTGAGGCGTGCGAGCCGATCGGTCCGAAGAACTTTCTCTCTGCTATGATAATCGCGCCCTGCACGGGAAACACGCTTGCAAAGATAGCATTGGGCATCACGGATACGCCCGTAACTATGGCGGCAAAAGCACATCTTCGTAATGAAAAACCGCTTGTAATAGCGCTTGCTTCAAACGACGCTATGTCGGCTAATTTCAAAAATCTTGCCGAGCTTATATCTCGAAAAAACGTCTATTTCGTCCCCCTTACGCAGGACGATCCGGTAGCCAAACCCAGCTCACTCGTTGCCGATTTTTCTAAAATCGAAGAAACGCTCGAGTGCGCTCTTCGCGGCAGTCAGATAAGACCGCTGTTCTTATAATTAAAATCACCTATGTTTCAAGCATAGGTGATTTTTTGCGGTATTTACTTTCTTGCAACTCCGCTTTCTCTTGCAGCCAAAATGACCGCCTCTGAGATCTTTTCGACGACTCTCTTATCGAAAACGTCGGGCAAAATGTACTCTCTTGACAGCTCGGACTCGGGTATCACCGATGCAAGCGCCTCTGCCGCCGCGATCTTCATTTGCTCGTTTATATCGCTCGCTCTGCAGTCAAGTGCGCCTCTGAAAACGCCCGGGAATGCAAGAAGATTGTTTATCTGATTCGGAAAATCGCTTCTTCCGGTACCCACTATAAACGCGCCCGCCTCTATTGCCTTGTCGGGCATAATTTCAGGAGTGGGGTTTGCCATTGCGAAGATTATCGGCTTATCTGCCATAGTTTTTATCATTTCGGGTGTGAGAAGTCCCGGACGGGAAACTCCGAGGAAAACGTCTGCACCGCGAATGACCTCTGCAAGAGTTCCCTTTTCGCAGCTCGGATTAGATTCCTCGGCGAGCCGTGCGTGCTCGGAGGTCAGAAAGCTCTCGGGAAGATCTCTCGAGATCGCTCCGTTTCTATCGGCAAATATGAGATTTTTTGCGCCGAACGCCATAAACAGACGTCCTATCGCAGTACCTGCCGCGCCCGCGCCGTTTATGACGATCTTGACCTCGCTAATATCCTTACCCGCGAGCTTGAGCGCGTTTTTGAGCGCCGCCGTGGCGATTATAGCCGTGCCGTGCTGATCGTCGTGAAATATCGGAATATCAGATATTTCCTTGAGCTTTCGCTCGATCTCAAAGCATCTGGGCGCAGATATATCCTCAAGATTTACCCCGCCGAAGCTTCCAAGCAGAAGAGAGACGGTCTTTACGAACTCGTCAACGTCCTTCGTCCTTACGCAAAGCGGAACTGCATCTATATTTCCGAACTTATTGAAAAGCAGACATTTGCCCTCCATTACGGGCATTCCCGCCTCGGGGCCGATATCTCCGAGACCGAGAACGGCGCTACCGTCCGTAATGACGGCTACCGTATTCCAGCGTCGGGTAAGCTCCCACGAGCGGTCGAGATCCTTTTCTATCTCAAGGCAGGGTGTTGCAACTCCCGGCGTATATGCAAGAGAGAGCGCTTCTCTGTCGCTGACCTCTACGTCCGAGCTTATTTTTATTTTTCCTCTCCACTTTTCGTGAAGCTCAAGAGACTTTTCTCCGATAGTTTTTTCAGACATTTTTATCCTCGTTTTTTTATTTTTTCTTATTTTAACACATAAGGTCTTATTTTACAATATTTTTAGAGAATATTTGCCTTCGCCTTTGCAAAAAATTTTAATGAAAAGAAAGGAAGTATTCTAAAATGAGAAAAATCTCTGTTAAAAATATTATAAAGCCGTGCGTTGCACTGACCGTAGTTTTATGCTGTTTCTTAAACTCGTTTTGTGCTAACGCTGCGTCCTGCTCCTGCAAGGTATATAACTGGTACTGCAAGAGAAACGACGCGCACGAGATCCCCGCGCTTGACCGCGAGCTTGCCTTTATAAAGGACTACGATGCGTATTACGTCAACGAAAATGCGAGCGACAAGGTAATATATCTGACATTTGATGCGGGATACGAAAACGGAAACGTTGAGAAGATACTCGACACCCTTAAATCGCACAACGCTACCGCTGCTTTTTTCATTCTTGAAAATCTTATTATCAGAAATCCCGAGCTCGTTAAGCGTATGGCAGACGAGGGACATCTCGTTTGCAACCACACGGCAAAGCATCCCGATATGAGCAAGATAAACGATATTGAAAACTTTTCCGCACAGCTTGAGCGTCTGGAAAAGGTATATTTTGAGCTCACCGGTACGGAAATGGCAAAGATATACCGTCCACCGCAAGGAAGATTTTCAAAGGAAAATCTTGAGCTTGCTAAAAAACTCGGATACAAAACGGTGTTCTGGTCGTTTGCCTATGCAGACTGGGACAACGAGAGACAGCCCGACTGCGAAAGATCTCTTGAAAAACTACTGAAGCACACGCACAGCGGCGAGATACTGCTGCTTCATCCCACGTCAGCTACCAACGCCGCCATCCTTGACGAATTTATGACGACTCTTGAGAGCGAGGGCTACCGCTTCGGAACGCTTAACGAGTTATGGGAAAAATGAAGCGCTTATTAAAGTCGGCGCTGTCAATTCTTATAATATTTGCGTTTTTTTTGCCTTGCAACGGCAAAAGTACGGCAAAAAGCAGTCAAGAAAAGCGTATAGCTCTCACATTTGACGACGGTCCACACAAAAAATACACCGAGGAGATCCTCGACGTTCTGGAAAAGTATCAGATCAAAGCCACGTTTTTCGTGGTCGGAGTTTGCGCGGAAAAGTATCCCGAAATAGTTGCAAGAGAGATCGCCTCGGGACACGAGATAGGAAATCACACCTATTCGCACGCGCATCTTAGAAATATAAAACCCTCGGATCTTACGGGAGAAATTGAAAAGGCAGAACAGCTTATACTTTCGAGCGTCAACTACAAAACCACCCTTTTCCGCCCGCCGGAGGGCGTTTGCAACGATACTGTACGCGCTGTCGCGAAGGATATGAATTACTCTCTCGTTTTGTGGAGTGTTGACACGCGAGACTGGGTCCCCGCCTCGTGTGACGATATCGTAAACGCAGTGATAGGAAACGTGGACGGCGATGAGATAATCCTTATGCACGATTACGTGGTCGGAAAAAGTAACACTCCCGCCGCGCTTGAGATAATAATTCCAAAGCTGCTTGACGAGGGTTACACCTTCGTTACCGTTTCCGAGCTTTTACAATGAAAAAACGGCTTCAAATGAAGCCGTTTTACTTTTAAATTGACATTAGATAGTCACATATCTTACTTGCAAGCACGAGATATTCGTGCTTTATTTCCTTTGGCATATTCTTACCTCTTCCTATTTCAAGCGAAAGATTGCCTTTATACGAGTTTTCACGCATATATCGCATAAACGAGGGCCAGTCGACGTTTCCGAAGGTCGGGAGCGTGTGCAGGTCCATACCCGCCCAGTTATCGTGAACGTGGGTACAGCTTATATATTTGAACGCCTGCTTAAAGGCCTCAAAATGCCCATCTCCGTACGAAAGCTGCGAGTGCCCGAAATCCCAGCAGCAGGAAACGCACTCGTCGTTATAGCTTTCTATAAGCGAAATTATCTCTTCTACCTTACTTGAATAGCGTGTACGCGGCTCGCCGTATATTGCTCTGTCCTCAAAAAGACTCTCGAATGCAATTCCGACTCCGCGTGCTTTTGCAAGCTCAACGAAGGGTGCGTAAAGATCGTAAAGAATATCGTGCGCTTTTTTAGCATCAAAGGGATCCTCTATTGTCGGATAGTATTCTTCGGCGTGCACAACGCAGTATTTTGCGCCAAGTATCGCTGTGTACTCGATAGAATTTTCAAGGCACTTTTTATACACCTCAAGATCACCCTTAAAGCCCCCGTTGTTACGGCGAAAGGGCGCGTGAGTCTGATGTATCGTGTAACCCTTTTGATCCATAGCTTCTCTGAGTGCTTGCGATCTGTTCTTCCAATCTCTCATAGACAGAGAAAAATCAAGACTTTCAAATCCGAGACTTTTGCAGTATTCGATACCTTTAATAACGTCGTCTATCGGCTTTTCGGGATTATCGTATCCAAATACGGCATCGGTATTTATTCCCTTTTTCATTTTACTTTTCTCCTTGGTTTACTGCCTTGTGCAGGTGATTTTTTGCGAGTATCTTTGACGTTGTTTTTTCTGTCGGTATTTCCCTGCTTTTTACCTTTTTGGCTGTCAAAGCGCGTATTTTTGCGTTCTGACGGCTTTTGAGAGCCGTTTGCGGCCCTGTTTTTCTGATAAGCGGGGCGAACGAGACAGTTCGGAGCGTTTCCGATAAGATCCTCTCTGCCGCACTTATGTAGTGCCTCACGAACTATATCGGCGTTTTCCGGTCTGTTAAACTGAAGGAGCGCTCTCTGCATCGCCTTGCCGTGGTAGTCGCTCTCGCAGTAAACCTCTTTCATGGTCAGCGGATCGAGTCCCGTATAGAACATAACGGTCGATGCCGTTCCGGGCGTGGGATAATAGTCCTGCACCTGCTCGGGTGAGCAACCGATCTTTTTTAGATATTCGGCGAGATTTACCGCATCCGAAAGTCGGCTTCCCGGGTGGCTTGACATAAGGTACGGCACGAGATACTGCTCCTTACCCACCTCTTTCGTTATCTCGAAAAATCTCTTTCTGAATTTTTCGTAAACGTCTATCGACGGCTTACCCATACATTTAAGAACGTGATCGCTCGAATGCTCGGGCGCGACCTTGAGCTGTCCGCTGACATGATCCTTGACGAGCTTTCTGAAGAAGGTATCGTCATCGTCGTAAATGAGGTAATCAAAGCGTATTCCCGAACGGATAAACACCTTTTTTATCTTCGGTATCGCTTCGACTCGGCTTAGCAGCTCTACGTATTCGCTATGATCGACCTTAAGATTTTTACACGGCGTAGGCGCAAGGCACTTGCGTCCCGCGCACACACCCTCCGTGAGCTGTTTATCGCAGGCGGGATATCTGAAATTTGCGGTAGGACCGCCGATATCGTGGATATATCCCTTGAATCCGGGCATTTTCGTGATAAGCTCTGCCTCTGCAACTACGCTTTCGATACTGCGCGAACGCACGCTTCTTCCCTGATGAAAGGCAAGCGCGCAGAAGTTACAAGCTCCGAAGCATCCTCTGTTATGTGTGATCGAGAACTCGACCTCGGCAATACCGGGAACGCCGCCGTCACCGTCGTACATCGGGTGCCATCTTCTCGTATATGGGAGAGAATAAACCTTATCAAGCTCCTCTCTCTCAAGCGGAGGCATCGGCGGATTCTGAACGAGTATCTTATCTCCGTACGATTCGGTGACCGCTTTTCCGCGGACGCTATCCTGCTCTCTGTACTGTATTCCGAACGCCTTTGCATACGCTTTTTTATCGGTTTTTACCTCGTCAAAGGACGGGCAAGCGACCGATTCAAAGTGCAAAGCATCGTTCTGAGACGCAAGATAGACCGTTCCGCGAACGTCTCTTATCTTCTTTATCGGCACACCCTTATCGAGCAGCTTCGCGATCCGCAGAATGATATTTTCACCCATTCCGTAGGTGAGAATATCCGCTCTCGAATCAACGAGCACCGAGCGTCTTATTCTGTTTTCCCAGTAATCGTAATGCGAAAAACGGCGGAGGGACGCCTCAAGTCCGCCGAGGATTATCGGCACGTCTCCGTACGCTTCTCTTATTCTGTTTGAATAAACGATGGTTGCTCTATCGGGGCGAAGTCCCATCTTTCCGCCCGGCGAATAATAATCGTACGAGCGCTTTCTTTTGGCGGCGGTGTAGTGCGCCACCATTGAGTCTATATTTCCCGCGCTGACCAAAAAGCCGAGGCGTGGACGTCCGAAACGCTTGAAATCGTCACAGCTCTTATAGTCGGGCTGTGAAAGTATCGCAACTCTGAATCCTGCGTCCTCAAGAACTCTTGATATTATCGCCGCTCCGAACGAGGGGTGATCGACGTACGCGTCTCCCGTAACGTAAACGAAATCGGGAGCGCTCCAGCCAAGAGCGGTGCATTCCTCGCGTGTTACGGGAAGAAAGCTCTCTCCGAGTCGCGGAAGGTATTTTGTATTTCCCATCTTAATTTCCTTTTAAGCATTTTTAAGCAAAAACCGCCGTAGCAGACGCTTATTTCAGCTCCTACACGGCGGTTTCAAATTACTGTGCTTTTACTTCAACTATCTCGAAGGCCTCAAGAATATCGCCTATCTTGATGTCGTTGAACTTTTCAAGACCGATACCGCACTCGTATCCCTGAGCAACCTCCTTGACGTCGTCCTTGAAACGGCGGAGAGAGGATATCTTATCCTCGAAGATAACGATACCGTCACGCACTACTCTTATCTGAGCGTTTCTCGACACCTTACCGTCCTGAACGTACGAGCCCGCAATGGTACCCGCGCCGGGAACGTGAATGGTCTGACGGACCTCGATATGTCCGAGAAGCTCTTCCTTGAAGGTAGGCGCAAGCATACCCTTCATAGCCGCCTCTATCTCGTTGATACAGTCGTAGATTATTCTGTACGTACGGATATCGACCTTCTGTCTCTCTGCGCTGTCAAGTGCGCCCTTATCGGGACGTACGTTGAAGCCGACGATGATCGCATTGGATGCCGCCGCAAACATAACGTCGCTCTCGGTGATTCCACCGACTGCGCTGTGAATTACGTTTACCTTGACCTCCTCGTTGGTCAGCTTAACAAGAGATGCCTTGACTGCTTCTGCAGAGCCGCCCACGTCCGCTTTGACTACGATATTAAGGTCCTTCGTACCCTCTGAGATCTGTGCAAAGAGATCGTCCAGACTAACCTTGGATGCCGCCTTAAACTGCTCTTCCTTGGATTTTGCCTTTCTCTGCTCGGCAAGCTCACGAGCCATACGCTCGTCTTTTACTGCGTTGAACTCGTCACCTGCGCTCGGAACCTCGTCAAGACCGATGATCTCGACCGAATCGGAGGGACCTGCAACCTTAACGCTTCTTCCCTTATCGTCGGTCATAGCTCTTACGCGTCCGACGGACGTGCCTGCGATAACCGTGTCACCGTGGTGGAGAGTACCGTTCTGTACGAGAACGGTTGCAACGGGACCGCGTCCCTTATCGAGCTTTGCTTCGATAATAGTACCCTTTGCCGCACGGTTGGGGTTTGCCTTAAGATCCTTGACCTCGGCAACGAGAAGTACCGACTCAAGAAGATCGTCTATACCCATACCGGTAAGTGCCGAAACGGGAACGCAGATGGTGTCTCCGCCCCATTCCTCGGGGATAATTTCATACTGTGTGAGACTCTGCTTTATCTGTTCGGGATTTGCCGTGGGCTTATCCATTTTGTTTATAGCAACGATTATATCGACGCCTGCCGCCTTTGCGTGGCTGATCGCCTCAACCGTCTGGGGCATAATTCCGTCGTCTGCAGCAACTACGAGGATCGCGATATCGGTTACCATTGCTCCGCGCAGACGCATCGAGGTGAACGCCTCGTGTCCGGGAGTATCAAGGAAGGTAATATCCTTACCGTTGATATGAGTCTTATACGCACCGATATGCTGGGTAATTCCGCCTGCCTCGCCCGCCGTAACGTGTGCGTTTCTGATGCGGTCGAGAATAGAGGTCTTACCGTGGTCAACGTGTCCCATAACTACTACGACAGGCGCGCGCTCAACGAGGTTCTCCTCGTTATCCTCGCTCTCGTCGAAGAGCTTTTCTTCGATAGTTACGACGACCTCTTTAGTTACTATTGCACCGAGCTCGGTTCCTACGTACTCTGCGGTATCGTAATCAACCGTCTGGTTAACGGTTGCCATAATTCCGAGTCCGAAAAGCTTTTTGATAACCTCTGCCGCGGTAACCTTAAGGCGGGATGCAAGCTCGCCGACGCTTATCTCGTCGGGAACGGTGATAGATACCTGCTGCTTAACGGGAGGCATCTTCTCCTGCTTCTTGTTGTTTTTCTGATTCTGATTATGACGAACTCTGCCGTCACTGCCCTGGAGGGGCTGGGGCTGCTTCTTACCGAACTTCTGACGCTGCGTAGAATTTCTCGAGGACTTATCGTCGCTCTCGTAGCGCTCGAGCTTGGTATCGTATTTAGAAAGGTCAACGCTGCTTGCACGGGTATCTACGACCTTGGTTCCTGCGCGACGACCGGAGAGATCGTCCGAATGGATAACCCTTACCTCTTCGCTTTCGGCAGAGGTGTTCTGCGGGCGAAGTACCTGCGTACGGCTGTCAGGTCTGACCTTTTCCTTTTCTTTTTTGCCCTGCTTGGGTGCGCTCTGCGCGGGTGCAAGCGGGTTTGCAAATCTATCCTTCTTTTCAACTACCGGCTTGGGTGTCGGCTTGAAGGGTACCTTGGGTGCTTCGGGCTTCTTTTGCTCCTGGGCCTTCGGCGTCTCGGTCGCCTTGGGTGCCTCGGGTGCTTTTTCTTCCGGAGCGGGTGCCGCCTTTTCTGCGGGCTTTTCCTTATCTTCGGGGCGTTCGATCTCTATCTTCGTAACTCCGTTGATATAATCGTTGATATTGGTTATCTGATTATTCTTGGTATAATACTCGATAACGAACGCAAATTCCGTTTCCGAAAGCGGTGAAGAATGCGATTTACCCGCATATCCGTTTGCCGCAAGCATCTCCAGTAATTCTTTATTTTTAATTCCGAGATCTTTTGCAAGAACGCTTATTTTACAAGTAGTTCCATTTGCCATTATGCTCTACCTCCCGCGGATTCTCCGTTATCCGCCTTGATAAACATTGTTTCGTCGATTTTTTCCTTCATTGCGTTTGCCATGGACTCATCCGTGACTGCAACGCACATGACGTCCGAAGCTTTTCCGAGAACCTTTGCAAGCTCCTCGCCGCTAATATCGAGCCGTGCGAGTTCGACGCCGTAAAAGGTACACGAATCACTTATTCTTTTCTTTGTGTTTTCGGACGCGTCCGACGCAAGCAAAACGAGCGAGGGCTTTTTGTGTCCTCTGACTGCGTCACGAACGAGCGCCGTTCCGAATACCGTCTTTCCCGCGCGATGCGCGAGACCGAGCATTCTTATTACGTAATTATCCATCAATTTCCAAGCTTTCCTCGAGGGAGAGATATATTTCCTCGGGAATATTGCATTCAAGATTTTTTTCAAAGCGCTTTGCCTTCCTTGCCTTGGCAAAACAGCTCTTACTGTTACAGATATATGCTCCTCTGCCCGACTTTTTGCCCGTAAAATCGAGAGAAAGCTCTCCTTCGGGTGAACGCACGAGGCGTATCAGGTCTTTTTTGGGAAAGGACTGCATACAACCGAGACATTTTCTGCTCGGTATCTTTTTTTCCTTTATCGGCATAAAACGGTCTCCCCGTTATTATTCGGTACGGATATCGATCTTATATCCGGTAAGACGTGCGGCAAGGCGCGCGTTCTGTCCCGCTTTACCGATAGCAAGAGAAAGCTGATCGCTGTCAACGATAACGTGGCAGGTCTTTTCGCCGTCGATAATTACCTCGCGTACGCTTGCGGGTGCAAGTGCGCTTGCGATAAATTCCTCGGGAGTTTCGCTGTATTTGATAACGTCTATCTTCTCGCCGCAAAGCTCGTTTACGATATTCTGTATTCTCGAGCCGTGCTGACCGATACAAGCTCCTACGGGATCAACCGCTTCGTCTCTCGACATTACAGCCATCTTGACTCTCGAGCCCGCCTCACGGGTGATCGCCTTGATAACTACGGTGCCGTCCTGGATCTCGGGAACGTCGTTTTCAAACATTCTCTTTACCATGTGCGAGTGAGTTCTCGAAAGAGTTACTATCGGGCCTCTGAGAGAATCCTTGCTGACCTCGGTAACGAATACCTTTACATGATCGCCTACCGCGAACATCTCGCCGGGGATCTGCTCGCTCTTTATAAGAGTTGCGATACTCGTGCCGGTATCGAGAAGTACGTTACCGTTCTGAGGATCAACTCTCTGAACGGTTGCAGTGATGATCTCCTCTTTCTTATCCTCGTATTCTTTTATCATCATTCCGCGCTCTGCTTCTCTGATTCCCTGAATGATGACCTGCTTTCCTGTCTGTGCCGAAAGACGTCTTACGTTCTTTGTCTTGATCTCGGTCTCGACCACGCCACCGAGGGTGTGACGTCTGCTGAGTGCCTTTGCCTCGTCGAGACGAATGTGGAGAAGCTCGTCGTATTCCTCGAAATCGTTCGCAACGACCTCGCGGACCTGATACATCTTAAGATCCTTCTTTACGGGATCGATAACAACTCTTACGTTGCTGTTTCCGCCAAACTCACGCTTATACGCGCTTGCAAGAGCCGCCTCGACCTTCTCGATCATATACTCCTTGGGTATTCCTTTTTCTGCTTCAAGCATATCAAGGGCTTTGAAAAATTCTACGTTCATTTTTCTGATCTGTACCTTTCGTTATTTATCTTTTATTTTTATTATCTTACTCAAAATCGAACACGGTATTTGCTCTGGAAATATCCGAACGCGCAAACTCAAGCTTTTCGCCGTTTACGCTTATGAATATCTTATCCGCGTTTTCATCGGTATCGAGTATTCCCACAAACTGCTTTGCTCCGTTTTTCGGCGCAAAGAGCTTTATCTCGACCTTCTCGCCGACCGATTTCAAAAAATGCTCTCTGGTGCGGATATTACGCTCAAGTCCCGGTGAGGAGACCTCGAGGTGATACGCGTTCTCTATCGGGTCTGCCTCGTCGAGAAGCGGATCGATAAATCTGTGTACCTTTTCACAGTCGTTAATGTCTATTCCGTTTTCGCTGTCAATGGTAATTCTGAGAAACCACTCGGATCCCTCTTTGAGAAACTCAACGTCCCACACGTCGTAGCCGAGCGTATTAATGGGACCCTCAAGTATCTCTCTGACCTTTACCGCTGTTTTGTTATCGTTCTTTGCCAAAGCGTGTAAACCTCCGTATTCATAAAAATCGGAAGAGTGCTTTCACACTCTTCCAACCATACACGATCTAACTGTAACTATTATAACACTTTTTTTTGAAATTGCAATAGTTTTACTTAAAAAAATCGCAATTACTTAATTATTTAGGTAAAATAACTTCATATTTGGCGTTATAAAAGAGTTTTTAGGGCAATTTGTAAGACGCTCTATTACTTTTTGTTATGTCTTTCAAGACGGATGATACCGAAATCGAGCGCCTCGTAAAGCTCTTTCTTGGTGAACTGCTCTACCATTCTCTCGGAAGTGGGCTTTGAGGTATCGGTGCTGAGTATCTGTCCAACGATGTTTTCGGGTATCTCGACCTTGATGTTAGGGTCTGCGGTATCAATGGTCTTACTGCCGAGAAGCATAAGGAAAAGCACGTACTTATCTCTCATATCTCCGTAGCAGATAAAGTTATTCTCTCTTACCAGGGGCTTGTTTTTATATACGAGGTATTTTCCCTCTACGGTAATTTCATTTGCCATTTTATATTCCTCCGTGTCTATAAGTTTTCTCTCATTTCACTATATAATAGCACAAAAAATCCATTTAATCAATAGATTATTGCAAAAAATTTATTTTTTTACGTACGGTTTATTCTCGGACGTATTTTCGGACGCAAAAAAGTAGAACGTCCTGTCTGCTTTTTCGGAAAGTGCGTACTGCTCTGCGGCAAGTCCGTCAAGCTTATTATGCGCGCTCTTGGTTGCGAGAATATTTATTTTCGCGCTCTTTGAAAACTCACGCAGCGCCCTTCTTCCCGCCTCACTGCTTGAAAGAAGTACGGTGTATTCGGGCATATTTTCGAGCTCGCTCGCTTTTACGCCGAGAAAGGCGTTGTTCAGCGCGCGTCTTATTCTTGCGTGTGTATATTTTTTCGTAGCCACCGCCGAAAGGAGATCCTTCACCGTCTTATATTTTCCGCTCCTTGCGGCGCTTACAAGTCGGGACGCGAGATCAAAGTTCATCTCGGACGCGCACGCTACATCGATCGCTTCGGAATTTGCGAGAAAGAGCACGAGCGCAGCGTCGGGCAGATGCTGTGGGAATTTCTCCGCCGAAACGGTCTTTTCATAAACGCTCTCGGGTATAACGTGCTCAAGAGATGCGTCCCCCGAGTAGATATATCCCCTGCTCTCGCTTGCAGAAAAATCCTTATCTCTTCTTATGAACAGCGGCTTTATATTACTGCCCGAGTCACTTATTGCAAGAAGATACTCGATAGCGAGAATATCGTTCGGCTTTGACAACAGCTCTTTTCCGTAGAGCTTTTCAAATACTCGGGAGCGCACCGACGCGTACGGCTCGGAGGTATTTCTACTCTCCTTCAGCATATCGGAAAGAGCGTTTTCAAACTCTGCGCTCGCGAGCTTCTCGGCGCAGTCGAGAATTTTCTCACCGTCGTTTGACTCACTGCCGAACGCGAGATATTCGATATCGCCGAGCGAGCTTGCAATATGCACACCCGCACGCGCAAAGGACTGCGCGTAAGATGCCGAGTACGGAAAAGGAAGCTCCAAAACGAGATCGGCTCCCATATCGGCAGCTATTTCCGCTCTTTTATATTTGGACATAACGGAGAGCGTACCTCTCTGGACGAAATTTCCGCTCATTATACACACAAGGCATACCTCCTCGGGTGCAAAAAAGGCGCGCACTCTGTCAAAAAGGAGCTTGTGTCCGTTATGAAAAGGATTAAATTCACAAATAATGGCTACTTTTTTCATTGTTTTTTCCCGTTTTTGTAAAATTTTCAAAATAAAGCTATATTTTGCCGCTTATCCACTTGAAATTTGTATCGTTTTGTTATATAATTCTTTTGTTAATATTATCACAAAAATTTATATTTGTCAAATCGGAGGAACAAAAATGAACGTACTCGTTGTAAACGCAGGAAGCTCCTCGCTCAAGTATCAGCTCATTGATACTCTGTCGGGAGACGTAAAATGCAAAGGTATTTGCGAAAGAATCGGTATCGACGGAAGTCTTATCGAGCATAAGATAAACGGCGAAAAGTACACAAATCAGTGCGATATGCCCAACCACTCGGTTGCTATGAAGATCGTTGTTGACACTCTTTGCGATGCAAAGATCGGTTGTATCAAGGATGTTTCCGAGATCGAAGCTATCGGTCACCGCGTAGTCCACGGCGGACCTTACTTCTTCGAGAGCTGCCTCGTAACTCCCGAGGTTATCGAGAAGCTCAAGCTCTGCTACGATTTCGCACCTCTTCACACTCCCGCACACCTTATGGGTATTGAGGGATGCACCGCAGTTATGCCTACCACCCCGCAGGTTCTCGTATTCGACACCGCATTCCATCAGACCATGCCCGAAAAGGCGTATATGTATCCCCTTTCGTACGATATGTACGACGATTACAAGATCCGCCGTTACGGCGCTCACGGAACCTCGCACCGCTTCGTTTCGGGTATCATGAACGATATACTCGCAAAGAAGGGCGTTACCGGTGACACCAAGATCGTTACCTGCCACATCGGAAACGGCTCGTCTATCTCGGCTGTTCGCGGCGGCAAGGTAGTTGATACCTCGATGGGCTTTACTCCCCTTGAAGGCGTTGAGATGGGTACGCGCTGCGGCTCTATCGACCCCGCTATCGTTCCTTATATGATGCAGAAGAAGGGTTGGTCTGCTGACGAGGTTGCAAGCTATATGAACAAGAAGTGCGGATTCCTCGGTCTTACCGGAAAGTCCGACTCGCGTGACCTTGAGGACGCCGTTGCCAACGGTCCCTCCGATCCCCTTTACGAAAAGGCAAACCTTGCAACGAGCATTCTTTTCTATCAGATAAAGAAATACATCGGCTCGTACACCGCTGCTATGGGCGGACTTGACGCTATCGTATTCACCGCAGGCCTCGGCGAAAACAACACCCGTCTCCGCGAGATGGTATGCGAGGATATGGAGTTCTTCGGCGTTAAGATCGACAAGGATGTAAATGCAAAGGCACTCCGCCAGTCCGATATAATCAAGCTCTCCACCGACGATTCCAAGGTTGACGTTTACCTTATCCCCACCAACGAGGAGCTCGTTATCGCACAGGATACCGCAGCTATCGTTTCTGCTCTTTAAGATAAGCTAAAACACAAAAAGCATTTACGGAAATCACCGTAAATGCTTTTTTATTATAAAATTTCAAAATTCACTTGAAAAAGGCGGAGATATGTGCTAAAATAGATAAAAACAAGGCATATCTTATAAAAGGAGGCGAGATCTTTGCGTTTACAGGAATCGGGCGAGATGTATCTCGAGGCGATACACGTTCTCTATATCGAGAAAGGCACAGTTCGTTCAATAGACATAAGCGAGCATCTCGGATATTCAAAACCGAGCGTAAGCCGAGCCGTCGGACTGCTCAAGAACGGCGGTTATATAGTCGTTGACAAGGACGGTCTTATCACCCTTACCGACGCAGGCAAGGAGATCGCGGAGAAAATATACGAGAGGCACACCCTTCTCACAAAATTTCTCACTACGATAGGGGTTGACGAAAACGTCGCATCCGAGGACGCTTGCAAGATCGAGCACGCCATCAGCGACACCTCCTTTGAAGCGATAAAGCGTTACGCTTTGGAAAAAATGAAATAAAAAAGTTGAGTTCGATATGAACTCAACTTTTTGTTTTATTTATCAGGATACATAACCGAATACGAGCGGGAACATACCGACTATCATATCGTAAAGCGCTGCTGTATCTTCATCAATGTTACCCTCATCAAAGTTGTCGGGGAGACGCATTTCGAACGTGTAATCGTTTATAAACTCGTAAGGAGTGTAGTTATCGACCGAGAAGTCGTTTCCGTCTTCCGCAAGATAGAGCTTTCCGTCGTACGCTACGTACTCTCCCGAGGTTTTAGTATCGTCTATCGGGAAGGCGCTTGAAAAATCCAGTTCCTTTACAGATTCGTTTACATAC
Source organism: Oscillospiraceae bacterium (assembly GCA_015064385.1). Classification (GTDB taxonomy): domain Bacteria; phylum Bacillota; class Clostridia; order Oscillospirales; family CAG-272; genus SIG672. The sequence goes on along the minus strand of SVSI01000007.1, from coordinate 45,186 downwards.
TCTTCAAGACTCATTCCGAATTCAGCTCGGCACAGAGCATCCCCCGAAGGATATCCCGCCTGAGACGCCATAGAATTGATATAGTCGGTAAGACCTGCCCTCATAATGTTCTCTAATCCTACCATAAGCTCTTCGATAGATGCTTCATCTACCTGAGTGCGATACGTTCCGTCTGCGAAGAATTCTACTATGTAAGCAATGTTAATATCGTCAAAGTTGAAATATACCGCCATTTCGCCAAGCTGAGCATCCATAATTTCGTTGAAGAACTCGGTAAAATCGAAATCGGTTACCCATTTTCCAACGAATCTTACGCTCTCGTCCGTTTCGCCGGGCACGAAGAGATCCGGCTCTTTCCATTCGTCATCGCCCTGGTTGTCGTCGCCCTGATTGTTGTCGCCCCAGTTGTCATCGTCGTCATAATCATCGTCGGGAAGGTTCACGTTGGATCCGGAGACCAGCGACTCGGCACCGTCTTTAGCCGTAGGGACTCCGTCAACCATTTCCCAGTCGCCTTCGGCGTATATACCCTTTACTGCGAAATAGACGGGCGAGAAGGTAATATTGGTTTCGCCATCAAGGAAGATGGTGCAATTAAGGTCGTTAAAGCCGTTTTTGAATCCGACACCCGTACCGGGAACTACCAGGTTTTCAATATCGATATAACCGTGGCAGTCGATCTCGGTAACCTTTATTCCGTCAAGCTCGGTCAGCAGCTTATAGTATTTAACGGTGTCAATATAGTAGTCGTCGTGGTAAAACGCGCCGTTAAAAGCGAGGGTTTCGCTTCTGTCCACCGTGTATTCAAATCTTACGCCGTCGCGTACCTCGCTAAGGGTGTCACCGCTCGCGTAAGATCTGTTTGTGTACCACTCCGGCTCACTTACCGTCTTATCAGCATTGATCTCGGATATTTTGGCATCTACCTTTGAAATGAATTTCGTTCCCTCGGCATCGAACTCAAAATCCATAGATATTCCGGCGAGATCACCCTTTTTGCTTACCGAAAAGCTTGCTTTTCCCTTACAGCTATCTATGTAACCGTCGTTGGTGGCATCGAAATCCTCGGTCACGAAGATCTCGCACACCTGCTTATACGACGTGATCTCGACTGTTGCCGTATAAACGTTACCATTCTTTTCCACGGTGATCTCATTTGCACAGAAATTCTTTATAGCCGTTTCTATAGGGAGCATAAAAAGATCTTCGGAGACCTTATTGATAATGCTTTTTACGTCGATCGGATCTTCGTAAATACAGAACTCTTTGCCTGCAAGCGCGGTAGATGCGGTATTAAATTCGGTGTTGCCCGACAAATAAACGTAATCAACGTATCCCGCCTCATCATCGTCACCGTCGGTCGCATCGCTGTTTTCGTCAAGCTTTTCTTTGCTTTCCACAACTGCTTTATAAACATCTCCGTCCTTTTGTGCAATTACGGATGCCTCTACGTTATTCTCGTAGCCGTCGTCGTCAGCGTGGTAAAGCGTACTCGTACACTCGAAATATTTAGCGTTCTCGAGCTTTTCAAATGCCGCAAGCAGAATCTTCTCCGCGTTTTCTTCGGTCAAGTTTATATTGGTGGCTTTTTTTCCGCCGTCGTCTTCATCTTCATCGTCGGTATCGTCCGTGCATCCTACGAGTGCAAAGGAAAGCGCCATTACGAGTGCAAGAAGCAGGGACAACGTTCTCAAAGTAAGCTTTTTCATATTTGCCTCCATTTATCGTTGATTTGATTTTCGATCAGACTCCGAATTCCTCTTCGTCGATGCTGTCGTCAACGGGGACCTCAAATCCCTCGGTAAACGCATCCTCATCAAGATAATTGCCGCAAAGAGAATCGATAACGGTAAGACGCTTTTTCTCCTTATCGGCACTCTTTATCATAAGAACGCCGCCAACGCTTCCGCAGATCGCCGCGATAGCAAGAAAAGCTCCCGCAAGACTTCTGCGTCTGTTCCACTGTACCAGCGACATAATAAGGAACGTTGCCGACTGTACAAGGAGAATGAGTGCGATCGTGAATTTGGATTTTTCGATCGGAATTTTAGGGAATTTGATGTTTTTCATAATTTTTCACCTTTCTCTGCATTTATATTAAGTTTTGGATCATTTTGCGTTCATTTTGAGGTAGGCGTTGATGAAGCCGTCTATATCGCCGTCCATTACCGCCTGAATATTTCCGTTTTCGTGTCCGGTACGGGTGTCCTTCGCGAGCGTGTAAGGCATAAATACGTACGAGCGTATCTGTGCGCCCCACTCGATGTTGGTCTTATTGCCCTGAATATCCTCGATTCGCTCAAGGTGTTCCCTTTCCTTTATCTCCATAAGCTTACTGCGAAGCATCTTCATTGCAGTTTCCTTATTCTGGAGCTGGCTACGCTCGGTCTGACAGCCGACCACGATTCCCGTGGGAATATGAAGTATTCTTATCGCGCTGTCCGTTTTATTGACGTGCTGTCCGCCCGCACCGCTTGAGCGGTGAGCCGTGACCTCGATATCCTCGTCGCGGATCTCGATGGTGCCGTCGTCTGTAAACTCGGGCATTACCTCGACCGACGCAAAGGAGGTCTGACGTCTTCCCGATGCGTCGAAGGGGGATATACGCACGAGACGGTGAACTCCGTTCTCGCTCTTGAGATATCCGTACGCGTTGAGTCCCTCTATTAAAATAGTTGCGCTCTTGATTCCCGCCGCTTCGCCGTCCAGCATATCGATAAGCTTGACGTTATATCCGTGCTTTTCGCCCCAACGGGTGTACATTCTGTAAAGCATAAGCGCCCAGTCCTGCGCTTCGGTACCGCCTGCGCCCGGATGGAAGGAAAGAATCGCGTTATTTGCATCGTACTCTCCCGAAAGAAGCGCCGAGATACGCTCGGTCTCCATTTCGGCGGCGATCTTCTCGGTCTCGGATACTACCTCGTCGGCAAATGAGGCGTCGTCCTCCTCAATGGCAAGCTCGGCAAGGGACATCGTATCCTCTATTTTAGCGTTTAATGCGTTAAACTGCTCGACCTTATCTCTGGACTGCTTGAGCTTTTGAAGTATCTTTCCCGAGTTTGCCTGATCGTTCCAGAATCCCTCCTCAAAGGTCTTCTTTTCAAGCTCCTCGACCGTCTTTTCGTGTTCGCTTATCTTGAGCGCCTGCGCAAGATCGGTCATATCGTCCTTCATTGCGCGAAGCTTCTGCAGTGATTCTTCAAGCTGGATTATCAAAATTAACCTCCGTTAAACTGTCTTATACAGACTATGCAGTATTTTTCGTTTTGGCAGAAAAGCTGCCGATATTTTCTCTTTTCAGAGCGTTTTTATCGCGTTACTCTCAAATGTTCCGATCTCGATCTCGGAGTCAAACTCCTCAAGCATATCGGCAAGAAGACCCAGAACGTGATTCTCGGTGTGGAAATGTCCCGCCTCGATAACGTTTATCGGATATTCGAGCGCGTCTATCATTGAATTATAGGACGTACTGCCCGTAATATAAGTATCTGCTCCCGACTTATATGCGGCTGAAAGGAGCGATTTTCCGTCTCCTCCGCAAAGAGCTACTCTTGATACCTCAAGCTGTGCGTCTATAAGATTTATGCTCGCAGCTCCGAGCTGATCCTTCACAAAGCGTGCAAATTCGGACGGCTCCATAGGTACGTTGAGGTTTCCTATTCTACCTATCATATCGCTGTCGCCCGGAAGGATCTCAACGTCCTCTATGCCGAGAAGCTCGGCAAGCATATCGTTTACACCTCCGTCGAGTGCGTCAAGACGCGTATGGAAGGAAAATGCGTTTACACCGTTTTTTATCAGCGTTATCACCTTTGAGGAAACGTGATCCTCGCCGTTTACCGCGCCGAGCGGCTTAAAGATGAGCGGATGGTGAGATATTATCGTATCAAAGCCCTCGTCGAGCGCGTATTCTATCGCTTCGGCAGTTATATCGAGGGTAAGGAGCACCTTATTTACCTCGGCGTATTTATCGGGACAGACCATCATTCCGTCGTTATCCCACTCGCACGAAAGGTGCCTTGGTATCATTTTGTCAAGATATGAATAAAGCTCGTATGCGTTTGGCATTTAAGTATCCTCCGTATCCTTTTTGCGACCGAGTATCTTCTCGATCTCGGCAGCGAGCGCTACGTCCGAAGAGACGTCGTATCCCGCGCCTCCCTTTGATGCGATCTTGCGGCGGAGCTTGCGAAGATGTATGGACGCGTATTCATTAAAGAGCTCTCCGCCCTTTTCGATGTTTTTCGGTCCGAGAAGCGCCTCGGCGGGTGTCAAAATCGATATATTTCCCGTATATTCGAACAGAGCCACCTGATAGATCATGTGTCCGTCCCGCACGAGCGACTCGTCCACGGCGCTATATCCCGCCTCAGCGAGCCCGTTTCGCATTTCCGCAAACGAGGACTGCGGCTGAAGAAGGAGGCGAACTCCTTCTTTTTTCGTATATTCACACTCGGTAACTATTCTGAGAATGAGCTCTCCGCCCATTCCGCAGATCATAATATCGTCGGGCGCGTGGGCTTCTATACCCTCAAGACCGTCCGTGCGGTATATCGACACAGAGTCCTTCACGTTATAGAAATCGATGTTATCTCTCGCGTGAACGAGAGGTCCCTCACGCACGTCGGTAGCTACCGCGTATCTTGCCACCCCCGTTTTGAGAAGATATATAGGCAGATATGCGTGGTCGGTACCAACGTCCGCAACGACCGAGTCAAGACGGACGAATTTCGCTACCTCCGAAAGCCGTTTCGAGAGATCGGGGAGCGGAAAAGATCTGTTTTTGTTTATCATCAAGATTATTTAGCCGAAAAATGAGCGTTGAGCTTGTCCACGAGCTCGTCTGCATTTACGCCGTGTACAGCGCAAGCCATCTCGATGGTCTCACCGGTTGCCGAGGGACATCCGAGGCAGTGCATTCCTATCTCGAGGAAGAATTTTGCGGTCGAAACGTCTGCTCTGAGAACGTCTCCGATTATCGAATCTTTAGTTACTTTCATTTCGTTTATCTCCTTAAAAAGCATTTATGTATATTATTATACGTATTCAAGATATTATAACACATAAAAATTTCGGTGTCAAGTAGAAACTTCCTCTTGACACCGATTATAGGGCAACAAAAACTATTTTTTTGTCTTTATTTTATACTCGAACGCGTCAAAGCACGTGATACCCATTTGAGAAAGCAGTTTTTTGCTCTTTTGTCTGTCTGCATCGGTATTAAACTCCGGAATAAGCGGAAGACGAACCACTATCCTTTCGACAGGTATTTTCTTTGCAAGCTTTTCGAGATTTTCGAGCATAAGCGAATTATCTTTTCCCGTATATGCGCGGTAAATATTCTCATTTGTATCCTTGCAGTCGATGTAAAACGTATCAATACATTCAGCCGCGACAGCTACGTTTTTCCACGGTACCGAAAGTGACGTCTCAACACACAGATGCCAAGAGTCGCCGCAAAGCGCACGAAAGCTCTGCAAAAAATCGGCGTACAAAAGGGGCTCACCGCCGCCGAACGTAACACCTCCTCCTGTGGCGCGAAAATATATATCGTCAACTTTAAGCTTATCGTAAAGCTCCTCGGGTGTGGTTTGAGTATATTTCGTGTTTGGATCAAACGTGTACGGATTTATACACCACCTGCATCGGAGCGGACACCCGTGAAATATAACGAGAGTGGTAACTCCCTGCCCGTCAGTTGCGAGCCGGTGGCGCGAATATCCGACGATCGGCGCTCTTACCGCATTATCATTTTTCATCGTCTTCCTCGAGTGGCGGTAGCATATCGCCCATAAACTCTTCTTCGGTCTCTCTGACAACTACCGATACCGCGACGTCGTTTTCCCCGTAGGTGACTTTAATCTCGTAGGTGATATCAAGGTGTGTGACGTAAAAGATATCAACGTTCTCTCCGAGTACGGCATCTGCATTACTCCAAGCTGCGCGAAGATCGAAGCGTGTGTAGGCAGATATATATTCGTTTCTTGCGAGGGCGTCCGTATCAAGTATATCGGAGATGTTAGGTGCAGGCATCATAACTCCGTCAAATTCCACAAACCCGTCAACTTCCGGCAAAGGATCACCTGCGGTTTCGGTATATTTGTCGTCGTTATCGGGGATATCGGATTCATCCGTATTCTCGAGCGGATCGCTGCATCCGAGAGCCGAAGCAGTCACGGCAAGCGCAAGTCCCGCAAGGACTACCCTTTTGCCGAGCATCTCGCGTTTTTTCAGCTCGTTTTCGAGGTACCTTACCTCCGCTTCACATTTCGGACAAGTACCCAAGCAGTCGCCTTGATATTTACATTCGGACGTAACAAACTCAATATCATTATGCTCTGCTATCTGTTTGCGTATTTCTTTGAGTATCTTGCATCTGCTTTTCCCGTTCATAACGACTCTCCTTTTTCTTTTTTTATAATTATATCACAGAAATTGATTTTCGTCAATATAGTGTAAAAGCGCAGTATCACCGAATTTATGTAAAAATCTCAATTCTTTTTTGGTTGCTCTTGACCTTGCGCTGAAAATGTGTTAAAATATAAAAAAACTCAAGGAGATCTCAAATTATGGACTGTCTTTTCTGTAAAATAATAAACGGCGATATCCCCTCTAAAAAGGTTTACGAGGACGAGAGCGTATTCGCCTTTTACGACATCGCGCCCCAGGCGCCCGTACACATACTCGTAATACCCAAGGTGCATATTCCCTCAATGGACGGCATCAGTGCCGACAACGCCGATATAGTTGCGAAGATCTTTACCGTTATTCCGAAGATCGCCTCCGATGCGGGACTCACAAACGGTTACAGAGTTATCTCCAACTGCGGAGACGATGCCTGCCAGAGCGTAAAGCATCTGCATTTCCATATTCTCGGCGGCGCACAGCTCAGCGAAAAAATGGCGTAAGCAAAAATCAAAATACCCCGACGGTGTCGGGGTATTTTTGTTTTACAGAACAAGCAACAGAGCTGCGGCGGTGCGAGTATCAAAGCACTCGTTTACGAGAGTTCCGCTCTTTACTTCGGACAGTATCTCCTTCTCAAGAAACTTCGCGTCAACACCAAAGCGCCTTGCGGCGCAAAGCAGTAAAGTATCCGCACGAACGCTCGTCACGTCTCCTCTTTCGTATCTTATCTCAAGCGCCTTTTCAAGAAGTGCGCGTGACTTATCTTCTCCGTACGTCGCGCAAAAGCGCTCGTTTGACAAAAGGATCGCGGCGGCAAGCACCGAAAATCCGTCGGACGGCGTAGTTATCGGAAAGGTCTCGTCAGAGTCAGCGTAGCACCTCGGACAAGCATACGCTTCCCTGTGTGTAAGCTCAAGCTCGCCGTAATAGATATGCGAGAATTTAGCACGACAGACATCACAGTCGCCGTAGGAAAATCTCGGCAGCTTTATAAGACGCTCACGCGAGGCGAGAGTTGGCACGGAGTTATGTATAAATCTCTCCGAAACAGATGCGAGTATCTCGGTCGCACGTCTTCTTGCCGAGCCGTTATCATTCGGGAGCTTTACGCCTTTTTCCTCACAGTAATCGCAAAAATCGAGGACTGCACACACAAACGAGAGCGTTGCTTCAAGAGATGCCTGTGCTCTGCTTTGCAGAGATATCATAAAGTCGGCAAGCTCGGTCTCCGCGCCCGAAAAAGGCATTACTCCCTTTTCGCACTCGTCAAACTGAGCGTACATCGCGCTTTTCATCATTTTGATATTTTCTTTAAGCAGAGAGTGATCTCCGCTTTCTCTTGCGTAGTCAAGCATAGCGCTCATAAGATTTGCACAACCGAGCGAAACGTCTGAAAAATAGCGCTCGCTCTGCTTATTTTCGGCAGAATATATCTGATAAAATCGCTTGTCGGCACCGAATCTTTCGCAGAAAAATTCAAGCACCCTGCGTGCTCGGTCAAAGAGCTTATATTTGAGAAAGGCAGCTACTACCATACGGACGCTGTCCGTTCTGACTATCGGCTCACCTCTCGAGGCGATCACGCCGCCCTTTTCGGACTGATGTGCTTTCAGTATATGCAGAAGATTTTCGGTCGGATCACATTCGTTTTCACAAGTATTGTCAGTAAAATCACATCTCTCGCAAAGCGCTTTTTCGATCTGCTTCAGCGGATACTCTCCCTCGCCCGAAGCTATCGTGATACGCGAGGTACCGATCATAATATCGAGAGCATCTCCGCCTTGTGAAAAGCGGGCGTTACCGCTTGGTACTATGAGAGTTTTTACCGCAGATGCGGTAGTTTCGCACTTATAAAATCCGACTCCGCTCGGCAGAGTGAGACAGATAACGTCGTAATATTTTCTGCCTATTTTATAATTTCTTATAAAGCTTTTTCGCACGTAAGGCGGAAAGGAAAGCTTCATTTCAAACGCTTTCAGAGTCTCGATACTTCGAGTGAAAGCTCCGCTTTCAGAGAAGCCGTCGCAGATACGGGCGCTTCTTAATATTTCCGGTATTCTTTCACCGTTTTCGCTAAGAGAATATCTGGCGGTGAAAACGTCGTGAGAAAAGCTTTCAAAATTTGAGTCATATCCGCTCTCGGTTTTGGCAAGAGAGTCACCGAAATCGGGAAATACCGAAAGGATCGGCACGCCGTCCCGTCTTATTTCAGAGATCTCCGTACCTCTGCAGTAAACGAGCGTCTTGCCGTTTGAGATAACTCCGTTTTCAGTTTTGAAATATCCGAAATCACTCATTTTTCAAGCTCGTAAAAAAGCGCGTTCGCACGGCCGGACACGATAGATGCAAAATACGCCACGATAATTATTTCAAGCGCTCTGTCAAGGCGCTCCTTTGCGCCCTCAAAGGGCTCGGTGTACTTTTCTGCCGTCAGGTCGCTTATCACCTTTTTGAGCTGCGTGTCCTCTCCGTATCCCTCTCTCGTGTAGATGTCGTAGATATCGCAGATATAACCGTAAAGATCGGACTCGGATATTATATCGTCTCCACTATCCTCGATTTTTCCGTTTATATAGTGGAGGATAAAATCTATCTTTTCGAGCATCATACTGCTTTTCATCATATTTATGATGAGTATTCTCGCAAGCTGCTCCTTGGAATACTTTTTATTTACCGTATTGCCGAGCCAGCCGCGCTTTACCCAGTTCTGAAGAGTAGAGCCGTCAACTCCCGCTATCTCTCTTATCTGACTGAGCATAAGTCCGTTTGAGAAAAAGAATACCTTATCGAGAAATTCTTTTCCGCTGATGCCTCCGAAATCTTTTCTTGTAAGAACCGTGCCGGGAATGAGCCCCGTATCTATCGTGTATTTCATATCTTCACCTTTCAAGTGTTTTTGTACTATGATTATATCACACACTCACGCGATTGTCAAGCAAAGTATGACACTTTATGACACAAAGAATTTACATTTTCTATTGACTTTAATACGCAAATATGGTATCATAATGTGAATATATTTATATTTTGAAAGGCACGCCTATGAAAATAAATCAGAGGAAGGTCGGTTCGATCCTTTCCTACGCACAAATGGGAATAAGCATCATTCTGAGCATACTCTATACTCCCGTGATGCTTCGTCTGCTGGGACAGAGCGAGTACGGTCTTTACTCTACCGTAACCTCGACGATCTCGATGATCTCGATACTGAATCTCGGCTTCAACAGCGGATATATCCGTTATTACAGCAAATACAAGAAAAACAACGACAAAGAGTCCATTTACAAGCTGAACGGCTTATTTTTGACGATCTTTATTATAATCGGAATCATTGCACTGCTGTGCGGACTTTTTCTCTCTTTTAATCTCGATCTCGTGTTCAAGGACGGTCTTACGCCCGATCAGTACGTAACGGCAAAAATACTGATGCTGCTGCTCACCTTTAATCTCGCGATATCCTTCCCGATGAGCGTTTTCGGCAACATAATTTTCTCACACGAGAAATTCGTATTTTCAAAGCTTATCGGCATCGGAAAGACGGTATTCGGTCCGCTTACCAACATAATCCTTTTGCTCAGCGGACACGGATCTGTCGCAATGGTCATAGCATCGGTCACGATAGCTCTTATCGTTGATGCGATATACCTTTACTACGTTCTTAAGGTCTTAAAGCAGAAATTCGTTTTGGGAATGCCCGAGAAGGGACTTTTTGCAAGTCTGTTCTCCTATACGATCTTCATTGCGCTTAACTCGGTAATAGACCAGATAAACTGGAACATAGACAAGCTCGTTATTACGCGCTTCCACGGTACGGAAATGACTGCGGTATATTCGGTCGGATATTCGCTTTACCACTATTTCCAGATGTTCTCTACGGCAATATCGGGAGTCTTTTCCCCCGCGATACACCGCATAGTGAACGAGACCAAGGAAAACGTCGAGAAGATGAAAGCTTCCCTTTCCGAGGTCTTTACGAGAGTCGGACGCGTGCAGTTTATAATTCTTGCGCTTATCGTCAGCGGAGTATTCTTTTTCGGAAAGCCGTTCATTCATTTCTGGGCGGGCGGCGGATACGAGGACTCCTATATAGTAGCACTGCTTCTTATGGTACCTGCCACCGTTCCTCTCATACAGAATCTCGGAATAGAGATTCAGCGCGCACAGAACATTCACCAGTTCAGATCTATAATATACGCGGTAATGGCGGCGATAAATCTCATGCTTTCGATAATTCTCTGTCAAAAGTACGGCGCTGTCGGAAGTGCCGTCGGTACGTCAATTTCGCTCGTTCTCGCAAACGGAATAATAATGAACGTCTATTATCAGAAGAGATGCCATATAGACATTCTCGGCTTCTGGAAGAGCATTCTTCGTCTTTCTCTCGGAGCGATAATTCCGATAGCCGTCGGTTGCCTTATTGTCAGATTCTTTAACCTTTATAACATTTACGTGCTGGTAGCATCTATCGTACTCTACACTCTTGTTTACGTGGCTTCCATGTGGCTGCTTGGTATGAACGCGTACGAGAAGGATCTCGTTCGGCAGCCCCTAAAAAAAATATTCAGAAAACAGAGATAAGCTTATGATAAAAATATCTGACAAAACAAAATGCTCAGGATGTTATGCTTGTTACAGCGTCTGTCCCGTAAACAGTATAGCTATGAAAAGCGACGACGAGGGATTCAAATATCCCGTGGTTGACGCGGCAACTTGCATCAACTGCGGACTTTGCGAAAAAGCTTGTCCCATCATAAAGGGAGAAGAAAACGAAGATACGAGCAGAGTCCCTACTGCCTACGCCGCATTCAACAACGATGAAAATATCAGACTGAAAAGCTCTTCCGGTGGCATTTTTACGTTACTTGCAGAAAAAGTTATAGACAAAGGCGGAGTCGTTTTCGGTGCCGCGTTTAATGAAAACTTTGAAGTAGTCCATACCGCGGTAGAAAAAAAGAGCGATCTCGCAATGCTTCGCGGATCAAAATACGTACAAAGCCGGATCGGTGAATCGTATAAGCTTGCAAAGAATTTTCTTGATGAAGGGCGTACCGTTCTTTTTACCGGTACTCCGTGTCAGATCGGCGGACTTAAAGCTTATCTTGATCGGGACTACGAAAATCTTATATGTCAAGACATTATCTGTCACGGCGTTCCGTCGCCTGCAGTATGGGAAAAATATCTTAAGTACAGAAAAGAATGCGACTTGGACACGGTTGAAGAAATATCCTTCCGTGACAAGCAAACGGGATGGAAGAAGTTTTCTTTATCCTTCAAATACCCTCAAAAAAGATACTCGCGGGCTCTTGACGACGATCTTTATATGATATCTTTTCTGAAAAACCGCTGTCTTCGTCCCTCTTGCTACGACTGCTCTTTCAAAACGGTTTCAAGGGATGCGGACGTTACTCTTGCGGATTTTTGGGGGGTACGGAATATCATACCCGAAATGGACGACGACAAGGGAACGTCCCTCGTGCTCGTTCATTCTCAAAAGGGAGCTTCTCTGTTTGACGAGATCAAAGATCTTATGACCGTCAAAGAAGCGGATACGGACAAAGCGATACGCTGTAACAGCGCCGCGATAAGATCGGTTCCCTTATACCCGAAGCGACGGGATTTTATAAAGAAAATACAAAGCAAACGATTTGACAAGGTGGCAAAAAAGCACTTAAAGGATCCCTTTGCGTCAAGATGCAAACGCCTTGTAAAAAGGGTTGTATCAAAGGCATTTAAGTAATAAAAAAGCTATGAGATAAAATTTCTCATAGCTTTTTGTTTTTTATTAAAGTTTTTGAAGGTTCTAAGGAAACTTTTTTCAAAAAGTTTCCTTAGCAGGGTTTCCAAAGGGACGGAGTCCCTTGGCGTTTCTTTAACCTCTGAGGGTAATTCCGAGCTGCTTTTCTACGGATGCTACTATCTTTGCAGAGGTCTTTTCGGACTCTTCCTCGGTAAGAGTATGATCTGCTGCGCGGAGGGTAACTCTGAACGCAAGACTCTTCTTGCCCTCGCCGAGACGCTCGCCAACGTAAGTGTCAAAGAGCTTTACGTCCTCAACGAGCTTACCTGCCGCCTTGCGGATAACGTCCTCAATAGCGCCCGACTCGGTATCCTTATCGCAAACGAATGCGAAGTCGCGGTTTACCGGCGGATACTTGGGAAGCGCTTTATAGTGCTTATCAAAGTTTGAGAAGCTAAAGAGCTTTTCGAAGTCGATATCAGCAAGGTAAACGGGACCGTCGAAGCCGTAATTTGCCGCAACCTTCGGGTGGATCTGACCGATAGTTCCTACCGTTTCAAATCCGCGGGCAATGATATTTGCACATCTTCCGGGATGGAAAACGGGATTGTTCGGCTCGGATGCGAAGCGATATCTTGCGATGCCCGCGTCACTCAGGATCGCCTCTACCATACCCTTGAGCGTGTAGAAATCGCCTTTTCCGTAGAATGCAAAGGTGAGACGGAGGGGCTCTGCGGGAAGCTCGTTTACATCCTCGTTTGGAATATAGATATGTCCGAGCTCGTAGAGAGCAACGCTATCCGAGTGATAATTGTTGTTTCTTGCAAGAACGCCGAGAACGGACGGAATAAGCGTCGTTCTCATAACGCTGGTGTCCTCTCCGAGGGGATTGGTAATAACCACCTGGCGTCTCTCGGGAGCATCCTCGGGAAGATTTATCGTATCAAGTGTTTTCGGAGAAACGAAGGAGAAGGTAACGCTCTGGCTGATTCCAAGCGAGCAAAGAACGTTATGAAGACGTGCCTTATACGCCTGCTTGGGAGTGAGCATTCCCGCCTTTACCTCGCACTTGAAGGGTGTGGAGGGGATATTGTTATATCCGTAGATTCTCGCTATTTCCTCGGCAATATCGTTCATATTCTCGATATCCGCGCGATAGGAGGGTGCTGTGAGAACGCCGTTTTCAACCGTGCATCCGAGAGAGGAAAGTATCTCGAGCATCTTTTCCTCGCAGATATCGGTTCCGAGGAACGCGTTAATCTGTGCCGCGTCAAATTTAACGGTATTTGCCGCCTTTTTATTCTTATAGACGTCAATACATCCGCCGACTACCTCGCCCGCTCCGAGAAGATTTACGAGCTCGCACGCTCTGTTGAGCGCTGCCATCGTATTCTCGGGATCAAGTCCCTTTTCAAAGCGTCCGCTCGACTCGGTTCTCATTCCCTGCGCCTTTGCGGCAAGACGTACCGACGAGCCGAGGAAGTTCGCGGACTCAAATACTACCGTGGTGGTAGAGTCCTTTATCTCGCTGTTTGCTCCGCCCATAACGCCCGCAAGTGCAACCGCCTTTTTCTCGTCTGCAATAACGAGGGTGTTTGCATTAAGGATATGGTCGGTATCGTCAAGTGACTTAAAGCTCTCGCCCTCTGCGGCGCGGCGTACTACGATCTTTTTACCCTCGAGCATAGCGTAGTCAAACGCGTGCATCGGCTGACCGTACTCGAGCATAACGTAGTTGGTTATATCAACGATATTGTTTATGGGACGAACTCCCGATGCGCGAAGGCGCATTCTGAGCCAAAGAGGAGAGGGCTCGATCTTTACGTTTTTAATTACTCTTGCGCTGTAACGGGGACAAAGCTCTGCGTCCTCAACGTCAACCGAGATATATTCAGAAATATCTCCGCTTCCCTCTTTTACCGTGGGAGTGGGGATATTCAGCTCTCTGCCGAAGCTTACTGCAGTCTCTCTTGCAAGACCGATAACAGAAAGGCAGTCGGGACGGTTGGAGGTTATCTCAAACTCTACCGACTTATCCGAGAGCATAAGGACCTCTTTTGCGTCCTTACCGATATCGCTCTCCGAAACGATGGAATTCATTATAAAAATTCCGTTCTCATCTGCGCCCGGCATATCGTGAGTGGTGAGTGCAAGCTCGCCTATCGAGCAAAGCATTCCGTCCGACTCTACGCCGCGGAGCTTACCCGGCTTTATAACTACTCCGCCGGGGAGCTTTGCAACCGGTACCGCTACGGGAATTATCGCACCTTCAAAAATGTTCTGCGCGCCCGTTACTATCTGTCTCTCTGCGTCACCCGTGGAGATCTGACATATCTGAAGATGGTCGGAATCGGGGTGCTTTTCTATTTTCAGTATCTTTCCTACGACCACGTTCTCGATATCGTCTCCGAGTGCGGTATATCCCTCTACCTTGGAGCCCGTATCGGTCATACGGTCACAGTACTCTTTTATATCTACGTCGCTGACGTCTGTGAAGTCAGCGAGCCACTTCATTGACAAATTCATTTGTAAAATACCTCCTTATCAGAACTGTTTGAGGAAACGGAGATCGTTTTCGTACAGAAGGCGCATATCGTCAATGCCGTATTTGATCATAACGATACGCTCGATTCCCATACCAAAGGCAAATCCGCTATATACCTCGGGATCGATTCCACAGCCCCTGAGCACGTTCGGATGTACCATTCCCGCGCCGAGGATCTCGATCCAGCCCTCGCCCTTACATACGCGGCATCCCTTGCCTCCGCATACGAAGCAGGAGACGTCAACCTCCGCAGAGGGCTCGGTAAACGGGAAATGGTGCGGACGGAAGCGGATCTTCGTGTTTTCACCGAACATCTGCTTTGCAAAGGTCTCGAGCATTCCGCGAAGGTCACCCATAGTGATCCCCTTATCAACTACGAGTCCCTCGAGCTGATGGAAAACGGGAGAGTGGGTTGCGTCAACCTCGTCTGCACGGTAAACTCTTCCGGGCGAGATGATTCGGATAGGCGGCTGGGTGTCCATCATAACTCTCGCCTGTACGGGAGAGGTCTGTGAACGCAGCAGGATATTATCGGTAATATAGAAGGTATCCTGAGTATCTCTTGCGGGGTGATTCTCGGGAATATTGAGCTTCTGGAAGTTGAAAAGGTCAAACTCGACCTCGGGGCCCTCTGCGATCTCAAAGCCCATAGAACGGAATATATCGCTCATCTCGGTCTCGATCTTCTCAAGCGGGTGTCTTACGCCGATCTCAAAATTCTCGCCGGGAGCGGTAACGTCAAGCTTTTCTGCGAGAAGCTTTGCCTCAAGCTTCTTCTCCTCAAGCTCCTTCTTCTTTTCAGCAAGTGCGTTCTCGATATAGGTTCTTACCTCGTTTGCAAGAGCTCCTACTATCGGTCTTTCCTCGGGAGAAAGTCCTCCCATTCCGCGAAGAACTGCGGTCAGCTCGCCCTTTTTGCCAAGGTAGCCGACGCGCACTGCTTCAAGCGCGGCATCGTCGTTTGCGTTTTTCAGAGCGTCTTCTGCCTTTGCTCTGATGTCAAGCAGCAATGTTTTCATTTCATTTTCCTTTCGTATATATCTTCTGATTTTTATTTATAAAATAAAAAATCCCCCGCCCCAGACAATAATAGGGCGACGGTAATTAACGACGCGGTACCACCTATCTTTTCGAGATATGCTCACTTGCACATCTGTACTTTGGGACCTATAACGCGGTCAGACGTATCCGCCTACTGCAAACTTTTCAGCAGATCTGCTCCGAGATGAAAGGCGACCGCTCGCTCCTCCGCTCCGCTTTCAGCCATGGCGGTGCTCTCTGTGGGAAAAGTTGTCCGAAACGTACCGATCTCTTCACTGCATTTCAAATATCCCTTGTATTATATCACAATTTTTGAAAAAATCAATAGCATTTTGCACGAAAATACGATTTTTTATCAAAAATCTGTTTACTTTTCTTTTGATATGTTGTAAAATAAATATATCATATAAAGCAAAATACAGGAAAATACGATGAAAGAACTTTTACTCCCTGCGGGAAACTTTGAAAAAATGACTGCCGCTCTGCGCTACGGTGCGGACGCGGTCTATCTTGCCGGAAAGACCTTCGGTATGCGCTCTGCTGCCGCAAACTTTGAAAACGAGGAGCTCTTTGAGGCAGTAAAATACGCACACTCTCTCGGCAAGAAGGTATATATAACGGTCAACGTAACGCCGCACAGCGACGAATACGCGGCACTTGAGGACTATCTCCGACTTCTTAAAGAGGTATCCCCCGACGCACTTATCATAGCCGACGTCGGAGTTTTCACGCTCGCAAAAAAGATCCTGCCCGACACGCAGATACATATATCCACGCAAGCGGGCGCGGTCAGTCACGCGGACTGCAATTTCTGGCACAATCTGGGTGCCTCGCGTGTAGTCCTTGCTCGTGAGCTTCCCCTTACGGAAATTGAAATGATACGCGAAAAAACTCCCGAATCGCTTGAGCTTGAGTGCTTTATTCACGGTTCTATGTGCATATCGTGGAGTGGAAGATGCCTGCTTTCGGCAAACATAAACGGGCGCGACGCAAACCGCGGCGGCTGCTCACAGCCGTGCAGATGGAACTATTCTCTTTACGAGATAGCCGAGGAAAAGCGTCCCAATTTGCGCTTTCCCATCGAGGAAAACGAGCTTGGAACCTTCATTATGTCAAGCCGCGATATGTGTATGATAGAGCATATTCCCTCTCTTATGCGGAGCGGTATTACTTCCTTTAAGATAGAGGGCAGAATGAAGAGCGCGTACTATACCGCCGTCTGTGCGAACACGTACCGCATAGCTATTGACAGGTATCTGAAGGATCCCGATAATTTCACCTACGATCCGCTCTGGCTCCGCGAGCTTGAGAGCGTCAGCCACCGTGAGTACTGCACCGGATTTTATTTCGATCAGCCGTCCGACAACGCGCAGACGGTCACGCGTGACGGATATCTCGTGGAAAAAGCGTATCTCGCGCACGCCGTTTCGTACGACGAGGAGACCGGACGCGCGACCTTCAAGCAGAAAAACAAGGTCGTATCGGGCGCGAAGATCGAGCTTATCACCCCCGGTATGGTCGGTCGCGAGATAGAGGCACTCGATATGAGAGACGAGAACGGCGAAGCGATAGAATCGGCTCCGCATCCGTTTATGCTCTTTTCCATCAAGGTTCCGTTTCCCGTCAAAGAGGGCGATATAATCCGCGCGGTCTGACTTTTTAGAGAACAATTATTTTCAAATATATTGACATCAATGCGTTTTTGGTGTATAATTCAGTTTAGGAATTTATTTTCGCATTTCATTACAGATTGGATGTGTTTTTTTGATATTCGTTCTTACGATCATTGCCGTTATCGCGGCATCGGCTGCCGTGGTTTACGGTGAGCTCATCTTAACGAAAAAGGAAAGCCCCTTTTGGGGACTTATAATTCCCGGAGGAGTATTTTTCGTAAATCTTCTCGTATTCTTCATTATGCTCGGTGCGGGCGCGCGTCTGCGTAATCTCGTGCTCGTGTTCACGGCTATATATCTCGTGGTCGTTGCGGGTATAATTTCTTACATCATACTGCGTATTCAGCACGTCGGTAAGCTCGCTGACGACACAAGACGCAGAAACAAGGCACTCGCGGCTCGCCGCGCAGAGGCAGAAAATCAGAAGCGTCTTCTCGAGGTACTCAAGGGCTTCGTTTGTCCCGAAAGCACCATCAACGCAGAAGGTCAGCGCGAGATAATCCTTATGGCAAAGGCAGGTCAGAGCGACGAGGAGATCGCTGAAGCGGCGTCCGCATCTCTTGAGGAGATCGAGGCGATAGTTTCCTCCTTCAAGCGCTACGTTGCACGTCTTGAGTCCGACGAGGGCTCGACCGACCTTATCCTCACCTCCGCACAGCAGGAGGAGATCGTTTCCAACGTCGTTAATTCCCTTCCCGCCGATCACGGCATCACGGACGAGGCGTATTGGACCAAGACCTCTGTCAGAAGTCTTGCTTCCGCACTTATCGGAACGAGCGTATCGAGCCGTATAGTAAGCGCTTATCTGCGCCACTGGGATATAACCGTCCCCGCTAACAAGACCATCAAGGCACGCAGAGAAAACCCCATAGTTGCGGGATGGCTCGCAAACGAGTTCGCGGAGATCCGCACCAAATGTATGGCTCAGGGCGGAGAGATCGTCTGGATCTACACCGTAAAGCCCGAGGCGGTCCACGACGTCAGCTCGAATATCCCGAAGGACTGCATCCTCTTTATAGCAGTAGGAAGCGACGGCTTCTCAAGATTTAAGTTCTATTCTGCCGGTGAGGCAAACGCGTTTGAGAAATTCGTTGACTCCCTGATCAAATCTGCTGAAAGCAAGTATTTCGCTATCGTAAACGAAAATTACGACGACTACGTAAAGGAGCTTGGCAGAACCAAGATCCGCTCGCTCTCGCCCCAGATAGAGTTTTTCAGAGCAAAATAAAGATTAAATCAAAGCTAAAATCACTCACCTTTTTGGTGAGTGATTTTTTATTTACTCTTTCTACCTTATAATATCTTTTGCTACTCTACGACAATATACCGTGACGTAAAATACTTATGTCTGCCAAACTTTATATTAAGGAAAGAAAGGAATGCTTATATATGTCAAAACAGCATACAGAGCCATTAAAATCGCTCTCAAGCGCAAAGAATACGTCAAAACGCGGCTTCTCCGTTTTTGATATACTGTTCGGCGGCTCACTCTCAAGAGCGCGCGCGATAATCATATCGTCCGTTATAGCGAGGACCTTTTAATGACGCCCCGCGACATACTTTCTCTCGTTTTTGCACTTCTTATCGGAAGCGGCGGAAGTGTAGGCATCGGAGTTTATTTTATAAGACGCGCAATAGAGAAAAAACTATCAAAATACGAAAAGGAGGCCGAGGAAGCAGCCGAACTCAAAAAACAGCTGTCGGACGCGGACAGATCTCTCCATCACGCTTACGGAAAAATGCTATTTTGGATATACCGCGCGATAACTACGGGCAAATATTCAAAAGAGCTGACCGAAGCGTACCGCGAGCTTGAACGGGCGCAGGAGAATCGAGCGACGGTGGAGAGCGAGATAATTTCTCTGTTCAGCAGTGAGTCGTGACAGATCCGCGATTCAATTTTCACGCCGCCCATTATCATAAACGGACGGCTATTAAAGCAAAAAAACTCCCGCACCATATTTGCGGGAGTTTTTTACAATAAGTTATAATATGTTACTCAACGATAAGGTTGAAATCCTTGAAATATACATCGCCTGCTGCAGTCGCGATACCAATACCGGAGCCATCCTTGTTAACAAAGATGTTTCTCGAGAACTTAACGGATTTAACGAGAGCACCGTTGTAGTAGTAAGAGAGAACGAGATTTTCTCTATCCCATACGACCTTAAGCTCGGTGTATTCGTCAATAGTACGTACGTTCTCTGCCTGGTAAACATACTTACCCTTGTCGTTCTTGAGACCGTCATCAACTATGGTAGCTTCGTCAGGAAGACCTGCTTTTCCGCTACCGACAACGTTGTACCACTTGCCATCATTGTTGTGTTCCTTGGTTGCAAACTCGGTAGGACCCCACTTACCTGCGGTAGCGGATACGCCGTATCCTGCGAGGTAAACCTTGAAGAAGGATATCTTCTGGTTCTCGTAAACGATCGGGCTGGTGCCGTCCTCACCGTTTACGTTCCAAACCTCAACGACAAATCCGGTATCCGAGTTCTTCGCAGCGGTTTCCTTATGCTGGAGACCGTGAGCGATCTTCGCGGAAATGGTTATCTTGGATGCGTTTGCGAAATCAACGTTGTTAATGAGTGCGAGGTTCGAATAGCCGCTGATAGATCCCTGATAGCCGGTATAGAAAGCATTCTTATGCTTGCCTTCGGTCTCAACGATCTGCCAGGTTTCGCCTTTTCTGGTCTCAAACTCGATTGCGCTGCCGCCGAGAGTTGCCTTAGCGTTCTCGAACTTTGCACCTTCGCCTGCGATGAGGAAGAGCTCTGCACTCTTCTCGAAATCTGCGGGAACGGTGTAATCAGCGCTTACCGCCTCTGCACCGCCAACCTTAACTACGAGCTTGGTACCGTTCCAGTCGATAGCGACCTTAGAGGTTCCGGTATAAGCTGCGCTCGAGATAGCGAGCTGCTCTTCGCCCTTGAGTATAGCGATCTTGCCGTCTGCGCCAAATGCGACCTTAACGGTCTCGGTGCCGAACTTGATCTCAAAGCTGCTTGCTACTGCTGCTGCAGTATAGTCAAGCTCGAGAAGCATGGTCGATCCCTTAGCGAGCTGGAGACTCGTGATCTTGCCGTCTTCAGCAACATCAATAACGGAAATGGAGATGTTCGAGTTGGGAACTGCAAAATACTTTATCATTTCCCACGGATCCCACTCTTCGGGACCTTCGATCACCGGATCATCGCCGTTGGTATCGTCGTCGGGAGTGTCGCCGGGGTCGCTGAACCAGTCATCATTATCAGATCCGGGATTACTTGCGGGGGGATTCTGGGTTGCATCACCGTCGTCAGCATCATCCTTGCACGCTGCAAAGGAGAATGCCATAACGAGAACGAGCATGCAAGCGAGAATTCTTACAAACATATTCTTCATTTTTTTCATTCCTCCATGAATTGAGAATAATGGTTTTGAGGGAAAAGGAATATGGCGCTCTTCCCTCCTTATTGTTCGCACATAATTATAACATAATAATGTTTTTTTGTCAATGTTTTATAACGCGTTTGGGGCATCAAAAAGTTATTTTCGTCAAACTGCACTTTTTTTCAGGTCGGTTTTTGTTCATATTGCCATATTAAGGTCACAGCGCGTTCATAAACGCCGTATTTACGGGAATGTACACCGAGCGTTTTGAAAGAAATTTGTATTTTTTCAAAAAAATCTACCCAAAAGTCATTTTATGTGCTATAATATTTTATGATACAACGAAAGGCAGGACGAAAGTTACATGAGAGTAAACAAAATATCGGAGCTCGGTGCGGGCAATTACGAGCTGTATCTGCTCGTCAGAGATATACAGACAAAAACGGCACGAAACGGAAGCACTTATCTCGTTATAAGCTTTTCCGACGGGCGCGACACCTTAAGCGCAAATATGTGGGACACTCTTGAGAGCTCACTTGACGTTAAAGCAAAGGAGATCGCCTTCGTCTCGCTCGAGGGCAAGCTCTACAATTCCAAAATGAGCTACACCGTATCGAGCATACGTCAGACGTACGCGTCCGAGGGAGTAAACGTGACCGATTTCATCCCCACGTCGCAGGTCCCTCCCGCAACGCTTTACGATTTCTGCATATCGAAGATAGACAAGATGCAAAACGCAGATCTTGCCGCGCTCGTACGCAGCATATACGAGGAAAACAAAGACCGTCTTCTCTGGCAAAGTGCCGCAAAATCAGTCCATCACAACAAGGTCGGAGAGCTTCTCTGGCACGTTGCTCGTATGGTGAAAATGGCGGGAGCTACGGCAGATACTTACTCCTTTATCGACCGTGATATGCTCCTTGCGGGAGTGCTCGTCCACGACATCGGAAAGTTAAACGAGCTACTTACCGACGAGGTTGGAGTGACCGATTACACGCGCGACGGATTTCTGTTCGGACACGCGCTTCTCGGAATCGAGATCGTGAAAAAGCACGCTGAAAAATTAGGTACCCCGGCGGAGACGGTACGCTGTCTTACCCACATCATAGCGTCCCATCACGGACTTCGTGAATACGGTGCGATCGCAACGCCCGCTACCGCAGAGGCGTACGCCGTACACTGCATCGACCTCATTGATGCACGTATGTACATTTTCGAGGATGCGCTCGGCAAGCTGGACAGCGCAAAGTTCTCCGATCCGATACATACACTCGAGGGAACGAGAATCTACAAGCCGGATATGGTATAACAAAAAGCACTTGCAAAACGCAAGTGCTTTTTTCGATATTTATTTTTTCGATTTTTTTGCAACGAATACGATCACGGGCACGCAGGCAAGCACTGCGGCAAGCGCGATCGAAAAGTAAAGCCAAACGTCCGTGGGATCATTTGGGGTATCGCTACCGCCGTTTATCGCGTTATAAACGTTAGTTATCTCATAAACGAGAGCGTCTGCAAGAACGGTGTGTCCAAACTCGGTAAGGTAAAAATACGAGCCGTCCGCCGCGACGCACGTTTGCTTTCTTCCGCTGAATTCGGAGGCGGTGTTCAGAACGTGAAATCCCTCGGATTTTCCCGTATCCGCGAGCGTTTCGTTTATATTGGAAACGAGCTTCGAGGTAAGTTCCGAACGCAAGGTATTAACGAGCGTGTAGTTTGGCATATCGGCAAAGGGATCATATACACCGACGAAAAATATCTGTGCGTTCGGAGACGCGGTCTTTATCTTTTTAGCCGCCTCCCCGCATTTTTCTCCAATGCTTTTTGTCAGCGCTTCAAACGATTCTTTATTATCACCGTATATCGTCTTCAAGGCGGATATTGCACCCTCAAGCTTTTCTTCGGGAAGAGTTGCGAGTGCGTTTACTGTATCGCTCGGCGAGAACGTCTCGCCGAGTCCGAGAGCTGCCGAGATCTTGGGCAGGATCGCCTTTTGGAGGTCGCCGTTTCCGACGCTCACGACCACGGTATCCGCTTTCGATATCTGCCCGATCACGTCCTCGCCGAGTGCGGCGTCCAGCGTATCGAGCGTGAGCGAGTCGCTACCGAAATAAAAGCTGCTTTCCTTATATTTCAGTCCGAGCTTTTCGGCAGAAATATGTGCAAAGCTCGGCACGGTGCTTATATCAGAGCCATAACCGGTAGCTGTGAAATCTCCCACAACTACCATATTTTTTACTTGTTTATCGCTTGACTCTCCGTCCGCAAAGGAGCTCATCGAGCCAAAAAGGAGCAGAAAAGCCAAAACGAGCGCGAATGTTTTTTTCATACTGTTTCCTATACAAAAATAAGCGAAGGGATACCGATATAAAGTATCCCTTCGAAATTTACTCTATTAGTGGAGGATGCATCTTTCGGTGTCTTTATCGAAGATGTGGATCTTGTTAGCGTCAAGCGCTACCTTGATCATATCGCCGCTTCTTGCCGTGGAGGTAGGAGCAACGCGGGCAATGAAATTGGTCTCCTCTGCGTTGAGGTAGAGGTAGATCTCTGCGCCCATAAGCTCGGTTACGTCAACCATAGCTTCGATAATGGTGTCGGGATGTGCTTCAAGGAAGATCGCCTCGTCACGAATGCACTCGGGACGGATACCCATAATAACTTCCTTGCCGATGTAGTCCTTGAGCTCCTCTGCTTCTGC
The DNA here is from genome assembly GCA_015064385.1 of Oscillospiraceae bacterium. Lineage (GTDB taxonomy): Bacteria > Bacillota > Clostridia > Oscillospirales > CAG-272 > SIG672. The sequence continues at coordinate 21,709 of SVSI01000007.1, read as the reverse complement.
CTTTTCCTTGGGAAGCTTGAGGTTGTTCTCGCCCCATCTGAGGTAGGTCTCGCCGTTCTTGTTCATTACCATAACCTCGATGAAGTTCATCTGAGGAGTTCCCATAAATCCCGCAACGAACATATTTACGGGATAGTCGTAGAGGTTCTGAGGAGTATCAACCTGCTGGATGATACCGTCCTTCATAACTACGATACGGGTTGCCATGGTCATTGCCTCGACCTGGTCGTGAGTAACGTAAACGAAGGTAGTTCCGAGACGCTTGTGGAGCTTGGTAAGCTCGGTTCTCATGGCTGCACGAAGCTTTGCATCGAGGTTCGAGAGCGGCTCGTCAAGAAGGAATACCTTAGGGCTACGGACTATTGCACGTCCGAGCGCAACACGCTGCTTCTGACCACCCGAAAGCTGCTTCGGACGTCTGTCAAGAAGGTGGGTAATGTCAAGTATTCTTGCTGCCTCTTCAACCTTACGCTTGATCTCCTCCTTCGGAGTCTTGCGAAGACGGAGACCGAACGCCATGTTCTCAAATACGGTCATGTGAGGATACAGAGCGTAGTTCTGGAACACCATCGCGATGTCTCTGTCCTTAGGTGCTATATCGTTTACGAGGCGGTCGCCGATGTAGAGCTCACCTTCGGTGATCTCCTCGAGACCTGCGATCATACGAAGAGTCGTGGTCTTTCCGCATCCCGAAGGACCTACGAAAATAAGAAATTCTTTGTCTTTAACCTCGAGAGTAAAGTCAGAAACTGCAGTTACTCCGCCGGGATACTTTTTGTAAAGGTGTCTGAAAGATATACTTGCCATTATCTTGCCTCCTAAAAATTCTGTATAAGCACTCAAAAGAATGCAAACCTTTTACAGCATTTATTATACAGTAAAATTATGAATTTTCCAAGATGTTTATCCTACAAATTTTCAACTTACAATTTGTGAATATTGCACAATAAACGCAAAAGAAAAGGGCCTTTCAGCCCTTTTTGTTGTTTTTGCTTTTTAATAAATTAAAATCTCGCGTCAAGATTTCGACTTCATTTTCAGTCAAAAAGCGCCAAGATCCCTCGGAAAGCGTGCCATCCAGCTCTATTTCGGCAAAGGAAACCCTTTGGAGATAGGTCACCTGATTATGCACGGCAGAGAGCATCAGCTTTATCTGATGGTACTTCCCTTCGGTGAGCGTAATACCCGCTTCCCTCTCTCCGACAAGCTCGACCGTGCAAGGCGCGGTAATATAGCCGCCTATATCAACTCCGCGCTCGAGCGCTTGCCTATCACTTTCGGATAACGGAAATTTAGTTTCTACCTTATATTTCTTTTTGACGTGGTGCTTTGGCGAGAGAAGATAATGAGAGAGCTCTCCGTGGTTGGTCAGGATCATAAGTCCGTGTGTATTTTTATCAAGCCGTCCGCACGGAAAGAGCCCTATTCTCTGAAGCTCGGTCGGAAGAAGGTCTATGACCGTTTTGTCACCGTCCTCGGTTGCCGAAACGACGCCCTCGGGTTTATTTAACATAATATAGGTATATTTCCGGTACTCGACGACCTTACCCAGAACGCAGATCTCGTCTGCCTCGGGATCTATCTTGACCGACGGATCCTTTTGAAAATCTGCGTTCACGCTTACCTTACCCGCGCGGCAGAGCTTTCCCGCCTCACTTCTGGTATAGCTTCCCGTAGATACGAGAAATTTATCAAGTCGCATTTTTTCGGACACCTTCGGTCACCTTCCTTCCGAGCTTACCTTATTTTAATATACCGACGCCCTCTCAAAGCAGCGCAAATATCCGGAGTATCGAGAGAGCGGCTATAAGAAAAACGATATACGATATCGCAAAAGCGATCAAAAATTCTTTTGCAGAAGTCACGCAAAACGCCTCCTTTTACGGACGCTTTTATTTTGCTCGTTTATCATTTTATCATACATCGACCGATTTGTAAAGAAAAAAACGATTTTCTTATTAAAAAATTATCTTCCCGCCGTTTTTCTGCGTTTCAAAAGAGCCCTGCGCGAGCTTTTACGGGTATTTACGAAAAGTCCCGCAAGGAAGGAAATAAGTGCCGCCACGAAGAGAATGAGCAGCTTCGTTCCCAGGGGATATATGCCCACCGTCTCTTTGGTTACAAAGTTGATCACAAGCGATACGATTATGAGCAAAAGAATATAAAATCCGCCCGAGAGCGCTCCCGCAAGCGGCCCCGAGATAAGCTTTGCCGAAAGGGCTCCGCAAACGAGTGAGCCGATAAAAAACGCCACGAGCGCGCCCGCGGGCATAAGCACGGAAGGATCCTCGTTTTTAGATAGTGCGGCACTTATAAAGAGAAGGAGCAAAACGGACACCCCGTGTCCAACAAGTGCTGAAATAACCGCGTTTTTGACCATCGTTAAGATGTTACTGCTTTTTTCCATATTACCACCGTCCAAAATATTTATTTGGTTAATCATATTCAGTGAAAATGAAAAAAACAACCGTTAAAACGCAAGTTTCCTCTCTTTCCTTCAAAAACAGAAAAAACGCCGACGAAATTCGTCGGCGCGGAAAATTACTGATCCTTATTTTTCTTTTTTCTCGTCTTCTTAACCTCGGGTGCGCTCTCGGTGCTTTCGGGAAGCTCCTCAACGTTATCCTCGACCTCGATGGTATAGTCGGTCGCGTTTGCGGGAACGTCAACGCATCTTACTGCGGTCTTAAGTATTCTCATTTTACAGCCGTCTCTGCCCGTTTCGATAACGCAGGTCTCGTCCTTGATGCTTACTATCTTGCCGATAATTCCGCCGATAGTGGTGATCTCGTCTCCTACCTGAAGGTTATTTCTCATATCGTCAACAAGCTTCTGCTGCTTCTTCTGGGGGCGGATCGCGATAAAATAGAATATCGCAAAGAAAGCTACCAGAACGAGAAGGGGCATCATATCTGCTGCGCCCGCAAGTACAAAAAACATATTATTCATTTCGTTGTCTCCAATCTTTTTACTGATGTACAAATGGAATTATACACCAAAGAAGCGCAAATATAGTTAAGGATTTGTTAATTTTATGTTGAAAAACGCTTTTTTTCGTCTTGTCCTTCTCTTTTTCACCGTTTAGTGAAATATTTTCCGATACCGATCATTCTCGGTCGCCTTTCGGAGATCGCGCTTATTTTTTCATTTTTTCCGAAATATTCGCTTGCAAGGATCGAGCAAACGCCTATATCACGGTATTCACCCTTAACGAGCAGCTTTTGTCGGTTTATCCCCTCAAAGATCATTCCGCATTTTTCCATAACGCGCCTGCTCGCGCCGTTCTCCGACATATATCTCGCCTCAACGCGGTTTACCGACATATCACAAAAAGCAAGCCGCAATACTGCGTCGAGCGCCTCGGCGGCAATGCCCATACCGCGATAGTCGGGAGAGATCACGTAGCCGACCTCAACGCTATCGTTTTTCTCATCTATGGCGGCAAAGCCGCACGTCCCTATCATCTTACCGTTTTCGCGGTATTCAATGGCAAAATCAAAGAATTCGCCGCTTTTATAGAGAGATACAACGTAGCTCAGATAGCGCTGTGTATGATCGCGGCTCGCGTGCGCTCTCCAGAGAAGATATTTCGTTACCTCCTCCCGACTTGCATAATCGTACATATCGTCTCTGTCGCTCACACGCATAGGACGAAGGATCAGTCGTGGCGTTTCCAGAAACTTATTTGAATATTTGAAAAACTTAAGATAATCCTTGATCATTTTCTCACCTTTCGGAAAGCTTTTTCGTATCTTACACTGTATATTATACTTTTTACCGGATAAATTTCAATAAAATTTCTGAAAATTCATAAAAAATCATTGAACTCGGCAAAAGTATGTGTTATTATATTACGGTACGCAGAATATAGCGCCTTTTTTCTTAATAAATATAAAACGGTGATTTATTTATGTTAAGGCGTATAAAGCGCGTACTTTCCGCCGATCTATCGGGCGCGGGACTTATCCTCGGATACCTTATCGGACTTCTGCTTCCCATATTACTCGGCATACCTCTTATTTTGCCCGAGGGTGCAAGCAGCGTCTCCCCTTTTCTTGACGGGAACGTTTCCTTTGTACGGGTACTTTGCACGCAGGCGGTATATCCGATAGTAATATTCATTCTCGGATTCATTCCCTGCTCGAGGATATTTGCCTCTGCCGTAATATTTGTGCGCGCGGCTCTTGCGGCGTATTCTTCGACAGCCGTCGCGCTTTACTGCGGAGCGGGCGCGGAATATCTTCTGCACGCGCTATCGTCAGCCGCGCTGACGGTGCTGTGCTGGGCGGTATCAAAATGCGCGTCCGACGCGCAACGCAACAGCTCTCTTTACACCTTAAAATTTCTGTTTTTTTCGGGGATACTCTTAATTATACTCTTTTGCAGAGCAGTTGCTCTCGCTTTCGTATAAAAAACACCCAAACAAGTTCAAAATATCAAGGATGTGATCTCACTTTGAAAAAAAAATATCCGAACATGTCGGCAAGCTCGCACGACGAGGATACTGCCCTACCGCAGAAGAAAAAGCGCAGAAACCTTTTCGATCTGCTCTACAATATGGGAAACACCAAGGAGATAACCGAGGACGACCGCAAGGCACCGAGAAACTTTGCCTTTTTCTTTAAGCTGACCGGACGGAATCTCGGACGTATCTTCTATGCAAATCTCCTGTTTTTATTGGCAAATTTTCCGATCATACTGATCGCGCTTTTCTTTGCAAAGACCTTTCACTCGCCGGGCGTAACGCCTCCCAGTCCCCTCTTTCTCCCTCTTGCGGGAGCGCGTGAGTTCGGTGCGGTCTCGCCCGATATGATGACTCTCTGGGGAGTTTTCGGCAACAGTGCGACTATCTATTTTCCCACCGTTGCATCGTGGATCGTGCTCGGCGTCGGAATACTGCTCCTCCTTTTTACTTTCGGTCCCGTTTCTATAGGCGTCAGCTACGTTCTGCGCAACGTGGTACGCGGAGAGCCGATATTCTTCTGGAAGGATTTCTGGTACGCACTTAAGAAAAATCTGCGTCAGGGTATTCTCGTCGGAATCATCGACCTTTTCCTCTCGTTTATGCTCGTTTACGATCTGCTGTTCTGCTTCAGAAATCTCTCCGATTTCTTCAGCGGAATGATGTTCTGGGCAACGGTATTTATGATACTGATCTATTTCGTAATGCGCTTCTATATCTACCTGCTCACGCTTACCTTTGATCTGAAGATATGGCAGATATTCAAAAACGCGCTGATATTCGCTTTCCTCGGATTCAAGCGCAATATCCTCGCCTTTATCGGAACTATACTGCTTATCGTGCTTAATTTCGCAGTTTTAGTGGTCTATATGCCGATAGGTATCGTTCTTCCTCTCGTTATAACGGTAGGACTCTGTATGTTCATTTCCATCTACGCCGCATGGCCGAAGATCAAGGAAATTATGATCGATCCGTACGAGAGCGAAGAGGAGCCGGACGAACTGTAACGGAATTGTTTCTAAACTATGTCTAAATGGTAAATTCGGTCTTCAACCCCTTTATTTCCGAGAAATAATGTGGTAGAATTATGCAGTTATCTGTATTCAATTATTGTATAAATATAAGGAGTAAACCAAAATGAAAAAGATTTTAGCACTTATCCTCGTTTCCGTAATGCTCTTCTCCGTCGTTTCCTGCGGCAGCGTTTACAGCAAGTACGGAAAATACATCACCGTCGGTGATCTCAAAAGCGTATCTATCGACGAAGCAGAGATCCTCAAGGATCTCGACGATATGATCGAAGAGCTTCGCGAAAAGGGACGCCTTGATTTCTGGGTAGCGCTTGACGCAAAGGACGCAGTTGCCAAAAACGGCGACAAGCTCAACATCGACTTCGACATCGATCCCGATTCGGTAAGAAAGCCCGGCACCGAAAATTACACCATTTCGGACGAGACCAAGAAGAATATGAAGAGCGAGGGATACGATCTCGTTCTCGGCTCCAACTCTTTCATCGGCGCTTACGAGAAAGAGGACAAACCCGAGCTTACCAACAAGGGCTTTGAGGAGCAGCTCGTAGGTGCGACGGTCAACAAGAATGACACCGGCGACAAGACCAAGGACGAAAAGGTTGACGTTACCGTTACCTTCCCCGACGATTACAAGACCACCGAGCTTCAGGGCGTTATAGTTACCTTTAAGGTTACCGTAAACTCGATCTCGCGTGCAGCAGCAGATCTTTCCAACAAGGATCTTGTAGTTTCTCTCACTTACTCTTTCGTTGATCCCGATCCCAAGCCCGACGAGGACGACAAGACCGAGGGCGACAAGACCGAGGACGACAAGACCGAGGGAACTCCCGACAACACTCCTGCTCCCGCTGCTGAGGACGAAGATGCCCCCGAGGGCGACGACACCGCCGACACCGAAGGCGACGACACCGCCGACACCGAAGGCGAAGATACCACCGAGGACGAAGATACCGTTAAATTTGAAGACATATTCAAAAACGGCAAGTTCGACATAGACTTCTCTTCCGAAGAGTTCGGAAAGTTCAGCACCATTTTCGACATCAAGACCGTTTACGACGCACTCGCAGGCAAGACTCTCAACGAGGAGTTTGAAGTAAAGTTCACCGTTCCTTCCAAGGAAGATATCGAGAAGGACGAAAAGATGGCTTCCTTCCTTCCCTACGCCGGCAGAGAGATCTCGGTTAAGTTCACCGTAAGCAAGATCACCACTCTCCCCGAGTTCAACGACGAGTACGTAAAGAAGCAGACCAGCAGCCAGTACGAGACCGTTACCGCATACAAGGAAGGCAAGTACGACGAGCTCGCATTCACCGCGGCTTACAACGCTATTGTCGACTCGGTAGTTCTTAAGGACGTTCCCAAGAGAGAGCTTAAGAAGGTTTACAAGTCGCTCGTTCAGCAGTACATCAACCAGGAGCTCAACGGCGGAAGCAATACCACTAACTACACCGTAAGCGACTTCACTCAGAAGGATTTTGAAAAGGTTATAACCGAAGAGGTATATGCCAAGGCATACGAGTACGCGGCTGAAAACGCTCTCCTTGCTATAAAGGAGCAGTTCGTTTGCGAATATCTCTACGACACTCTCGGAATTGATATTTCCAACAAAGAATATAAGGAAAAGATCGACGAAGCTTACACTCCCTACAAGGACGCGTACAAGGGCCTCGGAATCAACACCAAGGCAGACTACGTTAACTATATGTACGGCGGCAAGGACAGCGCGATCAATGCATTCAAGTATCAGAAGCTTACCGAAATGCAGAAGGAGCTCGTAGCGCTTATCACTCTTACTCCCGCAGCTAAATAAGTTAAACGCTTAAAACAAAACACCCGATCACTTCGGGTGTTTTTTATTTTACTCTATATTAAAACAGCGCGATACTGATCTTTCAGTATCGCGCTTTTCTTTATTAATCTATATCGGGAATGACCTTTTCGGGCGGGAAATCCAGCTTATCGGGATTTTTGAGATAAAATCTCATCGACTTAAGGAATGCCGCGTAGTAATATCCGTCACAGATACGCTCGTCGGTAACCACCTTAAGATCTACCATCTTTCTTTCCTTTACGTTGCCGTCGCTGTCAACGTAGCACTCGGTACGCTTTGCACCGAAAGAAATGAAGATCGGTACGTTTCCGAAATTATATATATGATGGTAAATGGGCGGGATTCCGAGTGATCCCATAGAAGTTATGAACATCGAGCCGTGGAAGGGGCTGACCTTCGTGAGAAATCTCGGAAGAAGCGAGAAATAGTCGAGCGCATTGAGCAGCCAGACCACGAAGCGGATTATAAATCCGGGGATCGACGTAAGCGCCTTTGCGGTCTTATCAAAGTCGCTCTCGCCCTCTTTTTTATTCTCAACGACCAGCTCGTTTATCTTATTATATATATCCTCAGCCGTATCGGTCACCTCGGGAAAGATCTTGATGACCGTATCGGGAGAATTGAGCTTCATTTCCTTTTTAATGGTGAGCATTACCTCAATATTGTTTCTTGCCCATATTTTCTGACCGCGAATAAAGCGGTTTACGCCCGGTTTTTCGGAAAGGGATCTGACGTACGACGCTATTATAACGTGCATAATACCGAAGCTTTTAAGCCCTTCGGAACGCTTTTTGAAAACGTAGTCCTCAATAGCGGTGATATCTACCGAATCGCTTATAAAGTTACAAGCGTCGTTTCTATCCTTCATTACGTAAGGCATAAACACGCTCATCGGAGGCATTGTTTTTATCTTTCTGCCTTCCTTAAAGCGCTTTTTCTTCTCTTTCTTCTCGGGTGTGGGGGATACTGTCTTGTTTTCGTCCATTTCAGTTGTCTCCGTTCTTATTTTTTATATTATTCCAATAATCCTTTGCCGCTATCTCGTTCTTGCTTGTGCCGTACTCGAAATATTTTACGCCTTTAAGATCATCCGGAAGATATTTTTGATTTACGTAGTGGTTAGGGTAATCGTGCGGGTATTTATATCCGTCAAAATTATTGACCTGACGCAGTATCTTCGGGAAGTTTCTTCCCTTTCCTGCCCTCACGTCCGCAAGCGCCGCCTCGTAAGCGATATGCGCGCTGTTCGACTTAGGAGCCGTAGCAAGAAGAAGTGCCGCGTGTGAGAGCGGGATCGCCGCCTCGGGCAGTCCGAGACGCAGAGCACTGTTCACGCACGAATCGGTGACCGTTGCCGCTATCGGATATGCAAGTCCGATATCCTCGGACGCGATAACCTGAAGACGTCTGCACGCGCCGAGAAGGTCGCCTCCATCCAAAAGACGTGCCAGGTAAAAGGCAGTGGCGTCCGGATCGGAGCCGCGTATCGACTTTTGAAGGGCGGACAGAAGGTCGTAATGGACCGTACCGTCCTTATCGAAATTACCGACGGTGGTCGAATTCACCGACGAGAGTATGTCGAGAGTTATCTCATTTTCCGATGCAAAGAAGCAGTTTTCAAGAAGATTGAGCGAGCGTCTGACGTCACCCGCCGCCGCAGATGCGATCGCTTCGAGCGTTTCGTCGCTTACCGTTTTATCGGTTTCGTATTCTTTACAGAGCTTCTCGGTGGCTTTACGAAGCGCGGGAACTATATCCTTTGCCTTGACGCTCTTAAATTCAAACACCGCCGAACGCGAGATTATCGCGTTATAAACGTACATATACGGGTTTTCGGTGGTTGAGGCGATAAGCGTTATTCTGCCGTCTTCAATATATTCAAGCAGAGATTGCTGCTGTTTTTTATTGAAATACTGGATCTCGTCCAAATAAAGAAGGATGCCGTTCGTGGCAAAGACGGACGAGGTCTGCGCGCAAACGTCCTTTACGTCCGCAAGAGACGCTGTGGTGGCGTTGAGCTTATGTATCGTCATATCGCTCGATGCGGCGAGTATGCTTGCCGCGGTCGTTTTGCCCGTACCGGGAGGACCGAAGAATATCATATTGGGGAGATATCCGCCCGCCGTCATCTTTCTGATAACGCCGTTTTTCCCAAACAGATGCTCCTGACCGACCATATCGTCAAAGCTCTCCGGACGCATCATCTCCGCAAGCGGTCTTTTCTGATAGTTCATTTTTTTCTTTTGGAAACCCTTTTTGAAAAAAGGGTTTCCAAACCTTCCCAAAAACTTTACTTAAATTAAATAAGTTGAAAATATTCATTGAAAACCCTTTTTGAAAAAAGGGTTTTCAAACTTTCCCAAAAACTTTACTTAAACGGTTTATTTTATCCTTAATTACAGTGTTTGGACACAATTTCGTATCATTATAACACATATTTCGTCATTTGTCAACACCAAATTACGAACAAATGTTCTTTTGTTAATACTCTTTGCGATATTTTGCTATGTTTTGCAAAGCACTTTCGTATTATCCTTTACTTGCAGCCGAAAGACAGCAAACCTTTAGAAAACTAAAAGAAAGGAGTACGGAAATGACCGAATCTACTCAAACGAACGCAGTATTTGCGAGCGAGGCGGTTTTCAGAAGAAAACTCAAATCGTACGTCAAGCACTGCTCTAACGAAAAGGCGCGTCGCCTTCCCAACGCCGCGGGCTTCTGCCGCTTCTGCTCGATATCCAGAAACGATTTCGCACATCTTAAAGTTGCCTTCCCTCTTATGTTCGATATCGCACAGTCCACCTTTATCGACGAAGCGCTCAACACGAAGTTCCCCAACTCTGCGGCGAATATGTCCTTCATCACCGATTTCAACAATTCTATAAGCGGTGAAGGAAAAGACACGGTAAGAATCATCTGCGAGCACGACCCGTCCTGCGATGGCGAGTAAGCGCTCCAAAAAGAGTCCGTCTGCCACGAAGATATATCTTAAAGGCAGACCGAGCGAGCGCCAAAAGCTTTTCTTCGAGTCCCGCACGAGATATACTGCATACGGCGGGGCGAGAGGAGGCGGAAAATCGTGGGCTCTTCGCAGAAAGCTTATACTTATGGCTCTGCATTACGACGGTATTCGCATACTTATTATACGAAGAACTCTTTCCGAGCTTCGCGAAAACCACATACTTCCAATGCTTGCAGAGCTATCCGACGTAGCCCCCTATTCCGAATCGAAGCACGTTTTCGATTTTCCCAACGGCAGTCGCATCTCGCTCGGCTATATGGACAACGAGCGCGACGTTCTGCGCTATCAGGGGCAGGAATACGACGTTATAGCGATCGACGAGGCAACGCAGCTTACCGAATATCAGTTTTCAACTCTCAAGGCGTGCCTGAGAGGTCCAAATTCACATCCGAAAAGAATGTATCTCACATGCAATCCCGGCGGTGTTGGTCACGCTTGGGTAAAACGGCTTTTTATAGACAGATGCTTCAGATCAAACGAAGATCCGGCGGATTACAGCTTCATACCGGCTAAGGTATATGACAATCACGTTTTGGTAAATTCCGATCCGGATTACGTGCGAGGACTGGAAAGTCTCCCCGACGCCCTTAAACAGGCGTGGCTGTGCGGAAATTGGGATATTTTTGAGGGACAGTTCTTCTCGGAATTTTCAAGGGACAAGCACGTTATTGCTCCCTTTGACACAAAGCACTGCGCTCGGCACTGGGCGGCAATGGACTACGGCTTCGATATGCTTGCCGTCGTCTGGCTCGCTTCGGACACTTCCGGAAATATTTTCGTTGAAAGAGAGCTTGCTGTCAGCGGTCTCACGCTTTCAAAAGCCGCCGAGCTGACCGCGGCGCACTGCGACAAAAGCACCGAATTTATAGTAGCATCACCCGATCTATGGAACAGACGGCAGGATTCGGGACTGAGCGGAGTGGAGATTATGAGCTCAGTCAAGGACCTACCGCCTCTTATCAAGGCAGACAACAGACGCGTTATCGGGTGGCGGTATTTAAGAGAGCTTCTTTCAAGCAGCGGTAACGATTATTCTTCAAAGCTCTCTATATTCCAAAACGCTACCGAGCTCATACGGTGCTTACCTGCTCTGCTTCACGACAGGAGAAATCCCGAGGACGCTTCGGGGGAGCCGCACTCTGTAACACATCTCCCCGAGGCGCTTCGTTACGGCGTTATGGCGTTTCTTCCCGAAAATGAAAAGCCCGAGAGCATACGTTCCCTTGCGGACGAATTCTTCTCACGCAAAAAAGAAACGCTTGCCGAAGCTCTCCTTCGTTTTTAATATTTCGCTCGCGCGAGATCGGCTGTGCGCGGCGAAAAGATAAAAAGTCTGCTTAAATGAAAGGAAAGACAGCGTTATGACTTTGATCACACTATTTTTTCTAATTTTTGCCGTATTTTTTGCGGGAACTCTTTCCTCATTTTTCGGCAACCTGATTGCTCACCTTGTTATCTATCACCGCCGCGGACGAGCATCAAAGAGCAAAAAAGATCGCGGCGGCGACCAAAGACGTCTTATAGATCTTATAAGATACGACTAACAAAAAGAGAGGTGAACAGTTATTTTTAGATCAGAAAAGAACAAAAGCGTAGTGGACGCGTGGCGTCAGTACGAAAACGGAAAGAGCCACAAGCGCTCTATCGGACTTTACACTCGCGTGGACGAAAACGAAAGATTCTTCCGCGGCGATCAGTGGTCCTCGGGATCTTCGGAGGGTCTCCCCACGCCCGTTTTCAACATCGTCAAGCGTATCACCAATTATCTCGTAAGCGCGGTACTTTATTACAAGCTTTCGGTGCGCTACGTGAACAGAAGTCTGCCGTACAGCGACCTTTCGCCGAGAAAGAAAAAGGTTACCGATATGCTTGACCTTCTTAACAGAATGACAGCTTACAGCTGGGACGTTGACAACATTGACAGTCTGCTCCGCGACGCGCTTACAGACGCCGTCCTTACCGGTAACGGTATTTTTTACTGCTATTGGGACGAGAGTGTCGTAGGCGCGAACGGATACGTGGGCGACGTCAAGACCGAAACGCTTGACTCTACCAATGTATTCGTTGCCGATGCAAATCTTGACGACATACAGTCGCAGGACTACGTTATATTATCGGGAAGAACGAGTATAAACAAGTTAAGAGCGGAGGCGCTTCGCAAAGGACTTGACGCCGAGAGCGTCAAAAAAATCATTCCGGACGATGATACCGAATCTCTTGCCGGTGAATACTCAAGCAAGGAGATCGACGACGCCGACTGCCGCAAGGCAACCTATCTGATAAAATTCTCCAGAGACGAGGACGGCTTCGTATTTTGGGAAAAATCGGTCAAAAACTTAGTCATTTCCTCGTGTAAAACAAAAATGCGCCTTTATCCCATCGTTTCATTCGTATGGGACAAGGTAAAGAACAGCTTTTTCGGTTCCTCTCCTATTACGGAGCTGATACAGAATCAGAAATATATAAACAAGGCGTACGCTATGATGATGAAGCATATGATCGACACTGCGTTTTCAAAGGTCATTTACGACAAGCGCCTTATTCCCGAATGGTCGAACGAGGTAGGCGAGGCGATCGGGGTCATGAGTGGCGGAGACGTCTCTGGCGTTGCGACCACCGTTGGAGTTGGCGAGATGCAGGAAAATTTCCTGGAAATAATACAGTCGGTTATCGACAACACGAAGCATCTGACCGGTGCAAACGACGTAGTTCTCGGTGAGACAGCGCCGACAAACACGAGTGCGATCCTCGCGCTTCGCGAAATATCGGAGGTCTCTCTTGACTCGATACGCTCAAATTTCGTACGCGCTATGAAGGAGCTCTCGCTTATACGCCTCGAGCTTTTGCGCGAGTATTGGGCGCCCGAGCGTCCCGTTATTCTTGCCACTCCATCCGATGGAGTATGCACCACTATAAACTTCTCCCTATTTGACGGAGAGCTTATCGACGCGGTGATCGACACGGGTGCGAGCAGAAGATTCTCGCAAAGTCTTCTCATAACCACTCTTGACAACCTCTTAAAGGAGGGACACATCAGCTTTATTGAATACCTTGAGCGAATTCCCGATGGGATCGTAACAAGAAAGAGCGAGCTTATGGCACGCGCAAAGGAGACCGATTATGTCCTTGAAGGCGTAAATGATCAGGAAAGGACGGTAGAAAACGATGAATGAAAATGAAAAAAGCGTTCAGGAGTACATTGACGAGATCGCCCGACTTACCGCTCAGATAAACGAGCGAGAGAAGCGGGACAGCGAGGCAGTTATTTTCAAGGAGCTTTTTCCGGACGTGGACTCCGATCTTATCCCCGACTCGGTGAGACAGGAGTCAGAGGAAAAAGGCATACCGCTCTTTGCCATCTATGCGGTTTACGAGCGCAGAAAACAGCTCGCTGCTCTTGCTGCACAGGCACGAAATCACGAAAATTCGGGGCGCTCAAGCGGTCCTCTTATAAATTCCGATAATTTCGGAGAGGCACTGTCGATAGAACAGATAAGAGCTATGTCACCGTCTCAGGTGAGACACCATTACAAGCAGATATTAAAGACCCTCTCAAACAGTTAAATCAAATCACAGTACAGAAAGGAATTTATTTAATGTCTATAAGAAACTTTATTCAAACCGTCTGGAGCGAGACGCTTCTTAATTCGCTCGAAAAAGAGTACGTTGCCGTACGCAACTGCAACAGAGAGTTCGAGAGCGAGCTTAAAAACGCAGGCGATCTCAAGGTCTGCGCTATAAATCCGATAACGCTCGTTGACTACATAAGAAACGTTCCTATGCGTGATCCCGAGATAGTCAGCGACAGCTCGATCACGATCGGTCCCACCATGGCAAAAGCTTTCAACTTCCAGATCGACGATATCGACAAGGCACAGAGCAACCCGCACATTATGCAGTCTGCTATGAGACGGGCGGCAAGCGCACTCGCAAACGAAGCAGATCAGCACGTTTTCAGTCTTTACGACGGCAGTGATTACATTCTCGATCCTATACAGGTAACTCCCGAGAATATTATCGACGTCGTAATCTCTCTGAGAGAGATGATGCTCAAAAAGAACATAAACAGCAACACCCAGACCGTTCTTGAGGTAAGTCCTGCGGTTGCTTCGGTCATTCTCAAGGCAAACATCGCTAATCTTACGAACAACGAGGAGGCAATGTTTAACGGATATATCGGCTCTCTCATCGGTTTTGACGTTTACGTATCCAACAACGTTATCTTCGAGGACGACTCCTACAAATGCCTTGCACGTACCAAGCGCGCGGTCTCCTTTGTCGAGCAGATAAAGTCCATCGAGGCATATCGCCCCGCAAACCTCTTTGCCGACGCTATAAAGGGACTTTATCTCTACGGAGCACAGATCGTTTATCCGGATGAGTTCTTCGTTGCACAGCTCACCACCAGCTCGACATGAGTTTCAGCGAAATCGTAATGGCAGCTCTTGCCATGATCTCAAAATCGGACACGAGCAGTGACTACGCTGCGATCAAGCACGGAGCGCTCGAAATACTCAAAAACTGGACCTTTTCGGTAAAAAGATTATACCTTCTTTACTGTCAGGCAAACTCGATAGAGCCGCAAGAATTTTCGGGCTACGGACTTAACGACGATTTCGTTTACGGTTCCGATTTCGCCACAGCCGCCGCCACTTACGTGGCAATGGTATTATCCCCCAAGACGGATCGCTACAAGGAGATCTACGATCTTCTTATAAACGATATATGTCTTATGTGCGGCTCGGACGCAGGACACATAGTCGAAGTACACACTGTATAAAGAGTCCACTCTAAAAAGCAAAAAATCTTCCCCTTAGACCGCTTTGGTCAAGGGGAAGATTTTTCTTTATTTCTCAGTCAACACAAGTCATAATATTCAGTATCTCTCTGTCGGTATCTCTCATTCCGTCGCGTCCGAGACGTCCGATATTTTTTATCGTGTTCTCAACGCCCGCAGATACGATTCCGTCTCCGCGGTAGAACTGCTGTCCGTTTACGTACATCTCGTAGCCGAGAATTCCCGCGTCAACTGCGGTAGATATCTTTGCCGCACACGACGCCTTTGCTCCGTCACACACGATTCCCGACGTAACTGCAAGAGCGTTGACGAGAGTGTGCGCTATCTCACGGTATCCGCCGCCGCGCAGATATGCTATTCCCGCGCCTGCCGCCGCTCCCGCGCTTACTGCACCGCAGTACGCAGACAGACAACCTATTCCCGATTTTAGGTGTATTGCGCAAAGATTTGAGATTATCAGAGCCCTGTAAAGCTTTTCCTTATCACATCCCAGCTCTTTTGCATACTCGATAAGAGGCAATGACACGGTCATTCCCTGATTTCCGCTACCCGAATTTATGATAACCGGCAGCTCACAGCCGTTCATTCGTGCATCCGAGCCGGCAGCGGCCCTTGCTTTGGCACGGGTTATTATGTCGTTTCCGAACGATTTGAGCAGTACCGAGCCGATATTTGCTCCGTAATCGCCCGCAAGTCCCTCGTCGGAGATCGCGCTGTTATAGCTTATCTGTCTGTCAAGCACCGACTCTACGTCCAAAATATCGGCGCTATCGGCAAAATCGCATATTTTTTCGACGGTAAGCAGTGAGTAGTCGGGACCGTCACTGACCTCGGCATCCTCTATTTCCTTCTCAAAAATGACCTTTGAGTCTTTTTCTATGTAAACGAAATTGGTGTGCGTTCCCGATATTCTCACCTTTGCGCTCGATTTATCCGAGTAGGCGGTGACTACTATATCGAGAAGGAGATCGTTATCCGCCTGTCTTACGGTCATCTCGGTATTTTCAAGATATTTTACAAACTCCTTCTTTTTATCGGGAGTTACGTCGCGAAGCACCTCGAGTCCGAGCGACGGATCCCCCGCGACCGTTCCGATAGCAAGCGCCGCTTCGATTCCCTTCCTGGAATCGGTATTCGGGACGATAACGCTTTTGACGTTCTTTATTATATTTCCGCTTGCCGCGACGTCTATTCTCTTTGGAAGCTCACCGAGCACTTCTCTTGCCTTTGCCGCACAAAGTGCAAGCGCGGTCGGCTCCGTACAGCCGCGCGCGGGAACGAGCTCCCGTTTGAGTATCTCGACGTACGCCGAATATTCCTGACTTTTCTTTTCCAAGATCTGCTATTTCCTTTCAGATATTAAAATCCGTCTTTTTTCGGTTTATACTCGGATTATACCACTTTTTTCATTTAATTACAAGTAATTTTCGTATTTTTTTGACGTTGATACGAAAAAATAATAAAAGGTCATTATCCCTGTGTTTTATCTTGATTTTTTATACGTTTGATGATATAATTACCCTTAAGAAAGCAAAGAAGGAGGTATCTATCATTGAATCTTTTTGAAAAAATCCTGCACTCATTATCGCAAACCATGGAGAGACCCACCAATTACGGCTGGTTTCACCTTACGTTCTGCGCAATAGTCGTGGCATTCACGGTATTTCTGTGCATACGCTTCAGAAACACTGACGACAAAACCTTCAGAAGAATAATACTTATTTCCTGGCTCGTAATGCTCTTGTTGGAAATATACAAGCAGCTTATATTTTCCTTCGAATACGACGGCAGCTCCGTCACCTGGGACTATCTTTGGTACGCTTTTCCGTATCAGCTCTGTTCAACACCTCTGTACGTGCTTCCTTTTATCGCATTTTCAAAGCAATCGCATTTTCGGGACGCGCTGATATCTTATATATCCGTATTTTCGTTTTTCGGCGGTCTTGCGGTATTTTTCTATCCTAACGACGTTTTCGTGGAGACGATAGGAATAAACGTTCAGACCATGATCCATCACGGTCTCCAGATAGTTCTCGCCGTTTTCTGCGTGGTCTATAACAGAAAAAAGATCGGGCGTCTGCGCTATTTTGCGTCAAGCATTCCCGTCTTTTCTCTGCTTGTCAGCATCGCAATAATCTTGAACGTTATCGGATATCATCTTCTGCCAAACGACACATTTAATATGTTCTATATCAGTCCGTACTATCCTTGCACGCTGCCCCTGCTTGAGATCCTTTATCCGATGGTACCGTTCGCCGCTTTTATCATCATCTATATAGTTGGATTTGTGGTGATCGCCGCGCTACTTTACCATATAGAAAAGGGCATCGTTTATCTCACAGAGAAGGAGTCTGCAAGGAAAAATGCAAAAAGCAGTCAAAAAGCAAGCTATACCGTATAGTATTACCGCGATTTTTATTGCCGCCGAGATAATTCTCGGTGTGCTCGTGCAAACTGCGGATACGAGCGTAGCAGAGATATCGTACTCCGCGATCGTTCTCGCTTTTGTATTTTCACTCGTAAATCTTAACAAAAGCCGTGAGTGGTTACTTACCGCGCTTGCCCTTCTCTGCACTCTTTTTGCAGACTATTTTCTCGTACTGCTCGGCGGAGAAGAAAAGCTTATTGCGATGTGCTTTTTCTCGGTGACGCAGATATGCTATTTTCTTCGCATATATCTCGCTCACAAAGAAAAAAAGATACGTATAGTACATCTCATTTTACGGGCAGTACTTATAGCCGTCTCGGTAGCAGTTACGTTTACGGTACTGAAAGATAAAACGGATGCGCTCAGCATAATATCGATCGTTTACTACGCAAATCTCATACTCAACGTTATATTTGCATTCGCGCAGTTTAAGATATCTCCGCTTTTTGCGACAGGTCTTCTGCTTTTCGCATTTTGCGATGCTTTCGTCGGTCTTTCGGTGCTTGAAGATCTTTACATAGATATAGGAGTATCCTCGTTAATACGCCGTATAAATCCTCTTGAGCTAAATCTTGCGTGGATATTTTACGTCCCATCTCAAACACTTATCGCGCTGAGTCTTATAAAAGGCGCGCCATCAGAAAGGAAATAAAAAATGTCTGAATTTCTTGCCTCTATCCACCCCGCACTCGTGTGCATACTTATATGCGGCGCAAAGATCGTCGAGATCTCGATACAGTCCCTTAAAACTTGTATGATGGTCAAAGGTCAGCGTCTCCGCGCCGCAGGTCTCGGCTTTATTGAATGCCTTATCTGGGGACTCGTTATATCGACTATAATCGGAACGCTCGGTGACAATATCATACTACTTCTCTTCTACTGCATAGGATACGCTGCAGGTCTGTTTATCGGCTCTACTATCGAAAGCAAGATCGCGCTCGGTACCTCTAATCTTGAGCTTATCGCAAGTGACGAAAGCACGAAAAAGATAAGCGCGTATCTTAAAGAGCAAAATCGCGGATACACCGTTTTTGAAGGTCACGGCTCAAAGGACAAGATGAATATGATATTTATCGTACTCTCAAGAAAAGAGACGCCCGCAGTTCTTAAGGACATACGCCGCGTATGCGACAACAAGGTATTCGTTGTCGCCTCCGACGTCAGCAAATATGCGGGTGGCTACGGAATGGTGAAATAAATTATGAGTAGAATAGACAAAATCAGAGACATAGTTTTTTCAATGGACGACCGTCACTGCTTTATTGAAAGAGAGCTTATTTTAGGACGTCTTGAAAAGGATATGTGCGAGTGTAACGGGAAAGACAAATATGCACTTATGCTTTCGCGCCTTCTTTGTGAGGTTTCTACTCCTATATACGACTGTGACGTAATCGGTGGACGCGTCGTGGAAGGTGATCTTCCCGAGGGTACTGCTACTTGGACAAAAGCACTGGTATCAAGGGGACACATGAATTTTAACTACGAGCTCATACTTGAGATCGGTATGCGCGGAATACTCGAAAAAATTACAGAAGCTGCCGACAAAAAGGGGGATCCAGACTCACTTGAATTTGCAAAGAATGCGAAGATAGTGGTAAGTGCGGTCAAAGCTTTTTCAGAGAGATATTCTATCGCAGCACGCGAAAAGGGGTTTCATGAGATGGCGGATGCGCTTGAAAAGGTTCCTTACGAAGGAGCATACGATCTCTTTTCCGCACTCCAGAGTGTTTGGATTCTTCATATGATAGCAAGTTGCTACGTCGGTTCACGCGACTACGCTTTCGGCAGATTTGACGAATATATGCTCCCATACTACAAAAAATCTCTGGCAAACGGGGCGAGTGAGGACGAGCTTATCGATCTTGTGGCTCATTTCCTCATGAAAACCAACGAGATTTGCGGTAGAGCAAGTCCCGAATACAATCAAAAGCCGATTCCCTGCTTTTCTTCAAAGCAGTACATAAATATCGGTGGAGAAACTCCGAACGAGTTTTCAAAAGCCGTACTCAAAGCAGCGATGATAAATAATATGGCGCAGCCGCAGATCGTCGTACTCTTAAGTAAAGATACTGACAAGGATTTTGAGGCACTCGTATTTGAGGCGCTTTCGGTCCTCACCGACAAGATGAACGTATATAACTACGACATCATAAAAAAAGGTCTTATAAACAAGGGACTGCCGGAAAGCGTGGCAAAGGATCACTCTTTTTCTGCTTGCTGTACGCTTGACCTTAACTATCACACACACAGAAGAGAGATTTTCACCGAAGCACCTCAAATTTTTGTCAGACTTTTAAGAAAAAAGAGCTACGCATCTATTGACGGGATCTTAAAAGAATTCACGCACGATATGTGTAGGCACATCTCCGATTTGGTTCAGAAAAGACAGCTTGCCGATCCTATGGCATACAAGCACTTCGTTTTCGACTCGATCTTTCTTACCGACAGTGCGTTTGAATGTCAATATCCCGATAGTGGAAAATCGCCATACAATCTTATAAACGTATTTTGTCCGGGTATAGCCACTATCGGCGACTCTCTGATGGTTATCGACAAACTCGTTTTCAAGGAAAAGCTTTACAGCTACGATGAATTTATCGACATAGTTTCAAAGAACTACGAGGATCATGAGAAACTTCGTCTCAATATAAAAAAACTCGTACAGTTCGGCAACGACAGTGATGCAGATATTTACACCGCTATGGCAGGAAACGCATTCGCCTGTGCCGTCGAATACATCAAATTGAAGGACAACTTCTACACAGTAGGGGGATTTTACTGTCTTGATCGCGACAATTCATGGAAAGAAAAGGTGCCTGCAACACCAAACGGAAGACGCGATTTCGAGCCGTTCAGCGAAAATCAGTCTCCAACCTACGGTGCGGACGTGAGCGGCGTTACCGCGCTTCTTAAAAGTGTAGCAAAGCTTCCCTTTGACCGCGCGTTTTCGGGCGGACTTAACGTATCCTTCTCCGGCAATGTCAGACCGGACATACTCTCCGCCCTGGTCAGATCCTATTTTGCGCTCGGCGGACTGCATATCGGAATATCTGTGCTTGATAAAGATGTATTAAGAGATGCTATGGTAAATCCCGAGCGTTATAAGAGTCTTACCGTCCGGCTGTACGGCTTCAGCGACTATTTTATCAATATGTCAGAAGAGCAGCAACTTGCGATCATAAGCAGAACGGCAAACAAGATATAAAAAAATCCACCCAAACGGGTGGATTTTTACCATATAAAGGGCAAAAGTCGATATTTTACCTTCTTTTTATATTCCGTGTAGCCGTCAAGCTCCTTCTCAAGGAGCTTTTCTTCGTTTATTATTCGTACGACTATTGCCGCCACGTACGGCAAAAAGCAGATAAGCGAAAAATATGATCCGAGAACGATCGGAATCGAGAGGAAAAGCCAGAGCGTTACTGAATACATCGGGTGACGGACGATAGCGTAAAGTCCGGTATCTACCACCTTTTGCCCGTCTTCGACCTTGACCGTTCTTGAGAGATACGCGTTTTCGCGCATTACCTCGGCGTAAAGTACGTACGAGATGAGCAGTACTGCGGAAGCAACAATGACGAGTATGTCAGGTACGTTTGACCACGAAAAGCGATTATCGAGTCCCGCAACTGTAAATCCTGCAATGAAAATAAGCGCCGAAATTCCAACGACTCCCTTTTGCGCGCCCTGCTTTTCTTTTACGTCCAGACGTTTTTCGAGCAGCTCGGGTGCCCTTAAATAAAGCACCGCGCCCAATATAAGCATCGGGATGAAAAGCAGCGCGATAAAGAGCCACGCGTTCGGAAAATCATATCCACCCGGGATAAACAGCAGTGCTCCCACCAAAAGCAGTCCGACTGCAAATTTTATAAAAGCTTTGACTAAAAGTTTCATTTTGTTTTCCTTATCGTTCGTTACTTATATAATTGTATCACAAAAAAAGGAAAAAATCAATAGAAAATCAAAAGAGCAAACGCAAATGCGTTTGCTCTTTTAGTTTATTTAGATCTGAGTTACAGAATGATCTTACCGTTTTCGTCGGTCTTGTACCATCCGCCCTTAAACTGACCCTTGGTCGAGCTCTCGGTGATGTAGAACTTTTCGGTGTTTATAACAACTACTCCGTCCCACTCGATC
>SVSI01000006.1 GCA_015064385.1 Oscillospiraceae bacterium | reverse complement strand
CTGTTCACGCAGACGGTTCTTGTTGCCGTCCTTCACGTAATCGTGACTTGCGTCAATCATAAAGATACCGGTGCGTTCGTCGGCATCGGATTTGTCTATGACGATGATACACGCGGGGATACCTGTGCCGTAGAAAAGGTTCGCTGGCAAACCGATGATGCCCTTAATATAGCCTTTATCAATGATATGCTTACGAATGGTTGCCTCGGCGTTACCTCTGAACAGCACACCGTGAGGAAGAATAACTGCCGCCTTACCGGTGGATTTGAGTGACTTGAGAATGTGCAAAAGCCATGCGAAATCACCGTTCTTTTCGGGAGGTGTATCACCATAACCTGAGAAGCGACCATAGTCCTTCAATCCGTCCATCCAGTTTTTGAGAGAGAAAGGCGGATTTGCAACCGCAAAGTCAAAACGGCGGAGAACAGAATCGTCCTTATCATCCTTATAGTGAGGATCGGAGAATGTGTTGCCTGCGTAGATTTCACCCGTCGCTTTGTTATGAAGAACAAGGTTCATCTTCGCAAGACCGGCTGTAGTAATTTCCTTTTCCTGACCGTAGATAGCGACCTCAATGGGTGCTTCGTCTGCCGCACGAATCAAAAGCGATCCGGAGCCGCACGCAGGATCGTATACCGAAGTATCAGGATCGTCCACCTTGTCAATTCCGATAACCTTGGCAAGAATACGAGAAACCTCTGCAGGAGTATAGAACTGTCCTTTGCTCTTGCCGCTTTCGGTAGCAAAGTTGCGCATCAAATATTCATAAGCATCGCCGAGAATATCATCGCCGGCCGCCTTGTTATTTTTGAAATCAAATTCGGGACGCTGGAAGATAGCAATAAGTCCTGTGAGTTTATCAACCATTTCCTGACCTTTGCCCAATTTGGATTCATCGTTAAAATGCGCGTTGGTAATAACACCCGTCAAATTGTTATTACCGGCTTCTGCAAGTTTGGCAATAACCTTATCCATCTTTTCACCGATGTTAGGATCATTCTTGATTGCAACAAGGTCGTCAAAGCTACCGCCCTCGGGGACGGTGATGTCGGCATATTTTACATCCTTGAATTTGTCGGTTACGTATTTAACAAACAGCAGTGTCAGTATATAATCCTTATACTGGGAAGCGTCCATACCCCCGCGAAGTTTGTCACAGCTTGCCCACAGAGAGCTATATAATTCATTCTTTTTGATAGCCATGTTATTTCTCCTCGCTTTCCGGAATGAATTCCATAATATCATCTACTCCGCAACCGAGGACTTTGCAAATCTTGCCGAGGGTTTCGACAGTGACGTTTTCGCCCTTGCTCATTTTGGTGATGGTATAGTTACTGATATCCGCCGCTTTCGCGAGGTCTTTTTTCTTCATATCGTGGTCGATCAAAAGCTTCCAAAGTTTTTTATAGCTGACAGCCATAATTGCACCTCTTTATAAATGAATATAATTCAACGGATATATTGTATCACAAAATGTCGAAAAATTCAATAGGGTAATAAAGCGATAACTGCATTAAATTTTGATATTTTAGTAAACAATCGTGAATGATTGAGATTATAAACCGAAAGAAAATCCCTTCGGGAGTTGTGTTCCCGAAGGGTGATGCGTATTAACCGAAGTATTTATCCAGCAGCTCGGCGGAGAGCTTTTCGCCTTTCTTTGTTTTATTCGTCATGGCTCATCCTCTCCAGCACCATTTCGATGTGCTCGGGCTTAGCGTTGGGATAAAGCCTCTTTAGCTCCTCCGGCACCATAACGAGAGAGCGGTCCCGCCTCGGGAAATCCCGATTCAGAACCGCTCCGTTTTCGTTATTAACTTGTTTTTTCCGTGTCATATGCACTACCTCCTTTGTTGGTAGCACACACAATATCACAGAAAGGCGCGAAAGTCCAGACCAATAGCGATTAGTTATCAATTAAGTAACATATCATAGACCGATTTTTTCATTTTCCTGAACACTTTCCATCAACATTTTCAACTTTTCAACCGAAACGGGGCGCTGTCCGTTCTTCTGCATTTTACCCGCGTTATTCCACACGCGAGAACCAGCTCCGTTATATATCTCAGACCAGTTTCCATCGGGAGCAATCTGAATAACGATGAGGTAATCCGGTTCGGATGATATAGCGATTCGATTGATCTGTGTCGCCTTAATCTGCACCATTCGGTTTTGCTTATCTACGGCATCATGTTTCTCAAACGAATTTTTGAGCAATGTTAAGCCATAATGCTCGGCGGCAATAACCTCTCCAAGACTTCCGAGAAGATGTCCATCAATGCTGAACTTCCTTCCGGGATAGCGCAATTCCAATTCACGGACGGTTTCAAACAAATCCTGTATTATTTCCGTTATCGATTTATCAGTATGACTACTCATTCGTTTTTCCTTTCCGCTTATTTTTCGTTGCCTCAAAGCTCACGTTCACGAGGAACTGAACCACATCTTCAGGAGCGTCGGGCAGAAGCACCGAGATCCAATGGAGCTTGTTCATGTGATACGCGGGATAGACTCCATCTGATGCGCTGAACGAGCCGAACATTTCGATCGGTAATTTGAGGTTCGCAACGTCGATGACCTCGTCGCTGTCAAGACCGAACTTTCGGCGGGATACCCGCATTACGATCGCATACCACTTGCGGTTGTCCCCGTGACGCAGTACCGCCGTCTCCAAATCATCTTCGAAAGGGTAGTCCGGCGACGTGCCGTATGAATCTAAACACATATTTAAGAATTCCTGCTTTGTCACTCCGAGACCTCCTTTGTGGGATTTGTTATATTATATCATGAATTTGATAACTTTTCAAGAGATTTACATGAGCGCAACATGCCTTAACGAAACTCATAACTAACCCTTGTCTGAGAATAGGTGATTTTCTTGCAAAATAAGCGTAAAACCCACCGAAAAGGCAGATTTTACGCTTGGTAGGTTGTGTTTTTATGTGTGGTTTTTATAGTGCTTCGTATCGTGCGGGTGTACAAGGGGGTGGACAGGTTAATAAAAAAGAAACTATGTATTTCCTTGTTCAAAAGTGTTTGTTGGGTTGTATTTTTTGCTTTTACAGAGTTTGATTATTCCCTTAATGGGTAGTACAAAGCAGAGCCAAATCACGCCATAAGTTATCCAACAACAACCTAAAAGCATATACCACATAAGATTCATTAAACCATAAATACAGAGCATAACTATGCCTGTAGCACCATGCATGCTATAACCAATGCCAAAACGCCATTTGCCCATTTTAACTAATGTTTTATGAAAACCAAGTCTAAAGCCCATTGTTAGTTCTCCTTATAAGTGCATTTAATGGTGTAATGTGTTTCTGTTGAGTTCATCTTTCGTTCGAGATACATTACACCTGTAATTGAAGATAGTTTTCCTGTAAATCCAGGATCGCTTAACACATAAGTTCCATCTGCGTACTCCATCATTGCTTGAAAATCTTCATCAGTTATATTTCCTAACAGGATATCAAATATTTCCTTTGCTTGCGTTAAGAAACTTTCATTTGTAAAGTCGGTTTCAGCCAATTCCAAACTAAGTGTACGTGGAGATTGCTCATAAGAATTGACCCCCACCTCAAGCTCAAAATCGCCAAAATTGTATATCCAAACATTAGATCCTCTGCCTTGCGTAATTGTCGGTTTTTTGCTACCAAAATGTGATGTCATTTTTTCGTCAAAAGAATTTATTTCTACGTAAGGTGTTGGCGACAACTCTTTTTCATCATTGTTGTCCAAAGTGTTATTTTTATCCTCTGTTTGATTTGTCTGATTATTCTTTTCAGCAAGTGGTGCCTCTGTCGACAAATCGCAACCAACAAAAGCCAATAGAATACACGTACACAACAAAGTTAAAAGAATTTTTTTCATTATATCCTCCTCAAAATAAAAAAGTGCGCACAACCGAAGTCATACGCACCGAAAAACGCAAACCCCGATTGCTGCGAAACAAACTTTAACAGAATGGGGATATAAATCCGTGTCACCCTACTAAATGGAATTTGCATTTTTGCCAAATTCATAAAAGTAGGGTAGACGAAAAAAGGGTATAGTATTCCCATAAAAAGCAAATACCCCTAGTTCTGTTATTAAGTTTGTTTCGCAATTGTAATTATAACACAACCAGCGAAAAAAGTCAATTGGAATACACAAATTTAAGGGATCCCATTCCCTAAAAATGCAATTTTAGGGAACAGGATAAGGAGAGGGGTCAAATTGCCATCACTCCGACAATTTAACCCCTCCCCGAAAGTTTCGCAAGTGGGATACCCACCTTGCGAGAACGAAAAAAGCACGCCCTTTTGGCGTACTTTGCACCCCCTAACAGGAATTTGAACCCAAGATCTGCGTCAAAGTTTCCGTTTTACCCAAACCGAGCAAAGCGCAGACCAAGCATTTGCTGCGCAAATGCGGAGTTCGATTCAATTTAGAACAGAAAATACTCGTACCCACAGAGTGGGTGCGAGTATTTTACACCCGCAGCGAGAATCGAACTCACAACTAACCCTTAGGAGGGGTTTGTTATATCCATTTAACTATGCAGGCGTATATTTACCCACATACTATACCACAAAATCGGCGAAATTTCAAGGGCTTTACGCTCTTTTTTGCGTTTTATTGTTAAATGTTTAAAAATTCATAAAAATGGCAGGGTTTAGCACTTGAAATTTTTCAAGATATGTTATATAATAAGTTGGTTTGGAATTTTCGTTCAAAACAAATCTTTTTGGAGGTACCGCTATGTCGTTTGCAAAGGGTTTTCTTGTCTCTTTCGTACTTTGCTTTCTGGCTTTCGCCGTAATTATTCTGTATGGCGGCTCGTTTGCACTTACGCTTATTAAAGAAAAAGATGCAGCACAGCTTGAGGATGAGCAGGAAAACGTCGAAGACGGTCCTTCATCGTCAAATCCGGTATATACAACGCACGAAACCTTTTCTTTCGCGCTCGTCATAACGGACGAGATCCCTCTCCCCGAGGACGAGGAGAACGGTGAGGGTGAAGAAGGCGGAGAAAACGGAGAAGGGAACGAAGGCACCGAGCAGGAGCCCGAGATCGGTCCCGTAGCCAGAGTTACCGTTAACGAGGAAGAGGGAGGCGGCACGGACGGTGGAAACACTACGCCGGGCGGCACCGGAACACCGGACGGTACTGACCCTGACGGAACTAATCCTGATGGGACTAACCCTGACGGAACTGATCCCGAAAATCCCGAGAACCCCGACACTCCGGAGGAACCCGAAGAACCGGAGATCCCCGAGTACTTCAAAGAATTCGACGAGCTTCTCGCACAGTACGGCAAGACCGTTGACGTTGAGATAAAGTTTATATGCGTCGTTTCGATAAATAAGACTGCACGCAAAACGCTCATTACCGTTATTCCGGGAGATACTATGATCCCCATAGGTGAAGTAGATCTGAATCTCAGCTACGTTTATCACCTTTCGGAGATCCCCGAAATGAAGCTCCCGAACTTTATTGCCTCCACGGTCACGGCAACCACGGGCGTTATCCCAAATTATCACGGATTTGTTGATATAGACGATTTCGTCACACTTGCGGACGAGCTTGGCGGTGTTCCGTACTCGCTTGCAGGCACGATAAACACCGTTAAAAAATCGGACGGAAGCGAAATAATTCTTCCCGCAGGCGATCTTACCCTTAACGGCGAGATGCTCAGCGCACTTCTCGAGTACGAGGCGTTCGGCAACAGATACGGACCGTCTCAGGCGCTTATAGACGTTGCCAAGGGAATGCTTGACGGCGTTTGCGCTAAATTCCGCCCGAATATAATCGCAAAGGTCAGAGATATGCTCGAGTTCGTAAAGACCGACTTTACACCCGAGGATATGGTAAGAGTTTCCGAGATCTTCTTCAGTTACGAGGGCAGTCAGAAGAACTGCGTTCCCCTTCTCGGAGCGTACGAGCGCTTCGGAGACGAGATACTGTTTAATCCCAACTATCTCGGAAGTGTCAATAAATTCAAAGAGTATCTAAATTAAAATCAGTATAAGATTCTGAAAGGAAAAAGAAATGAACAACAGCGAAAAGACAATGGACAAAATAGTCGCACTTTGTAAAAATCGCGGCATAATATATGCGGGAAGCGAGATCTACGGCGGACTTTCCAACTCGTGGGACTACGGTCCTCTCGGAGTTGAGCTCAAAAACAACGTCAAAAAGGCGTGGTGGAAGAAGTTCGTCCAGGAGTCTCCCTACAACGTAGGACTTGACAGTGCTATCATTATGAACCCCCAGACGTGGGTGGCTTCGGGACACCTTGCGGGGTTTTCCGATCCTCTTATGGACTGTAAGGTCTGCCGCAGCCGTCACCGTGCGGATAAGCTTATTGAGGACTATATAAACGAAAAGGGACTCGATATCAACCCCAACGGCTGGAACAGCGACCAGATGAGCGCTTATATAAAGGAAAATCACATCTGCTGTCCCGACTGCGGAAGCGGCGATTTTACCCCTATCCGTAAGTTTAATCTTATGTTCAAGACCTTTATCGGAGTTACCGAGGATAGCGCAAACGAGGTTTATCTTCGCCCCGAGACCGCGCAGGGAATATTCGTAAACTTCAAGAATATCCAGCGTTCCTCCCGTAAAAAGGTTCCTTTCGGAGTTGCACAGATAGGTAAGTCGTTCAGAAACGAGATCACCCCCGGAAACTTCGTTTTCCGTACCCGTGAGTTTGAGCAGATGGAGCTCGAGTTCTTCTGCAAGCCGGGAACCGACCTTGAGTGGTTCGAGTATTGGCGTTCCTACTGCAAGAACTTCCTTCTCAACCTCGGTATGAAGGAGGAGAACCTCCGTCTCCGCGACCACTCTCCCGAAGAGCTTTGCTTCTACTCGAAGGCGACCACCGACTTTGAATTCCTTTTCCCGTTCGGATGGGGCGAGCTTTGGGGCGTTGCCGACAGAACCGATTACGACCTCACTCAGCACATGAATACGAGCGGTCAGTCTCTTGAGTATTTCGATCCCGAGACCAACGAAAAGTATATTCCTTACGTTGTCGAGCCCTCGCTCGGCGCAGACAGAGTACTTCTCGCATTCCTTTGCGATGCTTACGACGAGGAGGTCGTTGACGCCGAAAAGAACGATATCCGTGTCGTTCTTCACCTGCACCCCGCACTTGCGCCCTTCAAGGCAGCAATTCTTCCTCTCTCGAAGAAGCTCACTCCCGACGCAGAAAAGCTCTTTGCGGAGCTTGCAAAGGACTTCAGCGTTGATTTTGACGACGCGGGCTCTATCGGTAAGAGATATCGCCGTCAGGACGAGATCGGAACACCCTTCTGCATTACCTACGACTTTGATTCGCAGGAGGACGGCTGCGTAACCGTTCGTGACAGAGATACTATGGAGCAGATCCGTATCCCGATGACCGACGTTAAGGACTATATCGCAAAGAAGCTTGAGTTTTAAGTAAATAACATGGCAGAGCCGATCATTCGGCTCTGTTTTTTTGGTAAAATCTATTGACAAACAATACTATGTGTGATATAGTATTGCGTGAAGGGAGGTATATGATGGACGTACAGCTTAAAAGAGGACTTCTGGACGTATGTGTTCTTGCCGCGATAAAGGACGAGGATTCGTACGGATATAAAATAATAAAGGACATGAAGCCATACGTTGAAATATCCGAGTCAACGCTTTATCCGATACTGCGCCGTCTCGAGGCGTCAAAACTGCTTACCGTAAGGAGTGCAGAGCACGGAGGGCGGCTTCGCAAATATTATCATATAACCAAACTCGGACTTGAAAGAATAGAGAATTTCAACCGTGAATGGAAAGAAATGATCGCAATATACAAATTTGTAAATAAGGAGGAGGAATATGAATAAGCAGAAATTTATTGAAGAGCTGAGCAACAGAATATCGTCGCTTCCCGAGGAAGACATAAAAAGATCTCTTGAATATTATGGCGAAATGATAGACGACTGCGTTGAGGACGGACTCTCTGAAGAGCAGTCGATAGAGCGTCTCGGAAATATGGACGATATCGTTTCGCAGATAGTTTCGGAGGTACCGCTTACGAAAATAGTCAAAAAGCGCGTTAAGGAGACCAAAAGGCCGAGCAATATGACTATCGTGCTTTTGATACTCGGATTTCCGCTGTGGTTTCCTCTTCTCGTTGCCGCTTTTTCGATACTACTTTCCGTGTACGCGTCGCTCTGGTCGGGTATAATCTCGCTTTGGGCGGGCTTTGGAGCGATCGTGGGAACGGCACTTGGCGGTACGGTAGGCGGCATAGCACTTGCCTTTATCGAAAGCGCTCCCGTCGGTCTTTCGCTTTTTGGTGCATCTCTCGTCTGTGCAGGACTTTCGATACTGTTTTTCTTTGCCTGTCGTGCGGCGACCGTCGGAATGTGCATACTTACCAAGAAGATCGTGCTCGGCATAAAATACTGCTTCGTGGGAAAGGAGAAAAAGTAAAATGAAGAGATCGTTAAAAATATGGCTCATAGCTGCACTTGTTCTCGTGGCAATTGGAATGATAGTATTCCTTGCCGCTTTTGCGGTACTTGATTTTGATTTTGGGAGACTTGATACTATGAATTACGAAACGAATATATACGAGGTAGAGGAAAACTTTGATAAAATATCGGTAAACGTGAAGACGGAGGACGTTCTGTTCAAGCTTTCAGAGGACGGAAAGTGCAAGGTCGAATGCTACGAGCGGGAAAAAGTAAAACACGACGTCACCGTTGATGGCAAAGAGCTTAAAATAAAGACGGACGATACGAGAAAATGGTGGGATCATATATCTCTGTTTTCCTTCAAAAGTTCCAAGATCACGGTATATCTTCCAAACGAGGAATATCTCTCGCTGAACGTCAAAGCACACACGGGAAAAATTGACGTTTCCAAGGATTTTACCTTCGGAGATCTTGATATATCCGTCAATACGTCAGACGTCACTGTGCGCGCAAGCGTTACGGACGGGGCAAGAATCAAATCCGATACGGGAAAGGTTACTTTAGAGGATATTTCGCTCGGTAGTGCCGATATTTCCTGCGATACCGGAAATATAAATATAAAGAACGTAAAGGTATCGGAAAAGCTCGCTGCTGAAGTAAATACCGGTAAAATAAAGCTTTCGGACGTTATCTGCAAGGATCTTGACGCCCAAAGCGACACGGGAGATATAGATCTTGAAAGAGTTATCGCCGAGGGTAAATTCAATATTTCCGCCGATACGGGAGACGTCAAATTTGATAAATGTGATGCTGCAGAGATATACGTAGAAACGGACACGGGTGACGTTCGCGGAACGCTCAACTCGGATAAGATATTCTTTACAAAGACCGATACCGGTAAGATCGACGTGCCGAAGACGACGAGCGGCGGCAGATGCGAGATAGAAACCGATACCGGAGATATAAAAATTACCGTAAACTAAACCAAAAAGCAGAACTCGATCGAGTTCTGCTTTTTATATTTTGTTTCCTTTTTCATCGTATTTTGTAACCGACGAGACTTTTCCTCTCTCGTTATATAACGTGTCTTTTCTCAACACGCCGTTTTCGTCGTATTCTCTCACGCGGCTCAGCTTACCCGCGGCAGAGTAGAAGCTCTCCTTGGAGATCTCGCCGTTTTCGTCGTAGAGCGATATCAGTACGATAGCGCCCGAAGAGTACATCGTTTCCTTGGATACTACCGAGTTTTCGTACTCGACGACCTTGTACAGCGTGCCCTTGGAGTAAACGTATTTCGTTCCCGAAATTATATTTCCGTCGGGCGAGTAGGTGAGGGTTGTTCCGTTTAAGGAGTATTCCGTGTAGCTCAGGACCTCGCCCTGCGTGTCTCTCTCATAATTTATCTTTACGTCAAATCGTCCGCCGGTGTATAGTATTTCCTGCGAAACGAAGCCAAGCTCGTCAAAGGTACGGATACTGTCGATATTTATTCCGTCCCGAGAGACGGTCTCCTCGCAAATTTCCGAGTCCTTATAGACCGTCTTTGTATATCCGCCGTACAAATCCGTAGTGTATTTCGTGCCGCTTATCGGATTGTAGCTTGCATCGCAGATAAGGAAAGAGCCGTCACTATTGTAGAAGGTCACGCCCGTGCGTGTGGAATTTTCATCAAAAAATTCTGTGCAGGTGACGTTTCCGCTGTCGTCGCAGCGCAGTATTTCTGAAAGTATGCCGCCGCTGTAATTATAAATAAGGGCGGGCAGTCCGCTTTCAAAATAGCTCGTAAAGGAGAGCTTTTCGCCGTTTTCGTTATAGAGAAGCTGTGACGTTATGACGTCAAGTCCGCTGTATGAGCTCTCGCCCGTAAGCAAGCCGCTTTCCGAATATACGAAAATGGTGTAGCTTGAAATTTCTCCATCACTACCGTAATAAACGACTTTTTCAATATCACCTGCGGCATTATAGCGTATCTCAGAGGTGAGGAGCTGATTTTCCGTATAGAAAAGAGTTTTCTCGGGAGCACCGTCCTCGGTGCAGAAATATTTTGCCTTTTCATCGAAAACGTATTTTCCGTTTTCAAGGCGGTAGAAGTCGGTTTCGTTGTTGACTCCTGTGACGTCGAAATACCACACTCCCTTGAGTGATCCGTCAGAGGCATACGCCATTTCACGCGAGATAACTCCGTTATCGTGGTAGAAATAAGAAATCACCTCGGTAAGGAGTGAATTTTTATCAAAGAAGCTTATCTTTGAGGTAACGTCGCCATCCTGCTTTTCCTCGGTAAAATGACCGTAATCGGTGTACTCGGTGTATCGCAGATAAACACCCTCGGGCGAGTATTCTCGGATAGATAAGATCTTTCCGTTTTCGTATCTTATTATTTTTTGAAGGTTTCCGTTTTCGTCGAAAAACATCTTTTCTCCGTTTTCGGGCACATTCTCCTCCGGAGAGGTGACAGCGGGCAGAGAAGGAGCTTCGTTTTGAGAGTTTTTACACGAAAACAGGAAAAACGCAAGCAAAAAAGCGAGTAAGATCGCAGTAGAAGCTTTCATATCAAAATTCTCTTTAATTTGAAAAATTACGGGATCCGTACGAGAGTGTCAAGCGCTTTTGACAGAGCGTTTGCCGTGTATAGGAGATCTTCCTTTGACGTTGAGTCCGAAATGCTTATTCGGAGCGTGCAGTCAACATCGGTATCGGAGAGTCCGAACGCCGACAAAACGTAGCTCTTGTGCTTGCCGTTCGAGGCACACGCAGAGCCGCTTGAAACGTAGATGCCATTTCCCGAGAGAAAATGCAGAGCGGTCTCGCTCTTTATTCGGGGCAGAGTTATGCTGATTATGTGCGGAGCTTTTTTTAAGGGCGCGTTCACTCTTATACCGCTCGGCAGGGAAGATACGAAAAACTCGGTAAGCTCGGTGGTTTTTTCGATAAATGAGGAAAGCTTTTCCTTGTTGTATTTTGCCGCCGCACCAAGTGCGCAGATGCCGGGGACGTTCTCGGTTCCCGAGCGGAGTCCGCCCTCCTGACCGCCGCCGAGCATTATGGGTACGAGCTTCTTTGCCTTCAAAATATCGGACGAGACGATAAGTGCGCCAACGCCCTTGGGTGCGTTTATTTTGTGACCGCTTATGCTTATAAGGTCGGCTTTCAGCGTTCTGAAATTGACAGACGTTTTAAGGAACGCCTGAACTGCATCGGTGTGAGTTACCGCATTCGTATTTATGCGCTTTACTATGTCAAACGCGTCTTTTACGTTGTAAAGAGCGCCCGTTTCGTTGTTTACGCTCATTATTGATACCAAAACGGTGCGTGAGCAGACTGTTTTTTCAAGCAGGTCAAGGTCGATCTCGCCGTTTTTCGTGGGTAGCTTTACTGCTTCGATAAGACCTTTTCTTTCAAGCTCGTGTATAGGTTCAAGCAGGGAAGGATGCTCACTGTCGGTAGTTATCACCTGTGGCAGAAATTTGAAATTCTTTGCCGAAATAACTCCCGTAACTGCGAGGTTGTTTGCCTCCGTTCCACCCGAGGTGAATATCACCTTGCGGTTTCTGTCCGCACCGAGACCGAGCGCGGATAAAAGGTTTGCGCGGGACGCGTCTATGAGCTTTTGCGCCTCGTGACCTGCCGCGTGCATTGACGAAGGATTGGCGTAGATCTCTATTGCCTTTTGAATGGCGAGCTTGGCATCGTCACAAAGGGGTGTCGTTGCACTGTTGTCAAGATATATTTCGTGTTCCAAAACAGAAAACTGTCCTTTCGCGATTATTTGAACTCAACGTAGGAGAGCATAAATCCAACGTCCTCAAGATGCTTGTCGTAAAGCGAGGGAGTTGAGGTATAGGTGAAGATATAGAATATCGAATCTCTCTTGATAAGAACGGTAGTATAGCAAAAATCGCTGTCTGCTATTTTGCCGCGATATTCGTACTTTTTAGCGGCAAGTCCGCCGACGGTGGTCGCTTCGCCCTCGTTTGTCAATGTAAAGGTAGTCGTGCCGTCCGCAAAATCGAAGATACGGGTAGAATACTCGTTTTTACAGTAGGCCCAGAAATCGTCTATCGTTTCGTACTCGTCGCTTCCGTCCTCGAATCCGATCATCGTTACGTTGCTCGGATCGCTCTCGGATGCGCGTGCGGACGCCATGAGAGAGTCTTCTTCGGTCGTTACCTCCCAGTCCTTCGGGACGTAGAGATAATACTCGGAAAGCTCGCTTGAAGCGACCTTCATTCCATAAGGAGCTTCTCCTTCCTCGCGAGAGCAGGAGAAGAGTGTAAGTGCCGTTATGACAATAAGAATAAGCGATATTATTTTTTTCATTTTTGAAAATCCTTCCGTAGTGTGACGGACAAAACGTCCGTGACTTAAAAATACTTAAAACTTATTTTATCATAAACTGAAGATAAAATCAAGTATAAAGACGCAAAAATCCAAATCAAACTCCAAAAACGGGTTTTATATAAGTTTTATATATTAAATAATACGTTTCACCGTATTCTCGGTTGACAAAACCGAAATTAAGTATTATAATAGATAATAGCTATGTGTAGCTGAAAATTGTTAAGAAAGGAGGAAGATCAGGAGAATGGAAAAAATCGAAAACGCTATCAAAACGTCAGAGCTTATCGACTTCACGCACACTCTTGCGGGAAAGATGCTTTCGCAGTGCACGTACCCTTGGGAAGCGCTTCCTAAGATAGGAGAGTGCATAAAGGAGATCATTGAAAATCTCGACGAGGATAAATACGACTGCGTAGGAGACAACGTCTATATTGCCAAAAGCGCGAGCGTAGCACCGAGCGCACTCATTTGCGGACCGACCGTCATCGGCGAAAACGCAGAGATCAGACACTGTGCGTACATACGCGGAAACGCACTTATCGGAGACGGCGCCGTAGTAGGCAACTCGTGCGAGGTCAAGAATGCAATTATTTCGGACGGCGTACAGATTCCCCATTATAACTACGTCGGCGACAGTATCTTAGGATATAAGTCTCACATGGGCGCAGGAGCAGTCGCATCAAATTTCCGTCTTGATAAAAAGACGATAAACGTAAAATGTTCAGACGGAAAAATATCCACCGGACTGCGTAAGATGGGAGTCATTCTCGGAGACTTTTCAGAGGTTGGCTGTAACAGCGTGCTCTATCCGGGTACGGTGATCGGCAGAAGATGTCTCGTATATCCGCTCAGCGGAGTACGCGGAGTTATCGAAAGCGATAAGATCGTAAGACCGGACGGAACGGTATCACAGCGCAAGACAGAGAACAACTGAAAGGAAAAATGGTAAATGGGAAAGTATTTTGGAACTGACGGCTTCAGAGGAGAAGCAAACGTAAATCTTAATGCAGATCACGCCTACAAAATAGGCAGATTTCTCGGCAGATATTTCGGCAAAGACGGTCACAGATGCCGTGCGGTAGTCGGAAAGGACCCGAGACGCTCAAGCTATATGTTCGAATATGCCATAGTTGCGGGACTTACTGCTTCGGGCGCGGATGCATATATGCTTCACGTTGTCACCACCCCCGGCGTATCTTACGTCACCAGAGTTGACGAGTTTGACTGCGGAATCATGATATCCGCAAGCCACAATCCGTACAGCGATAACGGAATAAAGCTGATAAACAGCCGCGGCGAGAAGATGGAAGACGAGGTAATCGAGCTTCTTGAAAAATATCTCGACGGAGATGCGGGAGAGCTTGGCGAAAACGGAGTGCTTCCTTTTGCTACCGAGACGTCGATAGGACGTATCGTTGACTATATGGCAGGAAGAAACCGCTACGTTGGATACCTCATATCGCTTGCATCGCATTCCTACAGAAACGTAAACGTAGGACTCGACTGTGCAAACGGAAGCTCGTGGATGATAGCGAAAAGCGTATTCGAAGCACTTGGCGCAAAAACTTTTGTTATCAATGCGGAGCCCAGCGGCGTTAACATCAACGTAAACGCGGGATCAACGCATATCGAAGTGCTTAGAAACGTGGTCGTTGAAAACGGACTTGACATTGGCTTTGCTTACGACGGAGACGCAGACCGCTGTATCGCCGTTGACGAAAAGGGCAACGTCATAACCGGAGACCACATACTTTATATCCTCGGAAAGAGCTTTGCAAACGAAGGCAAGCTCAAGGGTAACACGGTAGTCACTACCGTAATGTCTAATTTGGGACTTTACAAGGCGTTTGACTCTCTGGGCATAGCTTACGAGCAAACGGCGGTAGGAGACAAATACGTTTACGAGCGTATGCTTGAAAAGGGATACCGACTCGGCGGAGAGCAGAGCGGACATATCATAATGAGCAAATACGCAACGACGGGAGACGGTATTCTTACGTCCATTATGCTTATGGAAACGCTTCTTGAAAGCAAGCTTCCCGCAAGCAAGATGTCGGAGGGATTTATCGTGTATCCTCAGGTACTCAAAAACATAAGAGTTAC
The DNA here is from genome assembly GCA_015064385.1 of Oscillospiraceae bacterium. Taxonomy (GTDB): domain Bacteria; phylum Bacillota; class Clostridia; order Oscillospirales; family CAG-272; genus SIG672. Next base: position 80,063 of record SVSI01000006.1, on the reverse strand, counting down.
AGATCTCGATGCGGCGGTAAACGATGAAAACGTGAAAGCAAAGATCGACGAAGTCGGTGCAAGACTCGGAGACAGCGGACGCGTTCTCGTTCGTAAGAGCGGAACCGAGCCCCTTATCAGAATAATGGTAGAGGCAAGCGACGAGGCAAAGTGCAACGACTGTGTTGACGAGATAATCAATACCATAAAATCCGAGGGATACGGACTGTCGTAAGACAGACCGAAAATCCCCAAAAGCGCCAGACCGTGCCTAAATGCGGTTAACGAGGTGGAAGAAGAATCGAAGTGTTCGGCGGGTGTCTTCCTGTACCCCTTTTTCCGGTGCAAAACGCAGATAACAAAACGGCGGGTAATCGCCGCACAAAAGCTCTGCGACGGAAAATGTTTTATTTTTATAATGAAAGGGAAGTATCTCTAATATACAGGGCAGAACCCTGTATATTAGAGATACATATATAAAATATGTGTGGAATAATTGGATGCGTTGGCGGCGAAAAGGCACTTGACGTGCTCAGTAGCGGCCTTCATGCACTCGAATATCGCGGATACGACTCCGCGGGAGTTTCGTTTTTTAACGAAAGCTCCGAAATAATCACCGTAAAAGCAACGGGAAAGATAGTAAATCTCGACGAAAAGCTCGGAAAAATGAGCGAGAGCGAGAAAAGATCGTCGTGCGGAATCGGACATACGCGCTGGGCAACTCACGGAGAGCCCACCGAGCGTAACGCTCACCCTCACGGCAACGAGAGAGTACGCATAGTACATAACGGAATTATCGAAAATTACCGTGCTCTTGCCGAAAATCTCACCGCAAAGGGCTATACCTTCACGTCAGAAACGGACACCGAAACGGCAGCTCTTACCATTGATTACTGCTATAAAACGAACGGCGGCGACGCTGTAAAAGCAATCTCGGAAGCGAGAGCACTCTTTGACGGCTCGTACGCTATGGGAATAATCTTTGCAGACAGACCGGGTGAGATATACTCCATAAGAAAGGATAATCCGCTTATCATCGGTATAGGAGAGGGAAAAAACTTCATTGCCTCCGATATTACAGCCATCCTTCCTTACACCAAGGACTATATTCGCCTTGAGGAAAACGAGATAGCTATTCTCACACCCGACCTTGTAAAGGTAATCGACGAGAACGGAAATACCTGCGATAAGAAGATCGAAAAAGCACTTTGGGACGTAAAATCGGCACAAAGAGGCGGATACGATCACTTTATGTTAAAAGAGATTCACGAGGAGCCCGAGGTAATCGAAAAAACTCTCGCGCCCCGTATCGGAGCAAACGGACTTCCCGCATTCAGTGACGAAAACTTTGATATAAAGCGTCTTGCAAAGGCGAGAAGAATCATCATCACCGCTTGCGGTACGGCAATGCACGCCGGTTTTATGGCTAAGTATTTTATCGAAAAATACGCAAGAATCCCTGTAAACGTTGAGATAGCGTCCGAAATGAGATACGCCGATATGATAATCGACGAAAACGACGCTGTCATCGTTATCTCCCAGTCGGGAGAGACGGCAGATACGCTTGCCGCACTCCGCCTCGCAAAGGAAAAGGGCGCTTTCGTTACCTCGATAGTAAACGTCGTCGGCTCGACTATCGCAAGAGAGTCAAACGCAACGATCTATACCTGGGCGGGCCCCGAGATCGCGGTTGCAAGCACGAAGGCGTACGTCGTTCAGTCTGCGCTTATGGTGCTTCTATCGCTCGGTCTTGCACTTGAGAGAAACACCATGGATGAGCAAAAGGTAAGGGTACTCACCGAAAAGCTGAGATACGCTCTTCCCAAAGACGTTTCCAAAATACTCGCAATGCAGGATGAGATCTTCGACGCGGTCGGCTATCTTTCGGATAAGACCGATATGTTCTGCCTTGGACGCGGAATCGACTACTACGCTATGATAGAGGCATCGCTCAAGATAAAAGAGGTGTCCTACATTCACAGCGAAGCGTATGCGGCAGGAGAGCTTAAGCACGGAACGATCTCCCTTATTGAAAAGGGAACCCCGGTAATCGTGCTCTCTACCGACGAAAGCGTAAGACAGAAGATGGTAGGTAATATAAGAGAGGTAATGTCACGCGGCGCGTACGTTATTTCTATAACTACACCCGACGCTCAGATAGATGCAGTATCCGAAAGGGTAATAAACCTGCCGAGCGAGAGCGGAGAATTTCTCCCGATAGCGGCTGCTACCGTACTTCAGTTAATGGCGTACAGAGCGGCAATAATCAAGGGATGCGACGTTGACTGCCCGAGAAACCTCGCAAAGTCGGTAACCGTTGAATAAATGTTAAAATAAAAAGACGAAAGCACGGATGTCCGTGCTTTTGTTTTTTTACAGGATAGTTTTTATAATTCTGTTAATATATGCCTGCCGTTTTCAGAATGTATAAAAAAGGACAGTAAAAAAGAAAGGATAAAAAATGAAAAGAATCACAGACAAAATTATAGCCGACTATAAGAGACATCTGATCAATGAAGAAAAATCTCCTGCAACACTTGAAAAATATTTTCGCGATCTGCGTGAATTTTGCTTGTGGATACCGGACGCTTGCCTGACCAAGGACACGGTGCTGAAATATAAAGAAAAGATTATTTCGGAATATTCTTGTGCCAGCGTTAATTCCATAATATCTTCACTGAACAGCTTTTTTAGCTTTAACGGATGGTACGATCTGAAAATAAAGACGGTGAAAGTACAAAGACAAATGTTTTCAACGAGCGAAAAGGAGCTTACAAAGTCCGAATATGAAAGACTTCTCAGCGTAGCGGAGCACTCTAAAAACAAGCGTATTTATTTCGTTATGCAGACGATCTGTTCTACCGGAATACGGGTTTCAGAGCTTAAGTATATAACGGTCTCCTCAATAGAATCAAAGCGCGCAGAGATAAGATGTAAGGGCAAGAGGCGGACGGTGTTTTTGCCCAATCAGCTTTGCGTGATCCTGAAAAGATATCTGAAAGAGCAAAAAATAACGAGCGGATCCGTTTTTGTTACCAAAAACGGAAAAGCGCTCGATAGATCGAATATATGGAGTGAGATGAAAAAGCTCTGCAAAAAGGCGAACGTCTCCGAAAAGAAGGTGTTTCCGCATAATCTCAGGCACCTTTTTGCACGAACCTATTATACAATACAAAAGGATATCGTGCGTTTAGCCGATATCCTTGGTCATTCAAGTGTTAATACCACCCGCATATATACCGTTGAAAGCGGAGAAATACACCGCAAACAGATACAAAAGCTCGGGCTTTTGAGGTGTTAACCACATAATCGATATTATGTGGAAACTCACTATGGATTATACACTATAAATTGTGTTTTGTCAATACCTTTTTGAAAAAAATAATACAGATATATGTAGTGAAAAAACATATTTTTTGGCAAATCTTCACATAAAACCCACAAACACATAAAATTTACTTTAATTTGAGCATGACTAAAAAACCAATGAGCAGTTCCCCTTTTTTCATTGGTTTTGTCGTTATGCCTTTTTTGTTTGTAAAAGCGGTCGTATTCTTCATTGCCTGCCGTTTCTACCACATAATATCGATTATGTGGTAATTTTCTCACGGTTGATTATATAAGAGAGGGAAGGTTTAGATGGAAATGCTCAAAAAAAAGTCAAAAAGAATACGGCCACCGTAGCTGCGTTTGAAAAACAACTCAGGAAATTACAATATTTAATAATGAAAGGAAAAAAACAATGAAGAAGAGAATTTTAGCTATTTTTCTCGCATGTCTTATGATCGCTTCTGTTCTGCCGATGTCGGTGCTTGCTGCAGAAGCAGGTGAGACGAATTGCCCCGGACAGGGCGAAGAACACACTCTTGGTCTCTTCACTGAAGCTGAGATCGAGAAAATGAAGGTGGAGGTCGTACCCAGCGTATGCGGCGAATACGGCTACACCCTTTATCAGTGTCCCGACTGTGACGACTATTTTGCTGCTAATTTCAACAAAATAGAGGGAAGCCACGATTGGGAAACCAAAGAAGAGGCAAAACCGGCTACTTGTACCGAAAAAGGTCAAAAAGCGCTGATAGTTTGCTCGATCTGTAATAAAGTTGATCCCGAAAACGACGGAAGTGATATTCCTGCGCTCGATCACGACTACCAGGTCAACGAAGATTATGACTGCGAAGAAGGCGGCGTAAAGATCACTACCTGCTCGAGATGCGACTATAACGTTGAAGAGGAACTTAAAGGACAGGGACATACCTGGTCCGATAGCCCCGTTAAGATTGACAAAGAGCCCGATTTCGTTACCGGTGAGCCCGGAATTGCAGTTTACGCGTGCAAAAAATGCGGCGCGACCAAGAACGTTACCATCCTTCCCGAGTGTATGCACATACACGGTCTTACCGAGCACAAGGCGGTAGAAGCTACCTGCACCACCGCCGGCAAGATCGCTTACTGGAGCTGTGCTGACTGCGAAAACTACTATGCAGACGTAAACGCAACCGTAGAGGTTGCAAAGGATGAGAACGGCAATTATATTATTACCGTTGAAGCTCTCGGACACGTTACCGAGGGTAGCAACATTGAAGTTGTAGAAGAATTCCCCTCCACCTGTACCGGAGAGGGCTGGAAAAAGGTAAAGTGCGGACGTTGCGGAGAAAAGGTTCAGGTTACCGTTGAACCCACCGGACATTCCTTTGAGGACGATAAACCGGTCACTATCGCTCCCACCTGTACCGCTTGGGGTTTTGACGTTTATGCTTGTACCGTTTGCGGACACGTAAAGCAGACCAACCCCGTTGCTCCTCTCGGCCATACCAACTGGACGAGCAGCGACGATGCAAGTGATGCCGAAAAGGCGCGTAACGCAAAGAGCAAAAACGTTGTAAAGCAGGATGCAAACTGCACCACTAACGGTCTTGTAACCTGGAACTGCGGCGATTGTGGTGCTGCTCGCGAGGAAGTTCTTCTCGCAACCGGACACACCGAGGTTTCCGTAACTGTTGATCCTACCTGCTCGAAATACGGATATACCTTCGTTTACTGCTCTGACGATAACTGTCCTCTTGGTGCTAAGTCCGAGTATGTAAAGGACGGGGTTTCTTACGACGTTACCGTTAACGGCGCAAGCGTTAAGCTTATAAAGTGCGAGGTTGGAAGTTCTTATGACAAAAACAACCATAACATAATTAGCGGAAAAGTAAATGCACCTACCTGCACGGAACCCGGTAACGCGATCGGTTTCTGCGTGGACTGTAACGAGCACGAAGCTCTTGTTGTCATAGATCCTCTTGGACATGATTTTGATGCTTCGATCGCGGCAAACGTTACGATCAAGACTCCTCAGGATTGCGAAAACGACGAGGTCATTACCGTTAAGTGCTCCCGTTGTGACGTGACCGAGGATCAGACCACCGAAAAGAAAGCTCTCGGACACAACTATCTCGAGACCGGAGTAGTAGTTGCCCCCAACTGTATTGCAGGCGGATACACCGAAACCAAGTGCGACAACTGCGGAGCAATGGGCAAAAAGGACGAGCTTCCCAAGGTCGATACAGAAGATAAGTATTATATGAGCATTGAAGATGCCCTCAAGGATCACGTAAACCTTAATACCGCTAATAAGGAAATCTTCCGTGAGGGAAGCTGCGCATTAAACGGCTACTATAGCCACGAATGTGCTGACTGCGGTAAGAACGTTCTCATCGTTATTGAAGGTACCGGTGACGGACACATTGACGACGAAAAATATGATCAGACCGGAGAGGTTGAAGATACTGTTTGCGGCGACGGCGAGACCACCAAGGGTGTTTTCAAGTGCACCAAGTGTGGCGAGCTCATCGATTACTACCTTGATCACGACTGGGATAAGACCGCAGAGGTTCCCGCAGACTGCAAGACCGGTACTGACGGAACCAAAGCTCTTTGGGTATGTAAGAACAGTGTTTGCGGCATAATTCACGACGAATACGATGGCGCAACGATCGTAGCAGAGCATGACTACGAGGATCAGGACCCCCTTAACCTTGCCCCCACTTGCGAAGAAGCAGGATATGAAAACCATAGAATTTGTAAGGTTTGCGGCGACGAGCAGAAAACCGTAAGATCCGCCCTCAACCATAAATATATGGGTGCTACAGACGGGGATGAAGCAGACTGTCTCGGATACGGTTACCAGCACTGGGAATGCCCTGACTGCGACTACGAGTACATAAACAGATATGTTCCTGCCCTCGGACATACTGAAGTTGACGTACCCGCAGTTGCTCCCGACTGCGAAAATACCGGACTTACCGCCGGAAAGCAGTGTAGCGTGTGCGATGTATTCACCGTTCCTCAGGAAGAGGTTCCCGCAATCGGACACAAAAATGCGGCAGGCGAGCTGATCAAGTGCGATACTGAGGATCGTTTCTGCGTAGCTGTTGTAGGCAAGGATGCAAGCGGTAATGACATTCTCTGCGGAGAAGTTGGCGATACTCACGAGACCGTAGGACCTATCCACGTTGACGCTACTTGTCACGAATACGGATACGACCTCGTAGTTTGCGTTAACTGCGAGTGGAGCAAGGTTACCAACGTAAACGACCAATACCTTGCAGACCATACCTGGGGTCAGTGGATAGAGATCCCCTCTGACGAGTATGACAACGAGATCATGGAAGAGCGCGAGTGCATCATCTGCGGCGAAACGGAACAGAGAGTTGTTGAAGAGATCAAGATCAAGTACGTTCTTGATATCGACAACGCTGTCGTAAGCGGCGCAGACTATTCCGATTCCTCTATCGTTGTAGTTAAGATCTCCATCGAGTCTCTTGAAGAGGCAGTTGACGTTTGGGGTATTAACTTCGGACTTGATTACGACGAAAAGGTTATGTCCTTCGTTGAAGCTAAGTTCATCAGCACAAACTTTACCACCAATCCTATGGCACACGCCAAGAACGGTGTCGTAAACGTTCTTGCAAGTGTTCCTAACGACGAGAATAAAGCAACCCAGAACGTTACCATTGACGGTTCCGAAGCTTTCGTAGAGCTCTACTTCCGCATTGATAATGCAGAGATCGAGAACTACAACAATGACGGTACCAACACTAAGATCATAAACGCAGAGTTCAGCTTCGTTAACTGCGAGGCGCGCAACAACGCAGGCGATCTTATCGGTAGCGCAGGCGAGATCGAGTCGATAGATATCGTTAAGTATATGGACGTTGATAACGACGGCGACGTAAATATGGCAGACGCTCTTATGGTCAGCAAGATCATAACCGGCGAGATCGAGCCCAGCTATGACGTTACCGTTGACGTTGATAAGGACGGAGAGATCACCGTAGCTGACCTTAAAGCTATATGCGAATATATCGTAGGTAGCAAGGGTTACGACGATATGCTTGATCTCGGTTGGGAAGATCTCGTAGCTTAATTTCGACCAAAGGAGGAATAGATGATGAAAAGCAAAAGATTTTTACTGATACTTTTCATTGTGCAATTGTTGTTCTGTCTTTCTTTGTCGGTATTTGCAAGTGGAAATAATATCGCTTACACGGTGGAGTCGAAAGACTCCATCGTGGGAGCGGGGGAGACCTTTGATGTTACCGTTTCTCTTTCTGAAAATTCGGGTTTTGTGCTTTCGATCGTGAACGTTGCCTTTGATCCGAGTCAGGTTTCTTACGAAGGATGTTCTAAAGATACAAGTGTGTTTGCCGAGGATGACGTGACCGTCAACAAGCGTGCAAACGAAAACTTTGTAAAGGTTACCGTAGGCGATCCCATGACGGCTATGGGAAAGAATCCTCCCGTATATTCAAAGAGCGGCACGGTAGTTGTTCTTAAGTTTAAGGCAGCTACGGGTTATGAAGGCGAAGTTAACGTATCCGTAGAGACCAACAAGAAGAATACTATGATGCCCGACGAATCGGAAGATTTTACCATTACGGGAAGCGCCCTGAAGATAAAATCCATAGATTGGGCTACTCATAAGCATACCGAGGTCATTGACAGTGCGGTAGAGCCGTCTTGTCTTGATACGGGACTTACCGAAGGCAAGCATTGCTCGATGTGTGAGAAAATACTCGTTAAGCAAGAAGTTGTACCCGCGAAGGGACACGATAAGATAGTGGAAAACGCAAAGGAAGCGACCTGCACCGAGACCGGCCTTACAGAGGGCTGGCATTGCTCGAGATGTGATGCGTCTCTTGCCCAGAACGTAGTACCTGCAAAGGGACACGATAAGATAGTCGATGCGGCACTTTCCGCGACCTGCACCGAGACCGGCCTTACAGAGGGCTGGCATTGCTCGAGATGCGATGCGTCTCTTGCCCAAAACGTAGTACCCGCAAAGGGACACAACGAAAAAACTCTTTCCGCAAAGGAAGCTACTTGTAGCTCCACCGGTCTTACCGCGGGTAAGAAATGCCGTACTTGCGGCGTTGTTACCGTTAAGCAAGACACGATTCCGATGATAGATCACATTGAAGAGGTTGTTGCCGCCAAGGAAGCGACCTGCACCGAGACCGGTCTTACCGAAGGAAAGAAATGCTCTGTTTGCGGAAAAATGACCGTAGAGCAAAAGGTCGTTGAGACTGTTGCTCATACAGAAGAGACCATTCCCGGAAAGGCGGCAAGCTGTACCGAGGAAGGCCTCAGCGACGGAAAGAAATGCACCGTCTGCCAGCAGATCACGCTTGAGCAGAAGGTGATCGATAAGATAGCACATACTGAAGAAATAATTGACGGCAAAGCCGCAACGTGTACCGAGGACGGACTTACCGACGGTAAAAAATGTACCGTTTGCGGTGAGGTGGTCGAGGCACAGGAGATAATTAAGGCAATCTCGCACACCTACGATAACGACTGCGATACGGAATGTAACGTTTGCGGTGACGAAAGAAAGGTAAGAGAACACGTTTACGGCGAATGGACTACCGAAAAGGAAGCAACAAAAAAGGAGACCGGTATGAAAATTAGGGAATGCTCCGAATGTGGTCACACAGAGAGAAATGAGATCCCTAAAGTAGAGTCTAACACGCTTCTCGTTGTATTCTTGATAGCCGGTATTGTTCTGATACTTTCGGGTATAGCGCTTTTCCTTGTTATTAAAGCAAGAGAAAGAAACCAATTCGGCGAATAATTAAATAGCGCCTTTCATTTAAGCTCGGGCTCTTTTCATGCTTTCCGAACCCGAGCATTTGTATAAGGCAAAAGCGACCGCATTTGCGGTCGCTTTTGTTTTATATCGTAAATTCTTTTTTTGTTATCAACGTGGCTCCGAAAGCCCTTGCCGCCGCAGCTATGTTTTCCTCGGGACAGCCGTTTATCTCGTACAGATCGTGGTGCATCGGGACAAACGGAGCTTTGAGACGCGCTGCGAGCTCTGCCGCTTCGACCTCGGTGATATTTCCGATTATTCCGTTTGCGGTCCGCTCCTCGTCACGGCCGTTGCAGGGAAGAAGCAGAAGATCGGGATCTTCTCTTGAAATTCGCTCGCAAATACCGTCGTACAGAGACATATCTCCTCCGAAAAAGACGGTTTTTCCGCCCGATTTTATAAAATAGCTGAGTTCAAGATAATCCCCGTTTTTATCGGTGTGAAGCTCGGTGTGTGCGCAGGGGATGGGGAGAACCGCAAGGTCGTTGAAAATTATCTCGTTTTCGGCATACGCGCGAATTAATCTTTCTTTTTTCACGCCCAGCTCTGCGAGAATATCGCAGATAGGCGCGGGCGCAATAAAGAACGCATCGCCTCCCGATTCAAGATATTTTCTTACAGTTATTGGGTCAAGATGATCGTCGTGTGCGTGAGATATGACGATGATATCGGGAGAAAGCTCAGACAGAGTGCAGGGCGGCGGGTAGAGACGCTTCCACGGCGTTTTTTCGCTGTAATGGTTCTCGTCAACTCCGTAAGAAAGATACGGATCGGTGACCGCACGAGTATTTTGCGACGTTATTAAAAAACCGCATTGCCCGAGATATTTTATTTTCATACGTATTTTCCTCCCTTTTTTTCACTATTATAGCATTTTGATGTATGAAAGTCAATAAAAGGCCTTGACAAAAGCTCTGTAAAATGTTATTATAATTTGCAAATGATTTGCAAATTCGACAAAGGATGATAGTCAAGTGAAGACCTACGATACCGAGCAGAGAAGGACCCTTATAAAAATTCTTGAAAATGAGCCGGACAGACAGTTTTCCGCTAGAGAGCTGACCGAGCTTTGCGTAAATAAAAATCCCGCTCTCAAAATAAACGAAAGTACCGTTTACCGTATTCTTTCCCGACTCGTTGAAGCGGGCAAGGCGGAGCGCTCCGCGTCTCCCGACGGACGCTTTCTCGTTTACAGATACACGGGAGAGTGCTCGTGCGCAGAGCATATCCATATAAAGTGTACGAAATGCGGTCAGATATGCCATCTTGAGGACGAGGAGGCGGAAAAAAGCATTTTTGAAATGGTGAAAAGGTGCCACTTCAATATAGACGAAAAAAGACCGACCATCGTCGGTGTCTGCGAAAAATGCTCGCTTTGAGAACTCAAAAGGAAAAATTTATGAAGATAAGAAAATATATATCATACGTTTTGCTGCTCGCACTCGTCGCAGGACTTACTTGCCTTGTATCGTGCTCGGACGGTAGGAGCGGCAAAAGAAAAATAGTTTGCAGTGCTTTTGCACAGTACGATTTTACACTCAATATACTCGGCGAAAAAGCTGAAGATTTCGACGTCATATACCTTCTCGAAAACGGAAGCGATATGCACAGCTATGCAAATTCTGTAAGTGCGTCGGATAAGCTCAATATACTCTCGAGTGAACTCTTTATCTGTATCGGAGGCGAGTCGGAAAAATGGGTTGACGAGATGCTCGACGATAAGAATGCCGAAAATATACGCGTTTTGCGCCTTATAAACGAGGTGGGCGAAACTCTTTGTCACGAAGGTGACGGACACACGCACGGGGAGGATAACTCACACGAGTGTGACGAGCATATATGGCTCTCTCCCAAAAGAGCGTCTCTTATGTGCGATGCGATCTGTAAGGAGCTTTGCGTGATCGATCCCGACGCTGCCGAGGTTTACAGAGAAAACGCAAAAGCGTATAAGGAAAAGCTCTCCGAGCTTGATGAAGATTACGAAGAAACGGTAAATTCGGCAAAAATCAATTATCTCGTTTTTGCCGACAGATTTCCGTTTCTCTATATGACAAACGACTACGGTATAAATTACTCTGCTGCCTTTGACGGCTGCTCCACAGAAACGGGAGCGTCCTTTGAAACGGTAAGACGCCTTGCGTCCGATATAAAGAGTAGCGGCACGAAGGTCCTTCTCACTCTTGAAAAAAGCGGAGTAAATATAATAGATACCCTTAAAAACGAGGTGGGCGATACGCAGATAACCTCGGAAAGCGTAAATTCACTGCAAAGCGTGAGCAGAAAGGATATAGACGGCGGTCTTACCTATCTTTCTGCAATGCGCAAAAATCTCGAGGCGTTCAGAAAGGCGATGGTGTAATATGGCACTGCTTGAATGTAAAAACGTATCTCTTGCCTACGAGGGCAAAACGATAGTAAGTGATCTGAGCTTCAGCGTAGAGCGCGGTGACTATCTTTGCATTATCGGTGAAAACGGCTCGGGAAAGACTACGCTAATGAAAACGCTCCTCGGTCTTAAAAAGCCGCACAGCGGGGAAGTGATCTTTTCGGACGGACTTTCTCAAAGGTCTATCGGATATCTCCCTCAGCAGAGCACGAGTCAAAGGGATTTTCCCGCTACCGTCAAGGAGATCGTGCTTTCGGGATGTCTTGGCGACTGCGGAGCGCGTCCCTTTTACGGTGCAAGGGAAAAACAGCGCGCGGCTGTGAATATGGAGCGCCTCGGAATAAAGGATCTCTCGTCAAGATGTTACAGAGAGCTCTCGGGCGGACAGCAGCAGAGAGTTCTGCTTGCAAGAGCGCTCTGTGCAACAGGGCAGATGCTCCTTCTGGACGAGCCGGTAGCCGGACTTGATCCGAAGGTAAGTGCCGAGATGTACGCTCTTATCGAGGATCTCAGCAAAAACTGTAAAATAACCGTGGTTATGATATCTCACGATATAGAGGCGGCACTGAAATATTCAACGCACATACTTCACCTTGGCGAAAAGCCCCTGTTTTTCGGCAAAACGAGTGACTATATAACCTCCGAGACCGCAATCCGTTTTATAGGCAAAAACGAAAGGAGGTCGGGCGAGAATGAGTGAATTTTTCGGTAAGATCTCTCTTTATCTCGAAATGGATTTCGTGCGCTACGCACTCATAGCGGGTGTTCTGATAGCGCTTTCCTCCTCGCTTCTCGGGGTTGTTCTCGTGCTCAAGCGGTATTCTATGATAGGGGACGGACTTTCACACGTCGCCTTCGGTGCAATGACCGTGGCGGCAGTTCTCGGAGTAGTAAGCGAGATGGTTGTGGTTTTGCCCGTTACCGTTGCGGCGGCGGTGATACTGCTCCGCCTCAGTAAAAATTCAAAGGTAAAATCGGACGCGGCTATCGCTATGATCTCGGTCGGCGCGCTTGCCGTCGGATATTTGCTCACCAGCATTTTCTCGACCTCGTCGAACGTGAGCGGCGACGTGTGCGGAACGCTTTTCGGCTCGGTCAAGATAATATCTCTCACCGGCTTTGACGTCATACTCTGCGCACTGCTCTCGCTGGTCGTGATCGGGGTATTTATCCTGTTTTACAATAAGATCTTCGCAGTTACCTTTGACGAGGATTTCTCCTCGGCAACGGGTGTAAAGGTCTCCTTATACAATACTTTTATAGCGGTGATCGGTGCCGTCGTGATAGTTCTTGCAATGAACCTCGTCGGAGCGCTGCTCGTGTCCGCACTTATCGTTTTTCCCTCCATCTCCGCTATGCGAGTGTTCAAGAGCTTTAGGGCGGTAACGATCTGTGCGGCGGCAATATCGGTCTTCTGCGTGCTGGTCGGACTTTTAATAACCATAATGGCATCCACTCCAGCGGGCGCGACGATCGTTGCGGTAAATATAGCTGTTTACGCGATATTTTCACTTCTCGGCGCAGTTATAAGGAGATAGACCGTATATGAAGCTTCTTTATTTTTTTGAGTCGATAAGAAATCCCGTGCTAGACGCATTTTTTTCGTTTATAACTCACCTCGGCAGTGAAGCGGCGTTTCTCGCAATAGCTCTTTTTATATACTGGTGCGTGAATAAAAAAGCGGGCTATTATTTGCTTTTTACCGGATTTCTCGGTATAACCTTAAATCAGTTTTTGAAGCTCGCCTTCAAAGTAGAGCGCCCTTGGGTAAGGGATAAAAATTTTACGATAGTCGAGTCTGCAAGAGCGGACGCGGGCGGATACTCTTTCCCGAGCGGGCACACTCAGAACGCAGTCGGAATATTCGGCTCGATAGGACTCTTTTTCAGAAAAAAGATATGGGTGGTCTGTCTGTCGCTGTCTGCGATACTGCTTACCGCGGTATCGAGAATGTATCTCGGCGTTCATACTCCGCTTGACGTCCTCGTTTCGATCGCTCTCGGAATACTGCTCGTTTTTTTGGTATATCCGATAATTTCAAAGGCGTTTGAAAACGAAAAGGCAATGTATATTCTGACCTTTATCACGATAGCTATCGTTTCGGCATACCTTTGCTACGTTGAGTTTTATAGTTTTCCTGCCGATATAGATCCCGAGAACTATAAGTCGGGACTCAAAAACGCGTACTCGCTCCTCGGCGCGGTGCTCGCTTTTCCGCTTATATACTTTTTTGATAAAAAGTACGTAAAATTTGATACGAAAGCGACGGTTTCGGTTCAGATAATAAAGCTTTCTCTCGGACTTGCGATCGCACTTGCGCTCAAAAGCGTTCTGAAAGCACCCCTGAACGCTATTTTTTCGGGACATAATATCGCTCACGCGATAAGATATTTCGTGCTCGTAATATTTGCGGGCGTGGTCTGGCCTATGACCTTCCGATTTTTCAAAAAAATACAGTCAAAGAATAATTTGTAAAAACTCTTTTGCACTATTGCAATTTCAGGGTATGTATGTTATAATTTTTATATAAAATTACGGAGGTGAGTGTGTATGAACAAAATGCGCGGCATAAAGCGGACGCTTATGGCGGTCCTTTCGCTCGCAGTTATCGTTGTTGCACTCACTCTGGCGATCCTTCCGTCGCACGCGGCGGGCGCAAGCGTAGTTATCGGAAGCGCGCAAAGCACCGATAGCTCGGGTTATTATAAAATACCGATAGATATATCGGGCGTAACGCTTTCCGCGGGAAAGAGCATAGATATATCGCTCACCTATAACAATATCCGATTTGCAATAGAAAAGACCGAGTTTGCAAGCTCGGTAAAAAGCTACGGAAGCGTTACCGCGGGAAACCCGTACAATATCAAGATAAAGGCGGGCAGCAGCTCGCTGAAGCTCAGCGGAACGGTATGCACCGTTTATTTCAAGAGTCAGGGAACGGTTGCGGTATCCGATAATATGATAAACGCTACCGTTACCGGCGTTTCCGCAAGCGTTACCACGGGTATGATAAGCGTTACGTGCGATCACGACTACAAGGTTGAAAGCACGGTGTCCCCCACCTGTACCGAAAACGGATACACGGTCGAAAAATGTACTAAGTGCGGCGAATATACTAGGAATAAAAAGGACGATGCTCTCGGTCACGACAACGAGCTCGTGCGTACGGTAGAGCCCGACTGTACTCAGTACGGATACGAGATATACGAGTGTAAAAGATGCCATCTCCCGAGTATAGTGGAGGGTGAGGCACCGCTCGGGCACGAGCCGGGACTTGATGGAATAAATATCGTTGAGCCCACCTGCTCACAGAGGGGATATACCGAATATAAATGTCTGCGTGACGGCTGTGACTTTACCGAGCGCAGAGACTATACCGATACCGTACCCCATACGGCAGGAGAAAAAACGGTTATTGAATCCACCTGCCAGAAGCACGGAAGCGAAAGCGTTTACTGTACGCAGTGCGGCTTTCTTATGAGCGAGATCTCTCTTGAGCTCGTTCCGCACGACTTTGAGGATACGGTTATAGAGCCGACGTGTACCGTGCCCGGATATACTTACAGAAAATGTCGCGAATGTCACGTTGAACGCAGAGAACATCACGTTGCCAAGACCGAGCATTTTTATACCGAGGTTATCGAGAAAAAAGCAGACTGCACCTCGAGCGGACGAAAGAAATTCACCTGTGTCTGCGGGGATTCGTACGTTGAGGAGATCCCTATGCTCGAGCATAACTACACTCAGATAGGGGACGGCTCCGAGATCATAACCACAAGCGTTTGTACAGAGTGCGGCGCGTCAAGACCGCAAGTGCTTCCTATGGGAGGTACGTCAGGCGAGAACGCGTGGGAGAGCGATCTCGATATTACGAGTCCGAGTGATCTCGGGAAGATGTCGGGAAGAACGGTGCTTATAGTCAATATGACTCTCGTGCTTATGTGCTTTGCCTGCCTGGGAGTTATAGCGATATTCGTTCAAAAACTTATTGCAGAGAGAAAAGGTAGATCGAAATGAATAATAAAGTGATAATCTCTCTTTCAGAGGATAAATGCAAAAACGAAGCGGTCAGCAGATTTTTCGGCTCACCGACCGTGCCGGGAGAATGGTTTGACGAGGAGCTCTTTTCGGAGAGCGAGGTATTCGTGTGTCAGATAGCTCTTGCCGATTATACCGATTTTGGCGGCTACGGACTTTTCCCGACTGACGGATATATCTATTTCTTTTTCGATACTCAGGACGGCGAAAATCCTTTGAGAATAAGATTTTTCGGCGAGGATCCCGACACGGTAGTCGAGGATTTCAACGAAAGCGTGGATTTTGACCTGCCTAAAAAAGAATACAGCGTTCGTTTTTACAAAGACGGTGAGTCTGGCGTCATAGGATCGTTTATATCGAGCGCGGAGGACGCGGGAGACGATCTGGTGCTGTTTGATTTTACAAATGCCGATCCAAAGATCTTCGGATTCCTCGGAGATAAAAAGAAGATAGTAATATCTAAAAAAGCTCTCTCAAAGCTCTGCTTTGACCAGGCAAAGCTTATTTGACAGTGATAATAGTATAAAAGAGCTTCGCGGCAATGCCGCGGAGCTTTTTTGTATGTCCGAAGTAATTTGCGTATAATGTCGAAAGACCGCCTTGTGCATATTATGTAACAAGCGGTCGATTTCTTTTTCTTGCAACTTTTAATATCTGCGTTTAAGAAATGCGATCGGTGGAAAAAATAATATCGGAAAACAAAATATACGGAGAGTGAATAAAGTGACGGTAAAACGCGGTGATATATACTATGCAGATCTCAGCCCTGTGATCGGCTCGGAGCAGGGAGGACTTCGCCCTGTGCTTATAATACAAAATGACGTTGGCAATAAATACAGTCCGACCGTTATTGCGGCGGCTATAACGAGCCGTCTCGGTAAAAACCGACTTCCCACCCATATAGACGTCTGCCGTGACGATACGGGAGACGCCGAAAATTACGGTCTGTCAAGAAATTCAGTAATACTTCTTGAGCAGATAAGAACGCTCGATAAGCGCCGTCTTAAAGAAAAAATGGGGCATCTCGACGAGAGAGTTATGAAGCAGGTCAACGATGCGATAAGCGTCAGCTTCGGACTTTGTGACAGCCCTATGCCGAGCGCGATCCCCGCATCTGCACCCGTATCGGGTACGGTAAAAGAGACGTTCGATAAGGAAAAATCGGAAAATAAATGATAAAAGCGTACATACGGGAGAGGTTAAAACGCCTCTCCCGTATAGTATTTTTACAAAAATTCAAGTCTTTGCCAAAAAAATATCAAAAGCACTTGATTTTTGACGAAAAAGAGTGTAGAATATAACAGTAAAATATTATTACTCAAGGAGAACACACAATGGCACTCGTTACTACGAAAGAAATGTTCAAAAAGGCCTATGCAGGCGGATACGCAATAGGCGCGTTCAATATCAACAATATGGAGATCATTCAGGCGATCGCCGAGGCAGCAGGCGAGACCAAGTCTCCCGTTATCCTTCAGGTTTCGGCAGGCGCAAGAAAGTACGCTAAGCAGGCATACCTCCTCGCTCTTGCAAAGGCAGCTATCGAGGATTCGGGCATCGACCTTGCACTTCACCTCGACCACGGCGCAGATTTCGAGATCTGCAAGGCGTGTATCGACGGCGGCTTTACCTCTGTAATGATCGACGGATCGCACCATAGCTTCGAGGACAATATAGCAGTTACCAAGAAGGTAGTTGAATACGCACACGCTCACGGAGTTGTCGTTGAGGGTGAGCTCGGCGTTCTCGCAGGCGTTGAGGACGACGTAGTAGCAGAGCACTCCTCTTACACAA
Source organism: Oscillospiraceae bacterium (assembly GCA_015064385.1). GTDB lineage: Bacteria > Bacillota > Clostridia > Oscillospirales > CAG-272 > SIG672. Next base: position 62,730 of record SVSI01000006.1, on the reverse strand, counting down.
GACCCGAGGAGGTTGAAGAGTTTGTAGGTCGCACGGGCGTTGACTCGCTTGCTATCTCGATAGGAACCTCTCACGGTGCATATAAGTTCACTCCCGCACAGTGCACGAGAAACGAGGAGGGAATCCTTATTCCCCCGCCGCTCCGTTTCGACATTCTCGAGGAGGTCGAAAAGCGTCTCCCCGGATTCCCGATCGTTCTTCACGGCGCATCCTCGGTATCGCAGGCACACGTTAAGGAGATCAACGCTTGCGGCGGAGCACTTCCCGACGCAGTAGGCATTCCCGAAGAGCAGCTCCGCAAGGCAGCAAAGATGGCTGTATGTAAGATCAATATCGACTCCGATATCCGTCTTGCTCTCACCGCTGGAATCCGCAGAAAGTTCGTAGAAGATCCCTCTGCTTTCGACCCCCGTACTTATCTCTCGGTTGCGAGAAACGAGGTTAAGGAAATGGTTAAGCATAAGATCATCAACGTTCTCGGCTCGCAGAACACTCTTTAATAAGACATCAAGGGAGCCCTTTTCGGCTCCCTTGATTTTGCAAAGGAATAAAAATATGAAATACAGTGTAAAATACCGTCTTACCGCAATGGATATAGCTCCGAACGGTGCGGTGAGACCGGGCGCGCTTTTGCGCTATTTTCAGGAGGCGATAAATCTCCAGATGCACGATAATCCTCCCTCAACGGAGGATCTTTTCGAGCGCGGACAGGCGTTTATCTTGAGCCGCACGGGAATGAAGCTCTATGCAGATCTTTCGGTTTACGACGAGATCGAGGTCACAACTTGGGCAAATACGAGTAAGGGTGCGACCTTCGTGCGCAGCGCACAGATCTTCAGAGACGGCGTGCTTGCGGCTGATATCGTCACAACCTGGGCGCTCGTTGATATAAACGAGAAGCGACTCATAAGGGTCAAGGACGCCGAGATCGGACTCGGCACCCTCGATGAGCTTCCCGAAATAGGTATTCCCGAAAAGGTAAAAATGCCCGATGGCGAGCACGTAAAAGTAGGCGAAAAGACTGTGGTTTATAGCGATATCGACAGAAACGATCACATGAATAATACCAGATACGTTGATATGGTCTGCGACTTTTTGCCAGAGGTCGAAAACAAGAAGATACGCTCGTTTACCATAAACTATCTTACCGAGAGTAAGCTTCGCGAAAAGCTTGATATTTATCATACAAACAGCGACGGACTCGATTATTTCTGCGCCGTAAAGGAAGACGGAAAGCATTCTCTTGACGTCGAAATGCTACTGGAAAACATCAAATAAAATATTAAGAAAAGTTTTTGAAAGAGTGTGAGAAAACTTTTTTTCAAAAAGTTGTCTAGCAAAAAAAGTTGTCTCGCTCAAGTAAAGTTTTTGGAGTTCTTAGAACCTTTTTTTAAAAAGGTTCTAAGTGGGTTTCCAAGGGCAAAGACCTTGGAGAAAGGACGAAAAATGCTGATAGTTTCGGGAGATGAGATATTTTCTGCGGCAATAAAGGAATATCTCGAGGATCTTCATATAGAGCCGCAGATACTTGATAGATGCGTTATAGTCGATCTTGACTTTTCGTCGGAAATGCCAAGCGAGAAGACGGTAACCTTTTCGAGAGACGAGAATAAATATCCCGATCTCGTGCGTCCTTTTATTATGACCGACCTTGCAGAGGCGGTCGTCGAACGCTTTGCCGAAAGCGTTGAGATACCCAAGAGGGAAGCGCGCACCGCCGAATTTACATTAAGCAGCGACGGAGTTACCTACCGCGACGTATTTGTCCCGCTCACGGCGAAAGAAAGAGACGTTCTCGGACTTCTTCTTGCGAGAAGAGGAATGACTCTTTCACGCGAGGAGATATTCAGTGCGCTTTGGGGCGTGGAATCGTCGGAAAGTAATGTCATTGACGTTTACGTTCGCTATCTCAGAAAGAAACTGGATTTTCGCTTCGGAGAGCGTATCATTTACACCAGACGCGGTTGTGGGTATTATATTAAATAACAAAAACGGAACACGCAAGTGTTCCGTTTTTTGTCATTTGGTAATAACGTTCCCGTCTTTGTCGTAATGGGTTTTGCTTATAATTTCGTTATCATCGGAATATAGCGTTACGATCTTCTCTCCGTTATCATAATATTCGGTACGCCTTGATACGTAGGTTCCCGAGTATCCGTTTGTATAATACGAATACTCCCACCAGCAGGTGAGCACGCCGTCTTCGTATTTTTTTTCATTTAGAAAATTGCCCTCGTTGTCGTATTCATTCTCGTACGTGGCAGAAAATGTTACGTTTCCTTGAGCGTCGTAGACGACCTCGCTTACCGTTGCACTGTATTCATCGTATTTGACGATTTCTTTTGATAAGTCGTTATAGTAGTATATCCTTTGCGATGCATAAACGTTATCTGGGTCATCGGTTCGGTATGAATATTCGGTTTCTGAATAAAGTTTGCCGTCCCTGTATTCTTTTTCAAATACAACATTGTTCTTGTCATCGAGCGTGTACTCGTAAGTGTATTTTTCACTTATATTTCCATCGGCATCGTAATACGTTTCGCTAAGCTCATTGCCATTGCCGTCGTAAATAGTTTCATGTTTCGTGAAGTCGGCAAAATAATGGGTATCGGAATCAATACTTCCGCGGGTATTGTAAACGACGATTCGGTAGGAGGAATCCTCGTAGTACATAATGAGCTTGTTAAAATATGTGTCTCCCGAACCGTCGGGATAATAAGCGTATTCACTTGTCTCGACAAGTCTTCCGTTTTCATACTCACGTCTTTTCAGCAGTTTGCCGTTGCCGTCGTATTCATATTCGAAGGTGCAGTTGTAGGTGACGTTTCCTTCGGCGTCGTATTCGGTCGCGCTTACGGTCTCTCGGTTCTCATTGTAGATCTCAACGCGCTTTGTAGAATCGCCGCGGTAGTCGATGCGCTTTGACTGATAGGTTTCGCTTGGATGGCTTGTTTTGTAAGAATATTCGTACTCGATGCTCAGTTTGCCGTCAATGTATTCCTTTTGGGAGAGTATATTACCCTTGTTATCGAAGGTGTACTCGTGATTTCTCTCGTAATCTATCTCGCCGTCGTTATCGTAGTATATCTCCTTTGTGACGTGACCTTGTTCGTTATAGAAAGTAACGTACTTATATCCGTCTTTATCGTAATATACGTGTTTTGACCTGTAAGTATGAGTGGGATCGTCAGCGCGGCAAGAATATTCGTACTCATGTGTCAGGTTGCCGTTTACGAATTCTTTCTCGTGTATGCGGTTTCCGATGTCGTCGTAGGTGTGTTCAAACTCACTGAGACGCACGATCTCGCCGTTTGCGTCGTATTGAGTAATGCTGATATCGTCGTTGTTTTCGTCATACAAATAAACGTATTTTTCTTCGCCGTAATATCTGGTATCTTTTGATATGTAGGTGGCACTATCCGCGTATTTATAGCTCGTGTATGAAAATACCTTTTCTCCGGTCAAAGATGGACCTTCATACTCTTTTATAAGGATAACGTTTCCGTCTTTGTCATAGGTGTACTCGTAGGTTACCTCTTCAATTATATCTCCGTCGGCGTTATAAAAGGCAGAAAGAGTTGTCAGCTCTTTTTCGTTGAAGGATGTTACCTCTTTGGTGTCGTCGGGATAATAATAGGTATCGATTTTCTTTCTGCTTTCTCCGCTGGGGGTTGCCTCATAGATGATATCTCTGTATAAAACGCCGTCGTCGTAAAACTTTCTTTGAATACAAACACCGTTTTCGTCGTAAACTAACTCGCGCTCTGTGACGCTTATCTCACTGCCGTTTTTATTGTAATCGGTGCATTTGGTGTAATCGCCGTGCTCGTTGTAAAGATATATACTGTACTCGCCGTCAGCGTCATACGTTATTTTCTGAGATAAAACGTACTCATCTTTGCCGACAGAAGCGAATTTTCCTTCTTCAACAAGGTTTTCGCCGCTGTATATTTTGTAGCCGGTATAATCGTTTTCGCTTTTCTCAAATTTCGTTTCCTCACGATATACAATATTCGAACCGTAGTAAGACGTGTAAGTCTTTCTGAATCCGAACTCGTTGAAGACAGTAATTTCAAGATTTTTGGGTGAAAAAGCTATTACCTCAGCACCGCATACCGTGCAGATGTGATCTTTGTCGACGGTATGTTCTCCGCCGTTTATTCTTTCATTTTCACCCGAGCAGCTTAGATAATGCCCGAGATTGTCGGCTATCCACTCGCAGTTTTCATGCGTGTGTTTTTTTTTGCAGGCAACGAGAGCAATAAGGCAGAGTGTGAGAGCTATTATAGATTTTAATGTGTTCTTCATAGGATCTTCTCCTTATATATTTGTAAAGACATGTCTATTTTCCATATTATTATAACAGAAAAATTATCGACATTCAATATTTGCAGAAAAATTTAATACAAAAAAGTGCTAACATCAACGCAATGATGTCAGCACCTTAAAATACACTTATATCGGGATTTGTGTTCAGAACTCCGTCCGTTACCGTGTGGGTAAGACAACCGCGGAATCCCGTTTCGAGAAATGGAGAGTTTTTGGACTTGCTCCTTGAATTTTCGCTCTGAAAAAAGGTATCTGCCTCAAGCGAAAAGACGTTCAAGTACGCTTTTTGACCGATCTTTATATCATATCCGAATCCGATTATGGATGCACATGACGAGGTGAAAAGCTCCACGAGACGGAAAATATCGATATGACCTCCCATAACGAGACGGTCGAGCGAGACGGTGAACGCCGTCTGAAGTCCGATCATTCCGGGGAGCGCTTTTTCAAGATCGTTTGGCTTTTCGCGTACGGTCTTTGGCGAGTGATCCGAGCAGATGCAGTCGATCGTGCCGTCTTCTATCGCCTCGGTTATAGCCACTCTGTCCTTTTCGGTGCGAAGCGGGGGCATTACCTTTGCGTTTGCACTGTAAAATGGGATGTCCGAGTCGGTCAGCGCGAAATACTGTACCGACGTGTCACAGCTGACGCGTACGCCGTCCGCCTTTGCTTTTCTGATCATCTCGACCGAGCGTGCCGTGCTGACGTGGGACACGTGCAGGCGACAGTTAGTTTCTGCGGCGAGAAGGAGGTTTTTTGCTACCGCGATCTCCTCACACGAGGCGGAAATGCCGTTAAGACCGAGCATTTTGCTTGTATTGCCCTCGTTCATAACGCCCTTTCCGACGAGAGCGTTTTCCTGACAGTGAACTATCACTAAAAGACCGTTTTTCGCACAGACCTCCATCGCTTTTTTCAAAACGGAGAGAGGGGCACGTCCGTCGTCGTAAAAGGCAACTACGCCGCCTTTGGCAAGGGATTCTATATCGTTTATTTCCCCGTCTGACGATACAAGATTAACGCAGGGAAGGATCTTTATACCGCCCGTGCGATGCTCGTTTTCAAAGATGTAGTCAAGAACCGTCTGGTCACTTGCGTCTATACCGTCGATCGGTATCGAGCATACCGCTCCGAATCCGCCGAGCGCCGCCGCCGCTCCGAGAGACTCAAAGTCCTCTCTGTTGCGGTTTCCCGGCTCACATATATCGCACCTCATATCTGTAAAGGACGGACATACGAACTGTCCGTGAAGATCAAGAGTTTTGATCATAGAGTCGGACGTGTCGGGCAGGGAAATGCCGCTTCCGACAGCTACTATCTCGCTGTCGCTTTGAGCGTCCTTTTGGCGGATAAGAATATCGGAGTCGCAAAGCGACTTTTCGGCGACGTTTATTATCCGCGCGTTTTTGAGAAGAATATATCTCGTCATCGCTTGCAACTCCTTTTTGTTTTCATATATATTTGGATAGATCGTTTTTGCCCATCTCTATGGCTAAAAGCGGATCCTCCATACCCTCAAATTCAAGGGTGATATACCCGTCGTATCCGCTTTCCTTGAGAATGTTTGTGCATTTCTCAACGTCAACGCATCCCTGTCCGAGAATCGCTCCGCACAGATAATTTCCTGCAAGAGTTTTGAAATATCCCTTTTCGGGAGCTCCGAGCGTGCCGTCACGGAAATGAAAGTCCTTCGCGTGAGCGTGAAAGACGTGCGGTGTAAGAATCTTCATCTCTTCGGTTGGTTCCTTGTCGGCACACATAAAGTTTCCGATGTCGATAAGAGCGCCGAAATTATCGTCACCTACCGCATCGATTATGCTTTTGACTCGCTTTGCTTCCTGTACGAAAAATCCGTGATTTTCTATACAGGTCTTCACTCCGAGCTCTTTTGCATATCGGGTCACCTCGGCATACGCTTCGGCGAGCGCAGGAAGGACGTTTTCAAAGCTTTCGTCCGATCTGTCACCGTTTTTTGGGCCTCTCGTCGCATCGTGACGCATATAGATACAGCCAAGATTTGCGGCAACCTCTGCGAGGAATTTAACGCGATCGGTTTCTTCCTTGGCACTGTTATTTATAAAGTCCGCGCCTACGCAAAAACAAACCGCTTCCATGCCGATATCCTTACAAAAGCTTCCTATATCGGAGGCATAGGAGATATACTCGGCGCGCGAGGAAAAGTTTCCGAACTCTATAAAATCAAGACCGGAAAATCCAAGCTCTTTCGCCTTTTCGATACAACCCTTTGTGCCAAGCAAGTCGCTGTTTTTATATCCGTGAAAGCTATAAAGACTTACTCCCGCTTTCATAAGATCACCTCGTATTATTTCTCGCAGAAATTCTCGATTGCTTCCGAAGCTTTTTCGAGATAATAGTTTTCCATCAGCTCGAGCGCACCCTTATCGCAGAGAGCAGCGAGACGGTGGTCGATCGGTATCTTTGCAAGCACGGGAAGACCGTACTTCTCCGCTACTGCGTCGATGTGACTCTCTCCGAAGGGATAGAGCTTCTTTTTGCAGTCGGGGCATTCCATATAGCTCATATTTTCAATAAGTCCGATGATCGGAATGTTCATCATCTCTGCCATCTCGACCGCCTTTGCAACGATCATCGAAACGAGCTCCTGAGGAGAAGCGACGATAACGATGCCCGCCACGGGAAGAGACTGGAATACGGTGAGCGGAACGTCGCCCGTTCCCGGAGGCATATCAACGTACATATAGTCAACGTCGCCCCAGCAAACGTCGGTCCAGAACTGCTTTACGGTTCCTGCGATAACGGGACCTCTCCATACTACGGGAGATGTCTCGCTGTCGAGAAGAAGGTTTATGCTCATTACTCTTATACCGGTCTTGGACTGAAGAGGGAACATTCCGTACTCACATCCCGAGACCTCGCCCTTTACACCGAAGATCTTCGGAATGGAAGGGCCGGTGATATCCGCGTCGAGTATAGCGGTGGCGTTTCCGCGTCTTGCACTCATTACCGCGAGCATAGAGGAGACCAGAGATTTTCCGACGCCTCCCTTACCGCTTACTACCGCGATAACTTTTTTTACGTTACTGAGTTGATTCTGCGCTTCGATAAGACTTGCGGGGTCTTTTTTTGAAGGGCAGTTGGCTCCGCAGGTCGAACAGTCGTGTGTGCAACCCTCGGGAGCAGTCATGTTTTCATTGTCTGCCATTTTATATTTCCTTTCAAATTACGTTAATAGACTACTCCTATAGTATATCACTAAAAAAATATTTTTCAAGTATTAAAGAAAAATTTAACAAAGAGGAAAAAAGTATAGACATTTTTTGATTTTTGTTATATAATGTACACAAACGGTAGTGCCGAAATTAAAAAACGGTCACAGAGATGACCTCGGAGGTAAATATGAAAATAAGGGAAATGGCAGAACTTCTTGATGCCAAGGTACTTTGCGGAGAGGATCTGATGGATAGAGACGTAAAATCTGCGTTCGCGTGCGATATGATGAGTGACGTGCTTGCATTCGTAAAAGAGCAGGGCGTGCTTCTCACCGGTCTGTGTAATCCGCAGGTAGTACGTACCGTACAGATGATGGATATGATATGTATTATTTTCGTAAGAGGAAAGATACCTCCCGCAGAGGTTATCGAAATGGCGCGCGAGGAGGGGATCACTCTGCTTGCAACGACTGAAAGAATGTACGGCGCGTGCGGAAAGCTTTATGCGCGCGGTCTTTCGGGAGGAAGTGTAGCAAATGTGTGACTTCGTTCGGCTCAGCTACGATATAGACGGAGAGAATTTCACGTCTGCGGGCGAGGCATCGACTATGGTCAAGCGCTCGCTAAGGCAGATGGGATTTGATCCCGAGATAATAAGAAAGGTCTCGGTCTCTATGTACGAGGGCGAGATAAATATGGTCATACACGCAAACGGCGGAAGGCGACCGTTGATATATACGAGGACAAGATAGTTATAGTCCTTGCGGATGAGGGCCCCGGTATTCCCGATATAGATCTTGCTATGCAGGCGGGATATTCAACGGCGCCCGAAAATATCCGTTCGCTCGGATTTGGAGCAGGTATGGGACTTCCGAATATGAGAAAATATACCGATGAGATGCACATAGATACTGTCATCGGAAAGGGAACGACCGTTACTATGACCGTTTACGTTTGATCCCCATTTTGAAAAGCTCACGAAAGGAGCAAGAAATGAAGGAAACCGAATACAGAAACGAAAATGTAAGACACTCGGTAATGCTTGATATAGACAAGTGTAAGGGGTGTACTAACTGTATAAAAAGATGCCCCACGGAGGCAATAAGAGTCCGAAACGGACACGCGCAGATAGAAAATAAGCTTTGTATCGACTGCGGAGAATGTATAAGGACCTGTCCGTATAAGGCAAAAAAAGCGACCTACGATAAGTTTGACGATTTTGCCGATTATAAATACAAAATAGCGCTTCCCGCACCCGCACTCTACGGTCAGTTTGAAGAGCTTACCGATATGGATTATCTTTTAACCGCGCTTATAGAGTACGGCTTTGACGAGGTTTTTGAGGTCGCAAGAGCAGCGGAGATAGCGTCCGACTATACGAGAAGATTTCTTGAGGAAAATACCGATTTCCCAAGACCGGTAATATCGTCCGCATGCCCCGTAATAGCGCGGCTTATAGCAATAAGATATCCTCTTCTTCGCGATCAGGTGCTTCCCGTGCTCGCTCCGATAGAAATAGCGGCTCGGCTCGCAAGAAAAGAAGCGCTTGAAAAGCATCCTGAGCTTTCGGATGAGGATATATGCGTTCTCTTTATTTCGCCCTGTCCCGCAAAGATAAGCTACGTAAGAAGTCCGCTCGGAATAGGCAAAAGCGCAGTTGACGGCGCTCTTTCGATAAGCGACCTCTATTTCAAGCTCCGTTCCAAGATAAACGCTATAAAGGAGCCGTACGTAAATTCAAAATCGGGAATTATCGGTGTAAGCTGGGCAAGCACGGGCGGAGAGGCAAAGGCACTCTTCAATGACAAATATCTTGCTGCGGACGGAATTGAAAACGTGATCAAGGTTCTTGACGAAATAGATAACGGAAACATACGAAACGTTGATTTCGTGGAGCTCAACGCGTGTAGCGGCGGCTGTGTCGGCGGAGTACTTAACATTGAAAATCCGTATATCGCAAAAGCGCGTCTCCAGACGCTCAGACGTTATCTGCCCGTCTCTATGAACCGAGATAAGCTCGGAAGTGAGAAATACGACTGGGAAGAAGAGATAGCGTACGAGCACGCGGGCGGTCTTGCAAGCGACAGAAAAGAAGCGATGCAAAAGATGCGCGATATAGAAGCTATATGGTCGTCTCTGCCGCAGATAGACTGCGGATCGTGTGGAGCACCCTCCTGCCGCGCACTTGCGGAGGATATAGTCAAGGGCAGTGCAAGAATGGAAAACTGCGTTATAGTAATGAAAAACCGTCTTGCACAATTCTGCCGTAAGCACAGCGAAATAGATCCCGACGAGCTCGGATTTTCGGATACGCTCGGCGAGACTGCTCCCGATAAAGAAAACTGAAAAAGGACGAAGGATATATGACGGTAAAGGAACTTTCAGAAAAGCTTTCGCTTAAGGCACTGGTCGAGAGCGACACGCAAAGAGATGTAAACGGCTGCTATGCGGGAGATCTGCTCAGCTGGGTAATGGGACGTGCCGAGGCGGACAACGTCTGGGTGACGATAATGACTAACGTAAATATCGTTGCCGTTGCTTGCCTGACCGACGTCAGTTGTATAATTATCGCCGAAAAGGCGGAGATAGACGGCGAGGTCATCGACAGGGCGAGAGAAAAAGGAATAAATATCTACACGAGCGAAAAGACGGTCTATGCGCTTTGCTCGGAAATATCAAAGGTTATGTAGTCCTTTTTAGTAAAGTTTTTGGAAGGGCTTGGGAAACCTTTTTTCAAAAAGGTTTCCCAAAGAAAAAATGATCTATTACGATTTTCATATACATTCGTGTCTGTCACCGTGTGCAGATGACGATATGACGCCGCATAACATAGCGGGAATGGGATACATAAAAGGTCTTGGTGCTATGGCGCTTACCGATCATAATACCTGCAAAAACTGTCCTGCTTTTTTTGCGGCGTGCGAAAGGTTCGGTATAGTTCCGATAGCGGGAGTTGAGCTCTCCACGTCGGAGGACGTGCACCTCGTCTGCCTTTTTCCGACTCTTGAAGCGGCACTTATGTTTGATAAAGAGCTTGATAAGCACAGAGCGAAAATAGACAACCGTCCCGAAAGATTCGGAAGTCAAATAATAATGGATGAAAACGATAGCGTGGCGGGCGAGTTTGATAAGCTGCTTATTGCCGCGACCGACCTCTGGATGGGGGACGCGGTCTCTCTTGCGCGCTCGTTCGGTGCGGCGGTCTATCCCGCGCATATCGACAGGGAAGCAAACGGGATCATAACTATGCTCGGAGACGTGCCGAGCGAGTACGGCTTTGACTGCGTTGAATTTCGCGAGATCAAAAACCTGGACGCTTACTTTTCGTCGTATCCAAGTATAAATGGCAAAAAAGTGCTCGTCTCGTCGGACGCGCACACGCTCGGAGACATATCCGAGGCAGAAAACGCACTTGAAATACCCGAAAATATTACCGAAATTAACAAAATAAGAGAAAAAATATTTGCATATATATCAAAAAGTTAAAAAAATAACAAACTTTGCGTTTTTTTGATAAAAACCTATTGAAAAATCAAAGTGAAAGTTGTATAATGATACTTGTGATTTTAATTAAGTTCAGAAGGAGTTTTCCAAAATGAAAAAACCAACAACAACAGTTAAGTTTCAGGGAACCCCCGAGCAGGAAAAGCAGCTTCTTGCGGCAATCGAGAAGAATCGCGACGTTCCAGGCGCACTGATGCCCGTGCTTCAGGAAGCGCAGGAGATATACGGCTACCTGCCCATCGAGGTTCAGAAGATCATTGCCAAGGGTCTCGACGTTTCTTACGAAGAGGTTTACGGCGTTGCTACCTTCTATTCGCAGTTTGCTCTTAATCCCAAGGGTGAAGTTGCTATCGCGGTCTGCCTCGGTACGGCTTGCTACGTAAAGGGAAGCGCAAAGCTCGTAGAGAAGATCACCGAGATAATCGGTGTTGAGGCGGGATCCACCTCTCCCGACGGTAAGTATTCTGTAGAAGCAACCCGTTGCATCGGTGCTTGCGGACTTGCACCCGTTCTTACCATCAATAACGAGGTTTACGGACGTCTTGTCCCCGCAGATATGCCAGGCATTCTCGAAAAGTATATGTAATTTTGTCAAAGCGCAATGAAAGAGCTTTCGCTTAACGTACTCGATATTGCCAAAAATTCCACTGCCGCGAAAGCGACCGAGATAAATATCTCACTCGTTACCGACGCGCAGGGAATACTCACCCTTACGATCGCGGATAACGGCTGCGGAATGGACTCAGAAACGCTGAAAAGAGTTTCCGATCCCTTCTACACCACCCGCAAAACGAGAAAGGTGGGAATGGGACTGCCCCTTCTCCGTCTTGCCGCAGAGCAGACGGGAGGCGCTCTCACGGTAAGATCTTCGAAGGATGAAAAGGATCACGGGACGGTAGTGACCGCTACCTTTGATACCCGCCATATTGATTTTTCGCCCGTCGGAGACATCGTGTCGAGTATATGCGTTTTGATTTCCGGAAATCCCGATATAGATTTCGTTTTTCTCGACGAAACACCCGAAAGACGTGTTACGCTCGACACCAAAGAGCTAAGAGCCGTGCTCGGTGACGTTTCACTTGCAGAGTACGAGGTCATAGAGTGGATACGGAAATACCTACATTCACAGTACGAAAAAAATTAAAGTATAAATACGGAGGAACAGAAATGATATCTCTCGAAGAACTTGCAGCAATAAGAGAAAAAATGAAGGATAAGGTCGTTATACGCGAGGGTTCCGCTTCTACGAGAGTAGTCGTAGGAATGGCTACCTGCGGAATAGCGGCAGGCGCAAGACCGGTTCTCAACGCATTCGTTGACGGTGTTGCAAAGGAAGGACTTTCCGATAAGGTTACCGTTTCGCAGACCGGCTGCGTAGGACTTTGTCAGTACGAGCCCATCGTAGAGGTTTACGAGGGCGGTAAGGAAAAGATCACCTACGTAAAGGTTGACGCTGAAAAGGCGGAAAAGATAATCAAGGATCACCTTATAGGCGGAAAAGTAGTTACCGAATATACTATCGGCGCTAAGGCGTAATTCAGACAGAAAGGATAATTAACTAAAGATGATACGTTCACATGTACTGGTTTGCGGTGGAACAGGTTGTACTTCTTCGGGAAGCGCAAAGGTAATCGAAGCGCTCAATACCGAGATCGCCGCAAAAGGACTTGCAGATGAAATAAAGGTCGTTCAGACCGGTTGCTTCGGACTTTGCGCTCTTGGCCCGATCATGATCGTTTACCCCGAAGGTACCTTCTATCACAGCGTAAAGGCAGAGGACATTGCAGAGATCGTTGAGGAGCACTTCCTCAAGGGACGTCCCGTTGCCCGTCTCGTATATCACGAGAAGGAAGCGGATGCAAGCGTTGCTACCTCGCTCAGCGATACCGCATTCTATAAGAAGCAGAAGAGAGTTGCACTCCGTAACTGCGGAGTTATCAACCCCGAAAATATTGACGAATACATAGCAGTTGACGGATACAGAGCACTTGGTAAGGTTCTTACCGAGATGACTCCCGACGACGTTATTCAGACTATCCTCGATTCCGGACTCCGCGGACGCGGCGGCGGCGGATTCCCTACCGGACTCAAGTGGAAATTCGCTTCGGGCAACAGAGGAAACGTCAAGAAATACGTTGCATGTAACGCAGACGAGGGTGACCCCGGAGCGTTCATGGACCGTTCGATACTCGAGGGTGACCCCCACGCAGTTATCGAGGCAATGGCTATTGCCGGCTACGCTATCGGCGCAGACGAAGGATACGTTTACGTTCGTGCAGAGTACCCGATCGCAATTCACCGTCTCGAGATCGCTATCAAGCAGGCAAAAGAGTACGGACTCCTCGGAGAGAACATCTTCGGTACCGGCTTCAACTTCGATCTTAAGATCCGTTTCGGCGCAGGCGCTTTCGTTTGCGGAGAAGAGACCGCTCTTATGACTTCTATCGAGGGACATCGCGGCGAGCCCAGACCTCGTCCCCCGTTCCCCGCAGTTAAGGGACTTTTTGGACAGCCCACCGTTCTTAACAACGTTGAGACCTATGCAAACGTTCCTCAGATCATCCTTAACGGTGTAGAATGGTTCACCGCAATGGGAACCGAGAAATCCAAGGGAACCAAGGTTTTCGCACTCGGCGGAAACATTACCAATACCGGACTCGTTGAGGTTCCTATGGGAACCACTCTTCGCGAGGTCGTTGAAGAGATCGGCGGCGGTATCCCCGGCGGAAAGAAATTCAAGGCAGCTCAGACCGGAGGACCTTCCGGCGGATGTATTACTGCAGAAAACCTCGACACTCCTATCGACTACGATAACCTTATCGCTCTCGGCTCTATGATGGGATCGGGCGGACTTATCGTTATGGACGAGGACAACTGTATGGTTGACATCGCACGTTTCTTCCTCGACTTCACCGTTGACGAGTCGTGCGGAAAATGTACTCCTTGCCGCGTAGGAACCAAGAGAATGCTCGAGATCCTCGATAAGATCATCGCAGGAAACGGCACTCTTGAGGACCTTGACCGCCTCGAAGAGCTCGCAAACTACATCAAGTCCGCATCCCTTTGCGGACTCGGACAGACCGCTCCTAACCCCGTACTTTCTACTCTCCGCAATTTCAGAGAAGAGTACGTTGCTCACGTTGTAGATAAGAAGTGTCCTGCAGGCGTATGTAAGAACCTTCTTCAGTACGTGATCGACGCAGACAAGTGTAAGGGATGTACGCTTTGTGCAAGAAAGTGCCCCGTAAACGCAATTTCGGGTACCGTAAAGCAGCCCCACGTTATAGACGCCTCCAAGTGCGTCAAGTGCGGAGTATGTATGTCCACTTGTAAGTTCGGCGCAATAAGCAAACAGTAAGGAGGAGACGGACGATTATGGAAATGATTAACATTAAAATAAACGGTAAAGATTACAGCGTTCCGAAGGGAATTTCTGTTCTCGAAGCCGCAAGAATGGCAAATATTGATATCCCCACCCTCTGCTACCTCAAGGACATCAACGAGATCGGCGCTTGCCGTCTCTGTCTTGTAGAGGTTAAGGGTGCAAGAGGTCTCGTTACCGCTTGCGTATATCCCGTGGACCGTGAGGGAATGGAGATCGTTACGAACTCTCCCGCAATTATGAGATCGAGAAAGATGAACCTCGAGCTTCTTCTTTCCAACCACGAGAGAAAGTGTCTCTCCTGCGTACGCTCCACCACCTGCGAGCTCCAGAAGCTCTGCAACGATTACGGTGTTGACGAAGAGTACTTTGCAGGAGACAAGACTCCCAAGTACGTTGATACCTCTTCTGCAGCTATCGTACGCGATTCGAGCAAGTGCGTGCTTTGCCGCCGCTGCTCTGCAGTATGTAATAAGGTACAGGGAATCGGCGTAATCGGCGCTAACGACCGTGGATTCGATACTCACATCGGATGCACCTTCGACGGACCTCTCGGAGAGACCTCCTGTATCAACTGCGGACAGTGTATAGTTGCATGTCCCACCGGCGCTCTTTACGAGGTTGACCATACCGAAAAGGTATTTGAAGCGCTTTCCGATCCCACCAAGCACGTTGCTATCTGCTGCGCTCCCTCTGTTCGCGCGCAGATCGGCGAATGCTTCGGCTACGCTCCCGGAACGGACACCGAAGGCAAGATGATCTCGGCTATCAAGGCGCTCGGATTTGACGGCGTTTACGATATGAACCTTACCGCTGACCTCACCATTATGGAAGAGGCAACCGAGTTCCTCGGCAGAGTTAAGAACGGCGGCAAGCTTCCCATGATCACCTCCTGCTCGCCCGGATGGATCAAGTTCTGCGAGCACTATTTCCCCGAAATGACCGAGAATCTCTCGACCTGTAAGTCTCCTCAGCAGATGTTCGGCGCGATGTATAAGACATACTACGCACAGAAGGTCGGACTCGATCCCAAGGATATCGTATTCGTATCTGCAATTCCTTGTACCGCAAAGAAGTTCGAGGTAGGCAGAGACGGACAAAGTGCTGCAGGCGTTCCCGACGTTGACTACGCTATTACCACCCGTGAGCTCGGCAGAATGATCCAAAAGGCAGGAATTGATTTCTGCGCTATGGAAGACGGCGAGTTCGATAATCCCTTCGACATCGGATCGGGAGCAGGCGTTATATTCGGTGCAACCGGCGGTGTTATGGAGGCAGCACTCCGTACCGCGGCAGAGGTTATCGAGGGCAAACCCCTTGAGAAGCTCGAGTTCAACGAGGTTCGCGGAACCGAAGGCATCAAGTTTGCTTCCTACAAGCTCGGCGATATGACTCTTAACGTTGCAGTTACCTCGGGTACCGCAAACGCAAAGAAGCTTCTCCGTGACGTTCAGGACGGCAAGGTTGACGTTCACTTCATCGAGGTTATGGCGTGCCCCGGCGGATGCGTAAACGGTGGCGGACAGCCCTACCAGCCCGCATCGGTTCGTAACGCAGTAGATCTCAGAGCACTTCGTGCAGCAGTTCTTTACAACGACGACAAGAATGCGGATCTCCGTAAGTCGCACGAGAACAGCGCAGTCAAGAAGCTCTACGACGAGTATTTCGGAGAACCCAACAGCCATAAGGCACACGAGATCCTCCATACTCACTACGTAAAGCGCGGATTCTAAAATAATAAAAAACGGGACAATACGTCCCGTTTTTTTGTTTTCGAAATGAACATAGACATAATAAAGGTGAAGATTGTTGTAGTATTTGCGTGTTTTTTGTGTTATTATAAGGGTAAGATGTAACTATCGGAGGATATTATGATAATTAAGGATTATATCAAATCGTTCGAAAAGCTCGGATTTGGAATGTTTGTTCATTTCGGTACGTACAGCGTACTCGGAAAGGGCGAATGGTCAAAATTTATGCATCGGATTCCCGATAAAGAGTACGAGGAACTTGCAAAGGATTTTTGTCCGAATGAAAACTGGGCAAAGGATCTTGTAAAGAGCGCAAAGAAAGCGGGATGTAAATATATAACGCTTACCACGCGCCATCACGACGGCTTTTCACTTTACGATACCTGCGGACTTAACGATTACGACGCTCCCCATTTTTGCGGGCGCGACCTCGTTCGTGAATTCGTGGATGCTTGCAATGAAAATGCGATAATTCCTTTTTTCTATCACACACTGCTCGACTGGAGAGAGGAAAGCTATAACACCGATTTTCCGAAATATCTGGAATATCTCCGCGCAAGTGTAGAACTGCTTTGTAAAAACTACGGTAAGATCGGCGGATTTTGGTTCGACGGAATGTGGAATAAGTGGGATGCAAATTGGGAAGAGGACGCTCTTTACTCGCTTATCCGATCCTATCAGGGCGACACGATGATAATAAATAATACCGGACTTAACAGACGCGGACAGATCGGCCATATCGAGCTTGACAGCGTCACCTTTGAAAGAGGACGTCCGTCTCCGATAAATCAGGAGGGCGCACCCAAGTATCTTGCGAGCGAGATGTGTCAGACCTTTGGCAGTCATTGGGGATACGCAAAAAACGATCTTCATTATAAATCGCTTGCTACACTGATTGAGGATCTCTGTGTTTGCCGTAAGTACGGTTCAAACTTCCTTCTTAACGTAGGTCCGAGAGCAGACGGAAGTCTCCGTGTGCTTGATAGGGCGACGCTTGAAACTCTTGGCGAATGGGTAGAGCTCTTTGATGAGGCGATCCGCGCTCCCCGTCCTTCGGGAATATCGGTCGATGGCGGTGAAAAGGACTTTATATTAAAAGGTGAAGACGGAGCTTATTATCTGTTCGTTCACAGCGTCTCAATAAAGGGCGATCCCAATGTTGCAGACAGGATCACGCCGTGTGCTCCAAGGAGCTTTACACTTGATAATAAGGTAAAGAAAGTGTTTTGGCTTGATAATATGGAAGATCTTGAATTTTCACAGGAAAGCTCAATGGTTTCGGTCCTGCCAAGCCGTTACGATTACGGCAGCGATCTCGTTGTCAGAGTTGCAAAAATAATAACAGAAAAGTGCTTATGATTGTATCATAAGCACTTTAACTTTTTGATTAGAGAAAACCACTTCAACTTAGCGGGTGGTTATGATTAATTAACCGATAAGTACCATAGGAACATATATAACGCCCGGGCGGTCGTCGAGGACCATTTCAAGAATAAGACGGTTGATCGGTGCGACCTTTTCGCCTGCACGGATGGTGAATTTGGTGGAATTCTTTCCGCTTGTGTGCATATTGAGCTGATCAACGGATATGCCGGTTTTTCCTTCAACGGTAAAGCCTTCGGGAAGGATCCAACGCAGATTTACAAAATGCGAAATGTTGCCAAATGCGTTACTGCTGAATGTTACTACGTTGTTTTGGAAAGCGATATTCAGATCAATCTCTTCGTTCGGCGTGATGTCGGGAGAACGGTTCCATGTAAAGGTTGCCTTTACCATTCCCATATCCGCCTCAAACTGATAGGGCTTCAAGGATTTCAGACGTTCGAGAACGAGGCTCTTTTTTATGTAGAATGGATCTTCGGGAATTTCGTTTTCACCGTTGGTGAAGGCGACGTCTGCTTTTCCTGCGAAAAGAACCGTTGGTGCAATGTTCACAACGCGATCGGTGAGCTCACTGCAAGTCTTGGGCACATTATAAATTACTCCGCCCGCAAGGCAAAGCGTCTGGATCGAGTCGCCGATGTGCTCTGCCCAGTCCTTGGGAATACCGGCAGTTCCGTACAGAATACCGAGAGTTGCGCCGAGAGTAGCTGCGGTGCAGTCGGTATCATCACCGCAGTTTATTGCCGTGATCATCGACTTTTTGAAGTCACCCTCGCCGTAAAGCAGACCGAGCACGGTGTATCCGATGTTGGACGGAGCCTCGAACCAGCCGTTGCCGATGTCGGCGTTCATTTTCTGAATAGTGTTTCGGCAGTCAAGCCAGGACATACCGCTATCGTAGCACTCTATAACCTTTTTAACAGTCGAACCGGTGCGAGCGGTGAGCGGTATCTTGGAAAGCGCTACGTCTATACATTTTCTGATGTCCTTTTCGACGAATGCACAGGACTGCAAAGCGGCAACGAACGCTGCTGCGGCAGTTCCTTCGCCCGATCCGTGGTCGACGCAGGCGTCCTCGATAGCGTACTTTGCCGCAAGCTCGGGAGCGCCGGGCGCCATAGTTGCCCAGATCTCGGTTCTTATCCATGCGCCGTTCGAATCTCTCCAAGAGGAATTGTAATCTCCGCAGAGAGGCGCAGGCATACCGAGTCGCATATTCGTCTTGCATATGCCGTATTCGTGCCAATAAGGGGTAATAAAGCTAAGCCAACACTCGCCGAGCTCCTTTGCGCTCAGCTGATAGGGACCTACCCACTCCATTGCGTGAAGCCATACGAGCTGGAGATCGAGGTCATCGTTCGGGATTATCTCTCCCTTTTGTGTCGCAAAGCCCTTGATGTCGAGCACTTCGCGCGTTCCCTCGTACGGAGCTCCCATAGTTCCGCCTATATTTTTGCCTACCCAACAAGCGTGAACGCTGTCCTTGTAGGCATCGAAATTAAGTTTGATCTTTGCACCGGAATTCATAAAAACACCTCCGTTTATGATATATACATAATACCATAAAGCGCAGGTGCTTGAAATGTTTCGGTTTTACTTTTTTCCCTCGTCTGTCGGGGATTTTTACTTTTTATTTCGGTATGAGTTGGGAGAAGCGTTCAGATAGCGCGAGAAGCAGTGATAAAGGCTCGATCGGTCGGAAAATCCGCATCTTGCACTTATCTCCTCGATCGAAAGGTCGCTTTCTTTTAAAAGAGTGATCGCGTGCCCAAGTCTTTTGCGCGTGACGTATTCGCTTAGCGTCATACCGAACTTTTCTTTAAACAATCTACTGAAATAGGACGGATTGTAGAAGCATTTTTGCGCGAGCAGGGACAGGGAGAGCTTTGAATCAAGATTGTTCTCGATGTACTCGGAAAGAGAGCTCCACATACCGTCTATCTCTTCGTCGGCAATACCGAGCTGTACCTTTCGAAGCATCTTGGTTATAAATACGTTCAGATAATTTCCTACGACGTTTTCCCAGGAAGAAAGCTTTTCCTCGTATTCTTGAAGCATTGAAAAAACAACTTTCTCTATATCGTCGCGTTCTTTTCCGCTAAAAGAAATCTTTCCGAAATTCGTATCGCCACAGAGCTCGTTGAAGGTGCTTAGAAACATAAAAGAGAATATCCCGTAGGCAGACGAGTCTTCTTCTTGTACGATACGGGGTGAAAACAGTATGTTTATATAAGAATAATCGGTGTCAGAGTCAAAGGAATGAGTGCACTGCGTGTTCATAAACAGTACGTCGCCGCGCTTTACCTGATAGCTTTTTCCGTCGATGATCTGAGTCATTTTACCGGATAAAACGTATACTATTTCTATAAATTCGTGAGTATGTATAGGCTCTTTGTCCGTAAGAGTGCTTTTGGACAGATGTATGTTGCCGTATTTTATACACTCGTCGATCGTATAGGTTCGCATAGTATCCTCCTTTCCTCGTACGTATTGATTATATAATCTTTTTTTATTTTTGTCAATAGTGTGTTTTATTGGATAATAAAGGGAAAATTGTACTTGACTTTATAAAATGTGTGTGCTATTATGTAAGTGGCACGCAGTGTCAAAATTCATTCTTTAAAGGCGGAAAAAACAATGAATATAACTGTAAACGAAGGCCTTTCGTATATTTACGGAGAAGAGGGAAGATCGAAGGCGTTTAATATCTCTATGGGTGAGACCGCGGAGTTCTTAAAGCGCTTTGAAAATCCCGAAATATTTATAAACGGAAAGAAAAAGATCGCAACCATTATAGTTGGCGACACTTCTAATAAGGCATATAAAGAAGCCGTAAAGGGACTTGATAACTCCCATTTCAAAATAGTTGTAAAGACTTGCAGAAACCTTGCTACTATCCTCGTCTGCGGAAATACCGAGTACGCTCTTATGAGTGGTATTGAGTATTTCATAAGTAAGTATTTTAACGAAAAGACGGGCGGAAAAGCAGAGGTTTCGACAGAAATCGTTGAAAAGTTCGCAGATCTTGAAAAAGAGTCCTCTCTTATCATAACATCTGACAGAGCAGTACGCGATCCTCAGATATTCGTTAAAGACGGCGTATATTATATGTTCGGCTCCCACATGGCGAGTCACTACGGAATGTGCACGAGCACCGATCTCGAGCACTGGAGCGAGCCCGTTTCGGTCTGCAAGATCCCCGAAGGAAAATATCTCCTCGACCAGCAGAGATGCTTCTGGGCACCCGAGTGCCACTATTATAAGGGCAGATACTATATGTTTGCAACATTCAAAAATCCCGAGACTCTTCATAGGGGCTCTGCCGTATTCGGCTCGGATAATATCGAAGGACCTTACACCCTCGTAACCGACGGACTTATGACTCCCGAGGATTGGGACGCAATAGACGCTACCTTCTACGTTGACGATAACGGTCAGCCGTGGTGCGTTTTCGTACACGAATGGACCTGTATGCCCGATAAAGTAGGTAGTATGTGCGTAGTTAAAATGAAAGACGATCTCAGCGGCTTTGACGGAGAGATCATCGAGGTGTTCAAGGCAAAGGATCCCGTATGGGCAAAGGGCGGAGTTACAGACGGACCGTTTATCTATAAGATGTCCGAGACCGGCTCACTTATTATGCTCTGGTCCAATCAGGGAAGCGCAGGATACCTCGTCGGTATGGCGAGATCGGCTTCGGGCAATATGGAAGGACCTTGGGTACAGCTCAGACCTCTCCTTTACAGCAAGCTCTACGGCGAGGAGTACGACGGAGGTCACGGAGCGTTCTTTAAGACAAACGAGGGACAGCTTATGCTCTCCATCCACGCGCCCAATAATCCCACCAACATCATTCTCGATCAGCCCGCAAGCGGACGTCCTTGTACCGCGATATTCGTTCCTATTGAGGAGGATAAAGAGCTTGATATGCTCAGACGTGTCAGCGGCGAGGATAAATAACGAATAAATATAAAAAACATCGGCAAAAGCCGATGTTTTTTTGTTTATAAATTCAAGAAATCCTTTCGGTAATCAAGTCCAAACGCCTCTGCAACTGCAACGAGTTCACGGTCTAAAATAGTGTTTTTGTGCGGCAGATGAGCTATCATCATATAAAGCTGAGCCGCCTTTTCGACGGTTTCGATAAGACCGAAGGTTTCGTCCATCGTCTTGCCTGCACCGTAAATTCCGTGGAGCCCCCAAACTACCAGACGGTAATCGTTCATTTTTTCGGCGGTTGCGGTACCTATTTCGTTGTTTCCGCAGACCATCCAGGGAAGAACTCCGATACCGTCGGGAAAAACGACGATACATTCGGTACACATTTCCCATATGGTATGAGTGAACTTTTTGTCGTCGAGCTCGTGAATATGTGTCATAGCGAGAGTTGCGGTCGGGTGAGTATGCATAATTACGCGGTTTTCGGGATCCTTTTTGAGGCGTGCGATGTGGCTCATAAGATGCGCCGGAAGCTCGCTTGTGAATTTTCCGCCGTCGCGGTATCCCCAGAGAAGCTCTGCCGTGCAGGCGTCCTTCGCAATGCGGATAATTCCGAGATTTGTTTCGGGATCATCATCAATATTTTTAAAATATTTACCTGTTCCGGTAACGATAAATATCTTTCCGACAAGTGTGGGAGCGGAAAATCCGATCGGAATGGTGCGAATCACGTTGCTCTGATCAAGATACTCGTAAACCTCATTTTCATCAAGCATATAGCTTATATTTCCGCCGTTGCGCTCGTCCCAACCGAGTCGGTACATATTGGCGGTCGTTTTTCTCATTTCCGTTATGAACGGAGCGTTAAAAATATCTTTCATACTCTGACCTCCATTATTTTGCTTTCGTACTCTCTTACAGCACTGAGATATTCAGGGGAAACACCCTCACGTCTGAGAAATTCCTGCCATACGTCACCGAAGGGGGCGGTTTTAAGCTCCTCCTGCATTACCATAAGCGCAGTCATATCTCCACTGTCCTGAAGCTTTTTGAGCTCGCTACTCGGCTCGAGAAGGGCGTAGAGAAGTGCCTTTGCGACATTGCGGACGCCTGTTATCCATGCGGATATTCTGTTTATTGAGGCGTCAAAATAGTCGGTTGCAATGAAAACGCGGTCGAGCGCGTCACAGCGGATGATCTCCTTGGCGATTTCTCTCGTTTCATCGTCAAACAGAACGACGTGATCCGAATCCCAACGAACACCTCTTGTTACGTGAAGCGCGACCTTGTCACTGAAAAGGAGCAGCGAAGAGATCTTGTCGGATACCACCTCGGTCGGGTGATAATGACCGTTGTCCATAAGAGGAGTAAGACCGTTTGCGATCGAGTAGGAGAGCGTGAACTCAGCAGAGCCTACCGTGTAAGACTCGACTCCGATACCGAATACCTTTGATTCAAGAGTTACAAAGACCTTGCTCTTGTCGTAAGGAATAGAAAGTATCTCGTCCAGTGATGCCTTGAAGCGCGATCTCGGACCTATTCTGTCGGCAGGAATGTCCTTGTAACCGTCGGGAGTCCAGAAGTTGATAACGCAGGGAACGCCTGTTTCGTTTGCGAAAGACTCGGCTATGCGGATACACGCCTTGCCGTGCTCTATCCAAAAACGGCGGACATCCTCATCGGGTGAGGAAAGCGTGAGTCCGTTCTTTACCATCGGGTGCGAAAAATAGGTCGGATTGAAATCAAGACCGATATTTCGCTCCTTTGCAAATTCCACCCATTTTTTAAAGTGCTTTGGCTTGATACTGTCGCGATCCACCCACTCGCCTTCCTCGAAAATGGCGTAGCTTGCATGCAGATTGAGCTTTTTCTTGCAGGGAATGAGCGAAAGAGCTTTGTCGATATCCTGCATAAGCTCTTCGGGCGTGCTTGCCTTCCCGGGATAATTGCCGGTAGTCTGAATACCTCCTGAAAGCCCTTCCTTGTTGTCAAAGCCTATTACGTCGTCACCCTGCCAGCAGTGGACTGAAATGCAAACGTCGGATAGCTTTTCAATGGCCTTTTCGGTATCGACTCCGATAGACTCGTAGATTTTTCTTGCTTCTTCGTAGCGTGACATATTATACCTCTTTAATATCGAATGTGTTTATAATAATCTTTCTCGCAGCTTCAAGCGTGAGCCCCGGATCTGTATACATAAGCTGAGAAAGCATATTTCCGAGTGCGGTGCCCTCAACCGGACCTGCTGTAACTCGCTTGCCGGTATATTTCTTGGTAAGCGAGTTTAAATATCTGTCCTTGCAGCCGCCGCCGACGATACTGACCGTGTCAACGGTCTTGCCGGAGATCTCCTCGATCTCCTTTACGGTTTTGTCGTAGCTTGCGGCAAGCGAGTGATAGACGCTGCTCAGAACGTCGCCGAGCGGAAGCTCGGGCTTTCCGAGATATGCGCGTATTGCCTCGATCATATTGTCGGGAGCAAGGAACGCCTCGCTCGTCGGGTCTATTTTCTCGGTGAAGGAGCTTGACATCGCCATTTCCATCATCTCGTCGTAGCTGTACTTTTTGCCGGTATCCTTTCTGATACTCTGGAAAAGCCACATACCCATAATGTTTTTGAGAAACCTGTAACGGTAGTTTATTCCACCCTCGTTTGAGAAGTTTGCCTTCATTGCGCCCTCGTCGGTTACCGGATAAAGATTTTCCGTTCCGACAAGACTCCACGTGCCCGAGGAGATGAATACGCTCTTTTCGTTTACCGGACATGCGGCAACCGCAGATGCGGTGTCGTGCGAGGGGCAGAGAACGACCTTGCAGTTAAATCCGACCTCTTTTGCAACTTCCTGGCTGAGCTCGCCGAGCTCGGTTGACGGCAAAATTATTTCGCCGAGAAGACTCTCGCTTATACCGAGCTTTTCAAGTATCTCGCCGTCCCAAGTTTTCGTCTTGGCATTTACAAGTCCGCTCGTGGTAGCTATGGTGTATTCGTTTTTCATAACCCCTGTGAGTTTGTAGGAAAGATAGCAGGGCATAAAGAGCAGACTCTTGGCAGAATCAAGTCTGCCTGCCTTCTTGTCGCAGTAAATCTGGAATATAGAGTTGTAGTCCTGCTTCTGAATACCTGTTTTGGCGTAAAGCTTTTCCTGAGGAATTATTTCGAACACTTCTTCGGGAATTTTTGAGGTGCGGCTATCGCGATAAGCGTAAGCGGGAGAGATCTCTCTACCTCGCTTATCAAGTAGAACGTAATCAACGCCCCATGTATCTATTGCAACGGTTTCGGGTATTTTTCCGATCTCTTTGCAGTGACGCAGTCCGCTTATAACGTTGGATACAAGCGAGTCGGTATCCCACAAAAGAGATGAACCCTCTTTTTTCATTCCGTTTTCAAAACGGTAAACCTCCTCGCAAACTAGCTTTCCGTCGCGGAGCTCGCCGAGCAGATGGCGTCCGCTCGAAGCGCCGATGTCTATTGCAAGACAGTATGACATAAAAATAACCTCTTTCATATTAGTTACGCTTACTATAACATAACGTGAAAGAGGTTTCAATAGTATTTTTTTACTTTTTCTTATCAGAGAACGTAAATATTGATAAAATTTTACTACCGGCGATCATTTTGAGCCGTGTCCGTAATTTGAATAGGTTTTTCTGTACGTTCCCGGACTCATATTGCAGAGCTTTTTGAATACTCTGAAGAAATACTTATCGTCCGAGAATCCGCACTTGTACGCTATCTCCGCAATATCCATGTCGGTCGTGCGCAGATACTTTTTCGCGATGCTTATTCTGCTTTCGGTTATGTGGTCAACCAGGGATTTTGACGTTACCTTTTTGACCAGCGTGGTAAGATATTCGCTGTTGTATCCGAAATAGGTAGCAATGTCTGAAACACGCTTTATGTCGGCAGCGTTGAGCTTTATCCACTCGATTATAGTGGCTACCGTTGCCTCCTGTGAATGTGACGAATCAGCTTTCGAGTTGCATTCGCCGAATACAAGCTCAAGCAGGATTATCTCAAGGAAGTTTCCGCATATCGTTTTTGAGAATGTCGATGGAGAGCGTGAAGAATCAACGAGCTGCTGAAAGAGCAGATGCATCTGCTCGCTCTGGTCGATCTTTCCGAAAAGGGGAATTCTGTACGAACGATCTTCGCCGAAAACGAGATATTCGTTATTTTCTGCATCGGTCTCAAGCTCGTATTCGCCGTTTACGTAGAAGTGGCACCAATAGTAGGAAACACCGGGAGGGGACTCCTTGGTTCCGTAGTGCTCGCGGTTTGCGGTGAGTATGAGGTAGTTGTCGCGTGAGAGACGGTATTCGTTTACCGTATCGGTTATATGGACGTTCCCGCTTACTCCGTAAAGAATTACGAAGCTGTCGATAGTGCGACGCTTATGAGTCATAGGGTCTTTTTCTGAGTGGAATTTTCCCGCAGTACAGTACTCCGTAAGAGTAGATCCGGGGAATAAAGTGTGATTTTTGTGCATGTTGGATTGTTCACCGCCTCGAAAAAGTAGTTTTGTTGGTTTATTGCGGAGTTTTAATGTGCATTTTGAACAAAAAACGTTGAAATTTGCTTTTCATATTGCACTAATATCATTATAATACCGAATAGTGGAAAAATAAAGTAAGAAAACGGACGAGTTTTTGTCGGCGTTGTCACATTTTTGTAGTTTTTGGTGTCTTTCAAGTGAAAAAATTTAATTTTACTATTGACTTTTTGGTGTATAGGTGTTAATATAAGTCTTGGTTTGAATTTTGACACTATTATAATTATGAAAAGAGGCGTTTTTTACGAATACAATTCTATCCGTTGCGATCGCACTTCTTGTAGGACTTATTATGTCGCGTCCCGCAAAACTACTAAAATTACCTGCAGTTACAGCTTATCTTGTTGCAGGAATAATTATAGGTCCATTTTGTCTCGGCCGTCTCGGCATTGAGGGACTCGGATTTCCCTCGATAGAGGCAGTTAACGCTCTTAAAATAATATCGGACGTTGCACTCGGCTTCATTGCATTCTCAATAGGAAACGAATTCCGTCTTTCTCAGCTAAAGCATACGGGAAGACAGGCAACTATAATAGGAATCCTTCAGGCAGTTATCACTACTTTAGTGGTGGACGGTGTGCTTATCGCCTTTTCTCTTGCGACCGGATGGATCTCTGTTCCCGTAGCGATAGTTCTGGGCGCAATAGCGTCTGCAACCGCACCTGCGGCAACGCTTATGGTCGTAAAGCAGTATAAGGCAAAGGGACCGCTCACCGATCTTCTTCTCCCTGTAGTTGCACTTGACGACGCGGTCGGACTCGTTATCTTCGCAGTCTCGTTCGGTGTTGCAAAGGCAGTAGCGGGCGGAGGAGCGATAAACGTAATTTCGGTAGTGGTAAATCCCCTTATCGAGATCGTTGCATCCCTTGTTCTCGGCGCAGTTATGGGCTGGATATTCACCTTCACCGAAAAGTTTTACAGATCTAACAGTAAGCGTCTTTCTATCTCTATAACGTACGTTCTTCTCACCGTTGCGATCTCAATGCTTAAATTCGAGTTCGGCGACGTTCATATCGGATTTTCGCCCCTTCTCGTTTGTATGATGCTCGGAACGATATTCTGCAACCTCTGCGATTTTTCCGAGGAGCTTATGGAGAGAGCGGACAAATGGACGGCACCTCTCTTTATTCTGTTCTTCGTTCTCAGCGGTGCGGAGCTTGACTTTGCGGTGTTCGGAAGCGTATCGGTAATAATTGCGGGAGTTCTCTATATTCTTGCCAGATCCGCGGGAAAATATTTCGGTGCGTTCGGAAGCTCGATGATCGCCGGCTCAAGTCCCACGATCAAGAAATATCTCGGAGTCACTCTTCTTCCGCAGGCAGGCGTTGCACTCGGAATGTCCCTTCAGGCAGAGGGGGCGCTCGGTGCGGACGGAGTGCTTATAAGAAATATAGTACTTTTCGGTGTTCTCATCTACGAGCTTATCGGACCCATGCTCACGAAGATCGCGCTCACCAAGGCGGGAGATATCGTTCCCGACGGTGCATCAAGCGCAAGAGTACATAACGATCAGCGTAACAAAGATAGACACGGACAAGAAAAAGTAAAATAATAAAAAGCAGGAGAATCCTCCTGCTTTTTTATTATTTTTATATCAGCCGAAAACGACTCTGTAAGCGTGGATCTCAAATGCGTAAGGAGAAATTTCACTTGCAAGGGCAATATATTTGTCTGCCTCGGCATCTTCTCCCTTTGCACGAAGTGCGAACGCCTTGAGAATGTAGGCGCTGAGAAGATTGTTCTTAACGATGTCGTTCTCAAAGGGCATTGGAGAGGGGGATCCTACTCCGTAGTAGGTACGAAGATCGCTGTTTTTGATCTTGTCGTCGGCTACCGCGATCATTTCTGCAGTTACCTCGTTCGCCTCGGAGGTGCGTCCAAGCTTCTTAAGAGCAAGCGCACGGAATGCGGAAAGCTCGGAAACAGCCGCCTTGTATATCGACGCCTCCTCGAACGCTTTCATTGCTTCGTCCTTTTCGCCGAGCTTTTCAAGCATAAGACCGAGATAGTAGAAGACGTGTGCCTCCTGATTAAAGAAGGTCTTTGCTTCTCCGTAGCTCTTCGGAACTATCGTAGCGCGTCTAAAGAATTCCTTTGCCTCTTCGATCTTGCCCTCGTTTTCAAGGGTAAGAGCGTAGAGCAGGAACATCCAGGAGTGCTGCTTGGTGAGACGTCCCTCGCCGCCCTCGTAAATATGGAAGCGCTTTGCGGCAGCCATATCTATTGCCTTCTTGTACTCGCCCTTAAGCGTGTGAAGGATAACCTTGTCGAGATAGCAGTCGTCGCGCTGTGCCAAAAGCTCGGGATATGCGTCGTAAAGTGCGAGACGCTCGTCGGTCGATGCATTCGAGTTCTTGAGAAGCTGCTCGTACTCCATAAGCATTCTCGGAGAGGTCTTCTTAGTCTCAAGTGCCTTCTTCATACTGATCTTTGCACTTTCCGCATCTCCTCTCTTGTCAAAGTATGCAAGAGCGAGCGCACGGTATGCTTCTGCGTGTTTTTCGTCGATAGCTACGCATCTTTCCCAAGCGGAAATAGCGTCCTCGTATCTTTCCTTATCGTAAAGGAGACATCCGAGCAGGTAGCTTGCATTTGCCGACTTGTCACAAGAATTTATAGCGTACTCAAGTGCGGCGATATCGGAGAGACGGTTGGGGAAGCAGTATCCGAGACGGCACGCTTCTGCCTTCTTTATTTCGTCTGTACTGTCCTTACCCATAAGCGAGAGAAGGTATGCGCGGTAGTAGCAGGTGAGAGGATAGCTTTCGTCTGCAAAACCGAGCGCACAGAGCGCGTCATCGTAAAGACCTTCGGATATATACTCAATGACGATGTCGAGGATATTTTCGGGCTTTTCTGCGAAATATGCGATGGTATCGGTCATATTCTCGTAGTGAGAAAGCTCGAATATTGCGCGCAGGTCGAGCGGATCATATGCACGTGCCGCCTTTGCCACCTCTTTTGCAGCATCGTTCTGACCGAGCTTTCTGAGTATAGCGGCCTTAAGTCCGTTTGCAACAGAGTTGTTTTTGCCGAGCGAGATAACGGTATCGAGCTTTTCAAGAGCGTCTGCGTACTTTCCGTCTGCACAGTCGATGGACGCAAGCTCAAGATAAGCGCACGCGCGGTGCGAGTAGTTCCAAGCGGCTCTGAAGAGGGCATCGTACGCCTCGGATATCTTTCCGAGTGCCTTAAGGGAGAGTCCCTTTAAGTAGAACGCCTCGGTGTCGGTAGGATGCTGGTTTCTCGAGGTCAGACGGGCGATCGCCTTGTCAGCGTACTCTACGCACTTTTCGTATTCGCCTGCGCGGTAGGAAAGACGTGCCATAGAGGTGTTACAGCGGATATCTCCGTTGTCTCTTGCAAGACCTTCAAGATAGTAGTCGCGAGCGCGGTAGTTGTGCTGCTTGTACTGCTCAAGATGGTATCCGTTGATGTAAAGCTCCTCGACGGTCTCGATCTCCGAGGGACGCTTTACGGGCTTTCTTACCTCGATGGGCTGCTTGTTGCCGCGGATGTAGGGAGTATGGGAAACGAGCACCTTTCCGTTTTCGCAAACGAGCGAAGCGCTGACGTCGTTTATATCAATATCCTTTGCGGAAATAGTTTTGAGATATGCCTTGTCGGGAGAAATCGTGATAGTTTCGCTGAATATCTCACCGTTTTTGTCTTTAACGATGACCTTTGCGTTCTCAAAGGTACCGGTAGCGTTGAGACCTACGAAAACGTCGTCTCCGCGCTTTTCAACGTTGATCGCCGCGTCGATGGTTGCGTTCTTTACGTCACCGATGTCGCGGATGGGGTACCAGTACTGCTCGAACTCGCGGCTCTCGTAAGGAGCAAGCCAGGTGAAGTCGGGCTGGTTGTCGGTGTAAACACCGGTCATAAGCTCAACGTAAGGGCCGTTTTCGTCGGTAAGGTTGGAACACCACATATCACCGAAATCACCCTTACCCCAGTGCCAGAGCTTCTTTCCGGGGGAGATGTGATGGTCTGCAACGGTAACCAGACCCTTGTTCAGGTCTTCGTCGTATCCGCCAACGAAATCGAGATCGGACTGTCCCTGCGAAACGAGGAAAGAGGAGGGGACCTTTATCGCGTCGTAGCGGGAGATGTCCGTACCCTCGCCGTAGTTAAAGGGACGTGCGGTCTTGTATATTCCCTTGGCGATAGGCCACGAGAGGATCGCGCGGCGGTCGTGGTCGTTTACCCACTCAACGTCCGGCGGAAATATGGTGCGGTAGCCCTTTGTTCCGGGAGCGGCAAGGTTTGCCCACCACATAAAGAGCTGAGGCACGTTTGTGCGGTTATATACCTTTATTTTTGCCTTGATAAAGCTGCGTCCGGGGCATACGGTGACTCCCGCCATACCCTTGAGACGGTTCATCGGCTCAACCTCGCCTACCCAAACGGTACGGCTTCCGTCAGAGTCGTCTTCAACGGTTGCCTCGAGAGGCATATAGGTCGTGGGACGGTGGTGCTGAGGCCAGTTGAACTCAATACCGCCCGAGATCCAGGGACCTGCAAGACCGACGAGTGCGGGCTTTATTACCTCATTGTAGTAAATGAAATCGTAGGAGCCGATCTTGTCGTATGCGCGAAGGATCTTTCCGCCGATTTCGGGAAGAACGTCAGTCTTTACATACTCGTTTTCAAGAGTATATACGTCGTATTTAACGTCACTTTTTTCGTCCGAAACAGAGTCGGAGTAGGGAATGGGATATACCTTTCCCGAAGCGCCCTGATAGGGACGGTTCTCGAAGAACATGGGAAGCTCTTCCGCCTTGCCGGGAACGTACGTGGGTATTATGCGTTTTTCTTTTTTTAGTGTGACGCTCATAAAAATATCTCCTTGAAGGGTTTTTCATTTTATCCTTATTTTAACTGATGCAAAATGATCTGTCAAGATAAATAAAAAGGGATAAAATCCGTTCCGTTTTGTACTTTATACGCTTGATTTTGAGGTAAATAAGTGATATACTTATAAAAAAAGGAGGTGCAAGCGGTGAAGATATTTATAGTTGTCGAAGACGATTTTGCAGAGACCGTATGGGGAAAAGCCATTTTGGACGGAATGAAGCATCGCGCCTCCGAGCTCAAGCACGAGATCTGCGAGATGAAGGATTTTGATATCGACTTTGAAGGTCAGAAAAAGGTTGCCATACTCGTGGGAACGGCAAAC
Organism: Oscillospiraceae bacterium; assembly: GCA_015064385.1. Lineage (GTDB taxonomy): Bacteria > Bacillota > Clostridia > Oscillospirales > CAG-272 > SIG672. Next base: position 31,516 of record SVSI01000006.1, on the reverse strand, counting down.
TCGTGGATAAACAAAACTCTTTGTGAGCTTTGGGATCATTCTATACGCGGCGTCGTGCTTAACTGTCAGCCGACCGAGATCGTCCCCGAGACGAGCTATATCCTCATAGACTACGCCTGCGCTACTTACGAGTGCATACAGTATCTTCACGCGTGTGATAAAAAGCGGATCGCTCTTTTTGCGATAAATCCCAACTCGATCACCGATACCACCAAGCATAAGAGCTTTATCGAATACGGTCTTTCCGAAAAAGACGTTTATATAAGTGACGACTCGCTTTCCGAGTGCTACTTGCGCTTGAAGGCAAGGATCTCGGACTACGATGCTGTCATCTGCGCGAACGATATTGCCGCAGTAGCACTTATTCGCCGTCTTGAAGCGGACGGCATAAGAGTCCCCGAGGATATTTATATCATCGGTTTTGGCAATTTGCTCATAGGAAGATATTTTTCACATACGATCACTTCGATGACTCTTAACGACGTTGAGCTCGGACGTCAGTCGGTATCTATGTACGCTTACCTTGTAAAAAGCGAGGTGGATATAAACGTGCAGATGACGATACCGTGCGAGCTTATTTTAGGAGACACCACCGAGCACAAAAGTGTCAAAAGGCAAAAGCTGACGCTGAAAAGTCACGCGGCGGACGAAAATTACTTTTACGGTGATGCGGACGTTGGCGAGCTTATGAATATCGAAAATTTCCTCACGAGATGTGACGGCACCGATATAAAGATAATTTCCGGCATAATAAACGAGATGCCGTACGCCGCGATAAGCGAGAGAGCTTACATATCGGAAAACGCGGTAAAATACCGCGTAAAGCGTATGCTTTCGGAAACTAAAACGGAAAACAAAAGCGATTTCAAAAAGCTTATGAAAACCTATTGCAAAAAGATCGCAGAAAAATAAAAGTACATAAGGAAGGTACTAAACAATGGCAAAAGTACAGTGGACAAAAGAACAGGCGTGGGAGTGGTACAATTCTCATCCGTGGATAAGAGGTTGTAATTTTATCGGAAGCGACTGCGCTAACCGCCGAGATAAGTGGCAGAGCTACGGACGTAAGGAGAGAATGAAGACGGCAGACGCAGAAATGGCACTCGCCGCAAAGATCGGATTTAACACCATCCGTCTTATCTCCGATTTTGACGTTTGGCTTCAGGAAAGAGAAAGCTATATGAGCGTGCTCGAGGAGTATATCTCGATGGCGGCGTCTCACGGACTTTCCGTCATGTACGTTCTCGCTCACGAAGCAGAGCCGCCAAGAGGCGAGGACGAGTACGTTCCGAAGCCCCTCGGAGAGCAGATATACGCAAAGGGCTACCATCAGGGACGCTTCCCGCTCAGCCCCGAGCAGCTTGCCCAAAAGCCGTGGCACGTTCTCGAAAGAGAGCCCACCAGATCGAAATTCCTCGAAATGGTCAGAGAGACGGTGACTAAATATAAGGACGACGACAGAATCCTCTGTTGGAACGTCTATAACGAGCCCGGTAACCAGATCGGCGAGCGCTCGATCCCCCTTCTTGACCTTCTTTTTGAGACCGTTCGTGCGTGCGATCCCAAGCAGCCGCTTACCGCAGACGTTTGGAGAAAGGTTGAAAACGGAAAGGGTAAATTTGCCGAAGAGCAACACGCGATCGAACTCTCGGACGTTATCAGCTTCCACTATTACGGCTCCTATATTCAGACCGTTCTTCAGATAGAGGAAATGAGAAAGCTCGAAAGACCTCTTATGTGTACCGAGTGGCTCAACCGCATCAACCATAACGACGTAAAAGAGATATATCCTCTCTTCTATCTTGAGAATATCGCTTGCTACTGCTGGGGATTCGTTGCGGGTAAAACTCAGACCAACGAGCCGTGGGAGTCGCTTTGGAAGAACTACTACGATCCGAAGCAGGACGTTGACTACGATTTCACCAAATGGCAGCACGACCTGTTCAGAATAAACTACCGCCCGTACGATCCGCACGAGATCGAGATAATCGAGCAGTTCAATAAGATCGCGGACAGCCACGATCCGAGTAAACGGTAACATAAAAACCATCGGAATTTTCCGATGGTTTTTTCTTTGTCATTAAAGCCGTCCGAGCAGAATATACTAAACCAAATAATCATTAAAAGGACGGTATCGCTATGCTCTCCGGTATAAACGGCAATACAAAACACAGAGGCCTTACCGAAGGTCAGGTAAAGCTATCAAGAGAAAAATACGGCAGTAACCGACTGAGCGCGGCAAAGCGTACCGGCTTTTTCAAAAGATTTCTCTCCAATCTCTCCGATCCGATAATCAAAATACTTATCGGCGCGCTCGCCGTCAACGTGATATTCGCTCTCGGAGGGCTCGATATAGCCGAAACCCTCGGAATAGTTGCCGCAATACTCATATCAACGCTTGTCTCAACCTTTTCGGAGTACGGCAGCGAAAAGGCGTTTGAAAAGCTGCGCGACGAGGGCGCAAGCGAATATTTCAGAGTTTTGAGAGACGGAAGCGTTTGCGAGATACATATAAACGATATAGTCGTAGGGGACGTTATATACCTCTCTGCGGGAGAGCGTGTCCCCGCGGACGGCACGGTACTCTCGGGCGAGGTCTCCCTCGATCAGTCTGCAATTACGGGCGAGAGTGCAGAGGTCAAAAAGAGCGCGAGCGGAGATAAAAAAATATTCAGAGGAAGCGCGGTCTGTACGGGACAGTGCGCTTTTGTCGTCAGTGCGGTCGGTGATAATACTATGTACGGAGGAGCGGCGACCGAGCTTGCCGCAGAGACGCGGGAAAGTCCGCTCAAGCAGCGCCTTGCACGCCTTGCAAAGCAGATAAGCCGTATCGGTTATATTGCCGCTATTGCCGTCTCGGTTGCGTATTTTGTGAACGATATTTTTATCGACAGCGCTTTCGATAAGGCGGTAATACTCGCAAAGCTCGGTAATTTCCCGTACGTTTATAACACCCTTATGCACTGCCTCACGCTCGCGGTCACGGTAGTGGTCGTATCCGTACCCGAGGGACTGCCTATGATGATAACCGTCGTGCTTTCCTCAAATATGAAGAAAATGATGCACGATAACGTCCTCGTCCGTAAGCTCGTAGGTATTGAAACTGCGGGGAGTATGAATATCCTTTTTTGCGATAAGACGGGAACCATCACCACGGGAAAGCAGAGCGTGTCGCTCGTAGTTACGGGTAGCTTAAACGAGCTGAAAAACGAAAAGAGCTTGTCTGCCGAGGGCGAAATATATAAGGTGCTCTCGCTTGACGCAGAGTATAACACTATGGCAGTCAGCTCGGCAGGGAAAACTCTCGGCGGTAACGCCACCGATAGAGCGATCGGAAATTTCTTCAAAAATAAAACGAAAAACGGATATACCGTGACCTCGCGAGTACCCTTTGACAGCGAGAGAAAGTATAGCGCGGTAATGCTTAAAAAGGGAAGCGCTGACGCGGGACTTTGTATAGTCCGCGGCGCGCCCGAGCTGATTTTGCCGAGAGTGACAGCAGTTTTAACGCCGTCCGGAAAAGCGCGTACAGATTTTGATAAAAATAAGATATACGCCAAAATGAACGAGATGACCTCGCGCGCCATAAGAGTTATTGCGGTCGCGCTCTGCGAAAAGCTTCCCGATAAGGGATTTTCGGGGCAAAAGTTCACCCTCGTTGCACTTATCGGTATTCGTGACGAGATCCGTACGTCCGCAAGAGCGGCGGTAGATCAGATGCACGGCGCACTCGTTCAGGTGGTTATGCTTACGGGCGATAATAAGGAAACCGCAAGCGCTATTGCAAAGGAATGCTCGATAATCGGCAAATTTTCGGAGGGACTCGTCATAACGAGCGACGAGCTTGCCGAGATGAGCGATAAAGAGCTTTCCGAAAAGTTGCCCAAGCTCGCGGTGGTCGCACGCGCACTGCCGTCCGATAAGAGCCGACTCGTAAGAGTTGCACAGGAGATGAATCTCGTGGTCGGAATGACGGGAGACGGCGTAAACGACGCTCCCGCGCTCAAAAAGGCGGACGTCGGATTTGCTATGGGCGGCGGAACGGACGTTGCCAAGGAAGCGGGCGATATCGTCATTTTAGATAATAATTTCCGCTCGATAGTCAAAGCCGTTCTTTACGGACGCACGATATTTGCAAGCATACGAAAGTTCATAACCTTTCAGCTTACGATGAACCTTTGCGCGGTAGCCGTCAGTCTTATCGGACCGTTTATCGGCATAGACACCCCGATAACCGTCATTCAGATGCTGTGGATAAATATTATAATGGACACTCTCGGTGCGCTTGCCTTTGCGGGCGAGGCGGCGGTCAAGGACGTAATGAATGAAAAACCGAAAAAAATGAGTGAGGGACTGCTTTCAAGGTATATGATAGGGCACATTCTCTTTTCGGGACTCTCTACCGTCACTATCTGCCTGACCTTTCTGTGTAGTGAAAAAATAAGAGCTTTTTACGGCGCAAACGTCAGTCCCGTAAGACATCTGGGTGCATTTTTCGCGCTGTTTATCTTTCTCGGGATCTTCAACTGCTTTACCGCACGAACGAGCAGAATAAATCTTATGGCACACCTTGAGAAGAACAGAGCTTTTATCATAATAATGATCCTTATTGCCGCCGTACAGACTATTATGATATATTTCGGAGGTACGACCTTCCGTACTCTGCCGCTCAGCTTTACAGAGCTTTCCTTTGCGGTGACGCTCGCCTTTATGATCGTGCCCGCCGACCTTATGTGGAAGGTGTTTTTGCGGATGCGTAAAAAGAAATAAATACATTTTTTGCCGTTTTTCTTCAAATCGGTAGGGGCTGGCGCCCACGACCGCGGCGCCAGCTCCCTCACAGAGGGCACCTAAAATAGGAAAAGAGCAGCTCAAACGAGCTGCTCTTTGGGTTTTATTTTCTCTTTTTGAGGATTACCGCCATAGCTATTGCCATTCCGCCGCAACCGAGAAGGGCTACTGCCGCGATTACCGCAACGATAATTACTGTCGTATCCGACTTTTCGCCGTCATTTTTGGGTGTGTCGGGATTTACCGTATCGCCCTTGTCCTGCGCGCCGTTATCGGGAGTGTTAGGAGCATCGGGGACGTCGGGAGTTTCGGGTGTGTCGGGCGTCTCGGGAACGTCAGGAGTTTCGGGTGTGTCCGGTGTTTCTGGCGTATCCGGAGTTTCGGGCGTATCCGGAGTTTCGGGATCTTCCGGCTCTGCGGGAGGATCGAGCTTGTCAAGCTTTTCGGTCTTCGTTGCCGCACAGAGCGTGCAGGTGAAGAGCTTTTCGCCCTCAAGATCTAACGTCGGCTCGTGGATTATCTCGCCCTCGTTCCAAGTGTGTGCCGAAACGGACGATTTCTCGCCGCAGTTGCACTCTTTCCAGTGGTTTTCGGTGTCTTTTAGCCATTCGTCACCGTAAGAGTGGGTGTGTCCGACTGCCGCCTTAATAACGTATCCGCATACCGTGCAGGTTTGATCCGCAGTCTCCGTTGCAGGTGCACCGGGAACGTGGCTTGCCTCGTCCTTTACGTGTCCGCATACCGAGCACTCGTGCCAGTGCTTGTTTTTGCTTTTCGACCAGGTGCTTTTGTAGTTGTGACTTACAGTGCGAGTATCGCCGCAGATATTGCAGGATGTGTCGCAGGTGTTACTGTATCTGTGCGTGGTTACACGGGTGTGTCCACAGGTGTTGCAGACGGTATCACAAGCATTGTCGTAGTTGTGTCCCGCCTCGTCTTTCTTAACGTGGCAAACCGAGCATTCGTGCCAGTGACCGTCCTGATTTTTAGACCATACCGTATTATAAGTATGTGTTATGGTACGAATATGTCCGCAGGTGTTGCAGGTTGTGTCGCACGTGTTGTCGTAGTTGTGTCCCGCCTCGTCCTTTTTAACGTGGCAAACAGAACACTCGTGCCAGTGGGTATTTGCATCGCTTGACCAAGTGGTTTTATAGCTGTGCGTTATAGTGCGAATATATCCGCAGGTATTGCATGATGTGTCACAGGAATTCTCGTATATGTGATTTTCTTCAGTTGTGTATGAAGAACAGTTTTTACACTTGCGCCAATGCTGATCGTAATTTGTCGTCCACTCATCGCTGTAATCGTGACCGAGTAAGCATGCTGATTTACAATAAGCGGTGTAAGTTACACCATTTTCGGTTACGGTTGATGTATGGGGATAATGTGTAGTAATATAACTCGAAACATTTGTTATTGTGCTGCTTATATAAACTATATCGGCATAGTAAAATAAATTTCCGTCATAACTCCCCTGTGCTATTTGAGGAGAAACATATACTTTTTTTAGATTATTGCAACCCTCAAATGCATAATTACCAATACTTGTTACACCTTTCCCGATCATTATGCTCATAAGATCGTCGCAATTACTAAACGCACGCTCACCAATACTCGTTACGCTATCGGGTATTGTTATGCTAGTAAGACCAGTGCAATTGGAGAACGCTCGCTCGCCAATGCTCGTTACGCTATCGGGTATTGTTATGCTAGTAAGACCAGTGCAATGGTAGAACGCACAATCACCGATTATCCGTACGCTGTCGGGTATCGTTATAGTTGTGAGCTTGTCGCACCCACCGAAAGCACCGTTAATGCTAGTTACGCTGTTAGGGATAGTTACGCTCGTGAGACTGTCGCAATTCCAGAACGCATAGTCAATAGTCGTTACGTTGTTCCCTATAGTTAAACTCGTGAGAGCATCACAATCGTAAAACGCATCCTCACCAATGCTCGTTACACCATTTCCTATAGTTACATTCGTGAGATCGTAGCAATATTTGAACGCCGCATTCCCAATGCTCGTTACGTTGTCGGGAATCGTTATACTTGTGAGACCACTGCAACAGAACGCCTCCTCACCAATGGTCGTTACGCTATCAGGAATCGTTATGCTCGTGAGAGCATCGCAATGGTAGAACGCATACTCACCAATGCTTGTTACACCGTTTGAGATGTTTACGGTTTTGATGAGATATCCGTAATTTCTCCAAGGTTGACCATCACTATAATACATATCTCCGCATCCTGAGATGGTGAGCGTATAAGTTTCGTTGTCAAACTCCCAAGTTAGGTCATTACCGCAAGTTCCCGACACAGTCGCCGCCTTCGCAGGCAACTGCGAAACTATAAAGACCGTCACAAAAACAGTCAGCGACAAAATAATCGGAATTAAGTATTTGAGTTTTTTCATTGTCCTTCCTCCAAAATAAAAAAGTGCGCGGACGAAGCCGCGCACAAAAACGCAAACTCCGATAGTCGCCAAACTAATTCAATGTGAAAATGAGTGTACACACAATTACATTGTTGGAATTTGCATTTTATCAAATTCTGTTAATATAATTGTGTACGCGAAAATATATGGCTATTCCATAAAACAGAAATACACCCTTTTTTCACACGTTATTAAATTAGTTTGGCAAACACATTTTATCACCTCGCGTGCGTTTTGTCAAGTCTTATTTTGTTTTGCGCTGTTTTCCGCCTTCGACAATCCGGTTTATGAATCATTTTCCGAAAGGAAAATGTACCTCTGAAGGGCTCCCTCCGGGAGGGAGCTGTCACCGAAGGTGACTGAGGGAGAGTGCGATACTGCGAAAATAATAACAAGAAAAACGTTGGGAGTGAAAGTAACGCAGGCTCCTTCCGTCTTTTGCTACGCAAAATCCACCTCCCTCCCGGAGGGAGGCATATATAGGAAAGAGCAGCTCAAACGAGCTGCTCTTAACCTTTACTAAGTTCATTCGATCTCCATTACCTTGCTGACAAAGAAATTTCCGCGTTCTTCAAAATTCTTAAACGCATCAAAGCTTGCACACGCGGGGGAGAGAAGCACGATGTCGCCCGATCTTGCGATCTGCGAGGCGATCTTTACACTCTCGGCAAGATCGCTGGTCTCGTAAATTTCCGGCTTTTCCGATGCGTTTTTGTACTCGTCGGAATTTATAAGCGCATTCTTTATCTTGTCCTTGGTCGCACCGCAAAGGATCACCGCCTTTGCCTTCTCGCAAAGGGGAGCGGCGAGCGGCTCAAAGGGAATATTCTTGTCGTATCCGCCGCAGAGAACTATCGTCTTTTGCGGAAAATTCGAGAGCGCCGCCGCCGTTCTCGTCGGACTTGAGTCTATCGAGCTGTTGTAGTATTTTACGCCGCGCAGCTCGCGCACGAACTGGCATCTGTGTGCAACTCCGCCGAAATTCTTTGCTACCTCGCGTATAGACTCGGTCGAAACGAGTCCGTAAAGCGCACCGATCGCCGCCATATAGTTTTCCACGTTGTGGCGCCCGGGGATCTTTATGTCCGCGCTGACGAGGATCGCTTCCTCATTATAATATATAGTTCCGTCCTTCTCGTAAACCCTGTTTTCGCAGTCGGGTACAGATTTTGACGAGAAATATACCACCGTTCCTTTCGCGCTCTTCCCAAGCTCACGTGTAACGGGGTTCTCCCAGTTGAGAACTACTCGCGAGGAAGCGTCCTGATATTTCATTACGTTCGCTTTTGCGTCAATATACTCCTGCATACCGAGATGGTAGTCAAGATGGTTGGGCGTTACGTTCGTTATTACCGCGATCTCGGGAGATTTCGTCATAGTATGGAGCTGAAACGACGAAAGCTCTGCTACCGAATAGCTGCAAAAGTCCATCTGTTCAACTCGCGGGAGCAGGGGAAAGCCGATGTTTCCGCCGAGGAAGGTCTTTTTGCCGTCCTCTTCGAGGATCTTGCTGATAACGGTAGTGGTGGTCGATTTTCCGTCACTTCCCGTGATGCCGATATTGTGCGCGGGGGTGATGTCGAAATAGAGCTGCATCTCGGACGTGATCTTGGCTCCTCTTTTTGCCGCTTCAAGAAGGGTCGGCTTGTCGAAACGGATACCCGGCGAGCGGAAGACTATGTCCTCGGTGATATTTTCGAGATAATTTTCTCCGCAGATGAGCTTTACGCCCTTTTCTTCAAGCTCTGACGCAAGATCGCCGCCCAGCTTTTCGCGGTCCTTCATATCGCGCGCGCAGACCTTTGCGCCGTACGAGAGAAGAAAGTCGATAAGAGGGAGATTTGAAACGCCGATGCCGAGTACGGCAACGCTTTTGCCGTAAAGCATATTCGTAAGGTATGTTTTTCTTTCGTTTACGTTCAATTTAAGAGAGTTCCTTTCGGAAAAATTTGGTGTGTACATACACTATCATTATACATCAAAAAGGAAATATATCAACAGATTTTTGAATATTTTTTGAAAAAACGGCAAAAATCGATTTGCTGCGTTAAAGTGACGCTGTGAAAACGAAATTTTTTTGAAAAAAAGTTGAAAAAACTTGCGGAAAGATGTTGACAAATCGAATTTGTTCTGCTATAATACAAAACGTCGCCGAAAGTGCGACACCAAACAAAAACGTTGGGGAATTGTGTAACGGTAGCACAGCAGACTCTGACTCTGTATGTTGGGGTTCGAATCCCTATTCCCCAGTTGAAACAAAAAACACGCCAAAGGGCGTGTTTTTTTGTTTCAAATTTGTAAATGAGAGCATGAGAACCCCGCGAATCGAAGATTTGCCATAGCGGGCGGGAAGAGAAGTAAGTGGTAAAAGCACACGACGCCCGCGTTGGGTTCAGGATCCCTGTTCCCGATTAAGCAGAAGTATATCTTAAACGCATCGGTAGGGGCTGGCGCCCACGACAGCCCGTTTGTTCGGTAGCTTTTCGCCGAGGCGAAAAGCGTTCCAATAAGATCGAATATTCTTGACAAATCCCCATTTCTATGCTAAACTTAAACAAAAGCATCAAAAAGAGGGAAGTACAATGAAAAATTACGAAAACGTAGTCATTTTCGACCATCCGCTTATCAGACACAAGATCGCAATTCTGCGTGATGAAAAAACGAGTATGAAGGAATTTAGAGAGCTCGTTGAGGAAATAACCACCCTTATGACGTACGAAAGCATGAAGGACGGCGTTCCCACCGAGGAAATAACGGTGAAAACTCCGCTCGAGACCTGCAGACAGCAGGTGGTTGCCGATAATTCGGTAGTTATAGTCCCCATCCTTCGCGCGGGACTCGGTATGGTAAACGGCGTGCACGTGCTTTTCCCGTCGGCAAGAGTCGGACATATCGGTATGTACCGTAACGAAGAAACGCTCAAGCCCGAGACATATTACTGCAAGCTTCCCGAGGGTATTGAGGATAAATTCGTGCTCGTCGTGGATCCTATGCTCGCAACGGGCGGAAGCGCCTGCGACGCTATCGCGCTTCTCAAGGAAAGAGGATGTAAGCACATAAGATTTATGTCGATAATCGGCGCACCCGAGGGCGTTTCAAGAGTTGCCGAGACACATCCCGATGTAAAGATATACGTCTCCACGCTCGACAGATGCCTTAACGAAAACGGCTATATCCTCCCCGGACTCGGAGATGCGGGAGACCGCCTTTTCGGAACTAAATAAAAGTAAAAAAAGGACTCTTCAACACGAAGAGTTCTTTTTGTCGTAAAATGTGGAATATATGTGAATTTTCTGTTGACAAGAGTCGATATATATGGTATAATTACTCAAAATTACAGTAAAAGGAGATTTTACTATGTCAGGTACGCTTTGGGCGTTTATGCCTGCGATAGTTGCTATCGTGCTCGCCCTGCTTACAAAACAGGTGTATATTTCGCTTTTCCTCGGAATATTCACGGGCGCACTTATGTACGTCGGAGGCAACCCCTTACAGGCACTCGGAACGCTTTACGGTGTTATGAGTGAAAAGGTAGGAGAAAACGTTTCTATAATCGTTTTCCTCGTTATTCTCGGAATATTCGTAGTTCTCATGCAGAAGTCGGGCGGATCGAGAGCTTACGGAGACTGGGCGCAAACCAAGATAAAGTCAAAGAGCGGCGCTCTTGCGGCTACCGCGGGACTCGGTTGTCTTATCTTCGTTGACGACTATTTCAACTGTCTCACGGTCGGATCGGTTATGAAGCCGGTTACCGATAAGTTCAGAATTTCTCACGCAAAGCTCGCGTGGATAATTGACTCGACGGCAGCTCCCGTTTGTATTATCGCTCCCATTTCCTCTTGGGCTGCGGCAGTTTCGGGACAGCTCGACGGTGACGGACTTATGGTATTTATCAAGACCATCCCCTTTAACGTTTACGCAATTCTCACCGTAATTATGGTATTTGCATTCTGCTACTTTAAGCTCGACTTCGGTAAGATGAAGAGAAACGAGCAGATAGCGCAGGATACGGGCGACCTCAATGCAGGCGAGACCGACCTTCCCACCGACGAGGATTCTTCTATTGTTTCCAATCCTCGCGGAAAGGTACGTCACCTTATCGTTCCCGTTGCAATACTTATCGTATGCTGCATCTGCGGTATGATCTATTCGGGATTTTTCTACGATTGGGACGCAGGTGCTTACGGCACTGCTCTTCAGTCTGCAAACGTTATCGAAGCGTTCTCGAACTGTGACGCCGGCTCCTCGCTCGCTATCGGTTCCACGATCGCGCTCGTTCTCGTGGCTATTTACTACTCTATAGAAAAGGTCGTTTCCTTCAAGGAAATAACCGAAAGCTTCACCCAGGGCTTTAAGGCGATGGTCCCCGCAATACTCATTCTGACCTTTGCTTGGTCGATCTCGGGTATTATGGGTGCAAAGGGCGGATATCTTGACGCTCAGGCGTTCGTTGAAACGAATATGGCAAACATCCCTCAGGCACTTGAATCGCTCTTCCCGGCGATATTCTTCGTTCTTGCGTGCGTTATAGCGTTCTCGACCGGTACCTCTTGGGGAACCTTCGGAGTTCTCGTTCCGATAGCAGTAACCCTGCTTGGCGGAAGCGGAACTCTCGTGTTCATTACCGTTTCGGCAACTCTCGGCGGTGCGGTATTCGGAGACCACATCTCCCCCATTTCCGATACCACCATTCTTGCATCCACGGGCGGTAACTGTAACCACGTTGATCACGTCAAGACGCAACTTCCGTATGCACTTTCGATTGCCGTTATCTCGGCAATATCCTACGTTGCTGCCGGCTTCCTTGCTTCGAGCGGATCGGTAGTTTCCTGCCTCGTTATGTGGGCGGTAGCACTCGCACTCTTTGCTGCGTTCGCTGCTGTTATCAAGCTTAAGAACAAGAAAAACGCTTAACTTGTAATAAATTAAAAAGCTTCCCGTGATGGCGGGGAGCTTTTTTGCTGTAAACCTAAATATTTATTTGACTTTTTATTTCTTTTATGCTATACTTGACAAAGTGTGAAAAATGTGACAAAACGGCTCGAAAGGAAAGACGACTATGGAAAAAAACAAGACCGGAATATTTACAAATCCGCTTATCGTGGCGATAATAGCGATATTTTGCTGTGCGCTTTGGGGAAGTGCAACTCCATTCATAAAAACGGGATACGCGCTGATGCTCCCTCACGGCGGTGTACCATCGACTATGCTTTTTGCGGGCATAAGATTTACGCTTGCGGGAATCATAACCGTTTTAATATTCAGCATCGCAAGAAAGAAAATTCTTTTCCCTAAAAAAGAAAATTACGGCAGAGTGGCAACGGTCAGTCTTTTTCAGACCGTCATTCAGTATATCTTCTTCTACGTCGGACTCTCTAACACATAGGGTGTAAAGGGAACGATAGCAAGCGGATCGAGCGCGTTTTTTGCGCTTCTTATCGCGGCGCTTATCTTCAGACAGGAAAAGCTGACCTTCAAAAAGATCATCGCGTGCGTGCTCGGATTTGCGGGAATAGTTGTGGTAAACCTCAGCGGACTCGAGCTCACGATGAATTTCACGGGTGACTGCTTCGTACTCTTTTCAGCGATGAGTGCGGCATTTTCGTCGGTACTTATAAAGCGTTTTTCCAAAAATGAGGATCCCGTCACCATAAGCGGATATCAGTTTATCCTCGGCGGAATCGTAATGATAATAATCGGACTTGCATTTGGAGGTAAAATAGCGGTAAACGATCTTAGGTCGCTTGCGGTACTCCTTTACCTTGCGCTTCTTTCGGCACTGGCATACTCGCTTTGGGGCATACTGCTTAAATATAATTCGGTCTCCAAGGTTACGATATATAACTTTATGACTCCCGTTTTCGGAGTGCTTCTTTCCAAGCTAATCCTGACAAACGAGGCAAGCAGAGTAGATCCGATAAATCTTATCGTAACTCTCGTTCTTATATGTACGGGAATTATTATGCTGAATTATAAAAAAGAATAAATAAAAACTCCCGAAATCGGGAGTTTTATTATTTATTTTCTTGACATATTACCATATTTATGATAATATTTATCTCGTAATGAAACAGAGAAGGACAGTATAAAATGGAATTTAACGGTATTATAACTGATATAGTCGCCGAGGCGGAAAAAGCACTTGCCACTAGGTTTGCCGAGTTTGACCGCATATCGTTTGAAAATACGTCGAGAGTTCTCGACGCTTTTCGTCGTCACAGAGTAAGCGACGCAATGTTTGCGGGTACAACGGGATACGGATACGACGATAAGGGCAGAGATACTCTTGACCTTATCTACGCCGACGTTTTCGGCGCCGAAGCGGCACTCGTTCGTCATAACATAGTCAACGGAACTCAGACTATCGCCATCGGTCTTTACGGACTTCTTCGCCCGGGAGACGTTATGCTCTCGGTAACGGGCAAGCCGTACGATACGCTTGAAAAGGTCATCGGAATAAATCCCGACGGCAGTATGAATAAAACGGGAGACGGCTCGCTTGCCGATTTCGGAGTGGAGTACGATCAGGTCGAGCTTCTTTCCGACGGAGGTGTTGATTTTGCCGGTATAAAGGCAAAACTCGAAGAGCATGGCAAAAGGGTAAAGGTAGTATTTATCCAGCGCTCAAAGGGATATATGACGCGTCCAACCCTTTCGGTAGCCACAATAGGTGAGATAGTTAAGCTTTCGAAATCTATGTCTGACGCCTACGTCGTGGTCGATAACTGCTACGGAGAATTTTGCGAGAGCGCCGAGCCGACTGCTGTCGGCGCAGATATGATACTCGGCTCGCTGATAAAGAACGCAGGCGGCGGCACGGCTCTTTCGGGCGGATATATCGCAGGCACGAAAAGAGCGGTCGAGCTCGCATCGTACAGACAGACGACGGTCGGTACGGGAAGCGAGGTCGGTGCATCGCTCGGACAAAACAGAGATATGTTCAGGGGATTTTTTATGGCTCCCCATATCGTTGCTCAGGCGCTTAAGACGGCAGCACTTGCCGCTTACGTTTTCGATAAGCTCGGATACGTTACCGAGCCCGCGTGGTCGGACGACCGTTACGATATAATCCAGAGAGTACAGTGCGCAAGCCCCGAGGCACTTTGCGCGTTCTGCCGCGGCATACAGTTTGCATCCCCCGTGGATTCCTTTGCCGCACCCGAGCCGTGGGATATGCCCGGATATACCGATCCCGTAATAATGGCGGCAGGTGCCTTCGTTCAGGGATCGTCTATCGAGCTTTCGGCAGACGGACCTATGCGTCCGCCATATACCGCATATCTTCAGGGCGGACTCACCTACGAGTCGGGAAAGGTCGGAGTAATGTCGGCGGCAAGCGAGATACTTCGCCTCAAAAACGCTTAAGCAAGACCGAAAAATTCGAGAATACCCTTGTAAATACCCTCTGCAAAGAGGTTCGGGTGCTTATCCATAAGAGATGCATCGGTAGGATTAGTGATAAATCCGAGCTCGACGAGAGTTGCGGGCATAGTGGTCTTTCTCAAAACGTAGAGGGAAGGGCGCACGTAAACCCCGCGGTCGGGAAGTCCCGTATTCTCGGAGATATTTGCGACTATTCGCTCGGCGAGGGGAAATGCGGCGGAGGAGGTACTGTAAACGAATGCCTCGGTTCCGGTAGCGGCACTTATCGTAGATGCGTTGGCGTGAATGCTGATAAAGTAGTCGGCACCCCAGTTGTTAGCCATGGCGGCTCTCGTGGCAAGACTTTCTGCGTTGGACGAGCCAAGCGAGGTCTCGGGCGTTTCTCTTGAGAGCTTTACGTCGAAATTCTGATTTGCACCGAGAAGCTCGGCAAGCAGGACTCCCACCTCATACGTTATGTTCTGCTCGTAAAGTCCGTTGCCCTCCGCGCCTGCATTGGGATTTTTAGGATTGTGCCCCTGGTCGATAAATATTTTGATTGCCATAAGCGTCAGCTCCTTTTTAATGTATTTTCTCTACATATTATGCGAAAACCTCATTTTAGTTAAAAAAGGAATGTTAAAATGAAATTTGAAAATATAAGGCGACTGCTCAGCTTTGCGCGTCGCGCGGTGGACGATTATAATATGATAGAAGAAGGCGATAAGATCGCAGTCGGAGTATCGGGCGGAAAGGATTCACTCGCACTTCTTGCCGTTATGCGTGATCTTTCTATCTTCTATCCGAAAAAGTTTACCGTTTGTGCGATAACTCTCGATATGGGCTTTTCCGACGGCGATTTTGACGCCATTGAGGAGTTTTATAAACGGCTCGGGATCGAATATAAAATAGTTAAGACAAAGCTCGCCGAGATAATTTTTGACGTGCGTAAGGAATCAAACCCATGCTCACTCTGTGCGCGTATGAGACGCGGTATCCTCCACGACAGTGCCAAAGAAATGGGATGTAATAAAATAGCGCTCGGCCACCATTTTGACGACGTTGTCGAGACCTTCGTTATGAATCTCTTCAACGAGGGAAGAATAGGTACCTTTTCACCCGTCACCTATCTTGACCGAAAAGATATAACTATGATAAGACCGCTCGTTTATGCACCGGAAAAGGATATAAAATATTTCGTTAAAAGAAGCGCACTGCCCGTTACCGAGAGTAAATGCCCCGAGGATAAGGCGACCGATAGGGAAAAATACAAGCAGCTTCTTGCCGAGCTTGAAAAGGATAACGACGGCCTTCGCCACCGCATCTTTTGTGCGATAAAAAAGGCGGATATTGACGGTTATGGCGTTGAAAACGAAAAAATTCAAAATAATTGAATAAAAAATAAATAATTCGGCAAAATTCTATTGACATTTTGTTCACTTTTTGTTACAATTTTAGTGTAAATGAAATTCAGTAGGAGGTGCGCGCGTTGAAAAAGATCAAGAGCAAAAAGCTGTGGATCGCACTTACGGTCACGGGCATAGTCTTTGCAGTTGCCGCAGTAGCGGTATTCGTTATTTCGCTTTGCGGGGTAAGAGTTTTCAACACCGGAGATACGGGGACCTTTCTTCAGGATCTTTTCTTCCTGTTTTCCGCGCTCGTGCTTTCCTCGGTCATAATTATCGTTTCACTTTATCTGAAACCCTAAAATTTGCCGCGACGTACTAAAAACGCGCGGTATTTTTAATTAAATTCATTTTAAGTTAATGTGAAGTTCACATAGGTGCAGTAAACTGTACGTGAAGAAAAAATAATCCGGAGCGAAAGATGGCAATATCGGTATTCAAAAGATATGAAAAAAAGTTCATACTCAGTCCCGAAGATTATAAAGAGACCGTTGCTTTCGTTCAGGACTATATGGATTTTGATAAATACTGTGTAGGCGAAAAGGACTATTCGCTGCTCAATCTTTATTTCGACACCCCCGATAATCTTCTTATAATGAGATCGACGGATAAGCCGACCTATAAAGAAAAACTGCGTCTGCGCGCATATTTTCCGCCGAAAACGCACGACGATAAGGTCTTTTTTGAGATAAAGAAAAAGTATAAGGGAATAGTTACGAAAAGGCGCGCCGTAATGAGATACGGCGAAGCGCTCGAGCTCATAGATACGGGAAAAGCCCCCAAGCTGAAAAAGGATAAATATATCGATACGCAGGTGTCAAAAGAGATCGAAGCGATGTTTCAAAGGTATCCAGGACTTCATCCCGCGGTCTATATCGCATACGACCGAGTGGCGATGTTTGCTAAAGACAATCCCGAATTCCGTCTTACCTTTGACCGTAATATCCGCACGAGAAGGGAAAACGTCAGCTTCGACTACGGAGACTACGGAACACAGCTTCTTCCCGAGGGGTATAACTTAATGGAGATAAAAATTTCGGATGCCGTCCCGCTCTGGCTGGCATCGTATCTCTCCGAAAAGAAGCTTTATATGACCGGATTTTCAAAATACGGCAAGGAATACGAGGGTATGGTAACGGGCAAAAGTCCCGCAGAGGCCCTCCTTGCCTCGGATGATTTTTGAGATATTATCTGTGAAAGGAAATAAAATAAATGGACAAAATTCTTAACTTCGTGATACCGAGCATACTCGGAAATCAGTTTACCGTAAAAGCGGTACTTTCCGTGCTCGGCTCGGCGCTTATCTTCGGTGTTGTTCTTTCGGCAGTTTACATATTTGCAAGCAGAAAGGACCGTTATTCGAGAGGACTTTCTATTACGCTCGTCCTGCTTCCCGTAATAATCGGAACTGTGATTATGCTCGTTTCGGACAGCTTTGCGCGTGCCTTCGGTCTTGCGGGTGCATTTTCGATAATCCGCTTCAGAAGTACGCAGGGAAGCCCTAAGGACCTTGCTTATATCTTTGCGGGACTTGCAATAGGTCTTGCCTGTGGAATGGGATATATCCTCGCGGGCGCGATAATTACCGCATTTATTTGCATCATCCTTCTCGTCCTCAGCTTCGTTAATTTCGCTTCGCCCGCAAATCCTCCGATGCTTCTCAAGATCACCGTACCCGAGTCGCTCAACTACGTCGGAGTTTTCGATGAGTGCCTTGCAAAGTACACAAAGAGATGGAAACTCATAAAAGTGAAGAGCAACAATTTCGGCACGATGTTCGACCTTTCGTACGACATTCGCCTTAAAAATGGCATAAACGAAAAGGAATTTATAGACGAGCTTCGTACCATAAACGGAAACCTCAATATTATGCTGCAGAATAACGCAGCAGACCCCGACATACTCGTTTAATTTAAGGAGAAAGAAAAAATGATAGTTCTTGAGATCAAAGATTTTGGAAAAATAAAGCTTGAGCTTGACGAGGTAAACGCTCCCATAAGCTCGGCAAACTTCAAAGGACTCGTAGAAGAGGGATTTTACAACGGTATCATCTTCCACCGCGTTATTGCTAATTTTATGATTCAGGGCGGAGATCCGATGGGTATCGGTATCGGCGGAAGCGGAAAGAACATTAAGGGTGAGTTCGCCGCAAACGGAGTAAACAACCCGATAAAGCATAAGAGAGGTACGCTTTCGATGGCGCGTTCGCAGAATTTTAACAGCGCGTCCTCGCAGTTCTTTATCTGTCACGTTGACTGCCCCTTCCTTGACGGACAGTACGCCGCATTCGGACAGGTCGTTGAAGGAATCGAGGTCGTTGACAAGATAGCGGCAGTCAAGACCGATATGAGAGATAAACCCCTTTACGACGTCGTTATCGAAAAAGCGTACGTTGAATAAAAAACTAAAGCAGATCGTTAAAAGATCTGCTTTTTTTATGTAAAAATGGGTAATTATACCGCACTTTCCCTCATATACTGTACTAGCCAAAAGACAGAGAGGTAGAGAGGGAAAAGATGCGAAGGGTATGTTCGGACGAGAGATGTGAGAGAGTTGCGCTCTATATGATAGAAAATAATGCTACGGTACGAAGCGCGGCAAAGGAGTTTGGCATAAGTAAGTCAACGGTACATAAAGACGTAACGGGTACGCTCAAAAAATATAATTATCGCCTGTATCTTAAGGTGAAAAAGCTGCTCGACGTCAATAAGAGCGAGCGTCACGTACGCGGCGGGGAAGCAACGCGTAAAAAATACAGCGAAATGAAGCTTTCCGAAGCAAAAAACAAGAAAACTCTGCCGTAAGGCAGAGTTTTTCTTATTATTTGAACATATCGGTAGAAAGATATCTGTCTCCCGTATCGGGCAGTAAAACCACGATGTTTTTGCCCGCGTTTTCGGTACGCTTTGCAAGCTCTACGGCTGCATATACGGCAGCACCCGAGGATATACCGACGAGTATTCCCTCGCTTTTTCCGATCTCGCGACCGAACGTGAGCGCGTCCTCGTCTGAAACCGTTATTATCTCATCGTAAACTTTGGTGTCAAGTACCTTCGGAATAAAATTTGCGCCGATTCCCTGGATCGCGTGGGAGCCGAAGCGACCTTCGGAAAGAAGGGGAGAGGATTTCGGTTCTACCGCAACCACGCGGATATTTTCGTTTTTGGATTTCAGATATTTTCCGACACCCGTAATAGTTCCGCCCGTTCCGACGCCGCATACGAAGATATCGACCTTTCCGTCCGTATCTCTCCATATTTCGGGTCCCGTGGTCTCCTCGTGCGCTTTTGCGTTTGCGGGATTATCAAACTGCGCGGGGATAAAGCTGTTCGGAATTTCCTTTGCAAGCTCGTTTGCTTTTTCGATACAGCCCTTCATGCCTAAGGACGCGTCGGTCAGTACCAGACGTGCGCCGTATGCTTTGAGGACTGTCCGTCTTTCCTCGGACATCGAGTCGGGCATAACGATCACAGTTTCGTATCCGCGAGATGCGGCGACCGATGCGAGACCGATCCCCGTGTTTCCCGAGGTCGGCTCTATTATGACCGCGCCCTTGGATATTATCCCGCGCGCCTCTGCGTCGTCGAGCATTGCTTTTGCAATTCTGTCCTTTGCGCTTCCTGCGGGATTTAAGTATTCGAGCTTTGCAATGACGCTTGCATTAAGCGAGAATTTTCTTTCTATGCCGTTAAGACGCAGCAGGGGAGTGTTTCCTATAAGCTGCTCGGCAGACGTGTAGATCTTCAATTCATTCACCCTTCAATATCGGTAGCTTCGCCGTGATTTTTCGCGGAGATACCGAGTTTTTTTACTTGTGATCTGTAAACTATAACAAATAGCACACCAAGTGCGATGGCGGACATTGCCCACGAAATTGGATATACCGCGTATATTGTTTGCGGATATTTGTAACGCTCAAATACAGTGGACAGCCACAGGACTCTGAATCCGCAAACGGTTGTTATCGATATGACCGTCGGCACGAGTGATGAGCCGAGTCCGCGAAGAGCGCCGTTTATAACGTCCATTATTCCGCACAGGAAATGACACGCACACATTATGGTTATACGCAGAGCGCCAAGCTCTATTGCATCGCTTGCACCCTTTAGATAAACTTCCAGAAGTCCGTAGCGGAAAATATACATTAAAGCGCACATAACGATCTCAAGACTTACCGCGTATGTGAGGCAAACGCCGAGAACTTTAAGTATTCGCTTGTATTTTCCGGCGCCTCTGTTTTGTCCGATAAAGGTAATTGCCGCCTGATGGAAGGAGTTTGATGCTGTGTATATGAATCCTTCTATGCTTGCCGCCGCAGCATTTCCGTCAACAACGGTGCCGCCGAAATAGTTTACCGAGGACTGAGCGATTACGTTTGAAAGGGAAAACAGAGTTCCCGAGATTCCCGCAGGAAGACCGATCGCGATTATAGATGCCGTACACTTTTTGTCAAAGCGTATTTTCTTAAGACAGAGCTTTTGAGGGCCCTCGGATCTGGACAGATGAATAAGTATCCAGACCATCGCAACGTACTGTGAAATTACCGTTGCACTTGCAACGCCGTCAACGTCCATTCCGAAGAGACATACGAAAATAATATTGAAAATGACGTTTATGACGCCCGCGCTTGTGAGGATAATAAGCGGAGTTTTGGAGTCACCGAGAGCACGTAGCGCCGCGGCACCGAAGTTGTATATAACGGTAGCGGGCATCGCAAGGAAATATATTCGCATATAGAGGGTAGAGCCGCCTATGTGACTTTCGGGAGTACCCATAAGTAAAAGAAGATGCTTTGAAGCAAAAAAGCCGATAACAGCGCACAAAACTCCCGCAACGACAGCTACCGCTACTGCGGTGTGTATGTATTTTGAGATGTTGGTGTCGTTCTTTGCGCCGTACTCCTTTGATACGCCAACGCTGACTCCTACCGAAAAACCGATAAATAGGTTAACGAGAAGCTGTATAAGTGATCCCGTTGCACCGACCTGACCGACCGCCGAGCTTCCCGCATACTGACCGACTATTATCATATCCGCAGCATTGAACGCGAGCTGCAAAAGTCCGGTAAGCATTACCGGTATCGTAAAAGAAAGAACGCTTTTGAATAAATTTCCGTTTAGCGGGTCAACGAGACGCGACGAACGCTTTTTTACAATCGTACTTGAAATAACTGTCACCGCCTTACTGCACAGTGCTTACTTTACGCTTAAAGCATACCACTTATTAAATGAAAAGTCAATAGAAAACGCAAATAATTCGTTCAAAATCAAAGCTGTTGACAGCTTGTTATAAAGGGTGTATAATGTAGTAAAAGTATAAACGCAAGCCCTGCTTTCGGAGTGTGAAAAATGAGAAAAAAGCTTGAGGTAAATAAAATATATAAAATAGCGCCCTATACGGTGTCAAAGCGCGACAGAAGAAATATCCCCAAGCCCGTTGCCCGTGCGGACGAGCAGTTCGGACGCAAAAACTACGCCGAATATTCAATCGCACGGAAAAAGGAGGGCGCGTACGCTCTTTGCCGCGTGCTTATGGTTCTTTTTTATATTTTTGCAACTCTTGCCTACGTGATCTTTTGCACGGCGGTAAAGTATTTTCTCTGGTTTCTCGTTATTCTTCCCGTGTTCGTTATGATGATAATATATTTCACGTGGTGGAGAGTTTCGGTAGAATATAAATATACGGTGGATAACGCTGCGTTCACGGTAAAAACTATATACGGCGGCAGATACGAGAAGCTTATGTTTGAAGAAAAAATAAAGGATATAACGCTCGTTGCACCGTATAAGGGCGAGTATAAAGAGAGTGCGGACGCTTTAATTAAAAGTGCGTCTGAAATATCCTATGCCGTATCCTCGAAAAAGGCAAGTAATATCTGCTTTGCCGTCTGCGGGGAAAAGATAGTCTTTTTCGAGATGACTCCTCACGCCTACAAAGCGCTCAAATATTATAACGGAGAGGCACTTGTGGGACTTAGATGAAAAAGACCCCGACGATTTTGATGCGTCGGGGTGCTTTGTTTTTTATAAATTGCCGTTTTGCTTGCGGTATTTTGACGGCGGAATTCCGAATTCTTTTTTGAACAGTCGGCTAAAATAATAGGGATCGCTGAATCCTGAGGCAAGAGAGATCTCCTCGATGGTGTAATTTGAAGTGACAAGCATGTTTTTTGCCTTTTCGAGACGTAAAAAAATCACGTATCTCATAGGAGAAATGTTGAGAGCAGATCTGAACATTCTTCTTAAATAAACCTCTGAAACGTCGGCAAAATTTGCAATATTACTCACCGAAAAAAGCGGATCGGAATAGTTTTGCAATATAAAGGAGATAATGTCTGAAAATTTAGGGTTTATTTTAACGTAATACCTGTTTAGAGACTGTATTGCCTGAGCGTACAGAGAATAGAGCGCACTCATGGTGTCGGCGATATACCACGGATTTTTTTCTGCCCAAATATGAAATATCCGTTCAAATTTGTTTTTCATATTTGCGCTCTGTGTATTAAACAAACGGCTTTTTCTGCTGCGTTTTGATTCTTCAAAATCAAAGTCTATGCAAATATATCTGCTGCTTTCGTGAATACGGATAGCGTATTTGCTGTCCTTTGCAAGATAGAAAAATTTGTCGGGAGTTGCAATAAACGAATAAGAGTCAAAAATATATTCCACTTTTCCCGAGACTATGCAGGCGAAAGCGTCGCTGTGACGTCCGATCTTCTTCATTTCGATCTCACCGGGCATAAATTCGCCCTCATAAACGTTTCGGATTTTTATAATATTTAAATTGTTTTCCACAGTATATTCTCCTTAAATTACTGACCGTTTCCGATATTTTTAGGATACCACAGTTCAAAGGATTTGTCAATAAAATGTTCGAAAAATCCATATTTGTTCGATTTGTTCATTTACCGTAAAACGATCTTTTCGTATAATTATTACAGAAACTCAGCTTTAAGGAGACTGTTATGAAAAATTATACGATGTCAGATGGCGATAGAAGCTATATTGAAAACAAATACCATAATGCAAGCGAGCCGTTCAATTCTTTTAACAGAATGGCTTATCACGGCTATGAATACGATCACGGCACGGGACTTGATGACGGGGATATTCTTGCGGGACTGGAAAAGCTGACCGAATCTCTTTCGTCCGAGCCGAGACCGGTAATAAAAGCGAGAGCCATCGAGTACGTGCTAGATAATACCCGTATCGACGTGAACGAGCACGACTGGTTTGTCGGTATATACAGCTGGAACCGTCTGCTAGATCGCTTTACCGTGCTCAAATGGCGCGATGAGATCTATTTGAAAGCGCGAAAAGAGTCGGGAAGTACTAAAAATCTTGATTACGGTGCAACCGGAACGGCTTGGATAGGACTTGATTTTGACCATACCGTGCCCGATTGGGACTCGCTTATTTCTCTTGGATTCCCCGGTATTTTGAAGCGCGCGGAAAAATCGTATGCAAAGCTTCAAAGCAAGGGACTTGTAGATGAAAAGCGCGAGGCGTTTTATCGCTCGGTCAAAATAGAGTACGAGGCACTTTTGCGCTTTACGGACCGTCTTTACAGATATTCGCTTACAAAGGATTTTGAAAAAGCGGGCAAAATATCCGAGTGCCTGAAAAATCTTAAAGAGGGCGCTCCGCAAAATACGCTCGATCTTCTTCAAATGATCTATATCTACTTTATGGTGAGTGAAAGCGTTGATCACTATCAGGTGCGCTCTCTCGGTTACGGTCTTGATGCGGCAATATATCCCTTCTTTGTGCGCGATATCGAAAGGGGAACGTTTACAAGAGAGGAGCTTACCGAGTTTATCGCATACTTCCTTATGCAGTTTTCGTCAATAGGAAGCTATTGGGGACAGCCGATATATCTCGCGGGTACTAATCTTGACGGCACGTCCAAGGTGAACGAGGTCACACATCTCATTTTGGACGTGTACGACAGTCTCGGACTTTATAATCCTAAGCTGCAAATAAAGGTCAACAAAAATACCCCGAAAGACTTTTTGCTTAAGGCGCTTAATATGGTCCGTTCGGGCACAAACAGTATGGTTTTTGTGAACGAGGATACCGTTCTTAAAGCGCTTATGAGAAGCGGAGCGACCTATGAGGAAGCGCTTGATTCGGTAATTAAGGGGTGTTATGAATATACTACCAAAGCAAATTGTATAGGAATTTCCTTTAACACCTTCAATGCGCTGAAGCCGGTAGCGCTAGTTTTCAGTAACGGAAGGGATAAAGCGACCGGTATGCAGATAGGACCGTGCACCGGGGATGTCTGTTCCTTTACAAGCTTTAAAGAATTTTATTCGGCGTATCTTACGCAGTTTGACGATATCATTAAAAATTCGCTTTACTGCCTTGACTATATGGAAAAATATATTCACGAGGTAAATCCGTCATCGCTTTATTCCGCTACCATTCCCGCATGTATGGAAAGTATGACCGATGCTCTTGACAGCGGAATAAAAAACGTTTCAGATATGCTGCTTAACGGCTTTGCAAGCGCGGTAGATGCGCTTGTGGCGGTTTACGAGCTGGTATATGAGAAGAAGGTGACATCTCTTTCTGAGCTTAAGAATGCACTTGAGCATAACTGGGAGGGATATGAGCTGCTTCGCCACAGAGCGCTTAATTGCAGTCATAAATTCGGTGTGGGAGATAAAATCGCCGATTCTTACGCCGATGCCATACATCAGTTTTTCGCTTCACACTTTTCGGGCAGAAAGAACTGCCACGGCGGAAATTACGAATATGAGCTTCATTCGGCGCGCGCTTTCATCGATCAGGGAAAAAAGACAGAGGCAACGCCTGACGGAAGGCGCGATTGGGACGATACCTCCAAAAACGTCTCCCCCACGGTAGGAATGGATAAAAACGGCATAACCGCGCTGATAAGCTCGGCAACGAGCATAGATCTCTCGCTCTCCGATTCGGGAGCGTGTCTCGACGCTATGCTTCACCCGTCCGCGGTGCAGGGAGAGGACGGGCTCACCGTTCTTTACGGAGTGCTGAACACCTATATCTCGAAGGGCGGCGCTTCGATACATTTCAATATATTTGATGCCGATACACTTAGGGAAGCACAAAAGTATCCCGAAAAATATAAAAATCTTCAAGTCAGAGTGTGCGGTTGGAATGTCCTTTGGAACAATATGGCGAAATCCGAGCAGGACGAGTATATCCGCAGAGCAGAGAATATAATTTAAATTGAATAAAGTCAAATTTTACCATACATAATAGACACATTCGATCGTAAATAAAACGCCACAGGAATGAGAGCGGTCATTCCTGTGGCATTTTTAGTTCAAAGTCAATTCCCATCATTTTGTACTTGGCACCCGCCATAGTATTGTACGGTAGTTTTTCCCACTTACCGTTGCCGATCAGCTCCTTAATTGCATCGAGGTTATCTTTGGTATCGGTAATACCCGGTATAAGCGGTGTCCTAATAATATAAGCTTTGCCCGAATTTTGGAGTATTTCAAAATTTTTTATGATCTGCCCGTTGCTAACGCCCGTGTACTTTTTATGCAGCTCGCTGTCGGCAAGCTTTATATCCATAATAACGAGATCAAGCTTGTTTATTACCGACTCGAATATTTTGCTGTCGGCATATCCGCTAGTTTCAATACAAAGATGATGATCCTTAAGCTCGTCTATAAGCTCTAAAAGAAAACGGTGCTGAAAAAGGGGTTCTCCGCCGGAAAAGGTGAAGCCGCCAAAATCATTTCCCAGAACGGCGGCAGATTTTTTAAGCTCGTCCGCCAGCTCTTTTGCGCTTACTTTCTTTCCCGAGATCTCCAAGCAGTTTTCGGGACAGGCGTGAATACATCTGCCAAACGGACTGCATTCGGTGTGATCACACTTCTTTTGACAGCTTTTACAGTTTTTGCACCTTGTATTTTTGTACATAAGCTGCACGCTTGGAGAAAGTCCCTCGGGATTGTGACACCACCTGCACCTGAGCGGACATCCTTTCAGAAAAACGGTCGTTCTGATACCCGGCCCGTCATGTACCGCCATCTCTTTTATATCAAAAATTATTCCCGTCATACCGTGTATGCCTGCCTTGCAATGACGTGGTCCTGATATTCTTTGTCGAGTTCAACGAAGTAGGCACTCCAGCCCCAGACACGGACAATGAGCTGTCTGTGGTTTTCGGGGTGCTTTTGAGCGTCAAGCATCTTGTCAAGATTTACGGTGTTGAGCTGCAGCTGATGACCGCCGCGGTCTATAAAGCTTTTGACTAAAAGTCCGACCTTTTCAACTCCGTCGTCATCGGCAAAAATGCTTTGATGAAACTCTAAGGTAAGCGGTCCGCCGTTCATTGCGTTTTCAAAGTGTTGCTTTGTCATAGATGCTATGACCGATACGGGACCCTTTACCTTAGCAAAAAGGGACACCGAGTAGTTCGCGCCAAACGGCTCCTTTGCGCGCCTGCCGTCTGCAGATGCGCCGATCCTATCGGCGTGCCACAGATAATACATCGCGCTCCCCGTACCCGCTCTGTAAATACCGCCTCGGCAGTTCGTTTTGCCCTTTAGCGCGTCCGAAAAAGCATCGAGCAGCTCGGTTGCGATACTGTCAACGAAATCGTCGTTGTTGCCGAGCTTCGGCGCTTCAAATCGAAGCTTGTGCAGCAGCTCGGGGGTGTTTTCAAAGTTTTCGTCTATTGCTCTTATTAGATCAGCTTTTCCGATGGATTTTTCTTCAAAAACGTACTTTTTTATTGCGGCAAGAGAGTCGGCGGCAGTGGAAATTCCCGTGCCGTGAATACCGAAATTGTTGTATTTTCCGCCGTTATATATATCGCAGTCCATAAGAACTCTCATAAAGGGTGAAGGCAGAAACCAAAGGTTGTTTATGCGACGGCAAATACTGTCACATTCCTTTTGAATTTCCTCCTTGACTAAGGCGAAAAACTCCTCATAGGAATTTGCTTTTTCAAGTCCGCCGTGAAGTGCTGTGTCAACTGCTTTCGGGTAAGACATAGCCGAAATATTGACAACGTCTGTACCAACGCCGGGGATAATAAACTCCCAACAAGCCGCAACCGTATAGTTTGCCGCATCGCTGTGACTGTATCCCATTTTTTCAAGAGCGGGAATTACCACGTCGTCGTTAGAATACTGCGGAAATCCGAGCCCCGCTTTGGTCAGCTTGGTCGCCATAGTATATCTTTCGACGGGGGTGCTTTTGGAAACTCTTAAATTGATCTTGGGATCTATCATTTTATTATTGCAAGAAGCCCTCAGACAAAGCTCGGAAAGAAGATTGAACGTATCGTTTCCGTTTTCGTCAATGCCGCCGAGCATCATACTCTGACCGTTATCGCCCTGCTGTACGCCGACGTAAAGATCGCTGTCCTTGTTGAAGGACAGAAAGAAATCTTCAAGCAGTTCAAGCGCGGACTCGCATGTATGGACGCCGCTATCCATATCTGCTTTTAAGTACGGATAGACGTTTTTGTCAAAACGGCCAATAGTGTTTTGATAATTGCCTTCAAGCCATAGACCGAAGTGCAAAATACGGAAAAACTGAAGCGCTTCACGAAAATTGCGGGCAGGGTATCTCGGCACCTGCGTCAGCACCTCTACAAGATCATTTCTGCCTTGCTTTTTTGCCTCTTCCAAATACTTATCCGAAAGAGCGATCACGTTATCTATCGCCTTTTTTCCGTATTCGTCGGCATCTTCACGCTTTTTCAACAGTCCCTGTGAAATAGTATCGTAATAATTCGGCGAAAGATTACACATAAGGCCCGGTCCGTGAATGTAATGCTTTTTTCGGATCTCTTCCCATTCGCCGTCGGTAAAGATCTTGGGCAGATTTGCAACCGTACGTAAAAAGACGATCTGCTCATTCTTTAAAATGACCGCGTGCTCCTCGCGGCAAAGTCTTGTGAATCTGTCCGACATTCTTTCGATCGGACTGAGCTTTTTTGAGGAATACTCCTCGGCTAAATTCCAATCAACGAAGTGACGGTGCTCGTGGTGCTCTTTGTTTAGTATATAACTATATAATTTTGAAAAATCTGACATTTTGCTCCTCCAATGTATAGTTTATGTAATTATTTTACAGCAACTTATTGACTTTTTCTCGCAAAATATTATATAATATAAGCAAGAATTTATCTTTTGGAGAAAACGTATGATATTTCATCAACCTCATAACTCAAAAAGCGGTCACAACTATAATGCCTTCTTCTACACCTCTGACGTGTGGGATTTTCATTTTCACAAAAATCTTGAGCTCATATACGTAGTAAAGGGAAGTGTAAAGTGCATAATAAACGGTAGCGAATATATATTAAGCGCGGGCGATTACGGACTGACTCTGCCTTACGATATACATTCCTATGTTCCGTTTGAAAATACACTCTACTGGGTAGGTGTTTTTTCGGAAGATTACGTCCGTCTTTTTGCCGCTCATATACGCGGAAAATCGGCACAGGGATTTGCATTCAGATGTCCCGAGGGCACGAATTATCTGCTACAAAGCACGCTTATATGCGAGGATACTCCTCCGATCTATATTCTCAAGGCGTGCCTTTACGCTGTTTGCGACGCATATTTATCTGAAGTAAATTTGAGCGAGGACGTTAGCGATAAGAAGATAAACATACTTCTTATTGCGCAGTACGTTTCGGAAAACCATACAAAAAACGTTACGCTGAAGGATATTTCAAAGCTTTTGGGCTATGACTATAATTACGTGTCAAGGTATTTCCATACGGCGTTCAATATGTCCTTTACCGATTTTTTGAATATATACCGCCTTGAAAGTGCTACGAGACTGCTCGACGAAACGGATAAAAAAATAACCGATATAGCCCTTGAAAGCGGATTTCAGAGCGTTCGCAGCTTCAATAATTCGTTTCGCTTGAAATTTGGC
Organism: Oscillospiraceae bacterium; assembly: GCA_015064385.1. Classification (GTDB taxonomy): domain Bacteria; phylum Bacillota; class Clostridia; order Oscillospirales; family CAG-272; genus SIG672. The sequence goes on along the minus strand of SVSI01000006.1, from coordinate 2,618 downwards.
ATCAGCCCCGGAGAATACAGACGGGGAAAATTTCGAAAGTGATTAAAGAAGGACGGCTGGGCGCCTACATCTCCGAGATCGACGAACACCTCAAGGCGACCGACCATACCGCTTCCTTGTTTGCGGCAACTACACCGCATTTTACAAGGTGGATAGCAACGAGGTTCATATCATCCGTGTACTCTACGGCAGACGGAACTTTATGCAGATACTTTTCGGAAGGTCATACGATGAATAAACAGAAGGCGGCAGGTCAAAGATCTGCCGCCTTCTGTACAATTTATGTCTTTGGTATAACGGGATATAGCTGAATCGTATTACCTCCGTCAACAACAAGCTCGGCCCCGGTGGTGTTGCGCGCCATGGCCGCAAAGTAATACACGGCATCTGCCACGTCCTCCCCTACGGCTACGTCACCAAGCGGGGTAAAGCGCGACGGAACGGATTTATAAAAATCCGGATTTTTCTCCCAGCGGTCGGTCTTGATCATGCCGGGCAACACGGCATTGACACGGATATTGTATTTTCCAAGGTCAAGTGCAAGTCCGCGCATCAAGCCAAGCTGGCCGCCCTTGGAGGCTTCATATGCGATTCTGTCGGGAATCGCGCGATAGGCGGTGTTGGAATTGATGAACACGATATTTCCACCGCCGTTTTCCTTCATTCGTTTTGCGGCATGCTCGCACAGGCAATAATTCCAGACCACGTTGGTGTTGATGACCTTCATCATATCGGTGAGCGGGTTTTCAAATATCTTCTGTCCAAGTCCCTGATCGGCGGCGTTGAGCACAAGTGTTTCTACCCAAAGTCCTCTTGCGTCAATGTCAGCAAACATATTTTCAACAGAATCCTCGTCCACCGTCCGATCATCAAGCAAAGAATCTATATGATATCCGATGATCTCCACTGCGGGAAATTTTTGGCGATATATCTTTTCCGCAGCATGAACCTTTTCCATGCTCCTTCCCGTGAAGATTACGTTGTATCCTTCAGATGCAAATTTTTCTACGATTGCGACGCCTGTGTTTATACAAGCGCCGGTAATCAGCGCAGTTTTCATAAGCTTTTTACGCCTCCTTAATCAATAGATAAGAACGAATTGATTTTTTCGCAAGATACAGATTACCGTCCTTGCACGTGTATCGTCCGCCCTCTATCATATCTGTATATACCCCATCTTCGGGCAAATGGATAATCGCATCTTCATCGGTGGCGTTGTATACACCAACGGAGGCAGAATTAGGATAGACGTAGACGAAGTCGTTATCGCTGTATACAAACGCGCCCGCATCGGCGGCAATTTGTCGGAGCAGTCCCGATGGGAGATTGCAGGTAGATGCGTAAACCGAGCGATAACCCGGTAATTGTTTAGATGCTACGGCAACCGCACCGTTCTCAAAATAAGCAAGCGGCACGGCACACGAATCTTCAACCGCAAAATACGGCGCGTCCAATCCGTAATCGATCAAGCGATCCTTATAAACCATCCCACCGTTTGATACACTCTGTTCTGCTACACCAATTCCTGTCGTTTTCTCTATTGCAGATACACTGAGATGCCCATCTGTAGCATATGCCGGTGCATAAAGCCAAAGCGCAGATTTGCCGGAGCCTCGCAAACGCTCATGAATAGCGTTTGGGTTCGGTAGATCGTATTGATTTACAAACACGTACAATTTATACGGACGCGAAAGTGCGTCTTCGCAATCTCCAACAGAATACAAATCGTAAGCGCATCCGCACTCTGCCAAAGTGCGGCGAATATTTGAAAGGCATTCCGTAGCAAGTCGCGCAGATTTTCTTGCCCGATACATAGACTTGCCCTCCGCAAGGACCGCGATTTCAGCAATACTTTCCGTTGCGATGGCCCCCAGTGATTTGGAAAGCTTAAGCATATGGCTGACAGCCGCCATCATTCCGTCCGAACGAAACCACCCATCAAACATATCAAACCACCAAAGTGCCGTACGATTGGCATTACAGAGAATAAAATCCCTATACATCAAATTAAGCGATTCTGTTTCATTCTTGCACTTGCTTTTGCTGCCGGGAATCTTTACGATGCTTCTGTTGGAAGACGTTACATCCAATCCATCTCGGATTTCCTCGGGGGCTACGTGGGTGATATGATCAAATTCAAGAAAATAAAGCTTGTTATGATCATCCAACGTTTTCTGCGTAACCATGAAAGCACTGGGATCGGTTATCTTTCGATAACCATATGCAGATGGACTGGATATCATATCAATATCGGGACTAAAAAATACGCGCTCGTAATCTAAGCTTCCGTCATTATAAAGACGCTCACCACCGAGTTCAAACAGATAACCAAAATAAACTCCCAGCAGCTTTTGATGCCGAATGACTGTTTGTGCCTCACCGGCGAAATAAAGAACGAGTTCGGATACAGTTTCGGCGTGGAATTGTCTGGCTTTGTATACATCGTCCTCATCACGCTCAAGAAAAACAGGACCCTCGCGATTCAAGCGTTCAAGAGAGGGCAGATGGGCACTATCGTCACCTGTCCACTTGCGATATCCCGCCTCCTTTATAGGATGGCTCGCTTCCTCATCTCGATGAGAAAACCATTCGGTGGTAGTCCCTCCCAAAAGGAAATA
>SVSI01000026.1 GCA_015064385.1 Oscillospiraceae bacterium | reverse complement strand
CCAAGCACTCTCGCGTTGTTCTTCTTGCAAAGAGCCCTTACCGACTCCGCGAGCAGCTCCTCAAACTCTCTGTCGCATTGAGTAATAAAATCCTCGTTTATTTTTGCAAATCCCTGTTTATTGATACGTTTTTCAGTTGCCATATATCCTCCATAACTCTAAAAATAAGTGCTCGGAAACCAACGGCCGTCTCAAATTCGTCAGCAACAGAGATCGGCTGCACAGCCGTTTATACTAGTCCGTGCTTGATATAAAACTCACGCGCGGCGTTAAGCTTTTCCTCGGTCTTATCCTCGGCAAGATATTCGTAGGGGTATTTCTGATTGAAAAATCTTTCAATCGTCCGCTTTTCTTCACCCTTCGGTGCAATGTCAACGAATTTCGATACCGCGCCCGCGCCTGCGGCGAATATCGAGTGAAGCTCCTCCATCATATAGATGTTGTAAAGTCCCTTTTTGCCGTCAAGGCAGAAGCCCACGTTCTCATAATTTCCAACGGTATTCTTCTGACGGTACATATAGTAGGGCTGATATCCCTCGTGCTGTGCCTTGATCTGCGAGTAGTCAACGCACTTTCCGACGTCACCGCCGCGTACCGAGTAGATGTGACTGAAATTCTTGAGCGCATCACTCGCCTTTTTCACACTGAAGGTGTGAACCGTAATATTCTCGGGGCGAAGTGAAACGATCTTATCGTAGGAAGCCGAAAAGCTTGCAAATTTATCTCCGGGCAGCCCCGTGATAACGTCGGTATTTATGTTTGCGATTCCCGAATTACGAGCAATATCGTAAGCTCTCAAAAAATCGTCGGCTGTATGTGAGCGACCAATGATGCGCAAAACGTCGTCATTGAGCGTCTGCGGATTTACACTGATACGATTGACACCGTGCGCCATAGCCACACGCATCTTTTCCTCGGTAATGGTGTCGGGTCTTCCCGCCTCCAAGGTATATTCTTCCACAGTCGAAACGTCAATATTCGCCTCTACCACGGATAAAAGCCAGGCAAGCTGAGTCTCGTCGAGTATCGTGGGAGTACCTCCACCTATGTATATGGTCTTAACCGTGAGACCAAGCTCCTTGATAGTATCAAAGGTGCTGTTTATCTCCTTACCAAGCGCAACGAGATAATCGGGTATCGTCGAAAGCAGCTTTTTAGAAGTATATGAGACGAACGAACAATATGCGCATCTCGTCGGGCAAAAAGGTATTGATATATATACACTGCAAGCCTTTGGCTCGACCTTCTGAACAAGCTCCGCCTCATTGAGCGCGACCTCGGTAGCAAGCGCCGCCTTTTTGGGAATAACGAAGTAATCGTTGACCAAAGCCTTTTTGACTCTTGTCTTCGACATTCCGCTTGCAAAAAGCTCGGTAGCCACCTTCGAGGGACGAACACCAACAAGCATTCCCCACGAGGGTCTATAGCCGATGACCTCGCTACACACCGACAGCACCGCGTCTCCCACGGCGATCTTTTTTAGTCTATCGTACGTAATATCCTCGCGAATAGGATATACCTTTTCGCAATTCGCGAATTTTTCTTCAAGCGTCAATTCAGCGCACACCTTAACTCCCGCATCGGTCTCCTCAAGAGAAAGCGTCAGCTCGGGCGACGCAACCTCGGGATCCGTCGGCACCTTGTCAGAAAATTTCTCTCCAGGGAAAAATATCATACAAAGAGTCTGAACGTAATACGCGTTTATATTTCCGCTTATGTTTAGTTTCATTTTCCTATTGTCCTTCCCTGCAGGCACTGCCTGCACGATCCGTGTATTTTAAAGGGTAACACGATGGCAAAGAGTGTCTCTTATGCCTTTTTCTTTTTCAGAACCTCGCTGTCCATAACTATGGTAACGGGCCCGTTATTAATAAGACTTACTTCCATGTGTGCGCCGAACACTCCGCAACCAACGTGACGGAGCTCGGCAGCCATAAGTCCCTTGAAATATTCGTAAAGTCTGTCCGCCTCGGCAGGAGGAGCCGATTCAAGATAATCTGGGCGGTTGCCGTGCTTGTAATTAGCCATCAGAGTAAACTGAGAGATAACGAGCGCCTCGCCGTCGATATTTTTGACCGAAAGATTCATCTTGTCATTCTCGTCGCAGAATATTCTCAAATTACATATCTTGGTCGCCAGAAGTCTTGCATCCTCCTCGGTGTCACCATTCGCAACACCCAAAAGGATCATCAATCCCTCCGCGCACTCTCCGACTACCTGTCCGTCAACACTGACACTCGCACTCTTTACTCTTTGCAATACTGCCTTCATTATCCGTAAAATCCTTTATATAAACTTTTTTGACCGATCACGAGAAGCCTCTAGCCACGCTCTCAACACCGTTCAGCGAGCGCAATCTCGAAACGATCGAATCGTAATGCTCGATATTCTTGCAGCTTATCTTCAAGGTGATTATACATCTGCCGTTGTTTCTCTTCTGCGAATTGACCTGAAGAATAGAAACCTTCATATCGGCAAGCGCGACCGCAATATCTGCAAGCATACCCACTCTGTCCTCTGTAAAGAGCTGAAGCAACGCCTCGTAAACGCTTCTGGAGGATCCGTTGTCCTGCTCCTCCCAATAAGCGACCTTCCAACG
>SVSI01000002.1 GCA_015064385.1 Oscillospiraceae bacterium | reverse complement strand
ACCCGAACCCGAACCCGACCCCGAGCCCGAACCCGAACCCGAGCCCGAACCTGAACCCGAGCCCGAGCCTGAACCCGAGCCCGAGCCGGAGCCCGAACCCGAACCGGAGCCGGAGCCCGAACCCGAACCGGAGCCGGAGCCCGAGCCCGAACCTGAACCTGAACCGAAACCTGAACCGAAACCTGAACCCGAGCCCGACAAAGAGGATCGCGGCGAGGAAAAGAGCAACGGCGGAATTTTCGTGATCATTGCGATCTCTGTTGCCATCGCTTTAGTCGGAGGTCTTACGGCAGTAATTATCGTAAAGAAACGCAAATAAAAGAAAAGAGCAGGAATTTTGAAATTCTTGCTCTTTTTTATTATTATCTGATTCCCGCGGTATTTACGGATACGATAAATCCGCCTGCATTGTCTCCCGAAATGGTGTACTGACTTCCGAAGACCTTTATATCCGTGCTTTCGCCGCTTGAGGCGGGTACGTAATATACCCACCATTCGTTTCCGTTTGAATCCACGGTAACGAGTCGGTCGTCGGGGGTTTTCGTTCTTATAAGGTCGAGATATGAGTCGAAGCTAACATAATTTGTGTTCACATAAGTTGAGTGGGGAAGACCGATATATCTGAACGTGGAATATTTATTTTCTACGTTGCCCGTGTGGATATATCCGTATTTGTGGCAGTTTGCAAGGAACCAATCGTAGTAATTTGTTCTACCGTAACCGGGGTAGCTGTTGAGTAGAGGGATCTGACCGTTTGCGGTGTTGATCTGGAGGTCAACGGCAAGTCCCATTGCATGAGGGTTAAGGAGCGCCTCGTTGACGTCTGGCGTGGATTTGTCATCCTCGCTTATATCGTAGTAGTACGCATTGCGGAGCCAGATATTTTTGTTTCCCGTTTCGGTGACGTACTGCTCCATCATTGCGCAAAACGCATCTATTGCCTCGGCATCAAGAAAACGCTGTCTGTTTGCGGGAATAAAGTTTCCTGCCGCAAAGTTGTAAATGTTTTTGAAACCGTACTGCGTGAGTATCTGACCGGGATCGAGCTTGTTCATATTCGAGATGGTGAGAAGCTCCTTGGTAGGTCTGTACGGATTCTTGGCGCTGAGTTCAAGAAGCGGTCCCTTGAAAATATCGGTGTTCGGTACGGAAATTACGGTGTTCTTGGGAGGAGTGTTCTGATTCTGATCTCCGCTTTGATCGTCGTTTTCGTTACCGCCCTCGTCACCGCCCTGACTGTTATCGACCTCACCGCTGTCGGGCGTTCCGTTATCGGGGGTGCTAGGGACGTCGTTGCCTTTCTTTAGAGCCGAAAAGGTTATTATCATAGATATAAGTGCGATTATAATAAGCAATACGGAGGCAAATACTATTCCTCCCGTGCCGTGCTTATGTGTGTTTTTGTATTCGGACATGAGCTTTCTCCTTGCCGTGTTTTTTATGATTATATACAGTTTTTAACCGATATACGCATTTTTTAGCAACTTTTCTTTATAATATCAAATAAACTGTGACCTTTCAAGGTATAACGTGTAAACTGTGAGTTACTTTAATTTGTCCGCCTCGGTGGTCGCAAGAGCGTCGCAGCGCTCGTTATACTCGTGACCGACGTGTCCTTTTACCCAAACGTACTCGATCTCGTGTGAAGCTATCGCCGTAAGCAGCCGATCCCAAAGCTCGGGGTTCAGCGCCGCCTTACCGTCCGCTTTTTTCCAACCCTTTTGCTTCCAGGATACCGCCCAGCCCTTTGAGAGACCGTCGATAACGTATTTTGAATCGGAGCAGAAGGTGACGGCGCACGGTTCTTTAAGCGCTTCGAAAGCGCTTATTGCACCGAGAAGCTCCATTCGGTTGTTGGTGGTATCCTTCTCGCCTCCCGAAAGCACCTTTTCGCGTCCGTTGTAAACGAGTATCGCACCCCAACCGCCCGGCCCGGGATTACCCCTGCACGCGCCGTCCGTATATATTTCAACTTTTTTCATAAGAATATTTTCCTTAAAAGCGTTACTTTATAAAAGTATAACACGAAAATACTTATTTTTCAAGAGGAATAATCACAAAGAAGCGGGAAAAAATAAAACTTACAAAGTTTTATTTGAAAGGACCTGCTTTATGAAACTCAGTGCAGTAATTATGGCGGGCGGAAAGGGAAGCCGTCTTTATCCTCTTACCGAAAAGACACCCAAACCCCTTCTGCCGATAAATAATATTCCAAATATAGTAAAAATACTCGGAGAGGTGAGTCGTCTCGGGATAAAACGGGCGGTAGTGAGCACCGGATATCTCGGAGAAAAAATGCAGAAAGAGGTCGGTAGCAGCGTTTACGACGTTGATGTAAAATACGCTCACGAGGAAAAGGCGCTCGGAAGCGCGGGCGGAGTCAAGAACGCGTCAAAGCTTGCCGAGGGAGATCTGCTCGTTATCAGCGGAGACGCCGTTTTCGAGGGTGATCTGCGCGATATGATAAAATCTCACTACGAAAAGGGCGCAGACGTGAGTATTGCCTGTACCGAGGTTGAGGACACCTCGCGCTTCGGCGTACTCGTTACCGACAAAGAGGGAAGAATAGTCGGATTTTGCGAAAAGCCGAAGGCGGGCGAATGTGATTCGAAGCTTATAAATATAGGTATATATATCATTTCTCGCGAGATAATGGACGCTCTGCCCGATGAGACGCCGATCGATTTTTCCCTTGACGTCTTTCCGAATATTATCAAAGAAAAAAAGATGATAGCGTGGAAAAGCGACGATTATTGGTGTGATATGGGTACGCTCTCCTCGTATCTTGAATGTAATATGCGTTACTCACGCGGCGAGAACATCATAGGAAAAAACTGCAATATTTCTCCCGACGCGGATATTCGCGGAAGCGTAATTTTCGACGGAGTTACCGTTGAGGCGGGAGCAGTTGTTCGAGACTCGCTTATATGCTCGGGGGCGCATATATGCAGCGGTGCAGGCGTTGCCGACGGCTCGGTGGTCGGCACGGGCTGTACGGTGGGTGCCGCTGAGGTGCTCTCTGCCGGATCGGTATGTATGGCGGACGACAAAAACGAGGCACTCGCCGCCTCGTCTGTCGGTACAAATTAAAAAACAGACCGCATTTTGCGGTCTGCTTTATTTTTAATACACGAGCTTTATACTTGCTATTTCAAATGCGCGGAGACTAACCGTCAGGGTGTCGGAAAACTCAAGCTTTTCAAGGATTTTTTCTGCCATATTCGTCTTGTAAACCTCTTTGATACCGCTTGGGACGGAGATTGTTACTCTGTCACCCTTGCCGCTGTATTCTGTTACTCTTGCGATAATTCCGCTACCGTCCTCGGCGACCTTGCAGTGTGATACGGTTGCTTTTCCGCAAATTACCGAAGGGAGTTCCCCCGATATTTCCTTTTTTACCGAAAGGAAGGGGCGCGAGAAGCTTTCTGCATCCTTTATAACGTTACTTTCGGCAAAAGACGTGCCGTAGCATGCAAGCTCCCACGAAAGAGAGTGAACACCCTCGTCACGCATAGTATCCCAGTCGGTCATCGAATACGAGATCGGCTCGTGGAGATAGGTTGCGACCGCGGGAGAGCGAAGCAGAGAGATGGAAATGTCCTTTCCGCTCTCGCTCGGCAGAATTCTGTACGATGGAGTTCCTCTGTTGAAAAGCGCAATGCTTTTGTTTTCACATTCAACTCCGCCCCATCGGTACGCTACCCAGTCGCCGTTAGATCCCGCCCAAGCATAAGACGGCTCGTACGGCTCTCTTTCGAGATAACCGCCCGGAATACCGTAAATATCCTTTCCGTTTATTGTGAGAGGGAAATTTACTCTAAGGCGCTTGTTTATCGAGCGCCAGTTGACCTTTGCATCGAATTTTATCTTGTCATACCCGTCAAGGAGTGTCACCGACCAATCTATAACGGTCGGATTACATACGTCACACATTCTCATCGTACTTTTGGTGCAAAACGAGATCTTTGTGAAACTATCTCCCTTTTCGCTTGTGACGAACTCCGTGCGCTCCCCGAGCGGATAGATATATGCGGGCGGCTCGAGAGTTGCCCAAGGCGAGCCAACGTCACTTTCGATAATAAATTCGCAAGGACGTCCACTCTTTCCCATCGTTGACACCACGCCGTGGCGCTTGTCGGTGATGGAGCGAAGTCCGTTGTTGTCCGCTTCTATAACAAAATACTCGTTTTCGATAAAGAAACGCTCTCCGCACGACAGTGTATCGGACGTGCTGCTTTGATCGGTGAGTATCGCTTCCTTGGGAAGCTCCTTTATCTGAGGTTTTTCTTTCGTTATCTCGCCCTTTTTCTCAAAGGTTACCCTTTTGAAGGAGTACGGGGCGAGGTCGTTAACTATTGCCAGACGTCCGTCAGAGCTCTCGTATATACCGCTACGCTTAAAGGAAGACGGATTGTAGATCAGCGCCCCGTCACTATCCTCTTTTGCGAGATATTTCTCGTTTGCAAAGTCGCGGAGCTCGTTATGCCAATCGAGAAGCTCGAAATAGGGCGCATCTACCATAGTACCCGTTACCGAATCGTGGAAGGCACAAAGAGCTACCTTCTTCCACGCCTCGTCGTAATTTTCCGCGGCTTTGCCTTTTGTAAATTCAAGCGCCTTGAGCGTTTCGCACGCAAGCATCTTGTTCTCTATTTCCGAAAGAGCTTGCTTGGTCTTTATTCTCGTGGTAAAGCAGCCGGTATTATTCGGATTGAATTCGCGGCTCTCTCTCACCTTAAGACCGTCGAAATCACCCTTTTCTATCTTTTCTATCTCGTCCTTATATATGTCGAGAAGCTCTTCTTCAAAGCCAAGGTGAATATCAACGTCCTTTTCTCGGCGTATCTTCTCGATAAGATGGACGGTGTTTTCCTGAGGCAGAAGCTCCTCTCCGCCTACCATTATCGTTCCGCTTTCGGTCTCGTCGTCTCTGATATAGACGTTGGTCCATCTTGATACAGCGTCCTTTTCGTCTACCCCTCTGCCACCGCAGCAGGTGCATTTCTCACCGTTTTTTTCTCCGAACCCCTTACATTCGGGGCAGGGAGCAAGCTTGCTCCAACCTCCGCCCATGCCAAGAAAACGGTGTTTTTTAACGCATATCGGACTGCCGTCAAGACCTACCCATACGTCATCGTCGTACGGTACGTAAGCAAGCTCGCGTACGTGGGTTGCACCGAAATTTTTGAGTATCTGCGGAAGCTGTGCGCTGTTTCCGAACGCGTCGCTTCTGCACGCCGCTTTTGGAGTCTCGACGCCGAATTCATCGAAAAACTTATCTCCTAGGAGATAGTTTTTTATTATCGTTTCCTCACACGGCATATTCGAATCAACGATGAGATATCCCGTGTTCGGGGTCTTGAGACGTCCCTCTTTGTAAAGCTTTTTTATAAGCTCGGTCTTTTCGGGAAATCGTTTTAGATAGGTCTCGACCGCACAGGGTGTCTCTATCTGGAATTTGTATTCTGGGTATTTTTCGCAGAGCTTTAAGTTTTCCTCGATATAATACTGCTCAATCTTTGCGTAAGAAACGTAGTTCTTTTCGCCGGATACAAAGTCTCTTTCAAGGCATCTGCGCCAAAGCTGGTCAAAGTGATTTTCAACTACTGCAACTATTTTTCTCTTCATAAATACCTCTCCTTTCGGTCTCTGAAATCATTTTAACGCTGCAAAAACAAAAATAAAATGCAATATAATTGTTAAAAATAGTAAAAAATACATATATGGTCTTGACAAAAGGCGATAAAATGGTAAAATTGAACTGCGAGGGAGGCGATTTTGTGTTCAAAGAAGCAAGCAATCAAAAAATATGGACTTGGCACAGAGTTCTATTGCCTTGCGAGCGTGGGCGTCCCGTTGAGACTTTTCTTCATTATGGAGATACCATTGAAATAGTTTTCACAAACGGTATTGACGGAGAAGCAACGGTCAATGGAAAAAGTGTGAAAATATCGGGCAAAACGGCGATATATATAGCTCCAAAGCAGCTTCACTCTATGATTTACAAGGAGGGCGGAGAGTTTATTCACGTACTCCATATAAATCTTGAAATACTCGAAAGATACCTTAACGTAAGAAACATTTTGAGCGCACAGGGAAAATCTCTTGAGTTTATTCCTTGTGAGTGTAAGGATTTTGATAAGATATACGCCGTTGCACTTATTGCTGCGAGTGAAGAAAACTCTTTTGATAAGCGCGTAGCCGCAACGCTTGAAATAATAAATTACCTTGCATCCTGCGCCCGTTCGGAAAACACCCCGACGTCTCCCGTAAGTGACGCGTCGCGATTTCTTGAGTGGGTTGAAAGTAACTATCACAGAAAGATCACTATGAATGACGCGGCTAATTTTTTCGGATACAGTAAAAATTATTTTTGCAGATGGCTTAAAATTTCGGTAGGCACCGGGTTTTCTGAATTTTTGAACGTTGTTCGCATAAGTCACGCCTGCGCCTATCTTTTGGACGGCTATACGATAGAAGCAACCGCCGAGATCTGTGGTTTCAGCGATCCCTCGTATTTTATCAAAGTGTTCAAGCGCCTCAGAGGTACTACCCCAAAGAAATATCTTGCAGAAAAGCGGGGCGGTGAATTATATTAAAAAAACGGACGGTTTTACCGTCCGTTTTTTATTTTTCCGTGAAAAACTCAACACTTTCGCCCACCGGTCCTGTGCAGAAGGCAATTCTTGCAGGCAAGGGTGGCTCTGATGATATCACTATGTCTTTTGGCTCCATTGTTATCTCATATCCCGCACGGCGTACTGCTTCCACGCAAACATCTACACTCTCTACTGCAAAAGCGATGTGGCGGAGCGCGCCCTCGGAAAGAATGTCGTCGGCATTTGAGAATATCTCAAGCATACCCGCTCCCGTATCGAGCATAGCACCGAGATTTTCGCCCTCTCCCCACTCGCGTACAACGGGGAGACCGAGAATTTCGTGATAAAATTCAAACATCCTTTTATAGTTTTCAAGCCCTTTTGCCTTAAGGGCTACGTGATGTATTCCCGTGATCTTTGGTGTCATTTTTCTCTCACCTTTCGTTATTTTGTTTTTACACAGCGGACCTTTTTAATACCGTAGTACTCAAAAACTCTCACTGCGCTCTCGCTTATCCTTTCGCCGCAAACGACTATCGGTATTGCGGGCGGACAGGAGACGCTCGCGGTACCAAGCACCTTGCCTGCGCTCTCGCAAACGTCAAATTCACGGCTTTCGCACAGAGCCGCCGCTCTTGGAGTGAGCACCCTTTCGGGTATTTCGAGAGTCGGCATTTTATCGGTGATCTCGGTCTTTTGAGGTATTTCGATCAAAGCGTCGTAAATTCTTTCAAGCGCGGTTTCGCCGCTCTCGGGAGTGAGCATAAGAACGGTAAAATCGCTGTCGTAAAATTCACATACGATACCGTTTTTCCTTAGTATATCGGCAATTTCGATGCCCGTGTATCCGTATTTTTTCGTTTCAAGCGTTATCTTAAGCGCCTCGTCTCCGATAAGGGTGTATCCCGCAGAGATCAGTTTTTCCTTTAACTCGGAGACCTTTTTGGCAAAGCTGCAAAGTCGATCTCGATACGAGTCGCACAGGTACTCGTTTGCAAGATCGAGAGATTGCAGTATGAGGTATGATGGGCTCGTTGAAGCAAATAGAGCCATCGCGCTGTCTGCCATCTCGTAAAAGATCTCGGGTGCATCCTTTGACAGATGCAGATAAGCTCCTCCCGTCAGAACGGGAAGAGTTTTGTGTGCCGAATCTGCGCACATATGTGCTCCGAGCGAGATCGGATGCAAGGATACGGGCAGAAAGTTCAGATACGCGCCGTGCGCGTTATCAACCAAAAGTAAAACGCCGTGCTTTTTGCAGATCCTTGAAAGTCCCTCTATATCGGCAATATTTCCAAGATAATCGGGACTTGTGATATACACCGCGCAGACCTCGTTTTCACCGAGAAAGCTGTCGAGCGCATCGGGGGTTATTTCACACGAAACGATGCTTTCGCTCTTTTCGGGAAAGATCCACGTAATATCAAAATCAAGCAGAGCGGCTCCGCTTATAAAGACCTTGTGCGCGTTTCGCCCTGCCGCGATCGTCGGCTTTTTGCCTTGGCTTTTCGCGTAGATCGTGGCAAGATAGAGCATAGCGCGGATCGAAAGGGAAGAGCCCTCTGTTGAATAGAGCGTGCGCGCGCTACCAAAAAGCTTCGATGCGTTTTCTTCGCTCTTTTTTATTACCGTGCTCGGGCTGTAAAGAAGGTCTGCGCCCTCGATTTCGGTTATGTCGATCGCTTCGACGCCGAGAGGTCCGTTTCCCTTGTGTCCGGGCATATGTGCTCGGACGGTCTTTTCGTCCGAATATTTCTTTACAAAATCGTATATAGGAGTATCCATATTACTCTTCTTCCGCCTTTGCCGCTTCGAGCATAATGGCACATTCCATTCTCTTGCGGAAAAGCTCACAGCCGTACTTGTAAACTCCGTTTACCGATCCGGTAGCGTGGTATGCGTTTGCCGCGCAACCGCCCGAGCAGTAAAGCTTTGCCCAGCAGTCGGCGCATTCGGGGCGGGTATATACGTTGCATTTGCCGAATTCTTCCTGCGTTTCGGTGTTGGTAACTCCGTTCCAGATGTCACCGAGTTTGAATTTTTCCTCGCCGACGAACTGATGGCAGGGGTAAAGGTCTCCCCAAGGGGTGACTGCCATATATTCGGTCCCCGAGCCGCATCCCGAAACTCTCTTGTAGATGCAGGGGCCGCCCTTAAGGTCGATCATATAGTGGTAGAATGTGAACGGCTTACCCTCGCGGCGGCGCTTTAGCATAAGCTCGGCGAGATTTTCATACTGCTCGAGTACTATCGGGAGATCCTCGGGAGTGAGCGCTGATTTATCCTCGGGTGCGCAGACTACCGGCTCCATACTCAGCTCGGTAAAGCCGAGCTCGAGCATCTTTTCGATGTCCTTTAAGAAATCGGGATTTGCGTGCGTGAAGGTGCCGCGCATATAGTAGTTTTTGCCGCCTCTTGCCTCTACGAGCTTCTGGAATTTGGGTACGATGCGCTCCCAGCTTCCGTTTCCTGCGTAGTCAACGCGGTAGCGGTCGTGGACCTCTTTTCGTCCGTCCAAGCTGAGAACTACGTTGCTCATTTCGCGATTTGCAAAATCGATTACGTCGTCGTCGATAAGCAGTCCATTAGTGGTCAGGGTGAAGCGAAAATTTTTGCCGCACTCCTTTTCGCGCTCGCGTGCGTATTTGACCAGCTCTTTGAGCATATCAAAGTTCATAAGGGGCTCGCCGCCGAAGAAGTCAACCTCGAGATTACGTCTGCCTTTTGAATTTTCGATAAGGAAATCGAGCGCGCGCTTTGCTACGTCAAGAGACATTATAGCGCGCTCTCCGTGATACTTACCCTGACTTGCAAAGCAGTATTCACAGTTTAAGTTGCAGGTATGAGCAACGTGCAGGCAAAGCGCCTTGACGACGCCTGAGGTCTTTTTCTTGAGGGTGTCCGCCATAGGAGAAAAGGTGTCGGGTGTAAAGAGCTTGCCCGATGCCTTCAGCTCTTCGATCTGATTAAAGCAGTCGAGTATCTCGGCGCGGTTTACGTCATCTCGGTTGGGATATTTTGCGAGAATATCGGCAATTATCTCCTCTTTTTCTTTGTTTTCATAAGAGGTTATGATGTCGTACGCGACCTCGTCAACGACGTGGACCGAGCCCGAGAAGATATCGAGAACGATGTTCATATTTCCAAGCTTATAAGCGTGTATCATAGTATGTATTTCCTTGTTTTGATTTTTATTTGAATTTTTGAATTAGGGATCTTGGTTTGTGGGTGCGGGCACGGGGAACTGTCATTCTGATCGGAATGAAAAAGTCGAGTATCGATCTTGCTTATTATGTTTCAAGTAAAGTTTTTGGGAAGTCTGAAAACCTTTTCCCAAAAAGGTTTTCAGAAAAACTACCAAAAATGCCGCCCAAAAAGGCGGCATTCGGAGCGAAAAAGAATTACTTGTTTTCGTTTTCCTTCTTGGTGTTTTCACACTGCTGATTTGCGATACCGCAGCTGGTCTTGCAAGCGGACTGGCAAGAGGTCTGGCATTCGCCGCAACCGCCGTTCTTGGCGCTTTCGCAGAGATTTCTGGTATCGAGAGTCTTTATACGCATGATAAACTCCTCCGTTAAATTTAATATTTTCTCTATTATATCACGCGCCTCGTCGTCTGTCAAGCGAGATAATAATATTTTTTTACTTATATCCGATTTTATTGACATTTTTTTCGCTATTTGATATAATACAAGGGCGAGATTTAATAAATCGAGGAGGTTTGTTATGAGGCAAAGATATATTGCCCTTATGGAAAGAACGCTTGAGGCATACAGCTTTGAGCATATAGAGCGCTATTTTAACGAGGTAAAGACGCTCGGTCTAAAGGAACACGGCTTTCCCCGACTCACCTCCGACATCGGAATACTCATAGCGAAGGGAAGAAAAAAAGAGCTTCTCCCAATTTTTATTGAGATGATGGACTTTTGCTGTGAAAACATACCGAAGGTAAAGGCGGCAAATGATTTTTCTGTCAAGGAAATAATCTTTTGTATCATGGAACTTGAAGGGAAAAATATCGTTTCAGAGGACAAGATACGCTACTGGAAGGACTGCCTTCGCACGATAGTACCCGAGACCTGTTATACGCAGTACGCAAAGACGCCGCACGACAAAATATTCAACTGGGCGCTTTTCACGGCGGTCAGTGAATATATGCGAACGTATATCGGACTTTGCGACTCGAGCGAGTTTATAGATATTCAGATACCCACACAGCTTCACTGGCTGGACGAGAACTCGATGTATCGTGACGACGAGGAAAATCCCCCCATGGTTTACGATCTCGTTCCGCGCGGTCTTTTTGCGGTGCTTCTCCATTTCGGATATAACGGAAAATACCGCAAGGAGCTTGACGAGTGCCTGAGAAAAGCCGGACTTCTAACGCTTAAAATGCAGTCGGTCACGGGGGAAGTGCCCTTCGGGGGACGCTCCTCGCAGTTTCCTCATAACGAGGCGCATCTTGCGATAGTTCTCGAATACGAGGCAAACAGATACGCAAACGAGGGCAACCTTGCACTTGCGGGACGCTTTAAGGAAGCGGCAAACAGAGCGCTTGACAACGTCGAATTCTGGCTCTCGAAAAATCCCATAAGACATATCAAAAACCGCTTCCCCACAGAGACGAAATACGGCTGCGAAAACTACGCTTATTTCGATAAATATATGATAACTACGGCATCTTTTCTCTACGTTGCACAGCTTATATGTAACGAGAATATTGCCGAGACACAAACCGATCTTTGCGCGCCCTACACGGCAAAAACGTCGGACGCGTTTCATAAGATCTTCTTAAATGCGGGAGGATATTTCCTCGAGTTTGAGACCTTTGCCAATATGCACTACGATGCATCGGGACTTGGACGAGTTCACAAGATAGGTGCGCCGAGCACCGTGTGTATTTCGGCTCCCTGTACAAAAAGCCCGAGCTACGAGATAGACGTCAAAGACGCTTGTGATCTCTCGCTCGCGCCCGGACGGCTTTCAAATGGGAAATTTATTTTCGCAACGACGCCGTCCTCTATATACGAGCTGAAGGGACTTTCGGAAAACGCTGAAAAGGGTAGCGCTGAAGCGAAATTTGCAGTTACACTTGAGGATGGCGAGACTGTTTGCGCGGAATATACCGTCAGCGAAAAAGGGGTTGAAATATCCGTTTCGGGCAAGGGCGAGATCGCACATCTTCTCCCTGCGTTCTATTTTGACGGCGAGGAGTATTCGGATATAAAAGCCGATAAAAACTGCCTCGAGATCGCATACGGCGGGGCAAAATGCAGATATTTTGTCAGCGGTGAGATCGTTTGTACGGACAAATTTGCTTGCAGCCGTCACGGTCACTATAAAGTCTTTTATGCAAAAGCGTGCGAAAATCTTTCAATAAGGATAGAGATAATATAAAAATCTTGACTTTGTATAGATTTTATGATAAAATCAAGAAACACGCCGTAACTTTACGCAAACTTGAAAAAACGGAGATAAATATGTCACAAAAAAATAGAGAAAAGCTGTACCTGATATACGGTATAGCCCTTTCGGTACTGACGGTACTTCTCGGGATATGCCTTATCGTATCGTGCGTCAGCATATATAAAAGCGGGGATCACCCGTTTACCACCGAGAGCATTTCGGCGCAGTTTAAGAAGATAATCATACCCACCGCGCTTTGTCTTTTGGGAATATTGGGCGGCATAGCCATATCGGTTTTTCTCCCGATGGAAGATAAAAAATTGAGTCCTGCGCCCGATAAGGCGGCGGCGGTCAAAAAGCTGCGTGCAAAGCTTGAGGTACGCGGTGAGGGTAGCTACGAGGCAGAAAAAATAGCCGGCAGAAGAGGGATGGTTAAGATCTTTTGCACCCTCCTGTGCATTTTTTCAGCCGTACCCGTGCTTATCCACGTTATCAACGTTTCGAATTTTACCTCGGATATAAACAAAAGCGTTGTCGCGCTCGTGTTGACGGCTTTGCCGTGTGTAACCTTTGCCGCGGCGGTAGGCGTTTTTTATCTTTACTATGAAAAGAACAGCTTAAATAACGAGATAAAAGAACTGAAAAATGCGCTTGCAAAAGTGTCGGGCGCGCAGGTATCCGAAAAGAGATTTGAGGTACCGAAAAAAGAGCGTCTAATCTGGATTCGCATTGGCATTTTTGCCGTGGCTGTGGCACTTATTGTTCTCGGAATATTTAACGGCGGCATGCGAGACGTTCTCGGAAAGGCAATTAAAATTTGTACCGAATGTATAGGACTTGGATAATATGAAACTGAATAAAGAAAAAAAGAAAAAGAGCCGTCTGCCGCTGAAACGTCGGCTCATTCAGCTTTACGCGGCACTTCTGTTTAACGCGAATCTCAAGGGCTTCGGAAACGGATTTATATATCGCGGAGCGGTAAAAAATATGTGCGCTCCCGGACTTAACTGTTACTCCTGCCCGGGCGCGTCGGCGGCTTGCCCGCTCGGAGCGCTTCAGAATTCGCTCACGGTTGCAAATAAGACCGTTCCGTACTATATGTTTGGAATCATTATGCTGTACGGACTGCTTTTCGGAAGATGGATATGCGGCTTCTTATGTCCCTTCGGGCTTATTCAAGACCTTTTACATAAGATAAAAACTCCGAAGATAAAGAAAAGCAGAGTAACGAGAGTCCTTTCCTATCTCAAATACGTGATACTGGCTCTCTTCGTCGTAGCGATACCTCTTATATACAGCATAACGAATAATAAGGTACCCGCTTTTTGTAAGTACATCTGTCCCGCGGGAACGCTTGAAGGCGGTGTCGGACTGCTCTCGAACGCAGAAAACCGCCCGCTTCTCTCCTTGCTTGGACCGCTCTTTACCTGGAAATTCTTCCTTCTCGTAGTATTTATAGTCGGCTCGGTATTTATCTACCGATTCTTCTGCCGATTCTTCTGTCCACTCGGAGCTCTGTACGGACTCTTTAACAAGATAGCACTTATCGGAATAAAGCTCGATAAGCCCAAGTGTATCGATTGCGGACTTTGTGTCAGCAAATGTAAAATGGATATTCGTCACGTTGGCGACCACGAGTGTATAAACTGCGGAGAATGTATCGAGGTCTGCCCAACGAGCGCGATACAGTGGAAGGGCTCGAAGATAATCCTTCCGCCGAATGAGATACCCGAAAATGCTACCGAAGAGGAAAAAGAAAAGATCGAGATAAGACGTAAAAAGCGCGTAAAAGCGGTGAAAATTACCGCAGTATCACTCGCATCGGCAGTTCTTGTCGGCAGTCTCGTTTACTATAACTTTATTGATAAGGCGCCAGAACCGAGCTCTCCGCCGCCCGCTACCGACGACGCAGGACCGACCGTTGGATATAACGTAGGAAATATCTGTGCCGGTGAGGATATAAGGATAATCTCGAGTGAGGGTGAGTATATCGGCACCTTTAACGTATCACAAAACAAGGGGAAAGTAACGGTTATAAACTTCTGGTACACGACTTGTCAGCCCTGCCTTGAAGAGCTTCCGCACTTCGAGGAGGTGTATAAAGAATATACCGAAAAGGGAGTTGCCATCGATATGATAGCGATATGCTCGGCAGATGACAGCGACCTTGATATATATGAGTGTATCTACACGTACGGAATGTCCGACTATACCATGAAATTCGGACACAACAATCCGGGCGAGAGCTACTATTTCGCTCTCGGCGGTAAGGGACAGTATCCTATGACGGTCGTAGTAGATGCAAACGGAATCATAGTTGCCCGCTCGGAGGCGAAGATGGAAAAAGCCGAGCTTGTAGCGTCCATTGAAAAAGCGCTTGCAAACTGAAAAACAAAATAAAAAAACTCGCACAACCGTGCGAGTTTTTTTGTTTTTAATTTTTATGCAAGAGTGAACGTAACGCTCAGTTCTGCCGCGGGAGTCGTCCATGTAGATTCGTCAACAACACAGACTGCGAATATGAGAGTGATCTCGTCCCCCTCGTTTACCGTGATCGAAACGCTTGCCGCGCCGTCAGAGGGATCGCCGTAGATCGCGGCGGTATTGTTGTTAAGGGTGATATCGTTTACGTCGTTTGCGCATGAAACGGTGAGAGTGCCGCTTGCGGTAGCGATCCACTTGTAGTGAACGCTGTCGTTTTCGGGAACGTTTACCGTGATAGGATCGAGGTTTTCAAGCGTGAACGGGTTGCCTGATGATCCTTCTCTTACCGATACCTTGAGAGTAAATACTGCAAGCTTTCCGTCTGCGGCGGATACTGCGATATTTGCCATCATTCCGCCTTCGAGAGCCACCTGTACCTTGCCGTTTTCAGAGGTGTACGTTTTTCCGTTGTATTCGATAACGGCGCCTCTGGAATTTACGTCGTCAATGGTCAGAACCTTATCTCCGGGCATAAACACGGTATAATAGAGCTTTGCGCCCGCCTTGAGTTTTACCTGAGTCTCATTTTCGGTTACCGGAATAGGTTCGTCCTCACTTCCCGTAGGGAGCTTGTAAACTGTTACGTCAAGCGTGGTCGAGCCCTCGGGGAACTCGTATTCTGCGGGATCTGCCGCATATACGCCGGGGTTGATCTTGACGTGATAGTCTTCGGGGTCGAGTGTGATGGTTGCAACTCCGTTTGTATCACTGTAAACGGGCGCCTTGCAGTTGTCGCCAACGCAGAACTGAACCTCTACGCCTGCGATAGGATTTCCGTCAAGGTCTTTCGTGTTTACCGTATAGGTAACTTTTCCGTCGTTTTCATCGCCCGGCTTTTCGTCGTCGGGGGTGGTATCGGGATCTTCGTTTCCGCTATCCGGCGTGTCGGGAGTGGTATCTCCTGCGGGAGGATTGCTGTCGCTACCGTCATCGTTGCTCGGAGTATTGCACGCGCAGAAGAGAAGCGCAAAGCAGAGCATCAGAGCGATAACGGAAAGGACTTTTGAAAGTTTACTGTTTCTGTTCATATATTTTCTCCTATGTTATTGAATTGGTTTGCCTTACATTGCGTAGCAGCAAGCAAAGAGCCACGCATTCTTTTCGGGAACTATAAGATCTCCAAAAATTTGCGTTCCTTTTTCGTAGTTCCACCAGCCCTTGAAATTTCCGACTGTTTTGATCATATATTCAAGGTCTTTATCAAGAGGACATACTCCGCTGTTTTCGTCGCATATCTCGGCATACTTGGCGATAAGATCGTTAAAGCTCTCTTTCCTTACGAAATTACCGTTTTCGTCGTAGATATAAGCACCGAGACGGTCTGTTTCACACATTTTGGTAAAGGATGCGAAGCGGTCGTTGTTGGTCGTGGTCATACGAACGAGAACGATAGGTCCGTCGGCACTGCCGAGGTGATAGTAGCCATCCTGCGGATTGAAAACAACCGTAAGTGCAGGATCGGTTATGTCCAACGCTATGAGATTTTCGAGCGAAAAATCGGGATCGAATTTTGTGAGCGTTTTCGAGGGTGCGATATCCTGCCACGGCTCGTCGGATATATCTCTTACATAGTTTCCTTCGCGCTCTATTTTAAGGACGCAGGAGAGCTCGGCGTCCGACTCGGTAGATATGCTGATTATGTACTGCGAGGTGCCCGTGCCGTTGGTCCCTATGTTGGAATCCTTGATATTGAGGTGAAACGCCCCGTCACTTTCCATATTTGCGATATTGTTTGTCATGGGGAAGGTGGGTGCGCCGTGATATCCGACCGATGCGGATGCGTCGGAGGAGGATATCTTATAATATCCCGACTCGGTGGGAGTAAATATAAAGTAGCACGGCGAGTCCTTCTTCACGGTGACTCTGATTCCGCCGAGAACGGCAACGTAGGTATCAAAGCTGACGTCCGCGTCGTTTATTACGAAGGTGATGCTTTCCGTTTTTTGTGCCGTACCGTAAACGGTGATCTCGGCGTTCGGTGCGCTTTTCGTGAGAACGCACGCACTCTCGTCATAACTGAGAGGAGTCTTTTTGTCGGATGATTCGAGCTTGAAGGTGTAGGAATCTCCGTCAAGCTCGAAGCGTGCAACTCCGTTTTTGTCAACGAAGTTCATTTTGACCTTTTCGCCGTCCTTCATCACCGTAACGACCGTATCGGTAGCGGGTGTGCCGTCGTATTTTTTTACACTGACGGTGTAGCTCGTTGAGCCCCCGTCTGTCGGTGTATTGCCATTATCTGACGGTGCGCCGTCAGCGTTATCGCCCGAGCTGTTTTTACAAGCGAAAAGGGAAACTGAAAGGATACAGATGAGAAGAAGAGACAAAAGTCTCGTAAATACGGTATTTTTCATTCTCTCCACCTCTTATGCGCCGAAGTGCTGATAGTAGTAGCAGAGCTTTCTCCAAGAGGTGTCTACGCCCTCAAAGGTGTATTTGTCCATAAGCATCTGGAGAAGGTCTGCAAGCTCTTTGTTGACCTTGACGCAGCCGTTTCTCTCGGTTGCGCTCGATTTGTCGATCTGGTTTGCGTACTTTCTTGCGATCGCGGTCATATCCTCGCCATCGCCGTGATAATTTCCGCTGATAACGTCGTCGATAAGATACATCTCGTCATATTCGGCATAGGTCTCGCCCCAAAGTGCCTTAAACTTTTCTATTATCTGATCACGGTGTTCTGCGGGATCACTGCCTGCCTCGATTCCGAGCTCCTTGTAGAACTGCGAGATATAGTTAAGGATGTAAAGATCGCCTTCGGTGAGTGAGAAGTCGAATGCTCTCATGTTTATCATTTCGGTGAGAGAATGGCTGAAAATGTTGGTCAGACCGACGAAATCTGCGTAAAGTATCGATCCGGTCTTGCCGTTTGCGAGCTTTTCGTGGTAATATCCGTCACTTCCGAGAACAACGTCGATACCGCCTGCGATTATCTTATTGACTGCACCCGTACCGGACGTCTCGTGATAAGTGAAGAATCCGGGAGATGCAACGGTAAAGAGATCGTAGGAAGCGCCGAGACGCTTTATCTCAAAGGTGAAGGTTCCGGTCTGATATACGTCGTAGTATGCAATATCGATATAGTATTCCTTGCCTGCTTCCATGTATATTACCATTGAGCAGTTGGTCTTATCGTTGTACATTCTTTCGCCGCCCTCAAAGGTGTAGATGGGCGTTCTGGTGTCCGCCGTGAGGCCCTCGGCTGTAAATATCCAACCGTTTACCTCGTGTTCACTGTCCGAAGTAATGCGGTATGCGCCCGACTTTGCAGGCACGAACTTGTAAAGAAGACCACGGGGCATAATTACGCGATTGTAGGTTACGCTGTTGTTTTTGCCTTCCTTTGCCTCAAAGGCAGAGAAGTCTGCAAGACCTCTTATCGGGTCTTGGAGCTGCGCTCCGTTCGTGCCGTAAGCATCGTAGTAAATGCACATCTGGAGCCATTCGTTCGGGTTGTCTTTTTCGAGACCTACCGCCTCTGCAACGATCTCAAGAAGCTCCTTAAGCTCTGCGTTTACGGTGCAGAAACCGTGCATTTCGGAGTTGGATGCATACGAGAAATAGTCCAAAAGGTCGGCGTAATAATTCTTTCCGTTAAGAACTATTCCGTTGTCTGACGTCGCGATGATATAAATGGACGTGTTCTCTCCGAAGGAGGTGTGGAGCTTCGTTATGCCCATAAGGTCCGCAAGAAGAAGGGGACCGTTTTTGTCGCCAACGTGGTAATATCCGTCCTTCTCGTTGAATACGGGGGTTATATAGTCTTGATAGGAGAAGCCGAACTCATCGGGGTTTGTGGCTGCATCTCTTGGAATATAGGTAGGAGCGTCTATCTGCTCGGTAGAGATTACGCGGAGATTTTTGAGGTATATAGTATCCTCACCCTCGTTTGTAGTAGAATCCTTAACGTATGCAAATGCAACCTCGTGGGTGCCGTCTTCGGTTGCAACGTACGGATAGCAGGTCTCCCATGCGCTTCCTACACCGGATATCTGGTAAATGTCCTGACCGTCAACTATAACGATGAGTTTATCTGCTCCGAGCTCGGTTGATGAGAAGTAGTCGATAGCTAACGCCTGACCCTTTGCGAGGGTTATGTCTGCGTACATAATGGCGAATGTAGAGCTTTTTCCTGCGTTGGAGTTTTTAATGCAGGCAACGCCGTCCTTTTCGCCGATGACGAAGGGCCACGTGTCCTCTGCGGCGGCGCCGCTCTCGGGGCGGTAGGTGACCTCTATCTCGCCGCCGTTAAGTACGCCTGCGATCTCGTCGGACGAGGGCATTTCCTCGGTGGGCTTCTCGATCGGAGTGAGCTCCTCAAAGTTTGTGAAAAGCTTCTGAACGTAAGAGTCGGATGAGAAGTATTCAAATGCCTTTTCAAAGGGCTCTGCAGACGGAAGTCCACCTGCCTCGATAAGGCAAATTACACCGTAACGGTCGATAATTACCGAAGTAGGATAGTTTTCGATACCAAAGGCGTTTTTCATTTGTGTGGTGTCCTTTACCTTGGGAAAAGGAAGGGTGTCCAGACCGTACATCATTTCGAAGAAATCGATGTCATCTTCGGAGTTCATGTGATTCATGGCAAGGATCTCGATGTCGTCCTTGTACTTCTCGTATGCCTGCGCCATATAAGGAAATTCATTTTGACAGGGCGCACAGGTAGTGAACCAGAAATTGAGCATCACTGCTTTCTTTTCCTTGAGCATCTCGGAGAGCTTATAAATCTGTCCGTCTCTTGCAACGACCGAGAAATCGTGCATTACCGAGCCGAGCTTGTAGCTGACTCCCGCAAGACTCTCGTCCTTTATTATCGAGGAGGTAAGAGTTATCGTCGTTTCGGTAGAGGTGATGGCGTAGCTATCTGCAAGCTCGTAACCGTCGGGAACGCCCGTGAGGTAAGCCGCATAGCTGCTCTTTCTTGCGAGAGTCAAGCTTGCGCTTCCGTCTGCGTCGGTCTCGGCGAAGTCAACGAGATCTTCAAGCGTGTTGTCTGCGTATATACGGACGGTTACACCCTCGAGAGGGAGTCCGCCTGCCGAAAGGACCTTTACCTTGTATTTTACCTTTGAACCCGGCTGTGTGGGTGTCTGGTCGCCGCTTCCCGGATCATCGGTAGGCGGAGTCTGGTCCGTCGGGTTTCCGTTGCCGTTTGCGTTTCCGTTGTCTTCCGACTTATCGCTGCACGAGCAGAGAATGGAAAAGAGCATAGAAACGAGCAAAAGCAGCGAAATGATCGTGCGCATCGTTTTGGTTTGTTTCATTGTGGTTTCTCCTATGTATTATTTTGTTTTCGTTTGACCTGCGCGGCGTTTTTGAAGTGCCAACAAGGCAAAACTAATCCACAGTAATAATAACATATAATTATTCTGAATGTCAATAGAATTCACAAATATTTAATTTATATATTATATTTTTTTAGCCAAAACCCTTGAAAACGGCGCGTGCGTGTGATAAAATAAAATGGTTATGCTCGCTTACTTTCGCACACGAAAGTGTGAAAGCGGAGCATATCGGCAAAGGTTATAATTAAAGCTCACATAGATCGAAAGGAAAAAAGCAATGACACGCACAACACTCATTAAAAGACTGGTATCGTCGGCGTTGATTCTCGTCACCGTACTTGCTCTTTTACTATCATCAACCGTAGCCCCGCTCAGCGTATCGGCGGAGCAGTCTCTGGTAAACCGCTACAACGGCAACCTCAACACCAATTTCGAGAGTTATTTCAACTCCTCGGTCATTTACAAGCTTCCGAGCACGGTAAAGGACACCGACGAAATATCTCTTATCGTGCAGGTGAACAAAACGTCCCTGCTTGATGCGTATGAGAAAAACGATCGCGGTATGTCGATCTCGGAGTTCTCGCTAACGAGTGAGGCGTCCGATCTCGAGGCGCAGATCCTTGCAGAAAAATCGGAGATGCTCTCCCTTCTTGACATCGCGGGTGTAAGCTATACGAAAGGCGCAAACTATTACACCATCTTAAGCGGATTTGAGATCTGCATAAAAGCGGGTGACTTTGAAAAGGTCTGCACGACCTTCGGTCCTCGTGCTAACGTAATAGTCGGTGACGTTTACAAGACAGCCGAGACCAAGCTCGTCGAAAACAAGGTTGACGTTTACGAGACCGGTATATTTGACAGCTCGGACTTTAAGTACAACGGAGAGGGAATGGTAATTGCAGTCCTCGATACCGGACTTGACTACTACCACACCGCATTCCTCGATTCAAACTTCAAGACCGACAGAAGCAAGCTCGGACTTACCTTTGACGAGGTTGCAGCTCTTATCGGTGACACGACCGCTGCAAAGCTTCAGAGCGGACTTACTGCATCCGACGTATATATCAGCGACAAGGTTCCTTTCGGATTTGACTACGCCGACTACGATTCGGACGTTTATCCGATGACACCCTCGGCAAACGACCACGGAACTCACGTTTCGGGCGTTATAGCGGGACACGACGACGTTATCACGGGCGTTGCCCCCGGCGCACAGCTCGTAGAGATGAAGATATTCTCGGACACCGAGTCGTCTGCGAGATCCTCATGGATACTCAGCGCGCTTGAGGACTGCGTGGTTCTCGGCGTTGACGTTATCAATATGTCGATCGGTACCTCCTGCGGATTCAGCCGCGAGATGGACAAGGAGCAGATATCGGGCGTTTACGACAGGATCCGCGAGGCGGGCATAAGCATGGTAGTTGCCGCGTCCAACAGCTTCAACTCTACCTACGGCTCGGAGAAGAACGGAAACCTTCCGCTTACCTCCAATCCCGACAGTGCGACCGTAGGATCTCCTTCGACCTACAAGGGCGCTCTTTGCGTTGCTTCGATAAGCGGTGTAAAGACACCTTACCTTCTCTACAATGACAGAATAATCTACTTTACCGAGTCAACCGACAGAGTACAGGAAGAAAAGAATTTCTTTGACGAGATCTTCAAAAACGGTGAGACCTCTCTTGAAGTAGAGTACATAACGATTCCCGGCGCGGGACGTTCCGCCGACTATCAGGGCATTGACGTTAAGGGAAAGATCGTTCTCGTTCGACGCGGATCTACTACCTTCGAGGAAAAAGCGAACGTAGCACAGGCAAAGGGTGCGGCGGGCGTCATTATCTACAACAACGTTTCCGGTGAGATAAAGATGAACGTCGGAGATACCACGATCCCCGTTTGTTCGATAAGACAGGACGACGGCGAAGCACTCGCAGCGGCAAAGAGCGGAGTTATCAAGATCAGTCGCTCGCAGACCTCCGGTCCCTTCATGTCAGACTTCTCCTCGTGGGGCCCCACTCCCGACCTTGAGCTCAAGCCCGAGATCACCGCACACGGCGGATCGATCCTCTCGGCAGTGCCCGGTCAGGATTACGACCGACTTTCGGGAACGTCGATGGCAACCCCGAATATGTCCGGTGTTACCGCTCTTATGAGACAGTACGTTATCGAGAGATTCCCCGAAATGAAGGACGATCCCGTGGCAGTAAGCGCGCTGGTACACCGCCTTATGATGTCCACGGCGGACGTGATCTATAACGTAAACGGACTTCCGTATTCGGTAAGAAAGCAGGGCGCAGGTCTTGCCAACCTGAACAATTCTGCCGCAACTACGGCATATATCGCAACCTACGACAGAAAAGACGGCTCCGAAATGGATAAGACCAAGATAGAGCTTGGTGACGATCCCGCAAAGAAGGGCGTTTACACTCTTAAGTTCACGGTAGTCAATTTCGGCAGCACGGCACTCTCCTACGACGTTTCGGCGTACGTTATGACCGAGGGTGTCAGCGAGACCAAGACCAGTCACGGTGAGACCACCGTTACCGAGCAGGGATACATTCTCGGCGGAGCAAGCGTAGTCGTTTCTTCGGTAAGTAACGGAACGCTTAACGGCTCAAACGTTACGGTCGGAGCAGGACAGCGTGCAGACGTTACCGTTACTGTAACTCTCAGCGACGCCGACAAGGCGTATATGGACAGCTCGTTTGAGAACGGAATGTACGTTGAGGGATTTATTATGCTTGACGCTACCGCGGGAAGCGAGATCGATCTCAGCGTTCCTTATCTCGGTTTCTACGGCGACTGGACCGAAGCACCTATATTCGACCTTGATTACTTTGAGACCAACAAGGACGAGATAGACGAGTCCATCGACGTTGAGGATAAAACTCTCCCCGACGCTTACGCAACCCGTCCGATCGGCGGAATATCCGACGACTACGTCAGCTACCTCGGATCCTACTACTTCATTCAGGATCCCTCCACGAAGCTTATAGCTGCAGACAGAAAATACATATCGCTTTCCAACCAGACCGACACGATCAATTCGCTCAGATTCGTTTGGGCGGGACTCCTGAGAAACGCCGCGTCTATCGAGATATCGATAGTTGAGGACGCAACGGGCGAGGTGATATTCACAAAGACCGAAAAGGACGTCCGTAAATCGTACGGCGACGGCGGAACGATCTATCCCGCAAACGTAAAGATCGAATTCAGCGCGATAGATGCAAACCTTAAGAACAATACCGCATATACCGTAAAGCTCAAGGCGTTCCTTGATTACGGTGACGGCGGAGTTGAAACGAACGATTCCAACACCTTTGAGTTCCCGATAGTTACCGACTTCGAGGCACCCGCCATTACCGACGTTGAGTACTATACCGAGTACGATAAGGCGGCAAAGAAGAACCGTCTGTTCGCCCGTATGTTCATTTACGACAACCACTATTCGATGGCACTTCAGCCCGGATATATCGGACTTGACGGCTCGGGCGAGCCGATGCTCTACAACTTCGACCAGTATATGACTCCCATATACTCGAACGTAAACTCGACCACCGAGGTGGTATATGAGCTTACGAACTACGTTGACGATATAAGAAAAGCTTATACCGATAATTCGAGAAATGACAGAAACTGCTTCACGGTAGCAGTTTACGACTACGCACTCAACCTTGCAACATACGAAATTTCTCTTCCCGACGATTTCGTTGATTTCTATTTTGAAGAAGAGGTAAGCAAGGGAGAAAACAAATACGCACTTACCCTTAGTCCCAACGAGACCTACACGCTCTCTCCCAAGACCTATCCGGGAACCGAGTGGCCCGAGCTTCTTACATACACCGCTATTTCGACCAACGGCGCAGTTCGCGTTGTAAACAATAAGATAGTAGCGGTCAAGCCGGGAGTTGCAATGATAACGGCAACCGATAACGCTACGCAGAAGACCGCGCAGCTTACGGTCAAGGTTCTTGGTGAAGACGAGGCGGGATACAGACGCTACGATAAGCCGGTAACCGACAACTTCTATCTAACGGGCTACCGCACGGAAAAAGCGTATTATTTCGTGGCGGCGGCAGACAGAGAGATAGGCGAGGCGGGCAACGAAATGAAATTCCCGTCGCAGAACTCCTACTCGCTTTCGATGTACCCGTCCGAGGCGGTAACGATAAGATATAAGCTTGACGCTTATTTCCCGGACGTTACCAAGGTAGTATTTGAATCGAGTAATGAAAATCTCGTTACGGTAGATGCTAACGGAAAGATCACCGCCAAGGCGGAGGGATTTGCATCCGTTACCGTTCGAGTTCAGATGGACGGCAAAAACACCTACTACTCCAAGACTATAAACATTGAAATAAAGGATCCATATATTTCCACAGGACCGTCGCTGACTCACTATTTCGGTCTCGGCGGACGAGTTGAGATACCGAGTAGTCTTGCGCTTACCTCTATCGGTCAGTTTGCATTCTCGAATTTTGAGTATATCCCCAAGGATCCCTCCGAAATAACCGAAGAGGACCCCGATGCAACCGAAATGTGGTTCATTGGTGATAATACCATCGAGGAGGTAATCATCCCCGAGGGTGTTGAGACCATCGGTTCTTACGCATTTGCAAACCTTACGGCACTCAAAAAGGTCGTTCTTCCCTCAACTGTTAAAATGATAGATCTCGGAGCGTTCTACGGATGTACGTCGCTTCAGGTTGTAGAGGGAATTGAAAACGTTAAGTTTATCAACCAGGACGCATTTGCAAACTGTGCGCTTGAAGGAAAGATATCTCTTGACAGCGCGATAGTTCTTACGCACAGTGCGTTCGCATACAACAGAAATCTCACCGAGGTAGTGATCTCGGATGCAGTTCAGTCGATAGGTATATCCGCATTTGAGGGCTGTGATAAGCTCGAGAGCGTTACCATCAAGGCAGAGAGAGTCAAGCTCGGCGCGTATGCATTCAGAAGATGTAAGTCACTAAAGAGCGTATCCCTTAACGCGGCGGTAATTCCCACGGGTGCTTTTGACGGATGCGAATCCCTTGAAAGCTTTACCTTCGGAAAGGACGTTGCCGTAATAGGTGAGTTCGCCTTCCGCGATACCAGGCTGAAAAACATCACCGTTGCAGAGGGTAACACCACTCTCTACCATCAGAGCGGCACTCCTTATATACTTAATAAGGAAGGAAACGAAATCATATTCGTTGCCACCGGCATCTCCGGAGTATTTAATCCCGGACTTGACAATGTCACCTCGATAGGAATCGGCGCGTTCTCGGGTAATAAGAACCTTACGTCGATAATCCTTCCCGGTGTAACGAGCGTAAAGGCGTACGCGTTTGCCGACTGTCAGCGTCTTACGAGTATCACTCTCGGAGCGCTTGGCGAAATAGGTAACTACGCGTTCTTCAACGCACAGATAACCTCTCTCCCGAGCTTTGATGAAAAGCTTGGATACATAGGAAAGTATGCGTTTGCGGGCAGCGAGCTCACGAGCGTGGTCATTCCGAGCGGTATGACCGTCGGAGAGGGCGCATTCTACGAATGTCAGGATATTAAGAAGGTAGTTATCGGAGATAACGTAATTCTCGGTGACAGAGCTTTCCGTCTTGACAGAGAATCCAACTACAAGGAAATGCACTACGACGACGAGTCCGGAGTACGCGTTTACTACTATGTTTACACCTCGGCACTTAAAGAGCTGACCATCGGTAAAAACGTAATTATCGGGGACAGCGCGTTTATGGGAGCTGCCGAGCTGGAAAGTGTAACTCTCGGCGAGGGTGCTGTAATAGGCAACGAGGCGTTCTATAACGCAGATAAGCTTGAAAATATCGATCTCTCGAAGGTAGTATCTATCGGAGATACGGCATTCTCGGGCGACGTCCTTTACGACTTCGTTGACGAAGGATACACAGAGCCCCTCTATGACGAAAACGGATACGTTTACCGTTTCTTCGCTCCCAACCTTAAGAGCGTAAAGATCGAAAATGCAGAAAAGATAGGTGAGGGCGCGTTCGAATACTGCCTTGAGCTTACTGACGTAACTCTCGGTGAAAAGGTAAGCGTTATCTCGGCTTACGCATTCGATAACTGTACCGCACTTGAAAACATCAATCTTTCGCTCGTTAAAGAGATCGGCGAAAGCGCGTTTGCAGAAACGATGCTCGGTGAAGTTGATCTCTCGGGAGCAGAGAAGATAGGCGAGTACGCGTTCGTTTACAGCGATGCTCTTGAAAAAGTAAAGCTCGGAGAGAGCGTACATATCGCAGAAGGAGCATTCTCCTACTGTCCGAAGCTCTCCGAAATCGAAAATATTGACAAAGCGACCTACGTCGGCGACTATGCTTTCGCATATACCGACGTGAGAAAAGCAGATCTCTCGGGTGCAACTTATATCGGTGAATTTGCCTTTATCAAGGAAGAAATGACCGACTTTGAGGTGGTGCTCGGCGATAAGCTCGAATCTATGGGAGATAACCCGTTTGCAATGTGTCACCTTAAGCCGTTCTCCTCTACCGCAAGCGAAAGCTTCAACGGTAAGGACTACGTCGAAACCGTTTACACCTACGATATAAGCAGCAATATTAAAGTAATAAACGGACTTGTTTACAGAGTAGTTCCGAGCGGACTTGAGCTCGTTTGCTACACAGGCGACGCAAAGGAGATACACGTGGCCGACGGCACGGTAAGAATCGCCGCTATGGCATTTGCGGGCGCGGATCTTACTACCGTATATTTCCCGAAGGAAACGGCATCCATCGGACACAAGGCGTTCTTCGGATGCGATGATCTCACTCTCGTAGTGTTTGCTTCCTACAAGGCACCGATACTTGAGGAAGAGTATGATATGGTATATTTCCAGAGCGGACAAAATCTCCCCGCAACCGGAATTTATCAGTTCAACGATATCGAAGGCAATCTGATCGAGTATGCCGGACTTGAGATCGTTCCTTACTTTATGTGGAACGCAACGAGCAATGCAACCAACGTTTACTACGGTGCAAACTTCGTTGACTATATCGGACATATAAACGGCGGACTTACGATGGTAAGACCTGCAAACGGACAGTTCTACGATACCTTTATCTACGGTCAGTACTTCACCACGAAGTTTGACGGTGCGTCCGCGGCGGATAAGATCACGCTTGACGCGATAGCTGCTATAAACAAGATCCCCGAAAAGGTCTCCCTTTCCGACAAAGCAACAGTCCTTGCGGCAAAGGAAGCTTACGACAAGATAGCGACCTACGAGCAGCTTGCTCTCGTCGGAGACGCACTCACCTCGAAGCTCACACAGGCAGAGAAGAGAATACGCGACCTTGAATATCTCGCAAATCAGGGCGGCAACACCGAGACACCTCCGGAGGACATCGCTCCCGTCACACCCGAAACTCCGTCCGAGCCGAGTATGACTATGGCGTTTGTGATAATCGGTATCACGGTAGCGATGTTCGGTCTGCTCTATCTGGCAAACAAAAAGAAGAGCGGCGGTGAAAATGCTCAAAAAGGAGCAAAAGAAAATGAATAAAAAAATAAAAAGCACAGTAATCAAAATTTGTGCGGCAATACTCCTTCTCTTGGCGGCGGGCTGTTTTACGGCCTGCTCCAAGTGGGACACGCCGTACAAAACGCTAGATAAGAACGGATATACGGTCAGCGTACGCTTTGATGCAAACGGCGGCTCCTTTGCGGGAAGCCCCGAGGAGGTTTACGTTATCGACGTCTTCAACGTAAATAATATGAAGGAAGATGCAGACGGAAACAGAACCACCCCGCTGATCAGCCCCGACGATCCCGTACGCGAGGATAAAGCGTTCGGAATATCGAAAAACGGATACTATTTCGCGGGTTGGTATTCTTCCCGCACACCGCGTGTTGACGACAAGGGAAACGCGCTTGACGAATACGGTGTTCAGACCGTTATTTCGGGTAAAAATCAAGGATATACCTACTCGGGCCGCTGGGATTTCGACAAGGATCTTCTGAAGGTCGATCCGAGCAAGATCCCCGAAAGCTCGGAGGAAAACGTACTGACTCTGTACGCGGCGTGGATCCCGTACACCGTTTACGAGATCTATACCCCCGATGAAAACGGAAATTACACTCTTGCCGAAACGATATCGGCAATCGAGCTGAAGCTTCCCGAATGGAACGAAAAAACCGGAAAGATAAACCTTGGCAAATTCCCCGCAGTAGAGGGAAAAACACTTGATAAGATCTACTACGACCGGGAATGCACGAGCGAGGTCACGGGTGCCGTTAAGGGCGAGGTCGATTACGAGAGCGGAACGTCTCTTACACAGAGCGTAAAGCTTTATACCACCTGGCTTGACGGAAACTGGTACCACATAAGCAAGGCAGATCAGATCTACAAGATAAACGATCTTGAAGGACACTACGTTATCACCGCAGACCTTGATTTCTCAAAGACGATGTGGCCCAGCGCATTTACGACGGGCACGTTTAAGGGCTCGATCACCTCTGCAGGTGAAAACACATATAAGCTGTCGAATATCTCGGCAACTCAGACGGCTGAAAACGGCGGACTTTTCGGAAAGCTTGACGCGAGCGCGTCCATTAAGAACGTAATATTTGAAAATGCAAGCTTTACGATCGGTAACGGCTCGAGAAAGCCCTCAACGTACGGACTCCTTGCGGGTACGGTCGTAGCCGAAACAACGCTTGAAAACGTAAGCGTTTCGGGTAAGATAGTTATAAGCGACAGTTGCTTGCCCGGCAGCTACGTTATAGGACTTCTCTTCGGAAACGGATATAACGGACAGATCGATATTTCGTCCATCGAGTGCGAATATGACGAAAACTCGACCAGGATCTCGGTAGAGGTCGATAAGCAAACGGGCGATATCAAGCTCACCTTTGCGTCTTAACACGGAAATATAAATGGGAGGATATAAACCATGAAAAAAAGAATAATAGCACTTATCTTGTGTGCAGTAATGTGCATAGGATCGTTTTCGGGCTGTAAAAAGAAGAAGAACGCCCAGGAAAACGCACAGAGACCTGATGCTCTGGTTATAATGACCGAGGAGCTGGACGGACTTTTTAACCCCTTCTTCTCAACCACGGCAGCAGACGGAACGATCGTTTCTATGACTCAGATCGGAATGCTTACCACCGGATACAAGAACGGCGAGGTAGTCGTTGCTTGCGGTGATAACGAAGCGGTAGCAGTCAAGGACTACTCCATAGTAAGAAACGAAGATAACGACACCACCGTATATACCTTCGTAATCAAAAACGGCATCA
Organism: Oscillospiraceae bacterium; assembly: GCA_015064385.1. Taxonomy (GTDB): domain Bacteria; phylum Bacillota; class Clostridia; order Oscillospirales; family CAG-272; genus SIG672. Next base: position 228,334 of record SVSI01000002.1, on the reverse strand, counting down.
AGTTCTCGGACGGTAAGCCCCTCACGATGAACGACGTTATGTTCAACCTCTACGTTTACCTCGATCCGGTTTACACCGGCTCCTCCACCATGTACTCCACCGACATCGTCGGACTTAAGGATTACAGAACACAGACGCTCGGTTCGGGATCGTCTAACACTGACGACGCTATCTCCGAGAGCGCAAGAAGCAGAGCAAAGGACAGAATCAACGAGCTTCTTAATCTCTATATGTCGGTTGGTAAGCAGGACTCGGGATATCAGGCAGATTACAATACGATGGTTAACGCCATTAACTCGTATAACCCCGGCTCGGGATACAAGAGCGCAGTTTCTAACGACTCGAATTACGATTTCAGAGGACAGCTCCTCAAGGACTACGAGTACACTCTTGAGCTCTTCAAAAAAGAACTTGAGACAGACTACGCAAGCGCAAAGGACGCTTACACCGAAGAACCCTATAAGTCCACCGGTCAGTTTGATGAGATAACCTCGTTTATGTACACCGAGGGATTCGTTACCATCGAGTACGAGAAGGACGAAAACAATAAGGACATTAAGTCTCAGATCAAGAACGTTATCAGAAACTACTCGACCGACGTTGTTAAAGACAAAGCAAGCGCGATCAACTACGTTTACGACTCGAAGGTAGAGCAGGAGCTCCATATGATCCTTCAGTACTGGGCAACCGCACAGACGCTCGTTACCGAGTACACCGCAAAGGCAAAGGAAGTTCTCCTTCTTGAAAACGTAAAGGACGGAAAGCTCGCAGTTGAGACCATTTCGGGTATCGTTTCTCTCGGACACAATACCAACACCACTTCCGTAAGCATCGGAAATAACACCTACAAGGTAGCACAGAACCACAATGCAGACGGTACCACTACCGCTCCCGACGAGTACGACGTTCTCCAGATAACCATTAACGGCGTTGACCCCAAGGCGATCTGGAACTTCGCGTTCTCGGTTGCTCCCCAGCACTACTATGCAAAGGGATACAGCGTTGACATCGCAAACAACAATTTCGGCGTAGATTTCGGTTCGTTCGACTTTATGACCAAGGTCATCCAGGCGCCCGAGATCCAGAAGCTTCCTATGGGTGCAGGCGCTTATAAGGTAACTAACAGCGAAAACTCCGATAATCCCAAAGCTACCGAATTCTTCAGCAACAACATCGTATATTTCAAGCGTAACGACAGCTTCCTTCTCGGCGCTCCCAAGATTGAGAAGATCCGTTACCAGGTAGTTTCCGCATCCAACGCGCTTAACGCTCTTGAAAGCGGAACGGTTCATTTCGTAACTCCTCAGTTTACTCAGGATAATATCGACAAGATCAACTCGCTCAAGGACGCGGGAATCGAAAAGACTCACACCAAGCAGCTCGGATACGGTTATATCGGTATCAACGCAGGAAAGGTTCCGGATATCAACATCCGTAAGGCAATAATGTGTGCAATGGATACCTCCCTCGCACTCAGCTATTACAGCACCGGTATGGCAGAGACCATCTACTGGCCGATGTCCACCGTAAGCTGGGCATACCCGAAGGACGATTCGGGCAACAACAGCCGTGATAACTATCACGATTACCCCGCACTCGCCTTCAACAGAGCAGAGGCAATGGCATCCATTAAGGAATATATGCAGCTTGCAGGCGTTTCCGCAGGAGACACCAAGCTCAAGATCAAGTTCACCATCGCGGGCTCTAACCTCACCGATCACCCGACCTACCAGACCTTCCAGAGTGCTGCCGAGCTCCTTAACGAGTGCGGATGGCAGATAGAGGTCGTTCCCGATACTCAGGCGCTCACCAAGCTTTCTACCGGATCGCTCGCAGTATGGGCAGCGGCTTGGGGCTCGACTATTGACCCCGATATGTATCAGGTATATCACAAGAATTCTACCGCGACCAGCACGCTTGCTTGGGGATACCGCGAGATTCTTAACAGCCCCTCCACGTATCCTACCGAAAACGGCATACTCAATATGCTCAGCGACGTTATAGATGCGGCAAGAGAGACCGAGGATAAAGAGGAGCGTACCGCACTCTACGAGGAGGCAATGGGATACGTTCTCGACCTCGCAGTTGAGCTTCCCGTATATCAGCGTATGTCCCTTTACGCATACAACGCAAAGGTTATAAACACTGCATCTCTCCCCGCAGAGCTTAACCCCTATACCTCTCCCCTTGATAGAATTTGGGAAATTGAATTTGCTAACTAAGTCAGGACGTCATTTATGTTAAAGTATATAATCAAGAGACTTGCGCTGGCAGTTCTTATACTGCTCGGTGTGTCGCTTATAATATACATCCTCGTCAGATGTATGCCTGTCAGCTTCATTGACAGTAAGATCGCTGCAATGAACCAGGGCGGAGCAACGATACCCGAAGAGACCATCGCAAGCATGAAAAAACTGTACGGACTTGAAGACGACAGTTTCCTCGGTATCCTAAAAGGATACGGAAACTGGTTAAAATCGCTTTGCAGGTTCGACTTCGGAACGAGCTTTAAGTACGGATCTCCCGTTATTGAGGTCATAAGAGATCACATGGGCGTTTCGTTTGCGGTAGCGCTTATCGCGACGGTTTTCGAGTTTATGATCGCGATACCGCTCGGTATCACGGCGGCAACTCACCAGTACTCGATACGCGACTACGTCGTAACTATACTCGTTATGATAGGAATATCGCTCCCGTCCTTCTTCTTCGGACAGGTGCTCAAGGATATTCTCGCAATGGAGCTGGGCTGGTTCCCACCGACGGGACTTGAAAACGCAACGCAGTCCTACACCGGATTTGCGAAGCTCCTCGATTATTTCAGTCACCTCTTTATACCGATACTTACCGTAGTAATACTCAGCATCGGTGCAAGAATGAGAATGACGAGAACCGAAATGCTCGAGGTTATGAATTCCGATTACGTCAGAACCGCAAGAGCAAAGGGACTTTCCGAGCACAAGGTAATTTACAAGCACGCGTTCAGAAACACTCTGATCCCGCTCGTTACCAACCTTGCAGGACTTCTCCCGTCCCTATTTTCAGGCGCAATAATTACCGAGCAGGTCTTTGACCTGCCCGGTATAGGAAACGTTGCATACAAGGCAATGATAGAAGCGGATATCCCCTTCATAATGGGATACAATATGTTCCTTGCGCTGCTCAGCGTAATGGGCATACTGCTTGCTGACCTTATGTACGCTATAGTTGACCCGAGAGTCAAGCTTAAGTAAAGGAGGCGGCGAAAAATGGATAATAATATTAAAAATATTACCGAAGAGGCAGAGATCACTGCCGAGGTAGCTTCCAACGAAGAAGAAAACGCGCCCCTTGACAAAAACGTACGCCTTATGTCTCCTATGCGTATGGTGCTTCGCAGATTTTTCCGCTCGAAGCTCAGTATAGTGGGACTCGTTATGATCATAGGACTTTTCCTTTTCTGCTGGGTAGGTCCGCTCGTTTATACGCAGTGGGGCGAGATCGAGCAGGATAAAAACGGCAAGGTCGAATATACTTATCAGGAAGTAACGTTTGAAAAAGACGGCGAGCAGCACACTATGTATCAGGTCGTTGAGACCTCAAAGCAGATCAACTCGCTTGCAAAGCCGAGCAAAGACCATCTTCTCGGAACCGATAAGGACGGCAGAGACGTCTTTACCCGTCTTATGTACGGCGGAAAAATATCGCTTACAGTAAGCTTTATAGCCGTTTTCGCAATAACGATCTTCGGAGTTATTTTCGGCGGAATCGCAGGATATTTTGGTGGAGTTATAGACGATATAATAATGAGAATATGTGATATTCTTATCTGTCTGCCGGGATTTCCGATACTGCTTATAATAGGAACTTTGCTCGACTCTGCAGAGGTTCCGTCACAGCACAGAATATATTATCTTATGGCTTATCTCACGCTCTTCTCGTGGCCGGGAACGGCGCGTCTGGTCCGCGGACAGATCCTCTCCCTTCGCGAACAGGAATATATGGTTGCGGCAGAGGCGATGGGATATTCGGTAAAGAGAAAGATATTCAAGCATCTCGTTCCCAACGTAATGCCCCAGCTTATCGTTTCGATGACGCTCAGTCTCGGAAGTATGATACTCTACGAGGCATCGCTCTCCTACCTTAATATGGGTGTAAGAGCACCGTACGCGGCGTGGGGAACTATGATAAACATTATTGCAACAGACCAAAACATTCTCCAGAACTTCTTCAACGTCTGGGGACCTCCCGGAATCTGCATAATCCTTGCAGTTCTCGGATTCAACTTTGTGGGTGACGGTCTGCGTGACGCTCTCGACCCCAAGATGAGGAGGTGACCTGAAATGAAGAAAATTAGCGAAAAAGAAACCAAAGTAAAAGGTCACTACCTTACGGGACGCGAGGTACGCGCGATAGCAAAGGAAAACGCAAAGATAATGCGTGAGCTTGAAAATCGCAAGTACAGAAAAGCAGACGAGAGCGAATTCGTCACCGAGATGAAGGATCCCGCAAACATTCTTGAGATAGAGGATCTTCACACCTACTTCTTCACCGATCAAGGCGTTGTAAAGGCGGTAAACGGCGTATCGTTCGAGGTGCCCAAAGGGGCGACCGTCGGAGTCGTCGGAGAATCGGGATGCGGAAAATCGGTTACGAGTATGTCGGTAATGCGTCTGCTTCAGGGCCCGCAGGGACAGATAGTTTCGGGCAGCATCCGCTTTTCGTCAAACGACTATAAGAGAGACGCAAAAGGAAGAGTGCTTCCAGGTAATGAGACCGAAGAAAAGATTTACGACATAGCAGAAATGCCGATAAGAGAGATACACCGCATACGCGGACGTCAGATCTCTATGATATTCCAGGAGCCCATGACCTCGCTGAACCCGGTGTTCACGATAGGTCAGCAGCTTGACGAGGTCACCTTCATTCACGTTCCGGGTGCAACTCGCGAAATGGCGAAGGCAAAATCGATGGAGATGCTCGAGCTCGTTGGAATCGCGGCACCCGAGAGAGTATATAAGTCTTATCCGCACGAGCTATCGGGCGGAATGAGACAGAGAGTTATGATCTCTATGGCGCTTGCCTGCAACCCCCGTCTCGTTATTGCGGACGAGCCGACCACCGCGCTTGACGTTACTATTCAGGCGCAGATACTCGACCTGCTCCGTGACATAAAGCACAAGATAAACGGATCGGTACTTCTTATCACTCACGACCTCGGAATAATTGCCGAGATGGCAGATTACGTCGTCGTTATGTATGCAGGCCGCGTTATCGAGCGCGGAACCGTTTCCGAGATATTCCATAACCCTATGCATCCCTACACGATAGGACTCCAGAAGTCGAAGCCGACTATGGATTCAAGCGACGAGGCACTCTTTAATATTCCGGGCAACGTACCCAACCCCGTTAATATGCCCGCACATTGCTATTTCAAGGAAAGATGCTCAAAGTGCATAGACAAATGCTCGGGAGACTATCCGGGTATGATACAGGTAAGTCCTACGCACTACGTAGCGTGCCATCTTTACAGCGAAGCCGAAAAGGAGGCGACCGAGTAATATGTCAGATATGGTAAAAGAAGAAAATATCGTTTACGACGATGAAAAGATCGCCGCCGAGGAAAAGGCAGCGCGTACGGCGCAGATCGAAGAGGATATGAAAAAGCCGCTCGATCCCGAAGCACTGCTTGAGGTCAGACACCTGCGTAAATGCTTCCCCATCAAGAAGAGTCTTACGGGTAAGGTGCTGCAAAACCTCGTTGCCGTTGACGACGTTTCCTTCGTTTTGAAGCCGGGCGAGACACTCGGTATCGTTGGAGAGTCGGGATGCGGTAAGACCACTATGGGGCGTACCATTCTGAAGCTACATCCGTCCGACGGAGGAAAGATCTTCTTTGACGGACAGGATATTACCGATTTCAGCAAGGCAAAGATGCGTCCGATACGCACCAAGATGCAGATAATCTTTCAGGATCCGTATTCCTCTCTTCCTCCGAGAAGCACGGTAGGAGATATCCTTTCCGAGCCGGTAAAGGTACATAACATAGTTCCTAAAAATCAGGTCAAGGACTACGTTATGGATCTTATGGAAAAGTGCGGACTGCGTGACTATTACTACGAGAGATATCCTCACGAGTTCTCGGGCGGTCAGCGTCAGAGAATATGCATCGCAAGAGCACTTTCGGTAAATCCTCAGCTCGTTATCTGCGACGAGCCCGTTTCGGCACTTGACGTGTCCATTCAGGCGCAGATAATCAACCTTCTGAAGGATCTTCAGAAGTCTATGAACCTTACCTACCTCTTCATTTCGCACGATCTGTCGGTAGTAAAGTTCATTTCGGACAAGATCGGAGTTATGTATCTCGGAGCTATGATGGAGTTCGGAAACAAGAAGGACATCTTTGCAAATCCGCTTCATCCCTACACCAAGGCGCTCTTCTCGGCGATACCCAACCCGAACCCCGACGTTAAAATGAACAGAATAGTTCTCAAGGGAGATATTCCGTCTCCTGCAAATCCCCCGAAGGGATGCAGATTCCACACCAGATGTCCTCACGCGACCGAAAAGTGCCGTCATATTACCCCCGAATACCGCGAGTACGGGGAAGGACATTTTGCGGCGTGTCACATGCTTGAGGAGCAAATGAATGAAAACACCTGAAAAGCAAAATAAAAAGCCAAAAAAAGAGAAGATAATATATATTGACGACGGCTCTACCGTCGTCGATATGTCGGCTCTTGACGAGTCGAAACGGCTCTTCAAGAAGAAGGATCCGGATAAAAGACCGAGACCTAAAGTGATAGAGCATCTTAAGACGTATTTCGAAAGCGTCAAAGTAATGATCCTCCCAATGCTCGTCGTAATAGGACTCATTTCGGTAGCATTCTTCCTTTTGTGGCTTCTTATGGGCGGATTTCAGAGCTTGTTTTGAAAAGTTAATCTTTTGATCATACGCCCCGTGAGGCGGGACGCAAATATAACAATTTAAGGAGGCCAAAAAATGGCTAAAATCGTTACATTCGGTGAGCTTATGCTCAGACTTCAACCTTACAATTACGAAAGATTCGTTCAGTGCGACCACGTTGAATTCACCTTCGGCGGCGGCGAGGCAAACGTAGCGGTATCTCTTGCTAACTACGGTATGGACGCATCCTACGTAACCAAGCTTCCTACTCACGCTATCGGACAGGCGGCTGTAAACAGTCTTCGCAGATACGGAGTTGACACCACCAAGATCGTTCGCGGCGGCGACAGAGTAGGTATCTACTTCAACGAAAAGGGTGCATCTCAGAGAGGATCGGTCTGCATTTACGACCGTGCAAACTCGGCTATCGCAAAGGCAAGCTGTGAGGACTTCGACTGGGACGCTATCTTCGAGGGTGTTGACTGGTTCCATTTCACCGGCATTACTCCCGCTCTCGGCGCAAACGTAGTCGAGATCTGCAAACAGGCGTGCAAGGCGGCTAAGGCAAAGGGAATCAAGATCTCCTGCGACCTTAACTACCGCGGCAAGCTCTGGACCAGAGATCAGGCAAGAGAGGCAATGACCGAGCTTTGTCAGTATGTTGACGTTTGCATCTCCAACGAGGAGGACGCAAAGGACGTATTCGGTATCGAGGCAGAGGCAACCGACATTTACGGCGGAAAGCTCAACCACGAGGGCTACAAGTCTGTTGCAAAACAGCTCGCAGACAAATTCGGATTTGAGTACGTTGCTATCACTCTCCGTGAGAGCCGCAGCGCATTCGACAACGGCTGGTCGGCTATGCTTTACAACGTTAAGGAAGACGAGTACTGCTTCTCCAAGAAGTACGATCTTCACATCATTGACCGCGTAGGCGGCGGTGACTCGTTCGGCGGCGGACTTATCTACTCGCTCCTTAGCGGCAAGACCACGCAGGGTGCAGTTGAGTTCGCAGTTGCGGCATCTGCACTTAAGCACTCTATCGAGGGTGACTATAATATGGTTACCGTTGCAGAGGTTGAAAAGCTCGCAGGCGGCGACGGATCGGGAAGAATTCAGAGATAACGAGGACTTTCTTTGGAACCCCTTTTTGAAAAAAGGTGTTCCAAACCTCCCCAAAAACTTTAATTAAAAAGTAAAAACACCACCGATTTGATTCGGTGGTGTTTTGCTTACTGTTTATATAACTCCGAGTTTTTTCAGCGCTACCGCAAGATTTTCTGCGTAGAGCGAATCTCCGAGCGCATTGGGGTGCAGTCCGTCCGCGTAGAAGGGAAGAAGATGAGGAACGAGAGTAAAGCCGTCAACTACGTCTATTCCTTTCTCTTTTGCGAGCGCTTCAAACTCTTTTCTTGCGGGTAAAAACGTCGCGTACTCCTCCTCGGTGAGATTTCTCCAAATGGGAGAAATATATACGATCTTCGCACTGGGAAATGCAGACTGAACCTCGCTGAAATACTTGTTTGCGCGAGCGAGACGGAGCGTCGGGTTGTCTCTTGCGCCCGACCAGTCGTTAGTGCCGAAGGCGATGGTTACGATTTCGGGATCGAAGGAAATATCGGGGTCGATGATGCCGGGGCGGAATATGTCTCCGCCTACGCCCTGATTAAGGGTGATTGCGTCTGTCATGGCGGTGATGCGGGCAGAGTACGTGAGCGAGGGGTAGTCTACCGTAGCGCCGTGCGTTATCGAGTCTCCGAGGAAGAGAATTTTAGGCCCTTTGGGAGTGTGGGGACGCACGAAGGTTGCATTTACAAGCTCGAGTCCCGACAGCTTGAATATACAAAGATTGGAAAAATGGATCGTTATGAGGTGCTCGCCCTCGGGGAGCGTTGTTGTAAAGGTGCCCTCGCAGTGGTCGTCCTCGGTTACGATATGCTCGTGAGCGATCATCGCTTTGTCGCAGGTGATATCAAACTGAAACCAGTTTGCCATAAGTCCGCGAAGCATTTTGTATGAAAGAGTAAGAGCGGAAGCGTCGGTATAAAACGCAAGGCGTATTCCCGTTGTGTTTTTCGATCTTATAACGTGATCCTTGTGGTCTTTAAGATAGAACTCGGTCTGCTTGTCGGTAAATCTTTTGAAGCAAAGATCACCGTTTTCGTCTGTGTAGATATCAAGTGCTCCAAGTGTGATCTCTTTTAACTGTTCGGTAGTAAGTATCATTTTTATCATTCCTTTACAAAGTTCTGCTTTCAATTTAATACATTTGTCCTCAAATGTCAATAAATTTTGTAAAGTAGCGCAATAAATTTATATTTTTACTGATATTTCTGCAACAAAAAAGCTCCCGACCGAAAGGTCGGGAGTCTTCGTTTTAACTCAAACGGGCTTATTTTTTGTCGCCTACGAGCTCGTTTGCCGAAGCAAGAAGACTTGCTACCGACTGTATCTCGGAGGGAATAATGATCTTGGTTGCCTTTCCGTCGCTACCGAAAGATTATCTCGCCGTTTCCTTTCAGTTATGACCGCCGTCTATCTCGACTGCGTTTTTTCCGTGAATGATCACGCTTTTATCCTCGGGAACGTACTCGTCGGGAAAGTGTATCATCACGTCGTCGTTTTCAAGGTGTTTTTGAAGTGTTTTGATATTTACGTCGGAAACTCCGACCTGTTCGCGTATTGCCTGACACGCCGCGTGTGCTGCCGCCTGACCGGTAAGTATCGCGGGCGGAATAACGCGCAGAAGATCCCAACCGTATCCGACGCCCGACGCGCTTCGTCCTGCCGTTATCATATTCGGATAGTCGTGTCGGCAGAGAGTGCGGAGCGGAACCTCGAACAGATGATTTCTATGATCGAAGTCGTTTATCGCGCAGATCGAATCGTCAAAATGACGGTAAGCGTCGTTTACGCTAAGTGAGTAATCCCCTGCTATGCGGCAAGTCGTTCTGAAATTCGGCATAAGAGGGAGCATTGCGATCTCACGGGACTTTCGGTCGGTTTTCTTTATCTTTTCAAGCATCTCGTGTTGATTTCTAACGAGATAGTCACTTACCTCTTCAACGGTTAGTCCGGACCATTTCGGAATATTGGCGGGCTGATCGTCGCCGTAAAGATTTATGCTTCCGCCGCTTACCGTTGTAAAAGCAAATTTGATGTCTTCTTTTTCAAGAGCCGTTTTGCAGCTTGCAAGCGTTATCATCTTTCCGAAATAGGAATAGAAATTTTCCCCTGCAACCGTGGGTACCTTTCCTCTGCGCAGAACGTCGCAGTCACCGGTGACGTCTATGAGCATTTTGCAAGCATAAAATTCTGTTCCGCTTTTACTCTCGGTGATAACGCCCTTGCAGACGTTTCCTTCCATTACGGGATCGCAGGCAATACAGTCAAAAAGAATGTCTGCACCCGACGAGGTGATCTCCTCCGTGAGTTGAAGTGCGAATATGTAAGGCGAATATCTTTGGATATATCTTACGCTCGTAGGCTTCTTCGGTTCGCCGTCCTTCCATTCCTCCGGAATCGTGTCGTAACCGTATTTTGCCGAAAGCCGCGCCCATTTTTCACACAGTCCGAATATTATCTGTTTGCCGTTTCCGTTGCACATCGGTACGAAAAGATTTACAAGTCCGAGCGTGGCAAGGCCACCCAAAATGTTCGATTTTTCTATTATGAGCACCGAGCTTCCGTTTTTTGCCGCAGTGACTGCCGCCGCAACTCCGGCAACTCCGCCGCCGCAGACGATAACGTCATAGCTTTTCTTGATACTCAGCTTTTTGGATAGCGTTATACTTTCCATTGAATACCTCCGTAATTTTCCTTAATTTCAGTATAGTTTATTTCGGGGAAATGTCAATAGCCCTTTGCGAGCGCCGTAATATTTTTACATTTAATCTGAAAAATAAACAACTCTCTGCTACCGCGCAGAGAGTTGTTATTCGTTTTAAGGATTTACTTTTTGTCGCCTACGAGCTCGTTTGCCGATGCAAGGAGACTTGCTACCGACTGTATCTCGGAGGGGATAATGATCTTGGTTGCCTTTCCGTCCGCAACCTTTTCCATAGATTCGAGACTCTTGAGTATGAGCGACTCTCTGGACGCGCCCGCTTCGTTTATCATCTTGATACCGTCTGCGGTTGCCTGCTGTACCTTAATAATGGCCTCTGCTTCACCCTCTGCCTCGAGGATCTTTGCCTCCTTCTGAGCGGTTGCACGAAGGATCTCTGCCTGCTTTGCCGCCTCTGCTTCGAGGATCTTGGACTGCTTCTGACCTTCAGCAATAAGGATAGCCGACTTCTTTTCACCCTCTGCACGGAGGATAGCTTCACGTCTCTCGCGCTCTGCCTTCATCTGCTTTTCCATTGCTTCCTGGATCTCGCGGGGAGGAATGATGTTCTTGAGCTCTACGCGGTTTACCTTGATTCCCCAAGGATCGGTCGCCTCGTCGAGGATGGCGCGCATCTTGGTGTTGATAACGTCACGCGAGGTGAGGGTAGCGTCAAGCTCGAGGTCACCGATGATGTTACGAAGAGTAGTAGCGGTAAGATTTTCAATAGCCGCGATAGGATTTACGTGACCGTAAGCGAAGAGTTTGCAGTCGGTGATCTGATAGAACACGACCGTGTCTATCTGCATCTTTACGTTGTCCTTGGTAATAACGGGCTGCGGAGGGAAGTCTGCGACCTGCTCCATAAGGACGATGTTTCGAACCACCTTGTCAATAAAGGGAGCTTTGAAATGCACGCCCGTCTGCCACGTTTTGTAGTATTTTCCAAGGCGCTCAACTACCGCTGCGTGTCCCTGAGAAATGATGTTCAGGCAAGCGATGAAAATAATGAGAAGAAGAACGAGCGCTACGCAGAAAACGATGGTTATCGGTTCGGGTTCTGCTAAAAAGATGGGTAAATAGTTCATAATCTGACCTCCTGTGATCAATTTTATAATTTTTATTTGATTTTCTTACATATAAGCTTTACGCCGGAAATACGAAGCACCTCGAGTTGCTCGCCGATCTCGGCACACGAGCCGTCCTCCATACGGGCAGACCAGCGCTTGCCGTCGATCTTGACCTCGCCCGTCTCAGCGGCAGGATCGATCTTTTCGGTAACTACCGCCGTTCCGCCGATTACCATATCGGTGACGTTGGTGGCAATGTGCGAGCTCTTCTTGGACATTTTTCTGAAGCAGACAATAAGCACGAGCGATATTGCCAGGAAAACGACTATCTGTATCGGCTGAGGCGCCTTCAAAAGCTCGAGTACGATACAGACCGCCGCCGCGGGAACGAACCAGAGTGAAACGAGTCCCGCCGTGACCGCCTCGACAATAAGGGCGATAACGATCACCGCAAGCCAAATGTAGATCATAGTTGTCATAATAAAATCATTCCTTTCATTATTTGACGTTTGGTTCTATTTTATGTGTGACGATAGAAGGAAATATCGTTTATCTTGACTGTATCCCCCGTTTTTATAAGCTGGAACATAAGCGGTACAGTCTCGTCGCTCAGGATATCTCTGCGGAAGGTTCCGTTATTGTCCTTTATTTTATAGGACACCTTGTACTCGCAAACCGTGCTGCCCGAGTAGTCGCCCTCCTCGACCTTGTATTCACGCACGAGTATTACGTCGATAGAATATATCTTCTGCTTTGTGAATACAAGATTTTTTTTCGTAAAGAAATTGATATTTCCGTGCTCGTTTACATATCTTTCAGTAAAAAGGGAGTAATAATTTTGGAAATCTCCCGTTTTCACTTTTTCAAAATAGTCGTAGAAAAGCGTGCAGCAGGGACCGAATTCGTTGGTCCTTTCACTTACCGAAAAGCGCTCCGTACCGTCTGAATAGTAAAGCGTGCGGTCAAGCTGCATATATTTTTTGTCATCCTCGATGATCTCGTCAAATTTCGGCTCGGTGAAGAACTTGTCGTCGTAATATTTTATCCACGAGTCCTTGTCGGTATCAACGTTTTTTTTGCCGAAATCGACGAAAGTGATAATGGGGAGGATTATGACCAGAGCGATAGTTACCGATAAAAATATTATTGCCCTTTTACGGTTTTTCTTTTTGAACTCTGTGATCTTGTCGTTTTCGCCGTTCAAGTTTAAGATTCCTTTCGGGGATTTATATAACTATATTATCATATAATGAAGACTTTTTCAATCGGTTTTGCAAAATATATTGTGAATTTTTAATTCCTGACGCTTTTATTATACCATACCATCACGCGATTGTCAATACCCATTATGTAATTTTATAAAAAAGTACAAAAAACGGCAAAATGGAACAGAAAGTGAATTTTTCGCGAAAAACTTGACAAAAGGGATGCTTGTGGGTATAATACATATAGTCCACGAAAGGAGAACGGCATAGTGGAATACGTTTTTAAGGAAAAAAGAGTAAAGGATCTCAGACACCTCGTTGAGAGCAGTGCAGAGCTTTATGGCGAAAAGGATCTTTACGTTTATTCGAGAAACAGAAAACAATATTCATATAAGTATAATGATCTTCTAAACAATATGAATTATCTCGGTACCGCGTTTTCAAAGCTCGGTATCATGGGAGGAACGGTTGCCGTTATCGGCGACAGCCATCCGCTTTATTTTACTACGTACTTTGCAACCGTTAACGGAAACGGAACCATCATTCCGCTCGATAAGGAGCTTGCAGACGACGAGATAGTAAACTTCCTTAATCTTGCAAAGGCAGACGCTGTCGTTTATACCGAAAGCTTTAACAACCGCCTTGCAAAGAACGCGGATAAGCTCCCCGGCATCAAATATTTCATTCCGATCTATATTGATACCGAAAATGAGATCACGGACAGAACCAAGGGAATGGACGACGTTCTCGCGCTCGGTAAAGAGGCGCTTGAGGGTGGAGACACCTCGTATAGGGACGTTGAGATAGACCTTGAAAAGTGCTGTGCGATCATCTTCACCTCGGGTACCACCGGAACCAGCAAGGGTGTAATGCTCTGCCAGAGAAACCTCGTAGCGGCAACTAACTCGTCTTGCTCGACGATGTCGTTTATGACTTGCAACGATACGCTTCTCTCGGTTCTCCCCCCGAACCATACTTATGAAATGACCTGCGGACACCTTGCCGCTACCAACAAGGGTATGACCTCGTATCTTAACGAGAGTCTTAAGTACGTAACCAAAAACCTTTCTGCCTTCAAGCCGTCCGTAATGGCGCTCGTTCCTCTTTTTGTGGAGACCTTCCATAAGAGAATCTGGGACAACATAAAGTCCAAGGGACTTGAAAAGAAGGTTAGATTCGGTATGAAGCTCAGCCGCTTCCTCGGCTTCTTTGGAATTGATGTAAGAAAGAAGCTCTTTGGAGAGATCCTTGCCGCGTTCGGCGGAAATCTCAAATATATGGTTTGCGGCGGCGCACCTATCAATAAAGAAATAATCAAGGACTTCAGAGCGTTCGGCGTAAGAGTTCTCGAGGGTTACGGAATTACCGAGTGCTCGCCTCTGGTTGCCGTAAACATCGGCGGACACGAGCGCTTTGGATCTGTCGGTTGGGCAGTTGAGGGCTGTCAGGTCAAGATCGATCCCGAAGAGGGACAGATGCAGGGCAAGTACCAAGTGGGAGAGATACTCGTTAAGGGTAACAACGTAATGCTTGGCTACTATAACAATCCCGAAGCAACTGCAGACGTATTCACCGAAGACGGATGGTTCCGCACGGGCGACTACGGATATATGGACGACGATAAATATATCTTCATTACCGGACGTAAGAAGAATATAATAATTCTCAGTAACGGAAAGAATATTTATCCCGAGGAGATAGAGTCCTACCTTGCACATATCGAGGCAATCAAGGAATGTGTCGTCGTCGGACAGGAAAATGCTTCCGGCGAGGTAGTTATCACGGCTCTCGTTTATCCCGATCCCGATAAGAACGAGGGACTCTCGTCTGACGAGATCCTTGCCCGTATCAAGGAAGAGATAAATACCGTCAACCGTAAGCTTCCCGTATTCAAGCAGGTACACGAGGTAGTTCTCCGTGACACTGAGTTTGAAAAGACTACGTCGAGAAAGATCAAGAGACACACCGTAAACAAAGGAAATAAATAAATAAATTTTATTTATATCACATAACATCTTTTAAGGAGAAAAGAACATGAACAACGAACTTTTTGAAAAGGTAAAGGCAATACTCGTCGAGAATCTTCACGTTGACGAGTCCGAGATCGTTCCGAGCGCAGAGCTTATCAATGACCTTGGAATCAGCTCTCTTGAGCTTGCAGACCTTATATGCCTCTGCGAAGAGGAGTTCGACATCACGATCGAGGATGACGATATCCATAAGTTTATCAGCGTAGAAGACGTTGTAAACTATCTTTCCGAAACTACCGCAGGTAACTAAGAAGGAAAAGCTTGACCGACCGTGACTGAAATCGCGGTCGGTCGTTTACGTAAAAAATCAAAGCGAAAGGATATACATTGAGGATATGATACTCGTACTTAGCGGTGCATTCAAGGCGGGAACGGTAATAGCACTTATAATTTTGGCGCTTGCCGCGGTCGGCATTCTTTTTTATCTCATTCCCGAAATAAAGAAGTATTCAAGGGTAAATGAGCTTAATAGCAAGGAAAACAGAGACAAGCGCTTTGCTGCGTCGTTACTTTCCGTTTATTTTAAGGATAGCGTAATAGAGTCACCGTATCTCCTTCGCAGTGATAAGGACTGCTCTCCGTGCGCAGACGTAATAGTCGTTTGCGAGGGTGGTATTATAGTGCTCACGGTAGAGGATCGTCCTGGATATTTTGATACTCCGAAAACGGGAGCTTGGACGTGGAGACAAGAGGAAACGCTCCAGAAGATCCCCAATCCGTTTGATAGAGGAATGTACTACGTCGGCGCCTGCTCGAACATAGCAAAGCGCAACGGAATCTCCTGCCCGATATATAACCTCGTTCTGCTCTCAAACGACGAGGTCGAATACAGCGGAAGCTCGGGAGACGGAGTACTTACGAACGACGTGCTTGTTGCTTGTGTAAAGAAGATCAAGGATAAGCGCAAAATGAGCACTGCCGATGCGCAGATGCTCGTACGCCTCATAAAGCAAAACGGAGCGTACTATAAAAAGCTGTTCGTAAGTGACGATTTTGACGACGAGCCGAGCAGCTTTGACGACGGTCCCGCACCCGTTATCAGGAATATTTTCTCCGATGACGAGCCGAGCGAGGATAAGCCCGCAAAAAAGGATTCGGACGACGTTGATATTTCGTGGTAAAAAACAACGAGGGTAAAGCGTATTTTTCGCAAGAAAAATACGCTTTTTTACTTGACATCGAAATAAATAGTGATAAAATAAAAGTAGAACTTCAATTAAAGTTTTGAAAGGGCAAAGAACAAATGCGGCAAAAATTCAGCGTTGAAGGAATGAGCTGTGTCAACTGCGTAGCGGCGGTTGAACACGCAGTAAAAAAGCTCGACGGGCTTGTTAGCGTGGAGGTCAGTCTGCTTTCAAAAAGTATGGTCTGCGAGTTTGACGAGAGCAAGCTTTCTTCTAAAAAAATAATAAATACCGTAAATAAGGCGGGATATAGAGCTTCGCTCTACGGAGAAATATCGGACGGCGGATCGAAATTTCTCTCCGAGAAGACGCGCCTTATCTCGTCGGTGATTATTCTCATTCCCCTTATGTACGTCGCAATGGGCGATATGATGGGAATTCCTACTCCTGCATTTTTGCACGAGCTTCCGCTCGTATCGGCGTTCATTCAGCTCTCGCTTGCCCTTGCGGTAGCATTTATTAACGCCAAATTCTTCGTAAACGGGTTCAGAGCACTCTTTAAGCTCACGCCCAATATGGATTCGCTCGTGGCAATGGGATCGTCCGCCTCATTTTTATACGGAATCTTCTCGATAATTATGCTTTTTATCGGAATTTCCGAGAAAAACGCGGAAATCGTTTCAAAATATTCGCACGGACTTTATTTTGAGTCTGCCGCAATGATACTCACACTCGTTACCGTAGGAAAGATGCTCGAGGAAAGGGCAAAGTCCAAGACGGGTAACGCGATAGCGAAGCTTTCAAAGCTCGCTCCCGAGCGCTCGGTGGTACTTCGTGACGGCAAAGAGATCGAAATAAACTCGTCCGAGATCGTGTGCGGAGATATCGTGGTTATCCGCCCGGGCGCGTCCGTTCCTGTTGACGGAATCATAATCGAAGGTGGCTCCGAGATAAATGAAGCCGCACTTACGGGTGAAAGCGCCCCGCGATATAAGACGGTCGGCGACGAGGTCATGACGGCAACCGTAAACCTCACGGGCGCATTCAAAATGCAGGCAAAAAAGGTGGGCGGTGATACAGTCCTTGCAAAGATAATCGAGCTCGTCGAGAATACGAGCGCATCAAAGGCACCCGTTGCACGCCTTGCCGATAAGGTGGCGGCGGTATTTATTCCGATAGTTACATCGATCGCCGTTGTGACGGCGGTTATCTGGATGATCGCGGGCGAGAACTTTGATTTTGCGCTCTCAAACGCAATTTCGGTGCTCGTTATTTCGTGTCCTTGCGCGCTCGGACTTGCAACACCCGTTGCCATTACCGTGGCGGTCGGCAAGCTCGCGGGAGAGGGAATACTCGTAAAATCTGCGGAGGCGCTTGAAACTCTCCATAAAACGCAGGTCGCAGTTTTCGACAAAACGGGCACGCTTACCAAAGGTCATCCCGTAGTTACCGACTTTTTTGATTTGACCGACGGTGGCGAGCTGCTCTCCGTTGCACTCTCACTTGAAAGCTCAAGCGAGCATCCGCTCGGCAGAGCTATATGCACTTATGCCATTGAAAATGGTGCCGTGACGCTCGGTAGCGAGGATTTTGCGGCAGTGCCGGGCAGAGGAGTGCGCGCAAAGATAAACTCTAAAGAATATTTTGCAGGCAACGCCGCTTATATGAGCGAGCTGAAAATAGACGTGTCCGCATACGGCGAGACCTTTGAAAAGCTCTCAAGAGAGGGTAAAACGGTAATGTTTTTCGCCGAAAATGACACATTGATCGGCTTTTTAGCTGCGTCCGACGAGATAGCAGACGGATCCGAAAAGACACTTGAGGCACTGTCGGAGCTTGGAATCGAGACGGTAATGCTTACCGGCGATAACGAGCTCAGCGCGCTCTCTACCGCCGAAAAGCTTGGAATAAGCCGCGTTATTTCGGGTGTTTTACCGAGCGAAAAGGGAAGCACCGTCGAGTCGCTTAAGAAAGAGGGAAAAACGGTAATAATGACCGGTGACGGCATCAACGACGCTCCCGCGCTGACCGGTGCGGACGTTGGAATAGCAGTCGGTGCGGGAAGCGACATCGCGATCGATTCGGCTGACGTCGTTCTCGTTAAAAACGATCTTTCAGACATATCGCGAGCTGTAAAATATTCACGAAGCGTTATGACGAATATAAAAGAAAATCTTTTCTGGGCGTTCTTCTATAATGCGGTATGTATTCCGATAGCGGCGGGCGCGCTTTATCCTGCATTCGGCATCACGCTTTCACCTATGCTTGCGTCTGCGGCTATGAGCTTCAGCTCGATATTCGTCGTTTGCAACGCACTTCGTCTTTACAGAAAATAATAAAATTAAGGAGATATAAAAATGGGACTTTTCTCAAAGAAAACTGTTAAAACACTTACCGTTGAGGGTATGCACTGTATGCACTGCTCGCAGAGAGTTGAAAAGGCACTCGAGGAGCTTTCGGGTGTATCGGCAAAGGTCGATCTCGATGCAAAGACCGCGACCGTTACGATGAAAAAGGATCATACTGACGATGAGCTCAAAAAGGCGGTCGAAGAGGTCGGATTTACCGTTATAGAGATAAAATAATGATAAACGAAAACAATCTTAAAAAAGCCGAAAAGCTCGTTTTGATGCTTAAAGAAAAGGGACTTAAGGTCACCTTTGCCGAGTCTTGCACGGGCGGACTGCTCGGGGCAACCCTGACCGCAGTTTCGGGCGCATCCGCAGTCTTCGACGGAAGCGTGGTTTCCTATGCAAACGAGGTCAAAAACGAAAAGCTTGGCGTTGACAAAAAAACGCTCGAAAGCGTTGGCGCGGTTTCAAATGAGTGTGCAAGAGAAATGGCGCTCGGTGCGCTCAAAATGTTTTCGTCCGACTGCGCGGCAGCGATAACGGGCATCGCGGGACCGCTCGGTGGCAGCGCGGAAAAGCCCGTGGGCACAGTATTTATCGCGGCGGCGTTCGGAGATAAGGTGACGGTTGAGCATTGCCTTTTTGCGGGTGATAGAGAGTCGATTCGTGAGCAGAGCGTGGCAAAGGCGCTTGATATGCTGGCAGAGATGATCTGCAAAAGTTAATTTTCTGTGAATTTTGCAAAAACTATTGAAATTAAGGTATTATTTATGTTATAATACACCCTGCGCCGTGATAGCGCAAAAACACACATTTCGCATCTTTTGATGCTCCGAAAACTCGGAAAAATACGCGGAATGGTGGAAAAAATCAAAGGAGGACATTAAAAATGTCAGTTATCACAATCAAACAGCTGCTCGAAGCAGGCGTCCATTTCGGACATCACACCAGAAGATGGAACCCCAAGATGGCAGAGTACATCTTCACCGAAAGAAACGGTATCTACATCATCGACCTTCAGAAGACCGTTAAGAAGTTTGAAGAAGCTTACATGTTCGTTCGCGACATGTCGGTTGAAGGCGGAAACCTCCTCTTCGTTGGTACGAAGAAGCAGGCAGCAGATGCCATCAGAGAAGAAGCACAGCGTTGCGGAATGTACTACGTAAACGTACGTTGGCCCGGCGGTATGCTCACCAACTTCAAGACCATCAAGCGCTCGATTGCTCGTCTCAACTCGATCGAGAAGATGGAAGCTGAAGGCACCTTCGATCTCCTTCCCAAGAAGGAAGTTGCAGCTCTTCTTAAAGAGAAGAACGATCTCGAGAAGTGCTACGGCGGAATTAAGACTATGGAGACTCTTCCTTCGGCAGTATTTATCGTTGATCCCCATAAGGAAGCAAACGCAGTTCTCGAAGCAAAGAAGCTCGGTATTCCGGTAGTTGCTATCGTTGATACCAACTGCGATCCCGATGATGCAGACTACATCATCCCCGGAAACGACGACGCTATTCGCGCTATCAAGCTCATCGCATCCGTAATTGCAGACGCAGTTATCGAAGGCAGACAGGGCGTTGACGCAGTAGCAGAGGAAGCTGCTGAGGAAGCTGCTGAAGCTACCGACGCTGAGTAATCAAAACACTGATTTTACTACTTTTAGGAGGAAATAAAAATGGCACAGATCACAGCAAAAGACGTTGCAGCTCTCCGCGCTAAGACCGGTCTCGGAATGATGGACTGTAAAAAGGCGCTCGTTGAAGCAGACGGCGACGTAGATGCGGCTGTAAAGATCCTTCGTGAGAAGGGCCTTGCAACTGCTGCAAAGAAGGAAAGCAGAATCGCCGCAGAGGGCGTAGTTGATATTATGGTTGACGGCAAAAATGCCGCAATGATCGAGGTTAACGCAGAGACCGACTTCGTTGCAAAGAACGCAACCTTCCAGGAGTTCGTTAAGGGACTTCTCCGCACTCTCCTTGCTAACAAGCCCGCAGATCTTACCGCTTTCGGCGCTTGCAAGTTCGACGGAAGCGACATCACCGTTTCGGACGCTCTCGTTGAGAAGATCGCAATGATCGGTGAGAAGATCAGCATTCGCCGTTTCGTTCTTACCGAAGGCGTAATGAGCACCTACATCCACGGTGCAGGTAACACCGGTGTTATCGTAGTATTCGATACCGACGATGCTACCGCTGCAAAGAGCGAGTTCGCTGTTTGCGCAAAGGACGTTGCACTCCAGATCGCTGCAGGCAACCCTCCCACCTACGTTGCAAAGGCAGATGTTCCCCAGAGCGCTATTGACGAAGAGGTTGCAATTCAGGTTGCAGCAGCAAAGAACGATCCCAAGCTTGCAAGCAAGCCCGATGCAGTTCTTGCAAAGATCGTTGAAGGTAAGCTCGGCAAGCTCTTCTTTGAGAAGGTTTGTCTGCTTGAGCAGCCCTTCGTAAAGGACGACTCGATGAGCGTTGGCAAGTACGTTGCCGCATGTGCAAAGACCCTCGGAGCAGAGATCGCTGTTAAGGCGTTCTACATCTTTGAGAAGGGCGAAGGCATCGAGAAGAGAGAAGACGATTTCGCAGCAGAGATCGAAAAGATGGTTAAGGGCTAATTAACCGACTACAAGCAAATAAAAACCTCGGCACTCGTGCCGAGGTTTTTTTGTTATAAGGGATTAAAATAAAATCTCTTTTCCGCAGAATGGACAAGATTGTTTTTGTTTTAAGTCATCCCATCCCATAAAGGATAAATCTTCGCCGCATTCAGGGCAAGGCAGCACTTGTGTTTCTTCTTTCTTTTTTGCTTCGTCTTTTGCTTTTTCGTCCTCGTTTCTTATGCGGTCGTAGGTTTCCTTTGTAATTTTGTCCGATGCATAGAGCTGTGTGAGTGATGTAAGCGGGAGAGCGCGGAGCTCGTCGTCGGTATAGGATCTTTTTATAAACGATTGCTGGGGTTGAGGTTCACTTGCCGTTTGTTTGTAGCTCGTCTGCTCTGTATTTTTGTTTTCTGTTTGAGATTTGGGCGCGCCGCTATCGGTGCTTTTTGAGGGTGATTTTTTCAGAATATTAAGAATATCTCTCGTGTTGCGTTCATTTTCAACAGTTTTATCAATAAGCTCTCCGAAGCCGTAGAGAAGCCAAGTACCGACAAATTCGATGAAAATAGCGAGAGGAATGGCAAGAAGGGAGAGAAATGCCAAAATAAAACCGCCGTCGTCACCTTCCCACGAACAGAAAATGAAAAATCCAATAATTCCGGCAATTATTGCCGCAACGGCTTCAACTATGAATATCCACACTGCCCACTCTTTAATTTTCTTGCCTATATCCGAATAGCTGTTTCTGATTTCCGCTAACATTTCTTTTGCCTCCAAAAATAAAATGTCACAAAGGCGGAGCACCGCCGTTTGATAAGTATATTTTATAATTTTTAGAGGTGCTTGTCAAGATTTATTTTATTTCTTCTGTCGAGGCGGGTCGTCGCGATGCCGACCCCTACCGTGTCAATTTAATTACGCACCACAAAAAATTGTATATTATTTGTAAAAATCCAAAAAAACTATTTACAAAACGAACGGAATATAGTCTCCAAAACAAAAAACACCCTATGACAGAAGTTATAAGGTGTTAATTTGTATGGATTAAAGTTTATTGATAATTTCTGCTCTTTGCACTTGATACTCTTCCTCTGTAATCATACCAAGGTCTAACTTTTCCTTTAAATATTTTAATGATTGTTCAGGCGTCATTTTTTCTGTATTCTTTTCTTTTTTAATTGCCACAGGCATTTTGTTATTTAAACAAAAGAAAAGCAATGCTATATATAGAGCAACAGAACCTAGCAATTCAAGCGGCAAAGTAAATAAATAAAGGTATAATCCGTTCTCAATATATTCAGTAGTATAGCCAATAAATGAAATAAAGGATACTAAATCACTTAACAATCCACAAGCGATAGCAACTATGATATATATTTTTTTAGACAATCCTTTTAACGCACTTATTGTTGCAAGTGTAAAAGATACAATTATTAGTAAACCAACTAACATATCAAGTACAGATGAGAATCCGTAACCCAATACTAGATTTCTAATAACAACAAAAAGCGGATTAAAAGCAATTAACCCTAATACAACAGGTATAGAAAGTTCAGCTCGAAATTGCTTGTAAAATTTAAATATGTATATTGCAAATATAATTGTGGGTGCTATTGCTAAAAGGTAGGATAGAATTGAAAAAATAGTATCAACAATATTGTACCCAAATAAAGAAAAATGTAATTCCCGTAAACCATCATTACTATATGTATAATATGTGAAGACATCGACATAGCAGACCACAGTTAAAATTAGTGAAATTATGGTCAAAATAGTTATCGGCGTTTTAGCGTGTAAGTTTCTTTTATTTACAAATAAACTTGATTCCATATATTTTTGTTCTCCTTATTGTTCTTTTGAAATTGCTTGTTGATATTCTTCTTCAGTAATCAAACCTTGTGAGCGAAGTCTTTCAATCATGTTAATTCTTTCTTCTGAACCAACGGTTGCTTGTGATTGGGTTTTAGTCGCGCTTTCTTGATTGCATTCGTAGTTTGATGTGTTGCCTGTTTTTTTATCGGAGCAAGCGTTTGATTCAACAAGCTTGCATATCGATTTCCAAATCATTATAAGACCAACAATTAAAAATGCATATCCCGAGACAAGTGCAACAAGATTATGAAGCAACGCAACATTGTTAGATGTGTTGGCTGCTGCATTTTGAATTCCGGTATATGCGTCGCCGCCATACGTAAAGCGTTTTGTGTATGTACCTCCGTTCTCGGAAAATACAATCCCGGATACTATAATACAAAAGATTCCGATTAAAATTCCTATGACACTAACAGCAATGATTGCTTTTCTGCGATTTTCCATTTCTTTTACCTCCAAAAATAAAATTTCACAAAGGCGGAGCACCGCCGTTTGATAAGTATATTTTACAATTTTCAGAGGTGTTTGTCAAGATTTATTTTATTTCTTCTGTCGAGGCGGGTCGTCGTGGGCGCCGACCCCTACCGTGTCAATTTAATTACGCACCACAAAAAATTGTATATTATTTGTAAAAATCCAAAAAAACTATTTACAAAACGAACATAATATAGTAAAATAATAAAGAATAATACATTATTACATCTGGAGGATCTATGGACGCTCAGCCAAAGTATAAACGCATACTCTTAAAGCTCTCGGGTGAGGCACTCAGCGATGCACCTCGCGGCATCCTCAATTTCGAGAAAATAGAGGAAATATGCAAGGTCATAAAGGAATGTGTCAACGCGGGAGTGCAGGTCGCTGTTGTCGTCGGAGGCGGAAACATCTGGCGCGGCAGACAGGGCGGCAAAATGGACAAGACCAGAGCTGACCACATGGGCATGCTCGCAACCACGATAAACTCGCTCGCTCTTCAGGACGTTCTCGAGCAGCTCGACGTTCCCACGAGAGTTCTCACCGCTATCGAAATGAAGCAGTTTGCAGAGCCCTATATCAGAAACAAGGCAATAGCTCATCTGAATAAGGGCAGAGTGGTTATATTCGGCTGCGGAATAGGAAGCCCGTTCTTCTCGACCGACACGGCGGCGGCACTTCGCGCGGCAGAGATCGGCGCAGAGATAATGCTCTTTGCAAAGAATATCGATGGAGTTTACACGGCAGATCCTAAAACCCATCCCGAGGCAAAGAAGCTCGATTCTATTGAGTATATGGAGATACTCAGCAAGCATCTCACAGTAATTGATACGACTGCAACGTCCTTCTCAATGGATAACGACATACCGATCCTTCTGTTTGGACTTGACGATCCGTACAATATATACAGAGCCGTTATGGGCGAAGAAATAGGAACAATAGTAAATGGAGGAAATAAATAATGAAGCTTGATACTAGAGAATTTGAAGAAAGAATGAAAAAAAGCGTTGCCGTTTACGAGGACAACCTCGCACAGGTAAGAGTCGGAAAGGCATCTGCGGCAGTACTTCAGAAGGTTACCGTTGACTACTACGGCAGTCCCACACCCATCAAGGATATTGCACAGATCAAGGCAACCGACGCTCGCACCCTCGCTATCCAGCCCTGGGATATGAGCATGCTCAAGATGATCGAAAAGGCGATCCTTGCTGCCAATCTCGGTATGACTCCTCAGAACGACGGAAAGGTTATCCGTCTTGTCTTCCCCCAGCTCACCGAGGACAGACGTAAGGAGCTCTCGAAGCAGGTAAACAAGATGGGAGACGATGCAAAGGTAGCTCTCCGTAACATCAGACGCGATGCAAACGACAAGTGCAAGGCGATGAAAAAGGACGGAGATATGACCGAGGACGAGCAGAAGGCGTCCGAAAAGACAGTTCAGGACCTTACCGATAAGTATATCAAGAATATTGATACCATTACCTCGGCTAAGGTGGACGACATAATGTCCCTCTGACACAAAAGCGAAATATCAAAGGGAGGAAAGCGGAATACGCTCGCCTCCCTTAGTTTAACAAATCAATAAATAACCAAATCGGAGAAATCTTATGACATCACCGAAAAGCGAAGTCAATATCGGCGAAAAGATAAAGCACATTGCCTTTATTATGGACGGAAACGGCAGATGGGCGAAAAAACGCCTTTTGCCCAGAAGTCAGGGACACGTTGAGGGGCTTAAAACCTTCACTAAAATAGTTGAGCATTGCTTTAATCTCGGAATCGCAAACATCACCGTTTACGCCTTTTCCACAGAAAACTGGAACCGATCTGCAGAAGAGGTCGGCGCGCTGATGGGACTTCTTGAAAAGAATATAGACGATAACGCCGACGAGCTTATCGAAAAGGGAATACGTCTTATATTTTTGGGAGACAAATCTCCCCTCTCAAAGACGCTTGCCGATAAAATGACGGATATTGAGAAAAGATCCGCCCATAATAAGGCGATCCTTAACGTGGCTGTCAACTACGGTGCGCGCGACGAGATAACTCACGCGGTAAACGAGCTTATCTCCGAGGGTAAAACGCAGGTCAGCGCAGAGGATATTACCACACACCTTTATACTAAAAACTCTCCCGATCCCGATCTTATCGTGCGTACTGCGGGAGAAAAACGGCTTTCCAACTTCCTTTTGTGGCAGGCGGCGTACAGCGAATTTTATTACAGCGACAAGCTTTGGCCCGACTTTAAGCCCGAGGACGTTGACAAGGCAGTCGAGGACTTTATGTCCCGTCACCGCAAATTCGGCGGATACTGAAAACTTTTTTGAGAAAAAAGTTTTCAGACTTTCCAAAAACGGTTTTCTTGGAACTCCTTTTTGCAAAAAGGTGTTCCAAACCTCCCCAAAAACTTTACTCAAAAAGTAAAGTGACATGTTTAATAAAAGTTTTTGAAGTTCTTAGAAACTTTTTTCAAAAAGTTTCTAAGCGGGTTCTTAGGGCAGAGCCCTAAGCAAAAAGTTTCTAAGCGGATTCAAAACGCCGCAAACGGCGTTGGGGCAGAGCCCTAAGCAAAGGAGAAAAAATGAAAACAAGAATTATTACGGCGGCGGTACTGCTTTGTATATTCATTCCGGTAGTACTGCTCTCACACACATTCGTTTACGTCGTTTTCGCGGCGGTACTCGCGCTTGTAGGAGCGTACGAGATGCTCAGCTGTATGAAGATGTCGAAAAATCTGAAAATACTTATCCCGTCGCTTTTATATAGCGTCCTTTCTGCATCGCTGACGAGAGCGGGAAATTTTGATAAAATACTTATCTGTCTCACTCTCGCTTACTTTTTCGCGCTTCTGGCACTTTCGGTATTCGGAAACGAGAAGGAAAGGGAAAAGCTTCCCGAGACGGCGTTTGCCGCACTTATGATAATATATATTACCTTCGGATTTTCGATGCTCGTTGCGGTAAGAGACGCCGCAAACGGAGTTTTCCTTTTCCCGATAGCGTACGCTGCGGCGTGGATATCGGATACGGGCGCGTATTTCGTCGGACTTAAATTCGGTAAGCGTAAGCTCATTCCCGCGATCAGTCCCAAGAAGACGGTAGAGGGATTTTTGGGCGGACTTGCATCCTGCGTGGTCGTCGTTATGATATACGCAAGCTTCGTGGGAATATTCTCGGACGTTACGCCCAACTATTTCTGGATATTCTTCTGCTCGGTGATTCTTTCTGCGGCGTCAGTCGTGGGAGATCTTATCGCATCTATGATAAAAAGAAGATACAAGGTCAAGGATTACAGCCACATTTTCCCCGGTCACGGCGGAGTGCTTGACCGTTTCGACAGTATTTTGGCAACTGCATCGCTCACATATATTCTGACGAGCATTATGCCCCTTTTTAACTGAAAGATATGAAAAACGAAAACAAGACCATAGCCATTCTCGGTTCGAGCGGCTCGATAGGTACGCAGGCGCTTGATATTGCGAGAAGATATTCGGTTAAAATAGAGGCGCTTTCGGTCAACTCGGACGTCAAAACGCTTGAAGACCAGGTACGCGAGTTTGCACCTAAATACGTTTCGGTAAACAGCGAGAGCGCGGCAAGGGAGCTTGCCGTAGCACTTGCCGATACCAACGTAAAGATATTTGCGGGCAAGGACTCTATGTGCGAGATGATAGAGTATCTTGAATGTGACAGCGTACTCAATTCGGTGGTCGGTAACGCGGGACTTATCCCAACCCTTTGCGCGATAGAGAACGGCAAAAATATCGCTCTCGCCAATAAAGAAACGCTCGTTACGGGCGGAGAGATAGTTATGCGTGCGGCGAGAGAAAAGGGTGTTTCGATACTTCCGGTTGACAGCGAGCACTGTGCGGTGCATCAGTGCCTTCGCGCGGGCGAAAAGCACGAGGTGAAAAATCTGATACTTACCGCATCGGGCGGCCCCTTCTTTGGCAAAAAGAGAGAAGAGCTTGCATTCGTTACGGTAGATCAGGCGCTCGGACACCCGACGTGGAATATGGGTAAAAAGATAACCATAGACAGTGCAACTCTTATGAACAAGGGATTTGAGGTCATTGAGGCGGCGCATCTTTTTGATATAGCGGCATCGGATATTGACGTCGTCGTTCACAGAGAGAGCGTCGTTCACTCGATGGTAGCGTACAGAGACGGATCAGTTATAGCGCAGATGGGAGTACCCGATATGCGTACCTGCATTTCGTACGCACTTTTCGGAACGGAGCACAAAGAAGGCGTTTCGGCTGTTCCCAACTTTGCCGAGATAGCGAAGATGACCTTTTTCGAGCCGGACGAGGAGACCTTCAAAACTCTCCCGCTTGCAAGATACGCTTTCGCTATGGGCGGAACGCTTCCCGCGATACTCAACGCGGCAAACGACGAGGCGGTCAAGCTTTTCCTTGAAAATAAGATAAAATTCACCGATATTATGGATTTTGTGGACGATACCGTGCATAAATATAGTAAGACAAGGTGCTCCTCTGCATACGGCAGGGAGGTCGGTGTCGAAGATATAAGAGAAGCGATACTTACAGCCGGAGAGTATCTGCACACGCTCGCAAGGGCGTAAAGAACGGAGAATTGATTTGAAGATAGTATTTGCTGTTTTGATTTTTGGATTTCTCATACTCGTGCACGAGCTTGGGCATTATCTTTTTGCCCGCAAGTTTGACGTTGAGATAGAGGAATTTTCAATAGGAATGGGCCCCAAGATAATATCAAGGGTGTCTAAAAAAACGGGGATACTGTATTCACTTCGCGCGCTTCCGATCGGCGGATACGTTGCCATGAACGGCGAGGACCGAGAAACGGACAGCGAAAGAGCGTTCGGTAAAAAGAGCGTTTGGCAGAGGATAGTCATTACCTCTGCGGGCGGAATTATAAATATCGTCGTCGGCATAATTCTTATGTGTGCCTTCGTTATATCGTCTCCGCAGCTCGTTGGAACTACCGTTGGTCAGTTTGACGAGGGCGCCCCTTCTCAAAGCTACGGACTTGAGATAGGAGACGAGATAATAAAGGTCGGCAACACCCGCGTTTTTACGGCGCAGGAGCTGATGTACGAGATAATGCACGACGGCACGGGCGACCTTGATATTACCGTAAAGCGCGGCGGCGAAAAAAAGGTGATCGAGAACGTAAGGTTTAATACCACCGAGGAAGGCGTGTCCTTCGGAAGCCCCGATTTTAAGGTTTACGTTGTGGAAAAGAACGTAAAAAACACGCTTTTACACTCGCTCGGATATTCGCGGCTCGTTATTCGTCAGGTCTGGGAGTCTATCGGAGATCTTATAAGCGGCAGATATTCGCTGAACGAGGTCTCGGGTCCCGTCGGTACTACCGAGGTTATCGGTGAAGCGGCAGAGCAGGGACTTATCTACGTGGTCTATCTTGCGGGACTTATTTCGGTAAACCTCGGAATATTCAATCTTCTTCCGATCCCCGCGCTTGACGGAGGGCGAATAGTTTTCCTGATTATTGAAGGAATAAGAAAAAAGAAGCTTCCGAACGATCTTGAAGCGAAGATCCACGGGGCGGCGATAGTCCTTCTCCTGGCTCTTATGGCGGTAGTTACCTGCAAGGACGTTATAAAGCTTATAAAATAAGAAAAAGAGGTAAGTGTTTTGGAAAATTACCCTTACAATCTGTACAGAAGAAAAACTAAAAAGATAAAGGTCGGAGATCTGTATATCGGCGGTGACGCGCCGATCACAGTTCAGTCTATGACGAACACTCCGAGTGACGATTTTGACGCCACGTACGCGCAGGTCAAGGCGCTTTGCGATGCTTCCTGCGATATAGTTCGTATTGCCATTCCGGATAGTGAGAGCGTCAAAACGATATATAAAATAAAGGAAAAGCTGCCCAAGGCGGTTCTCGTTGCAGATATTCATTTTGATTATCGACTTGCACTTGAATCTGCTGAGGCGGGAATAGATAAGATAAGAATAAATCCGGGTAATATCGGGGATTTGTCTAAAATAAAGGCGGTTGCCGACAAATGCTCGTCTCGAGGTATTCCGATAAGAATAGGAGTCAACAGTGGCTCGGTAGATAAAAAAATACTTGCAAGATTCGGAGGAGTTAACGCCGAAGCACTCGCCGAAAGTGCCATTGAAAACGCGCTCCTGCTCGAGCGTTTTGACTTTGAAAACATCGTTCTGGCGGTTAAATCGTCAGACGTACGCACTATGATAGAGGCAAACAGAATACTTGCCAAGAGATGCGATTACCCGCTACATATAGGAGTTACCGAGGCGGGCGGAGATCGAAGCGGAAGCGTAAAGGGCGCTATCGGCATCGGATCACTGCTTGCAGACGGAATAGGAGACACTTTAAGAGTATCGCTTACCGCAGATCCCACCGTGGAGGTCGCAAGAGCGAGGGATATACTCTCAAGCTTGGGACTTGATACTAAAAACAAAATTAATATCGTATCCTGCCCAACCTGCGGAAGAACCAGAGTGGGTATGATGGAAACTCTCGCCGAGCTCGAGGCGAGAAAGGGCGAGATAAAGACCGAGCGCCCGATAAAGATCGCCGTTATGGGCTGTGCGGTCAACGGTCCCGGAGAAGCACGCGAGGCAGACGTTGGTATCGCGGGCGGCGACAATGAATTTCTCCTTTTCAAAAAAGGAGAAAAGCTCCGCAAGGTTTCGGTTGAAAATGCGGTGGACGAGCTTATAAATGAGATAAACAGAGCGCATTTTTAAGGAAAAGACGTCTTTTCCTTGGTGCGGAATTAAAATAAAAGAACGAAGGAAAAGATATGACGTTCAGAGAAAAATTTGCGGCATATACGCCGAGCGCATCGGATAGCGAGATAATAGACAGAATAAACAGCTTCTCACTTCGCGCCGACCGCGAAAAAAAGATGATAGAGATATCCATAACGGTAGAGGGTGAACCGATAGACAGACACGCGCTTTACCGCATTGAGGAGGATATCCGTGCGGCGTACGAGCTTCGTAACGTACGGATACTTCCTAAATACTCACCTGAAAAATTTTCGCTTTCCCGTATGCACTCGATAATAATCGAGGCGGGACGCATCGGCGCGGTCGCACGCGGATTTTTCGACAAGTACGAGCTTTCCGAAAGGGACGGCAAAATAATAGTAACGCTCGGCTTTACGAATGGCGGAATAGGACTGCTATGCAAGGCAGAGACTCCCGAGATACTTTCGAGCATCATAAAGAGCGAGTACGGAATAAATATTCCCGTGGAGATAATCGGCAAAAAAACGCCCGATATAATCTACGAGGACTTTGAAAACGAGCAGAAGGGCGCGATGGATAAAATGCGCGCCGATTTTCTGGTGTCTCACCCGGTAGTGCCCGTAAGTGAAAGGGTACGTCCCGAGGCGGAGCTTCCGAGCGACGTTTTCAACAGCGTTTACAGAAAAAATACCGATTACGCGCCGAGCGACGTTAGCGCCGAGAGTGAAAGCGTATTTAGAGCAGGCACTATGCGCTTTGATATTTCCGAGGGCGAGAGTATATTCGGAGAGGGTACGGCGCTTGACTTTGCCGCAATAGGCGCCCTCGAGCGCTCTGTAAGGGGCGTACGCGTGCTCGGAAAGGTGCTGTCTGTTGACTCTTTCGTGACTAAAACGGGCAAAATGATAGTCACCGTCGGCATAACGGACGGTCTTGCCTCAATAAACGTCAAAACCGTGTTTGAAAATGAAGCGGAGGGCTCCGACTACGTCAAAAAAATAGACAAATATTCCCGTAAGATATTCAGAGGAATACAGTGCGTAGTTGTGCTTTACAATATAGCTCTTGACGTATGCGGAAACTGTCTTAAGGACAGAAGTGATAACGAATTTTACATAGATGCAAAGAGTGTATCGCTCGTTAAAGTGCTCGATCGCACGGACGATGCTCCCGAAAAGAGAGTAGAGCTTCACGCGCATACGAATATGTCCGCAATGGACGCGCTTACCTTCCCCGAGGTGCTCGTTGAGACTGCAGACAGATGGGGCTGGGACGCTATCGCGGTCACCGACCACGGAAACGTTCAGGCGTTCCCGATAATAATGGAAACGTGTGCAAAGAAGAATATAAAGCCGATATACGGAATGGAAGCGTATTTCGTTGACGATACCGCCCGTTCGGTTTACGGCGAGGCAAACGCCCGCTTTGACGAAGACGAGTTTATCGTGTTCGATATAGAGACCACGGGTCTTTCGCCAAACAGCTGCTTTATTACCGAAATCGGCGCAGTAAAGGTCAAAAACGGCGAAGTGCTTGAGGTGTTTTCAACCTTTGCCGATCCCGGAGTACATATTCCCGAGCAGATAACGCAGCTCACCGGAATTACCGACGATATGGTAAAGGGCGCGCCCTCGCAGGAGGAGGCGGTAAAGGCGTTTCTCGAGTTCTCGGGAGGCAGAATGCTTATCGCACACAACGCGGGCTTCGATACGAGCTTTATAAGAACGGCGTGCGAGAGATACGGTATGCCCTTTGAGAATACCTTCCTTGACACGGTCGCACTGTCCAGATACGTAAATCCTACGCTGAATAAGCATAAGCTGGATACGCTCGCAAAATATTTTGAGCTTGGTGAGTTTAATCATCACCGAGCATCCGACGATGCGAACATGCTCTCGCTCATCTTCTTTAAGATGGTAGATAAGCTCCGCGAGGAGGGTATTTATACCGTAAGCGATATGAACAGAGCTATGAACGATAAGGCGAATCCCCTCCGTCTTCGTCCTTATCACATGATAATTCTCGTCAAGGATCTCGTCGGTCTTAAAAATCTGTATAAGCTCATTTCGTCGAGTTACCTCGAGAGCTATTACAGATATCCGAGAATTCCGAAAAGTCAGCTCATCGAGCATAGAGAGGGACTCATTATCGGCTCTGCCTGCGAAGCAGGCGAGCTTTATCAGGCGATACTTCAGAATAAGCCACAGTCGGAAATAGACGAAATTGCCGATTTTTACGACTATTTTGAAATACAGCCCCTTATAAACAACCGATTTATGATAGCAAACGGTACCGTTTCGAGCGAAGAGGATATCAAGGATATAAACCGCAAGATAGTTGACCTTGGAGATCGACTCGGAAAGCCGGTAGTTGCTACCTGTGACTCGCATTTTACAAATAAAGAGGACGATATTTACAGACAGATCCTTCAGGCGGGCATGAAATTCTCGGACGCCGACAGAGAAAGCGGACTTTATCTGCGTACTACCGATGAAATGCTTGAGGAATTCTCCTATCTCGGCAAGGAAAAGTCGTACGAGGTGGTCGTTACAAACACCCGTAAGATTGCCGATCAGATCGAAAAAATACGTCCGATACCCGAGGGAACTTACACCCCGAAGATCGAGGGCGCAGACGAGGAGCTTCAGGAGATGTGCTGGGCGCGTGCTCACGCAATGTACGGAGACGAGCTCCCCGAAATAGTTGAAAAGCGCCTTGCAAAGGAGCTTGAATCTATAATCAAGCACGGCTTTGCCGTACTTTATATGATCGCGCAAAAGCTCGTTAAATACAGCGAAGACAACGGATATCTCGTCGGCTCGCGAGGATCTGTCGGATCGTCGTTCGTTGCAACGATGGCGGGAATATCCGAGGTAAACCCGCTGCCCCCGCATTACAGATGTCCAAAATGCCGCTATAACGAGTTTATAACAGACGGCAGCTACGGAAGCGGATTCGATATGCCCGACAAAAACTGTCCGCACTGCGGAACGAAAATGCTCAACGACGGACACGACATCCCCTTTGAGACCTTCCTTGGCTTCTATGGAGACAAATCTCCCGATATCGACCTTAATTTCTCGGGAGAAGTACAGGGAAAGGTGCATAAATACACCGAGACTTTGTTCGGAAAGGAAAACGTTTTCCGCGCGGGAACGATCTCCTCGCTTGCGTCAAAAACTGCTTTCGGATACGTCAAAAAGTATCTCGAGGACAGAAATATAAGCGTCAATAAAGCCGAGGTCAACCGACTCGTTTTCGGTTGCGTTGGAACGAAAAAGACCACAGGTCAGCATCCGGGTGGAATTATCGTTGTGCCGAGAGAGTACAGCGTTTACGACTTTACTCCCGTTCAGCACCCCGCAGACGATGCAAGCTCGGATACGGTCACAACGCACTTTGCGTTCACCTATCTTCACGATACTATCCTGAAGCTTGACGAGCTCGGACACGATGTTCCGACCAAGTATAAATGGCTTGAGAGATATACCGGTCTCAGCGTAATGGACGTTCCTATGAACGATCCCACCGTTTACAAGCTGTTTACCTCAATAGAGCCGCTCGGACTCAAAGAGGGCGATATCGACTGCAACGTAGGAACGTACGCGCTCCCGGAGAGCGGAACGAGATTCGTTCAGAAGATGCTTGAGGAAGCACAGCCGAAGAACTTTGCCGACCTCTTACAGATCCAGGGACTTTCGCACGGAACCGACGTATGGACGGGTAACGCGCAGGACCTTATCCGCAATAAGGTATGCACGATATCCGAGGTCGTTGGAACGCGTGACAGCATAATGCTCACCCTTATCAGATACGGACTTGATAACGGCCTCGCCTTTAACATTATGGAAAAGGTGCGTAAGGGCAAGGGGCTCACTCCCGAATGGGAAGAGGAGATGAAGGCGCATAACGTCCCCGAGTGGTATATTGCATCTTGTAAGAAGATAAAATACATGTTCCCGAAGGCGCATGCCGCAGCGTATCTTATGTCGGCAATACGTCTTGCGTGGTTCAAGATATACCGTCCGCTCGAATTCTACGCGGCGTACTTCACGGTCGCTCCCAAGGGAATAGATGCGACTGTCGTAAGCGGCGGACGCAGCGCGGTCAGAGCGAGAATGGCGGAGATCGAGGAAAAACAGAAAAACAAGCTTGCCTCCGCAAACGAAGCGGTGGAATATTCAACGCTCCAGCTCGTTGACGAGGCGATGGCACGCTCGGTAAAATTCCTGCCCGTTGATCTTTATAAATCGGGAGCGTTTGAGTTTTTACCCGAGGACGGAAAGATCAGAATTCCGTTCAACGCGATCCCGGGACTCGGAGACGAGGCAGCAAAGAAGATCGTTGCCGTGCGAGACGAGGGACAGCTGCTTTCCAGAGTAGAGCTTCAGGAGAAGACGGGCTGCTCAAAGGCGATAATGCAGCTTCTCACCGAAAGCGGTGCGCTTGACGGACTTGCCGAGACTAATCAGATATCTCTGTTTGATTTCTAAAAAAGAACCGACGTGCAAAAATGCGCGTCGGTTTTTCCATTTAGCACGCTAAAGAGCAGTATAGGAGCACGATTTTTGTGTAAAACGTAAAAATACATTGCTTTTACTAAAAAAATCGGGCATTCCTATTGATTTTTGAGAGAAAGAGTGCTATAATCAATACATATTTTATTGGCGTTACGCAAGATGCGTACGTTTTTAAGGAAGGTGTATATTATGTTCAAAAATCAGTATCTTAACGAGCTTATGGAGAGAGTTGAGAAGAGAAATCCCAACGAGCCCGAGTTCCATCAGACCGTAAAAGAGGTTCTCGAGTCCATCGAGCCCGTGCTTGAGCAGAGCCCCGAGTATATCGAGAGCGGTGTTATCGAGCGTATGGTAGAGCCCGAAAGAATCATCAAGTTCCGCGTTCCGTGGGTTGACGATAACGGAAAGGTTCAGGTAAACCGCGGATTCAGAATCCAGTTCAACAGTGCTATCGGTCCGTACAAGGGCGGTCTTCGTTTCCACCCCTCTGTAAACGAGTCGATCATCAAGTTCCTCGGCTTCGAGCAGACCTTCAAAAACTCGCTCACCTCGCTTCCTATGGGCGGCGGTAAGGGCGGATCGGACTTTGATCCTCAGGGTAAGTCTGACGCAGAGGTTATGCGCTTCTGCCAGAGCTTTATGACCGAGCTTCAGAAATATATCGGTGCAGATACCGACGTTCCCGCAGGTGACATCGGTGTTGGCGCAAGAGAGATCGGATACCTCTTCGGTCAGTATAAGCGTCTTCGCGACGAGTTCACCGGCGTTCTCACCGGTAAGGGACTCTCCTACGGCGGATCGCTCATCCGTCCCGAGGCAACCGGTTACGGCGCAGTTTACTACACCGTTGAGATGCTCAAGCATTTCGGCGACGATATCAAGGGCAAGACCTTTGCTATCTCGGGATTTGGTAACGTTGCTTGGGGTACCGTTAAGAAGGTCAACGAGCTCGGCGGCAAGGTAGTTACCATCTCCGGTCCCGACGGATATATCTACGACGAGGACGGAATCAATACCGAGGAAAAGATCAACTTTATGCTCGAGATGCGTGCATCCTGCCGCAACAGAGTTCAGGACTACGCAGATAAGTTCGGCGTACCCTTCTATGCAGGCGAGAAGCCCTGGGGCGTAAAGGCAGACATCCTTATGCCTTGTGCAACCCAGAACGAGGTTCGTGAGGCAGACGCAGAGAAGATCATCGCAAACGGAGTTAAGTACTACGTTGAGGTATCGAATATGCCTACCACCAACGAGGCGATCGCAATGCTCAAGAACGCAGGCGTTATCGTTGCTCCCTCGAAGGCAGTTAACGCAGGCGGCGTTGCTACCTCCGGTCTTGAAATGTCGCAGAACTCGATGCGTTACTCTTGGAGTGCAGACGAGGTTGACGCTAAGCTCAAGACCATTATGAAGAACATCTTCGACGCATCGGTTGAAGCAGCTAACAAGTACGGCCTTGGTGACGACCTTGTAGCAGGCGCAAACATTGCCGGCTTTATCAAGGTTGCAGATGCTATGAAGGCGCAGGGCGTTTGCTAAGATATTTAGTAAAAACAAAAACGGAAAGACGAAAGTCTTTCCGTTTTTTTATTGTTCAGCTAAATTGATAATTTGTTTTTTCTTTCTGCGAGCGTATTCAAGTCCTCGGTAGGCGCCTCCATATTTGTGTTTTACATACGCAATTATAATATCAGATTGATCTATCATCCATTCATTTCGTTTGATTATTGCAAGTCGGGGAGGAATATTTTCTAGGGGCGGATACATGATAGAATCATAGGTATCGGATGCGGCAATATATTTTAGCTTTTCTTGTTGGGACAGCGTTATATACGGAGTGACTAAAACTATTTCACAATCGTACGCTTTTTTTATGGAGCGGCATATCTTCGCAGATAAATTGTCAAAATCTCCATAGCCGCCGCAAAGAAAAATTACGTTATCTTTATACGATATATTTTCGATAATTGTGCTTTTTATTTTATCTAATAAAAATATGTTATGTGGTAAAGAACTGTGACCTAAGAAGGATATTGTCATAATATAACGCCTCAATTTCGTGGAACTCCGATATTTTATTATAACACGCGCGCACCAATATGTCAATATCGTGGAAGTCCACGAGAGAAATTTTGCAAGCGAACATATAATAATTGTGGAACTCCGTAAAGGAATTCCGAGAAGGAGCCGCAATTATGAAACTGAATGACGCTATTATCAAAAGAATCAACGAAATATGCAAAGAAAACGGATTGAATATCTGCGATGCCTGTCTTAAGGGCGGGATGTCTCCATCTGCTATATATGATCTTGCCAAAGGCAGAACCAAATGCTCGAAAGTCATTACTGTGAAGCGCTTTTGTGAGGGGGCTGGGGTTACGCTGAAAGAGTTTTTTGATAGAGACTATTTTAACGATGTGGAAGAGTAAAACAAAAACGGAAAGACGAAAGTCTTTCCGTTTTTTATTTTATCTTTCAAGTTGCTCGATAAATCCACCGAAGGCGAGCTTGTCGCCGACGTAGAACACTGCGGACTGACCGGGTGCGCTCTCGGGGAATGTGGGCTCGAACTCTGCGAATATTTCGTCCTTGCCTGCGTCTATCTTTGCCTTGCGCGGCTTTGCCGAGTAACGTACCTTCACCGTAAGAGGCAGATCTTTTATTTCGTCGAGCGAGGAAATATACTGAAAATTCAGCTCGTCGATCTTTATCTTCCCGCACGGCTTATAGCTTTCAGAGGGCATAAGCATAACCGTGTTTTCCTTTGCGTCGATTCCGCAAACGGTCATCTTTTCGCCGAGCGCTATGCCGAGACGTTTCTTTTGTCCTACGGTGTAGTGTATAATACCCTTATGCGTACCGATCACATTGCCGTTTTCGTCAATAAAATTCCCGCAAGGAACCTTGCCTGCACTGTCCTCAATGTATTTTGCATAGTCGCCGTTTGGGATAAAACAAATATCCTGACTCTCCTTTGCAGACGCCTGCTCAAAGCCCTTTTTTGCCATATAAGATCGGATATACTCCTTTGAGAGGTCGGCAAGAGGAGTTAAAAACATAGAAAGCTGCTCCTGAGACAGTCCCCAAAGCATATACGACTGATCCTTGTTTTCGTCCTTTCCGCGACGGATAAAACATCTTCCGTTTTCAAAACCGACCGAGCAGTAATGTCCGGTGGCAAAATAGTCAAAACCCATTTCGCGTGCCGCATCACAAAGCTTTTTCACCTTGACGTATCTGTTGCACACAACGCACGGATTGGGGGTTCTGCCGCAAAGATACTCGCGCGTAAAATTATCGGTCACGAATTTCTTGAAATCGTCCCGACAGTCGATAACGTGGAGCTTTATGCCGAGATCACTTGCCGCCTTCTCGGCTGATTTTACGTCCGTTTCGTCCGAAAATCTAAGAACAGCACCTTCGACCGCGTACCCGTTTTCGATAAGGGAAAGCGCCGCAAAGGTGCTGTCAAGGCCTCCGCTCATCCCCACCAAAGCGGTGGGGAGTTTTTCTACTTTCGCGCGGCTGTTGTTTTCAGGCATTTTGATTATTTAACGATGCTTCCGGTGATATTTCCGAACGCGCAAGCGGCGTTTGCCTCGTCGGTGTCAATGTGCATAGCAAGAGCGAAATTGGGGTTTACTCTTACGACTACGTCACCGTAAACGGTCTTTCTGTCAGCGCTTTCAATAGCAACCGATACGATCTCCTTGTCGCAAACGCCGAGCTCTTCTGCGTCTGCGGGAGTCATGTGGATGTGACGCTTTGCTATGATAACGCCCTCTGAAATCTCAACCTCACCTGCAGGTCCGATAAGCTTGCAGCCGGGGGTACCTGCAACGTCTCCGCTCTCTCTTACGGGAGCTACGAGACCGAGAGTTCTTGCGTCGGTAAAGGAAAGCTCTACCTGAGTTGCGGGACGAACGGGACCGAGAACGATTACGTTGGGAATGGACTTCTTGGGTCCTTCAATGGTAAGACGCTCCTCGCAAGCGAACTGACCGGGCTGGCTGAGGTCCTTTTTGAATGTAAGGGTAGCGCCCGCGCCGAAGAGGATCTCGAGATCCTTCTGGCACAGGTGAATGTGTCTTGCGGAGGTTTCAACGATAAAGTTTTTCATTTTATTTTTCCTTTCTTTGCGTCGGCGTTTTTGCCGACTGACTGAAAATATTTTTCAAAATCTGCAGTATAAAGTCACACTTTAATACTAACACTTTATTATATCACGCTTTTTATGAAAAGTAAAGACAAAGAGGCAAAAAAATATGACAAACAATACGCAAAATAACACCGAAAATACACGTGAATGTAAAAAAAGAGGAAAATTCAGATGTATTACGCTCGTGGGACAGATAGAGGGGCATTACAGTATGGGCGAGGGGCAAAAGGCAACGAAGTACGAGAGTATCTTACCCGAGCTCGTTGATATAAACACAAACGGGGATTCCGACGGTCTTTTGATACTACTCAACACCGTTGGCGGAGACGTTGAAGCGGGGCTTGCCATAGCCGAAATGATCGCGTCAATGGACAAGCCGACCGTCTCTCTCGTGCTCGGCGGCGGACACTCGATCGGTGTTCCTCTGGCAGTTTCGGCGAGAAGATCCTTTATCGTGCCGACGGCAACCATGACCGTCCATCCCGTGCGTATCAGCGGAACGGTGGTCGGCGCACCGCAGACCTTTTACTATTTCGACCGAATGCAGGACAGAATTTTGAATTTCGTTTCCGAGCACTCCAGGATAGCCCCAGAGCGTCTCAGGGAGCTTATGATGAAGACGGACGAGATAGCCACCGATATAGGAAGTATAATAGACGGTCGTCAAGCGGTGGAAGAGGGAATAATAGACGAGATCGGCGGACTATCGCAGGCAACGCGTGCGCTGCTTGATATGATAAATGAGTACAAATTGTAAAAGGGATGCGCCGATGCTTGACAGTTATATATTTTTGTGATAAAATACTGGTATAATACGGATAATATTATAATATCTGAAGGTTTGATAAGTTATGAGAAATCTTGTTAAAATAATAGCGCTTCTGCTCGTGATTGCTATGGCGTTTACTTTTGTGTCATGTGCAAAGATGAACGAGTTCTTCGGAAGTGACAAGCCGATAACCGATAAGAGCCCGAGCGGATCTGTGGGAACTATAGAGGATATAGATCCGAGATCGCCCGGTCTGTACAACTTTCTGCTTATAAGAGAGGGTGCAAAGGCGGGAGATATGATAACTATGAGCGTTGCGCAGATGAGTATGCGTGACGGAACGCTCTCGATACTCCATATTCCCGAAAACCTTTTTGTAAACGACGGTGATACGAAATCTCTCGGCGCGATATATGAAAAAGAGTACTCGAGGGTTTATGCACTCGGTATGTCCGTGCAGGAGTGCGAGCTGTCGGGCGCAAGAGTAGTTGGCGACTGTCTTGAGCGCGATCTTGCCATTCCGATAGATTATCACGCGGTTATAAATGAGTACGCACTTAAATCGTACGTTGATCTTATCGGTGGCGTAGAGATAAATCTCCCGTTTGAATTTACTACCAATGCGGGAAACACCTACAAAGCAGGCGCCCGTACTTTGGACGGAGATGCAACGTTTGACTTTTTGAATTACGATATGTTTGAGGATACCGCATCCAAATTCGGAGCGGTCAGCGAGGTGCTTGCGGGAATTCATAAAAAAATAAGAGCAACTCTCTCAAGTAATAACATTTCAATACACATGGTTCAGGCAAAGCCATTCTTCTCGACCGACGTTCCGACCAAGGACGGATACGATATCTTCTTCCTCCGCAAGCTCGTTGCGATAGAGCCGACAAGCTGGAAGGTCTCCGTTCTTTGCACTTATCCCGTTTCGGTCTCGTACGGAGATTTTGAGGTGGTGCGCTATGCTACCGCGCTTGAGCAGATCAACACCTTCTTCAATTCTTACGTTGATCCTATAAAATCCGCGTCCGAGCAGACTGTGGAGACCGATAAGATCTTTGACGGTGAGTCGCGTATGACGGACGAGTCGCAGGCGATACTGAACAACATCTATAAATCGCAGACCTCTCTTCCGATTGTAAACACCGCAGAGGACGTATATCTCGGAAAGCTCGTTATATCTCAAAAATAAGAGAATATATGGAAATAAAAAAGAGCAGCCAAAAAGAGTGGGAAATAAGCGCGCAGTGCGGCAAATGGATCGTTGGGATGATAACCTACGGAAAAAAGTATTCAAGCTTTTCTATGCTTGAGCGCCATAACTGTACGGACGAGGTTTTCGTGCTCGCGAAGGGCAAAGCTACGATCTACGTTGCTGACGAAAATATAAAGGTAAGCTCTTACGAAATGGAGCAGGGTGCCGTTTATCACGTCAAAAAAGGCGAATGGCACCATATAGTCGTAAGTCGCGACGCAGTTGTCACAGTCGTGCAAAACAGTGACACGACACGCGAAAATTCCGACTATATTACCCTCGCATAGTGAAAAAATGGCAAAAAGTGGTTGACTTTGGCCGTTTAGTATGCTAAAATGAATTGTATTTAAGTGAAAATATAAAGAATTACAAAAAAACGAAAGGAATTTTTCAAAATGGCATTTCTCAACAAAATCCTTGAATATCTTGCAACCGCAGGCGTTCGTCTCCTTTGCGCAGGCGCTATCCTCGTAGTTGGCTGGATACTCATTAACAAGCTCGTTCGCTTTATCGACAAGTCGAAAAGAGTTCAGAAGCTCGACAAAACCGTACGCTCCTTTATTAAGAGCGCTCTCGGAATAGCTCTCAAGATCATCCTCGTTATCACCAGCGCATCCATACTCGGCATACCTATGACCTCGGTAGTTGCGCTCATCACCACCGCAAGCTTGACTATCGGTCTTGCTCTTCAGGGCGGTCTTTCGAACATCGCGGGCGGAATTATCCTTCTGGTTATCAAGCCCTTCAAGGTCGGTGATTTCGTTTCTATCGACGGTGCAGACGGTACCGTTACCGATATGAACATATTCTATACTATACTTACCACTCCCGACGGAAAGCGCGTTGACATTCCCAACTCGATCGCAGCAGGCAACAAGGTAATAAACTACTCGGTAGAGCCCGCACGCAGAGTTGACGTTAACTTCGTTATTCCTCAGGGCAGCGATATGGACAAGATAACCGATCTCCTCATTTCGGTAGCAAGATCCAACGCTC
This sequence comes from Oscillospiraceae bacterium, assembly GCA_015064385.1. GTDB lineage: Bacteria > Bacillota > Clostridia > Oscillospirales > CAG-272 > SIG672. Next base: position 186,477 of record SVSI01000002.1, on the reverse strand, counting down.
TCGTTCTCACCGATGACGAGCACTATCCCATAGTTAAGATCACCGGCTACGAGGAGGACGGAATCAACGTAAGCTTCAGAGTTTGGACTGATAACGCAAATTACTGGGATACCTTCTTCGCTATGAACGAGGGTGCAAGACAGGCGTTCAATGCCAACGGCATCAAGCTTGCAAACCGTCAGCTCAGCTTCCGTATAGAGAAGTAAGACAGTTAATGCAGAAAAACGGGCAGCAACCTTAGTGGGTGCTGCCCGTATTATTCAAAAATTACTTTGTAAGAAAAGCGCAAAGCGAAAAAGCATCGTCAAAGATCTCTTTTGCTCCCGCTTTTTCAAGCTCCTCGCGGTCTCCGTAACCGTAGGTGACACCGAGAGTTGATATGCCGTTTTCACGAGCACCCTCGACATCGAATTTTCTGTCACCAACCATAATACATTTGTTTTTGTCGGTAACGCCCGCGGTTTTGAGCGCATAGGCAACTACCGAGGATTTACTTGAACGGCTCTTGTCCATACTTGCGCCGCAGATGAAATCGAAATATTTGTCAAGTCCGAAATGCTCAAGCACTAATTTTGCCATCTTTTCGGGCTTGGAGGTCGCAAGAGATACCTTACACGGACTCGCCTGCAGCTTTTTGAGCATTTCCTCGATTCCGCTGTAAACGAGACAGTCGCGAAAACCGCCGACGTCGTAATACTCTCTGTAATACTTGATCGCTAATTCGGCGTCTTCCTCAGAAAGACCGAAAATCTCGGTGTAGGTGTCCCAAAGCGGTGGACCGATACAGATCCTGAGCTCGTTTCTGTCCTTTACGGTTATTCCGAATTTTTCGAGTGAATAGCAAAGTGCCTTCGTTATTCCCTCAAACGGCTCTGTTATCGTTCCGTCAAGGTCAAATAAGATGTATTCGTATTTCACGTATCATTCTCCTTTTGATAAAAGCTTCGATAAATACGGGGAAACCCCGAGAAGATCGCAAGCACTTTCATACTTTTCAAGATGTGCTGCTTTCGTCTTTTCACTCATTTTTTCGTCGTAAATCGCGCGAATGAGCACGTTTTTTGGAGTGTCCTCGGGATCAATAAGCTCAAGAACCTCAACGGCGTAGCCGTTTGATTTGAGCATAAGAGCGCGCAGAGCGTCGGTCGCTGCATCACACAGCTTCTGGCGGAGCATCGAGTGCTCTGATATGAACGAAAGCTCGTTGCACGAGAGCTGATTCATCATTTCGTGGTGACAGCAGGGCGTTGAAAGAAGGACGCGTGCGCGCTTGTTTATTGCGTACGCAAGCACTATATCGGTCGCAATATCGCACGCGTGAAGGGAGATAACGAGATCCGGTCTGCCTACGTTAAAGGTGTTTATGTCTGCACATATAAATTCGAGATCGGTGTATCCGAGCTCGCGCGCAACGCCCGAGCAGTACTCGATAACGTCCTTTTTGAGATCAACTCCGTACATTTTTATCTTTCTGCCCTTAAGCTTGGTCAGATAAAAATATACCGCAAAGGTAAGATAGCTTTTTCCGCAACAGAGATCGCAAACGGTCAGCTCACCCTCGCTCGGTAAGGCGTGATAAACGTCGTCGAGAAGCTCGATAAATCGGTTTATCTGTCTGAATTTGGACTGCTTTTTGTCGAGTATCTTTCCGTTTTGTGCGCTTATTCCGAGCGAAACGAGAAAATCTGCGCCCGAGAGAAGATACTTTTTCTCACGGTTGTGACTTTCGGATTCCGCCTTGTCGGAATAAACTATTTTGTCCGAAATAAAGATCTTTCCTTTTTTGGAGATCTTTACGTCGCACTGTCCGGAGGCACCGACGATCGCCGTCTGATCAAACTCGTAAAGAGCCATATTGGCGAGTATTTCGGGGGCTTCACTTAAGGAAAAATTCTTGTGGAGTGCCTTGTTGTCCGTTTTGAAGGTCTCGATCTGTACGAATTTTTTGCCGTCCTTGGCGGTAAAAATACGTGCTACTGCGCGGACGGTCTCCTTGTCGTGTGCCTTACTGAAGGTTGCTTTCTTTAAGCAGGAGCTCTCGATAGTGCGTGTAAAAATTGAAATAAGCTTTTCGTTTTCGTTCATTTGGAATTATCCTTTTTATAAATATAAAGAAATTTGGAGAAAAAATATGCCTGACGTTTCACAGGGAAGAATAGTCAAAGGAGTCGGTGGACTTTACGAGATAGCTATCACGGGCGGTGATACGCGCGTTAGCTGTCGCGCCAAGGGATCGTTCCGCCACGACGACGTAAAACCGTATGTCGGAGATCTTGTGAAGATAGAGTACGGTGACACGGGAGATCCCGTAATATCCGAAATAGACGAGCGCAAAAACTCTATTATAAGACCGCCGCTTGCAAATCTTGATCTGCTTTTTGTTGTTCTACCGTCCAAAAAGCCGCTCGCAGATCTTTTTACCGCGGACAAGCTTATCGCGATAGCAGAGCACAATAATATCGAGCCGATAATCGTGGTCACAAAAAGCGATCTTGACGCTCAAAGCGCGGACAGTATCGAAAGTATTTACAAAAAAAGCGGCTTCAGGACCTTCGTTTGTTCGGTGAATGAAAATGCCGGAAATACCGGAGTTTCCGAGCTTTACGATTTCATAAAGGAATCTGCGTGCGATAAAATATCTGCATTTGCGGGTGCCTCGGGAGCGGGAAAGTCAACTCTTATGAACGCGCTTTTCCCGTCGCTGAAGATAGAAACGGGAGACGTCAGCCGCAAGATCGGCCGCGGACGTCATACCACCCGCCACGTTGAGCTTTTCCCGATGAGTGATCTCGTAGGCACGGGAAGTGGCTTCTTTGCCGATACTCCCGGCTTTACTATGCTTGATTTCGTCAGGTTTGACTTTTTTGATAAAGAGGATCTCCCGCATACCTTCAGAGAGTTTGAGGACTGCATCGGAAAATGCAAATACACAAAATGCTCTCACACGAAGGAAGAAGGATGTGCCGTGCTTGGCGCTTTGAAGGCAGGTAAAATTGCCGAGAGCCGCCACGAAAATTACGTACAGCTTTACAATATACTTAAAGAAAAGCACGATTGGGATAAATGATCGGGTAACGGGCAATGCCGTTTTGCATAATATGACAGTGTAAGGACATAAAACCATTACATCGAGAAAGGATGCTGTTATATTATGAATATAGTTACGGTAAAAGCTCCCCGCTTTTTGCGCCCGATACTGAAAAAGATATTCAAAATGGGTAAATAAGCAGAATTGTGTATAAAACCACCGACAAAACGTCGGTGGTTTTTTATTTGATCAAGGATATTATCGCGTTTCTGTAAACGAATATGATAAACGCTATCTGAAGAAGCGCGAGGAAGGGAACTGTCAGAGAAAATTTCTTTTTTCTGATTTTGTGACGGCAGAGGATCATACCGAGAAAAGCACCGACCGCGCCGCCTACAAATGCAAGAAGCAGAAGCGTGCTCTCGGACGTGCGCCAAGCATTGTTTTTTGCCCGACTTTTATCGATCGCGTACGCTATAAACGTGACGACGGTCAAAATAATGGTATATCCCCAAAAGAGTCCGCTCTCACTCAGAAAAAAGTCTGCGATTTCTTTAAGTGCTGTCATTTTGCGATAAATCCAACCTTTTTGGCAACCTTGCGCATGGTTTTCTGCGCGCGGTAAGATGCCGCCTGCGCGCCGTTTTTGATAACGTCGTCAAGGTAGGTCTTGTCGGCAATTATCTTGTCAAAGCGCTCCTGGATCGGAGCAAGTCCGTCTGCCACCGCCTCGCCGACTGCGAGCTTGAAATCTCCGTAGCCGCGGCCGTCAAACTCTTTTTCGATCTCTGCGTGAGTTTTTCCCGTGAAGCAGGAGTAGATGTTCATAAGGTTGTTGATGCCGTCCTTGCCCTCGGCAAAGCGGACGCAGGTCTCTGAGTCAGTGACTGCTCTCTTGAACTTTCTTATGATATCGTCCTTTTTATCCATAAGAGTTACGAACGAGTTTACGTTCGTATCCGACTTGCTCATCTTCTTAGTAGGATCCTGAAGGGACATTATCTTTGCGCCGCTCGGCGGAATAAAGCCCTCGGGTACGGTGAACACGTCACCGTAAATGCCGTTAAAGCGTGTTGCTATATCGCGGGTGAGCTCAATGTGCTGCTTCTGATCCTGTCCTACGGGAACGAGGTCTGCCTGATAGAGCAGAATGTCTGCCGCCATAAGAGTGGGGTAGGTGAAGAGTCCCGCGTTTATATTGTCCGCGTGCTTTACCGACTTATCCTTGAACTGCGTCATACGGGAAAGCTCGCCGAACTGGGTGTAGCAGTTGAGTATCCAAGCAAGCTCTGCGTGAGCGCTGACGTGCGACTGTACGAAAAGGGTACTCTTTTCGGGATCGATTCCTGCGGCAATATATATAGCAAGAAGCTCTCTCGTGCGTCTGCGAAGCTCTGCGGGATCCTGACGGACTGTGATCGCGTGCATATCGACAGCACAGTAGATGCAGTCGTACTCGTCAGCGAGCGATACCCAGTTTTTTATAGCTCCGAGGTAGTTTCCGATAGTTAGAACACCGCTCGGCTGAACTCCGGAGAATATTACTTTTTTGTTTTCGTTGTTTTCCATTGAATTTTTCCTTAATTTAAGTTGTCGAGAGTTTTGTATATCTTGCAAGATTTTTTTGCAAGATATACAAAACCCAACACCGAATTTTCGGTGTTGAGAATTGCTTTTTGTTTTAGAATCTGAAAATATCTCCCGTCTTCGCGGAGGTGTAGATACCCTCAAGGATCTTAGTGATACAGAGCGCCTGCTCGGGAAGAACGAGAGGATCGGTATCGTTTATAACTGCTTCGAGCCAGAGGCGTGCTTCGCGGTCCTGAGCTGACTCGGGGCCGTGTCCCTTGTAGAATGCCGCACCCTTGGATTCGAGAACGGGATTGAAGGAGTACTTTGCGTTGTGCTTAACACCGTTGATACGGAGTGCTCCGCCGGGACCGTTCATATCAGCACCTGCGAGAGTTCCGCAGAAGGACGTTATCGCCTCGCGGGTGTCGAGCATATTTATTGCCCAAGAGGATTCAAGGTTGATGGTTGCGCCGTTTTCCATTACTACGAATCCGAAAGCGGAGTCCTCAACCGTGTACTTGGTAGGATCCCAAGGACCCCAGTCGTTACCCTGGAGATCAGGATCGCCCTCTGCGAGCTTTCTGTAAGTAGTACCAACGCAGTACTTGGGCTTGTAGTTGTTCAGCATATAGAGAGTAAGGTCGAGCGCGTGAGTTCCGATATCGATGAGAGGTCCGCCGCCCTGCTCATACTCGTTAAGGAATACACCCCACGTGGGAACTGCGCGGCGGCGAAGAGCGGTCGCCTTTGCGTAGTAAATGTCTCCGAACATACCGTCGTCAACGAGTTGCTTGAGATATACGGCGTCCTGACGGTTACGAGTCTGGTAGCCAATCGTGAGCTTCTTGCCCGTACGCTTTGCCGCGTCCAGCATCTTCTGTGCCTCGATAGAGTTTATCGCCATCGGCTTTTCGCACATAACGTGCTTGCCTGCTTCAAGAGCGGCGACGGTGATCTCGCTGTGCGAGCGGTTGGGGGTGAGAACGTGAACCACGTCAATAGATTTGTCTGCAAGGAGTTCTCTGTAATCGGTATAGACCTTGCAGTCGGGCGTTCCGTACTTTGCGCGAGCGTCTATCGCTCTTTGCTCGATAATGTCGCAGAATGCAACCATAACTGCCTTATCGCTCTGTCTGGAGAGAGCGGGCATATGCTTACCGTTTGCGATACCTCCGCAACCGATAATACCTATCTTGAGTTTCTCAGCCATTTTAAGTATCCTCACTTGTGTTATGAAAATTTGACTCTTTTGGTCAAATTCATTATAAACCACGACATACAAAAAGTCAAGTAAAAACGGACGCGAAATAATATTTTTACTATTTTTTATAATAAATTTTCACTAAAATGAAAAAGCTCCGCTCTGACGGAGCTTTATATGGTTAAATATATCTTCTCGGGATTCTTTTTCCGATACCGCACAGAATTTCATACGAAATGGTGTCCGAGAGGGATGCTATCTCGTCTGCATCTACGGTGCAGCCACCGTCTTTTCCTATAAGTGTGACCTCGTCTCCTACGCGTACGTCCATTCCGCTGACGTCTATCATAAACATATCCATACATACGCGACCTACGATCTTTGCGTATCTTCCGTTTACGATAACTCGTCCCTTGTTCGAGAGTGCCCTCGGATATCCGTCGGCGTATCCGATCGGCACGGTCGCTATTTCTGTGTCGCTTTCGGCAATAAATGTTCTCCCATATCCCACGGCGTCGCCCTTTTTGATTTTTTTGACGAACACGACGTGACTCTTAAAGGTCATTGCGGGAGTAAGGGCTTCGGGAAGCGATACCTCTTCGGACGGCAAATATCCGTAAAGGGAGATTCCTATTCTGAACTGATTTCCCGGTGCCTCCGGCATAGCTATTGCCGCTGCACTGTTTGCACAGTGTATCTTTTCAAAGCTTACACCGCGCTCCTTACAAAGAGAAATAAATTCCTTGAAGCGTTCGGTCTGCGCAACAGCGTAGCTCTTGTCCGCGCAGTCGGAGGTTGCAAGATGAGTAAAAAGTCCGTAAAGTGATACGTAGGGAAGTGCGGCAATTTTGGCAACGGTGTCTGCCGCCTCCTTTGAAGCGGAAAATCCGATGCGCCCCATTCCCGTATCTACCTTTACGTTTATGCGTGCGGTCTTTCCGAGCGCCTGTGCCGCCCTTGAGCACGCAAGCGCGTCCTCGTATGAGAAGATTGCGGGAATAACTCCGCTGTCTGCACAAAAGCCGAATTCGTCGTGACGGACGTATCCCAAAATGTAAATATCCTTGCCGTGCGCTATATCGAGTATCTCGTGCGCCTCCTCGGGCGTTGCCACCGCGAATGCGGATACGGTATCGCAAAGCGTACGGCAGACCTCTTTTGCTCCGTGTCCGTAAGCGTCTGCTTTTATGACCGCTACACTCTCTGCGCCCTCGGGAAGAAGGGAGGTGAGGTATTCGGTGTTTTTCTTGATGGCGCCGAGGTCTATTTCGGCGACACCGCGATAGAATTTGTCGTGTGTGTTTGTCATATATGATAATTACCTCTCAAAAGTAATCGATCGTTTTCGCGTTTAGAGTATTTTTCCGTAAATAACGCCATTTTCGTGACGTTCAGCCATAAGCTTTACGATTTTTCCACCGAGATTTTCGGGTGCGTTTTCTATCCCCGCCTCGATGAAGTTTGCCGTATGACCGAGAGCAAGCGCGTTGCCCTTATATTCCTCAACTATTATTTCAAGCTCTTTTCCAAGGTATCCGTCAAGAATGCTTGCCGTCATATCGTCGCGAAGCGTTTCAAGGATCTTCATTCTCTCCGATTTCTTTTCGGGAGATACCTGAAAGTCCATCGTTGCGGCAAGTGTTCCGGGACGCTTTGAGTATGCAAAAATGTGCATGGAAAGCAAGGAAAGGGACGATAAAAATTCTTTCGTTTCATTAAAATCTTCGTCCGTTTCGCCCGGAAATCCGACTATAATGTCTGAGGTGAAGGTCGCATTTGGTATTTTTGCGCGTATTTCGTTTACCGCTTTTTTGACCGTGTCAACGTTATACCTTCGTTTCATAGCAAAGAGAGTCTTGTTGCAGCCGCTTTGGAGCGAAAGATGAAAATGCGGTGCAAACGACGGCACTCTCGATACTCTGTCAATAAAGCTGCTGCTTATGCTTGAGGGATCGAGCGATCCGAGGCGGATGCGCTCTATGCTTTCTATCTTGTCAAGCTCCTCGATAAGAGATGCAAGACCGTCCTTTATACCGAGATCCTTGCCGTAAGCCGAGACCTCAATTCCCGTGAGAACTATCTCGCGGTAGCCGTTTTGGGCGAGTGCTTTTGCCTCGCGTATAACGTCAAGCGGATCCTTTGAGCGTATTTTTCCGCGCAGTGACGGGATAATACAGTAAGCGCATTTGCTCTCACAGCCGTCCTCGATCTTGATGACGGCTCTGGTTCGCTCGCTTGAGTTTATCTGCATTTTTTCAAACGGAGCGTCCTCAAGCTCGCACGAGCAGATTACCTTATCTCCCTTGATTTTATCGTTTTCACGGAGCTTTTCGGCGTACGCTATCGCAAGATCTGCGGCTTTCATTTTTTCTCTGTTTCCGCATACTGCCGACACGCCCTTGATCTGCAGCATCTTTTCGGCGTCCGCCTGGGCAGAACATCCCGTAACTATTATATAAGCACCCTCTGAGAGAGATGCCATTCGCCGAACTATCTGGCGGGATTTTCTCTCCGCCTCGGAGGTGACCGCGCAGGTGTTTATTATGCAGATATCGACCTTTTCGGACGGCTTGCATATCTCGATGCCGTTTTCACGGAGTTTTTCGCTTATTGCTATACTTTCGTACGAGTTGACCTTGCAGCCGAGAGTATATATTGAAGCTTTCAGAGTTCTCACCGCGCTCCTCCTTTTTTCCTTAATAAAGCGCCCGATGTCCGGAAAACGGAAAGCGGGCGCTTTGCTTTTTTGAAAAACGACTTATTCCTCGTCGCAGCATCCGTCGCACTCGTCACATTCGTCGAGCTCGCAGATGAGTTTCTCGCCGCACTCGGGGCAGAGAATGTCGTCGCACGCGAGAAGATCTTCGTCAAGATAGATGACCTCGCCGCACTTGGGGCAAATTGCCTCGTAGTAATCGTCGTCATCACAGTCGCAGCAGTCGCAATCGCAGTCGTCGTCATCGCACTCGTAGATGTCGCTCTCAACGTCGCCAAGGTCGCTGTCAAGCTCTTCAACGTAGTCGTTGAGGTATTCGATATCCTCTTCTGCCTCGGTAACTGCAATAGCTACGTCGTCGAGAAGGTCGATAACTGCCGCAAGGATCTTCTTTTCGGGAGTGTCTGCCTTGAAATCAAGACCTTCCATAAGTCCCTTGATATAAGCTGTCTTTTCGGTAAGTGTCATTTTAATTACCTCTTTTCGTGAATTTTAAGTAAGCGCCTTAAGCTCTGGAGAGATATTCACCCGTTCTGGTGTCGATCTTGAGAACGTCTCCGATGTTGATGAAGAGCGGAACCTTGATCTGAGCGCCGGTCTCGAGAGTTGCGGGCTTAAGAGCGCCCTGAGCGGTATTTCCTGCAAATCCGGGCTCGGTATCGGTAACCTCAAGCTCAACGAACATAGGAGCTTCAACTGCGAATACGTTACCCTTGTAGGAAACTACCTTACAAATCATTTCTTCCTTTACGAACTTGAAGTTGTCGTCGAGAATGTCTCCGTTGATGGGGAACTGCTCGTAGTTTTCAAGATCCATAAAGTAGTAAAGATCGCCGTCAGAGTAAAGATACTGCATATCTCTTCTTTCGACGTATGCGTTTTCAAACTTGTCCGTAGGGCTGAAGGAAGTTTCGATAACAGCGCCCGTTATTACGTTACGAAGCTTGGTTCTTACGAAAGCTGCGCCCTTACCGGGTTTAACGTGCTGGAATTCGATTACCTGCATTACCTTTCCGTCCATTTCAAATGTGACACCGTTTCTGAAATCACCGGCTACTACCATTTTAAGTACCTCCAAAATTAAGTGAATTTTACATTTATATTCATTTTATTATAACGCATCAAAGCGATAATTTCAAGTACTTTTGACTAAAAATACTAATATTTTTGTATTTTTTTAGATTTCGATAAGCTCTTTCGGGCAGTTTGTGAGATTTACGGCTCCGTTTTGCGAAAGATAGACCATATCCTCTATTCGGCATCCGTATTTTCCGGGGATATATATGCCCGGCTCACAGGTGATAACGTGTCCCGTTTCAAGAAGATCTCCGCCGTAAACACGGGGACTCTCGTGAACGTCCATTCCCACGCCGTGACCGAGCGAATGACCGAAGCACCCTTCGTATCCCGCAGAGTATATTATGTCGCGCGCGACCTTGTCCGCTTCACCGCCGGTAATGCCTGCGCGGTATGCGTCAAGAGCTTCCGTCTGCGCGCGAAGGACGGTGTTATACACCTTTTTTATATCCTCGTCCGCCTTACCGATAACGACCGTACGGGTCATATCCGAGCAGTAGCCGCGATATACGGCGCCGAAGTCCATAGTGAGAAATCCCTTTTCGAGCTTTACGTTTCTCGGCACCCCGTGCGGCATAGACGATGCGCTTCCCGAAACCGAAATGGTGGGGAAGGATATTGCCTCCGCGCCGTTTCTTCGCATAAAGAATTCAAGCTCGAGCGCAACGTCGATCTCGGTGACGTTTGGCGAAATATATCCGAGAATATGATCAAACGCGCCTTCTGCAATACGCTGTGCGCGTATCATATTATCGACCTCGTCGGGCGTTTTGTAAACACGTAATTTTTCAATAAGACCGCCTACGGGGATAAGCTCCGTCTCGGGCAGAAGCATTGATATGCGCTCTTTTTGGTCGTACGGCAGGGTAGCGCTCTCGAACCCCACTCTTTTGGCGTGGTTTTCCTTGAGAAACTGCGTCATAAGAGAGGAGGTGTTTCCGCGCTCAAACATATAGACGGTATAATCCTTATCAACCTCGGCGTTTGCAGCTTCAATGTAGCGAAAATCTGTGAAAAGCGCCGACTTTTCGCGCGTTACGATAACGTATCCGTCTGTGAAATCAAATCCCGTGAGGTAGCGCTGATTTTTCTCGTGAGTTACGATAAGCGCGTCAATATCATCCGGAAAAGATGCAATAAGTCTTTCTCGTTTTGTCATAATCAATATCCTTTTAAGTAAAGTTTTTGGAGTTCTTAGAACCTTTTTCTAAAAAGGTTCTAAGTCGCCGAAGGCAAGTTTTTGGAGTTCTTGGAATCTTTTTCTAAAAAGGTTCTAAGTCGCCGAAGGCAAGTTTTTGGAGTTCTTGGAACCTTTTTTCAAAAAGGTCCTAGGTCGCCGAAGGCAAAGTTTTCAGAGCCCCATATAATATCTTTTCATTTCAAGTGCGTCGCGTGCCTGCGTGCCGTCCGACTCGCAGATGATACGCGGCGAATATCCGTCCTTTACAAGCGCGTCCATAAGGGGTTCAAAGGCGGGACCGTAAACGGTATCTTCGAGCGTGAGGTGTCTTTTTTCGCCCTTGTCGGTATATTCGATCTTGGAAAAATGACAGTGGAGGGTGTCTGCGTACTCGTATCCGAGTGCTTTGCCTATAAAGTCAAACACTCTTCTGTAATCGTCCTCGGTAACGAAATAGTTTCCGATGTTACGTGCATTCAGATGTCCGAAATCGACTACGGGACAGAGGCGGGGATCGATACTGCAGATATCGAGTACCTCTTCAAGCGTGCCGAGCTGTCCGATCTTTCCCATGGTTTCAAGACCGAAACGGATCTTAGTATCGGGGAATGCTTCCAGAGCTTTGTATATAGTATCCTTTGAAAGAGCCATTCCTTCCTCGCGGCTCATTTTTGTGGCGCCGCCCATGTGAATGACTATAATATCTGCGCCGAGCGCCTCTGCGGCGTCAAGACTCTGTCCGATATAAGAAAGACTCTTAAGGCGCTTTTCGGGTATCTGTCCCGAAAGTGAAATGTAATAAGGAGTGTGAAACGAGGTCTTGATGTTGTATTTCTTCGCCTCTGCACCTATTTTCGCGAAGGTCTCGAGACTGCCGGTAACTCCGTTTCCTGCCGAATATTCGTATGCGTCGAGTCCCATTTCGGACACCCATTTCGGTGCCTGATAGGTGTGCTTTAGTCCTGAATCGTAAAACGCCTTGCTGTTACCACTTGGCCCAAACAGTGTGCTCATAATCTATCTTTGCCTCCGGATGATCTTTTAAGTATTTTTTGACCGTTTTTCTCTCCAAAAGACGCTTCGTCTTGAAGAAAAGATTGGTCTTGTCCTTTATCGGCGGAACGAGTATTGTGAATATCCCCGATCTGTTTCCTGCCAGAACGTCGGTGAGTATCTGATCGCCGAGCGCGGCGGTGTGCTCCTTGCCCGCTCCGAGCGTCTCTATTGCGCGAAGCATCGTTTTTTTGCACGGCTTGTGCGCGTTTGAAAATGAAACGTATCCGAGCGAGCGGTTGAAAAGCTCGACTCTGCCGCCCTTGTTGTTCGATATAAAGGCGAGCGTTATTCCGGCGTCCTCGAGCGTTTTGAACCAACCAAGGAGCTTTTCTGTCGGCTCGGGATCGTCGTACGTGACGAGCGTGTTGTCTATATCGCTCACGATCGCCTTTATCCCGTTATCGAGCAGAAACTCGGGTGTAATATCGTATATGCTTTGAAAAAAAGCGTTCGGTGTGAAAATTGACATAATAAAGATCCTTAAAGCTTATTTTCCTTATTTTAACACAAAAAGGCAAATATGGCAAGAGATAATCGGGAATATTATCATATTTTTTGCAAATATATAAAACAAAAGAAGGGTGATAAAAATGTATCAAAAGGACACGGATAAAAAATATTATCCGAAATATGCATCGGGAAGGGCGGAAAAATCAAAGTGCCCCATCAACTCTCTTAAAGCGTTTCTTGTCGGCGGAGTTATATGTACGATCGGACAGCTCTTTTTCGAGATATATCAGAATCTTGGCGTAAACACCGACGATTCACGCACGCTTGCCTCGGTAAGCATAGTAGTGATAACCGCGGTACTCACGGGACTTGGTATTTTTGACAATATAGCAAAGCACGCGGGTGCGGGAACTCTCGTTCCGATAAGCGGATTTGCAAACTCGGTGGTAGCGCCCGCTATTGACAACAAGGCAGAGGGATGGGTGCTCGGACTCGGCGCAAAGATATTTATTATCGCAGGACCGGTCATCTGCTACGGAGTAGCGTCGAGCGTTGCGTGCGGAGTTATCTACTGGATAGTGAAGATGATATAGGATTAAGAAAAAAGCTTGACCCGAAGGTCAAGCTTTTTGTTCGACTGAATTACAGTTTATCGATCGCTCGTTAATGTATTTTGCAAGCTTATCAGGGAAATTAACCGTCATACCGTCAGCGCCGGCATCGTAAACTTTTTTCATGTGTTCTTCGTTTTTTACACCCCAAGCGCGTACGTTAAAGCCGCAAGCGTGCCATTTTATAACGGATTCCGAAGTGATCTCCTCGGCGTTGGGACAAAGCTCGGTGACTCCCATTTGTTTTAGCTCTTCGATAAGCGCGTCAGATACCGGGCCTGTTAAAAATCCGGTGCGTAATTCAGGTGCGCACTCTCTCGTTTTTCGTATCGAGTCAAGCATAAATGATGTGATAACGGTTTTCTTTTCTGCACTGTATTTGCGTATCATCTCTGCGACTCGTGTCTCGATGCCCGCTTGTTTTATTTCTATCGCCAAAGTGATATCACGGAAGGAAAATTGTTTTAAAAAGTCCTCTAAGGTTGCGATCTTGTCGCACAGAGAGTTCTTTTTGAATGTGAATTTTTTTAGTTCTTCAAGAGTATAGTCGGAGATCTTGCCGTCCACACCTGTAAGACGTAGCATATTATCGTCGTGAAAGAGGACAAGAACGCCGTCACGTGTTATCTGAACGTCGGTCTCAATTCCGTTTGCGCCCATATATATTCCCGTGTAAAATGCGAGCATAGTGTTTTCGGGTGCATACGAGCTCGCGCCTCTATGTGCGTAATTTATAAATGATTTTTCAATGTTATTCACGATTTACCTACTGTCAGTTGTACTGTAAATATGGCCTTGCCTTGATATAGCGGTCTATAAGTTCTTGAATGCCCTTCATGTCGTCCGGCGAGGAAAATATTTCGGGGAAATTGGTAGTGGCTCCGTTATAAGTGTAGTATTTGTTTATGAATTTCGTAAAGTCAAATTCTTTATTTACGTTTTTATCTCCGCAGAATGAATAATCCTGACCGACGGCACTCTCTCCCGTTATCGCGCAGTACGTCATAAGAGCGGTGATATATCCGGTCAGCATATTCGGGTGGAAGCCGTCCGAAGCGCTCTTAGAGATTATAAACGAATTTTTTACGTAGCTTTGCTTTGCGCCCGGCACTAAAACGTCTCCGTTAATTATATCGCAAACGAGAGCACCCCAATCCACAACGGTAACACCGAGTGTTTCGAAATTTTTTATGTCGTTTCGCCAAGCATAAGAGTCAAAGTGTACGGCGTGTTGCACGAGAAATACGAATTTTACGTCGGGATTTTCTGCCTTAAATATATCCATTATTTTTTGATAATCCGATACTATTTCGCTTGAATTTTTCGATCTTGAACCGTTTTGAAAAACAACGTAGTCAAAATTTCTGTCGGTGAGATCATCGAAATGCTTTGCACCGTCACAACCGCGGTTTGCTTCACACGTTTCAAACATATCGCTAAAGCTGTGACCGCCGTACGTCCAGTTTGTGACAGAGACTTCGGCTCCGTTTTGCTTGCAAATTTCATAGAAATAACCGCGGTCATTACTGCGCGCCTCTTGCGAACGTACAGACTGTGTTTTTTCAATCACCGTTTTTCCGTAGTAGGTATATGAGTTTCCTATGAATATGATCTTTTTTCCGTCAAGAGAAACCGTTTCCACTTGATTTTCTTCATCTCCTTCGATCTCCGGAATATTATTTGAAGGGTCGGTACTACCCTCACCTTCTTCTCTCTTGCAAGAGCAGAGAAGCGAGGAGAAAAGCGAGAGAGTCAGTAAAACAGATATGAGCTTTTTCATTATCTTGATATCCTTTCGTTTGAACTTGTGAAAAATTATATCATAAATTTACAATCATTTCAACAATACGATATTATGCTCTTGCAATATTTTTGAAAGTATGGTAAAATATGAGGGATATTAAAAATCGGAGGATAAAATGGAACTGTTACAGTTAAAATACTTTTTTGATAGCGCAAGGTCCGAGAGCTTTGCCAAAACGGCGGAAAAATATATGGTTCCGGCATCATCGGTCTCGTCTGCCGTAAAAAGACTTGAAAATGAGCTCGGATGTAAGCTTTTTGACAGGAGCTGCAATAAGATAACCCTGAACGAAAAAGGAAGAAAATTGCAACGCTCGCTCGCAAAAGTGTTTGACGAACTTGATAAGGTGGGAGCAGAGCTCGCAAGAAACGGAATCCAAGACGTAAAAATAAAGCTGCTCGTAAAATCGCTTCGAGCAAGTATGGTAGAAGTGGTTGCGAAATACAGGGAAACACATCCAAACGTACGTTTTGAAATGATTTTTGACGCAAACGAAAGGTGTATCGACTCGTGCGATCTTATAATAGACGAAAAAAGTGAAAAGTACGTAGGATATAAAAAATTCGAGATATGCAGTCGCAAAGTGCTTATAAAAGCATCCGCAGACAGTTCGCTTTGCCAAAGAACGCTCGTTATGAAGGATCTTGAATATCAAAATTTTGTTACAATGGGAAAAGAAACGAATTTACATAAACTGCTTTTGAAGGCGTGTAAGAACGCAGGTTTTTTGCCTAATATCGTAGTAGAAACGAACGATATTGCCTGTTACACGCGTTGTATTGAACGCGGTGTGGGTCTCGGTATCGGACGATCGGTCAGCAAGAACGCGGTGGCTCTGTCGGTCATTGACTTTGATGAACGTCAGGTGTTTTACGGTTACTATAATGAAAATGCGCGCGACGATATACTCGAATTTGTTGATTTTATGAGACGTTGGAGCGTTGAAAATTAAATATACGTCAGCCGATTTATTATTGAAAAAGCTAACGAAAAGACCTGCCGAAAAGCAGGTCTTTTCAAATTGTTTTTATCTCGTATGAGGCGCCGTATATTCTGCGTGTATGTAGCCGTTAAATACCGTTTCGCCGTCGGTAACGTCGTAAGCGAGGCGGTAGATTCCGCTGACCAGAGGTGCCTCGGTATCGCTTATCGGAACGAAGGTAGCGCTTTCCGAGTCGAGGATCTCAAGAGTTTCACCCGATGCAATTCCGTAAATGTCTGCTTGCTCTCTTAAAAGAGCTCGCAGAGAAGCGTAGTCAAGCTCGACTCCCTTTTCAATACTTACGGTAACGTCTCTGCTCGCAAGATACGTGAGAAGAAGCTCACCGTTTTCACCCTGTTCGGGAACGAGAACGGAGCTTGAGAGGGTTATCGCCTGCTTCTCTATCTGTGTAAAAGCTACGGGAATATACTGAGAAGCTCTTATCTTGTCGCTCGTTGCAACGTAGCAAACGAGCGTGTATTTTCCGTCTGCAAGCTCGGGGATCTCAAGCGTTGCGTGTGCAGTACCGAGAGTAAAGGTCTCCGTACCCGTGTAAACCGTCTCCGTCGGGCTATCTGTCGTGATATGGACTATATCCGCCGTGCCTCTTCCGTCTTTGATGAGGGCAAAGTCTATTACGTAAGAGTCGTTTTCAACGAAAAGAGTGGTGTCGGATACGGTGAGCGTAAGTCCCGATACGTCGGACGTCATATTTGCAAAGCTTGCGCTGCCGGACACGGTGAGTGTAACGGGGGAAAAGTCTATGTTCAGCTCGAGCGTTTCCTCGTCACTGATATCTATGACCTGTGCGTCCTTTACCGCCTCGTACAGCGTACGAAGCTCTGCAAGAAGCTTGAGCTCTTCGGCAATCGCGTTGCCAAAATCGTCGTTAGTCTGAATTTTGTGACCGTTCCATCTGTGGTAGTTAACGAAATAGTAGCTTTCCGAATACGCTCGGTCTATGCCCGAAAGCACGCTGTTTATATCGCGTCTGCATACGAGTCCGCTTTCGGTAAGAAAGGTGTCAAGATTTGCAAATATCTCCTCGCTTGTCTCACCCGATACCGTTATTTCAAGATTTCCCATGTATATTCCGCTTCCGTAGTTGACCGTTGTTCTTCCCGCAGTTACGGTGCCGTTTGCATAAGATGCGCCGTACTCGATCTTGCCGCCGTTTGCGAGATTAAGTATCGCACTCTCCGCTCCCGTCGTCGCGGCGTACGTTTCGTCTGTTGTGGAATAAATTACGGTCGTGGTGTCGGTAGATACGTCTTGCGACTCGGCAATTTTGTCGGATGAGGCGGTTATTTCAACGCTTTGTATGCCGTTAAATCCGCCGAGGTTCAGCGTCATCTCCGCGCTTCCGCTGCCGTGCCTGAAGAAAAGAATATCGGTAGCTCTGTCACTGCTCATGGCTTTGATTACGGAGATCTCACCGTGCTCGGGAGTGTAGAGAGCGTCGTAGCAGATGTCCTTCTTCATAGCAAAATAAGAAACGTTGTAATGATTGGGACGCTCTCCGACGGAAAGGGTCTCCCAGTATCCCTTTGAGCTGTCTGCAATGAAATACTGTCCGTCGCCCGCGCTGAATTTTTCAGACAATTCGTAGCGCTCACCGGGAACGTAGAGCATTCTCGTTTCGACGATGTCGTTATAAAAATACATCTCGTAAACGTTTTCGCCGCTTTCATTCTTGTATCTCTTGCACATACTGATCGAATCGTTTATGCGGGAGAATATAGTCTCCGAATTTTCGTCAACGCCCAGGTAGTACTGATTTTCTCCTACGGCGATCCACTTGTCGATAACTCGGACGTGCTTTTTAGTATCGTCTATGAGCACGGCGCCCTGCTCGGCGCAGTTTATGATGCTTTGAGTGATGTTTTCAAAATAATCGTATGAGTTGCAGTTTTCCTTAAAATCGCTCCATACGAAGGTGTCGCCATCCACTTCAAGCTTTCCTCCGCGCGGTGCCTCCGAAACCTCGGCGAGCGCTACTGCCGAGAGGTTTGCTCTTGCCTTACTTGCAAGATTTTGCATCACCTGCTCACCCGTTTCAAAAATGTCGCCCTCGGTTTTGAGCAACTGAGAATCAAGACGCTTTGATGCGAGCAGCAGCTTTATAACGTCTGTGCCGCTAAGTCCCTCGGGGATCTTGAAGGAGTCGTCCGGCGGAGCTGTGGGAATGTCTGTATCGTCCTTCTTGCATCCGACGAGGACTGAAAGTATCATAGTAAAAACGATGATCAGAGATAATATTTTTTTCATTTTGGTTCCTCCTTGCCTTCGGGCGTTATGCTTATGACGAGTATCTCGGGACGGTTGTTTATTCTCGGAATGATATGCGGATTTCCGAGTCCTCTGCCGACTATAAGGCGGTTTTCGTAAAAGCCCGACGTGTATTTCGGGAAAATCCCCTGACCGGGTGCGTATATTCCTCTGTCAAATATCCGCCACTGACCTCCGTGAGCGTGTCCTGAAACGGTAAGATCGATAGAGAGCTTTTTGACGTATTTTTGGTAGTATTCGGGTCTGTGACATAAAAGCAGCTTGAAGCCGTCGAGCTTTGAAAAGTCCTCAAGCCAGCGCGTGTCGGGGATCATATCGGGCATATAAAACTCTCCCGAGGTGAGTCCCGCAAGCTTTACGCCGTTAAAATCAACGTGTGAATTGTCAAGCAGAGTGGCACCGCATTCTTTTACAACGCCTCTTATATCACCGGGAAAGCAGCTGTCGTGATTTCCGAGGCAGACGTAACATTTTTTGTTTTCGGAGATCTTTTTCAAAAATTCTATACCGCGTTTGTAGTTTTTTTCGTCGTGTACGAAATCTCCGCCGACGAGGATAGCGTCGTGATCGACCGAGCGAAGTATCTCGTATATCGGCTCGTTATCACAGCCGTGCAGATCGGAAACGAATACGAAAACGCTCTTTTTTTCGATGCTTGCGCTGATATCGTATTTTGAAACGGTCGGTCTCATAGATGCACCTCCTTGCGGCAAAATATCTCTTATATTGACATTATACACTTTTTTGACTCGAAAATAAAGTATATAAAGTGAATTTTTTCGACTCATCATCAAATATTTTTCGCCTTGACAAAAGAAAAGGGTGGGTATATAATGAATTAAAGACGGAAAAAGGAGATTTTCCTATGAAGCTTTATGCATACGGCGGTGTTTGCAGTGAATGCCCCGAGAACACGTACCCCGCACTGCTTTCGGCAATTAAGCAGGGTTACGACGCTATTTGCGCCGAAGTCGGTATCACGCAGGACGGAATACCCGTTTTGATCCCGAAAGATACGGACGTTTCAAAATACACGTTAAACGAGCTGAGATCTCTTGACGTCGGAGCTTCTTTTTCTCCGAAATTCAAGGGAATTTCCGTTATGATGCTCGAAGATGCCGTGCGGCTCGTAAAAGACGCAGGAAAGGAGCTTTCTATCTATATCGAGAGCTCTCTTGCAGAGAAAATTTGCGAGTTTCTTTCGGACTGTGATGCCGATATTTCGATATCGTGCAACGACGCGGACGCCCTTGATAAAATATACAGCAAACTCCCGATGGTAAAGCTCTCGTACGTCGGGCAGGCGATCCCCCAAAATATCCCCGCAGAGCAACTTACCGTTTGGGTAAACATATTCGAGCTTAACGAAAAAACTGCGCACGCGGTAAAGAGTACGGGCGCAAAGCTGGGCGTTATGCTTTGCAAGGAATATTCCGAGCTTGAAAAAGCGGAAAAGCTGGGCGCGGACGCACTTGCAACGCGAGGACAGATAAAGCCGATAAAAAACAGAGGCGTGCTTGCCGATATGCATACGCATTCGCAAAATTCGCACGATGCGAAATTTCCCGTTTGCGAGATGTGCGACGCAGAGATGGCGGCGGGCGTTAAAATAATGGCTGTCACCGATCACTGTGACGTATTTATGTGCTGTGACGATAATGACCTTGATATATACTCAAATCTCGTTTGCTCCTATAACGAAACGAGGGACTCTCAAAAGAGCGTAGGGGACGGATGCCGCCTGCTTACGGGAGTTGAGATCGGCGAGGGATTTTGGTTTCCCGAGCATACGAAAAAGGTTCTCGGACTCGTTGAGTACGACGTCGTTGTCGGTTCGGTTCACGCAGTAAAAAGTCGGCTGACAGAGGGAAAAACGGGAATGCAGAGGGCGTTTTCGCAAATAGCGTGGCAGGATGTATCCGAAAAGGAGATAGGCGAGTTTTTCGATCTGTATTTTGACGACGTGCTAAGGTGCGTCAGCGAGCAGGATATAGATATTATGGCGCATCTCGGATGTGTTAAAGGTTATATCTTAAGGAAAAAAGGACTTAATTTTGATCTTCATCCCTATGAGGCGAAGATACGCAGGATCCTTGAGACGATAATCAGGCGTGGCATTGCTATGGAGATAAGCGCGTCGCCCAAAAAGGATCTCGGTATCATTTATCCCGACGAGTGGATAATTAAAACGTACCGTGAAATGGGCGGATATCTCATTACGGTAAGCACCGACGCGCATCATCCCAAAAAAGCGGGCGAGAATCTCCGCGAAACTGCCGAAATGCTGAAAGAAATGGGCTTTAGAAACATATTCTATTTTGAGAACAGAATATGCCACCAGTGTACTCTTTAAGTGTGAAAGGAAAAGAAAATGACGAGACTGCTTATAATAAGACACGGTCAGAGCATGGCAAACGTTGAGGAGGTCTTTGCGGGACATTTTGACTCCCCGCCCTCCGAGCTCGGACTTTTGCAGGCAAAAAAGACAGCCGAGTACGTGTGCAGTACATACAAGATAGATAAGGTATATACGAGCGATCTTAAAAGAGCGTACGCCGTGGGCCGTGCCGTTTGCGATATAATCGGAGGAGATCCGATACCCGACGAGAATCTGCGCGAGATAAGTGCGGGACTTTGGGAAGGAAAGCGCTTTGAAGAGCTTTTTGAGAGCTTTGAGATGTACCGCGAGACCTGGCTTCACGACATCGGAAAGGTTACCTGCGACGGCGGTGAATCGGTAGCGCATCTTCAGGAGCGTTTCGTTTCTGCGCTCAAAAGAATATCCGAGGAGAACGACGGAAAGACGGTCGTTATAGCAACTCACGCGACCCCGATAAGATCGCTTCGGTGCTACTGCGCCGAAAAACCAATCGAAGAAATGAAGAATATCAGATGGGTAACTAACGCGTCCGTTTCGGTTTTTGAATGCGAAAACGGCAAATTTGCCGAAATTCTTGCGGGATATGACGAGCACCTCGGAGAGCTTGTAACGAGATTTCCCGCGAAGGTGTGAAAAATAAAAATATGTAAAAAACCTCGCCACAAGGCGAGGTTTTATTTTCTGAAATCAAAAAGTTTGGCAGGGGAAACATCGAGAGCATCGCATATTTCAAAAATGACGTCGAGTGATACGGCACAGTCTGCGGTCTCTATCCTGCTCATGTGGGTGCGGCTGATATTGACGAGTTCGGCGAGCTTTTCCTGAGAATATCCCTTTTCTTTGCGGTAGTATGCAACGTTCAAACCTAAATATCTGTATTTTTCCCACTGTCCGTCCTTCATTTCTTCGCCTCCGTTTGTTTTTTTACTTATATATCAAGTATACTATTTCCAAAAGATAAAAGCGATAACATCAAAAGTTGCGTTTGACACTTGACAAGTTGCAAAAGTTGTGCTATAATGCATTTACACACCAACAAGTGCACGGAATGTTAAAAACAGATTGGAGAAAGACATGGAAAAGCACGAAGATGAGATTATGTTTTGTAAATTTTGTGGAGCCAAACATTCAAAAACGGCAAAGTTTTGTACTGTGTGCGGAAAAAGTACGGGAGATAATATTGATAACACAAAAAATGAAGATAGTTTTGTTGGTGTTATTTTAAACAAAGTAAAAAATATTACAAAAAAACAGTTGATAGTTGGCTTGTCGCTGATACTCGGGTTTATTATTATCACATCGATGATATCATACTTTAACTCAGTTGAGTATCTTGAAAAAAAGCTTACGTCGGATTATTGGTATCAAGTTCCTGAATGGACGGATTATTCTGAAAGAGGCTCGGTTGCAAGGTTTTACTTAAACGGAGATTATAAGTGGTTGGGATTGACAAAAGATACTAGCGAATATTGGATAAGTTATCATCATGAATCTCCTTGCTGGGAGATTTTGGACGATAAGACGCTGTATTTTGATGGTGAATATTACACTTGGCAAGAGGAATGGAGCTTGAGTTTCGATAAGTTGGTAATAGGAGATGATGTATACCGTCTTTCTAATGATTGGTATTATGACGTAGGTTGGAGGGGTACAGAAGACATAATCGACTATTTTGATAGACATGGTTGAAATACAAAATCGCCATCATCGATGGCGATTTTTATTTTCAAAAGAATAATTTTACCTTCTTTGCAAACAATAAAACAAAAACGAAGGTAAAGAAAAATGTATATAAAATTCAGTAACCGTCCGTCGGTGTTATCCTATTACGCCGTGGCGGGCAGAAAAGAAAAAGAGGGGCCGATAGGTCACCTTATCGAGGAGTATTCGGGTGACGACCGCTTTTCAAAAGACACCTGGGAAAAAGCAGAGAGCGAGATGCAAAGGCGCGCTTTTTCGGGCGCACTTTCAAAGCTTAGCCCAGGGACCGTGGTTGACTGCATCTTCGCGGGTGACCTTATGAATCAGTGTACCTCGTCAAATTACGGTCTTATCGACTTTGATACCCCTTATATCGGTCTTTACGGCGCCTGCTCGACCTGTGCCGAGTCGATAGCGCTCGCCTCGATGTCGGTATCGGCGGGATACGCCGTAAACGCGGGAGCCGTGACCTCGTCTCATTTTTGCTCGGCGGAAAGACAGTTCCGCTTTCCGCTTGAGTACGGCGGACAGAGAACGCCTACCTCACAGCGTACCGTTACCGCCTCGGGCGCGTTTATCATTTCAAATAAGCAGTGCAGGGCAGAGATAGCCGAGGTGATGTTCGGGACCGTGCGTGACGGCGGCATCAAGGATATAAACAATATGGGTGCGGCGATGGCGCCTGCGGCAATAGACACACTCTGTACCTTTTTTGATAAAAGCGACACAAGGCCGTCCGACTACGATCTTATCGTGACGGGTGATCTCGGCTACGAGGGCTACTCGATAGTAAAGGATCTTATGGCGAAAAGGGGCAGAAAACTCGGTGAAAATTACAGCGACTGCGGACTTATCGTTTTCGACCGCGAAAATCAGGATATGCACGCGGGCGGCTCGGGCTGTGGATGCAGCGCGCTCGTGCTGGGGGCAAAAATACTGCCCGAGATCGAGGCGGGAAAGCTTCATGAGGTGCTTTTTATTGGAACGGGAGCGCTTATGAGTCCCACCAGTCTCCAGCAGGGACTCAGTATTCCCGCAGTTGCACATTTAGTTCATTTTTCGTCAAAAAACAAGGAGGAAGGAAAATAAAATGCAGTTTTTATGGGCTTTTCTTATCGGCGGAGCGCTTTGCGTACCCGCGCAGATACTCATTGACAAAACGAAAATGACACCTGCAAGGATACTGGTTATCTACGTCGTTCTCGGTACCGTTCTGGGCGCTATCGGTATATACAAGCCGCTCGTCGATTTTGCAGGGTGCGGAGCGTCCGTGCCGCTCACCGGATTTGGCAACGTGCTTGCGAGCGGGGTTATAAAGGCAGTTGACAGCGAGGGACTCCTCGGTGCATTCAAGGGCGGACTGACCGCGTCTTCTGTTGGAATCAGCGTCACGCTCGTGGCTGCTCTGATCTCGGCACTTGTTTTCAGGAGCAAGGCAAAATAAGATATTATTAGTCCCTTTTGAAGCATTTTTTGATAGAATAATGTATTTACTTTAACATATTATTTTGCTACAATACTGTTAACGTATAAATTTTCAGGGGGGCTATTATAATGAAAACAGTAAACAAGACCGTAATGCTCACCGGCGGCGCATCGGGAATTGCACGTCTTGCGGGCGAATGCTATGCAAGAGAAGGATATAACGTTGTGCTCGTTGATATAAACGAGGAAGGGCTCGCCTTAGTAAAGGAGGGACTTGCCGAGCACGGCGACAGAGTTCTCACCGTACGTGCGGACGTCACGTGCTACGATGACGCAGTTGCGGCAAGAGACCGTGCGGTTGAAGTTTTCGGAACGATAGATATCCTTATTTGCTGTGCGGGCGGATCCGAAATGAGAATATGCAACCAAAAAGGTCAGTTTTGGGAAACGCCGATAGAGGTCTATGATTTTGGAATAGATCTGAATCTCAAGGGTGCGATATATTTCGATCACGCGGTAATGTCTCAAATGGTGAAGCAAAAAAGCGGAGTCATAATCCATCTCGGATCTATTGCCGGCGCAGACGGAGGGGTCAGAGATATTGCATACAGTGCCTCTAAAAGTGCTCTTATGACCGGAGTTACGAAATCAATAGCCCTTGCGGGAGCGCCTCACAATATAAGATGTGTTTGTGTTGCGCCCGGTCCTGTTCTGACACGTGATGCGATGGCGAATATGAAGACTCTTATAGGAAGGGCGGCATACGTTCAGGAGATCGTAGATCTTATTATGTACGTTGCATCCGACAAGGGATCATTTATAAACGGAAGCTGTATTCTTGCCGACGGCGGAAGGCATATAATGTTTAACAAATAAAAAATGCCGACATCGTCGGCATTTTTTTATATTCGATCATTTTCTTCTGTTGCTTGAACCGGCAACCATAAGGAAAAGGCGTAAGAACTGCATAAGGGTTACCGCAAGCGCGGCAACGTAGGTGAGAGCCGCCGCGGTGAGGACCTTTCTTGAGCCATCAAGCTCGTCTCGGCTGAGTATTCCGCACTGCTCGATCGCAACGAGTGCTCTGCGGCTTGCATTGAACTCCGTTGGCAGAGTTACGAGCTGAAAGACCACGCAAAGTCCGAACGCCGCAACGCCTGCGTACGCGATAGAGGCGTACTGAGCGCTGACGTACGAAAGAAGTATGCCTACTATGACCAGGGGAATAGCGAGCTTCGAGCCGATATTCGTTATCGGAACGATCGCCGTTCTGATCTTCACGGGAGCATAATTTTGCGCGTGCTGTACTGCGTGTCCCGCCTCGTGTGCGGCAACTCCGATAGCCGCCGTCGAAACGCTGTCGTGAACTGCCTCGGAAAGACGTATTACGTTTGCCTTCGGATCGTAGTGGTCGGTGAGGTTACCGCTTATCTTTTCGATCCTTACGTTGTGCACCCCATTTGCCTGAAGCACTCTGCGTGCCGCCTCTGCGCCCGTCATACGGCGTGCGGAGTTCTGCTTTGAGTACTTTTCAAAGGTCGTATTCACTCGCATACTTGCCCACATTGAGAAAATAATTGCGGGCATAACGAGAATGATATAAGTCCAGTCGATATAAAACATTTTTATTCCTTTCTTCGTGATCTATGATCTTCTTTTAAGTAGCGATATGAAAAATCCGTCCGTTGCGTGTTTTGACGGAAGGAGAGTCAAAAGTCCCTCTTTCGCCTCGAGCGTCCCTACGCTGAATGGGAGAAGCTCGAAATTCGGGTGAGTGCTTAAAAACTGTGCAACTCTTTCCTCGTTTTCCGCCTTTCTCAGCGTGCAGGTGGAGTAGAGAAGTACCCCGCCCACCTTGACGTATTTTGCGGACGCCTCAAGGATTTCTTTTTGTATATTATCAAGCTCTGAAAGGTCGTTAAATGACTTGTGCCGTATTTCCGGCTTTTTGGCGAGAACGCCGAGTCCCGAGCAAGGAACGTCGCAAATGACCTTATCTGCCTTTTCTATAAGATCCTCTCTTGCAATGCGTGAGTCGTGACGCTCTGCATTTATTATCTCTATCCCGAGCTTTTCCGCCTGATTTTTAATAAGCGGAAGCTTTGACTCGTGCAGGTCAAAGCAGTATATCTTTCCGACGTTTTCCATCAGTATCGCCGAGAAAAACGCTTTTCCGCCCGGACACGAGCATACGTCAATGACCGTATCTCCCGACTTTGGAGCGAGCGCGGAAACTGCTATCTGTGACGCTTCGTCTTGAACGTAGCAAAGTCCGTCGCTTAGCGGAGAAAAGTCGGACACCGCGAAAGAGGACGTCAGCTTAAGTCCTTTTTCGGAAAAAGCGGTCTTTTCACATCCGTCTCCGATGATCTTTGCAAGGGAGTCGCGCGAGGATCTCAGCGTGTTGACAGTAAGCGTGAGCTTCGGCTTTGAGTTTGATGCTCTGATTATCTCTTCAAAATCGTCGGGATAATCTCTCATAAAATGCTCGCAAAGCTCCTTGGGGATAGAATTTTCTATCGAAAGACGCTCGGTATTATCCGTCGGATAGGGAAGAGACGACTTTTCGCGGCAGATGCGCCGGAGTATCGCGTTTACAAAATTTTTAGACCGCGCCGCATAGCGCGAAGCGAGCTTAACAGTCTCGTTTACCGCCGCGCTGTCGGGGATCTTATCCATATAAATTATTTGGTACGCACCGAGGCGAAGAAGGTTGAGCACCTCGCTGTCGAGAGACCTTATATTTCTGCCCGAAAGAGCGGAAATAAAGTAGTCGAGAGTTATTTTTCGCTCGGTCACTCCGTAAACGAGCGCCGAAAGAAGGGCTCTGTCCTCGCCCGAAAGCTCGCCACGCGATATTACCGAGTCGAGAGCGAGAGATATATATTTGCTCTTTTTTTCGCTTTCCTCAAGTACGTTATAAGCTATTTTTCTGACGTTCATTTTTATTCCTTAAAGGACACGAGAGTGTCACCGACGGAGACTGCTCTGCCGTTTACGAATGAGCTTGCGCTCATTGCTTTTTTGCCCTCGGGAATGACCTCGGTAACGAGCACCTTTCCACTACCGCAGGCGACTGAAATTCCGCGGTTATCGGCCGAAATCACCTCTCCCGCGTTTCCGTAGGAGCCGTCCTTTTCGAGAATGACCGTCGCTCTTATTTTAAGCATTTTACCTCTCAAATATGCAAACGCGAGAGGAATGGGAGAGAGTCCGCGGACTTGGTCGTGTATCTCCTGCGCGCTTTTTGAAAAGTCGATAAGACAGTCGGTCTTTTCGATCTTTGCGGCGTAGGTCGAGAGAGAGTCATCCTGCTTTTCGGGGATTATCTCGCCCTTTTCAAGCTTTTTGACCGTTGAAACGAGAAGCTCTGCGCCGACTAGGGCGAGCTTATCGTGAATGTCCTCAAAATTATCGTTTTCACCTATCTCGACCGTGACTTTTTCGAGCATATCGCCCGTGTCGAGTCCCTTTTCCATATACATAGTAGTCACGCCCGTGACCTTTTCGCCGTCTATTATCGCTCTTTGCATCGGAGCGGCGCCTCTGTACTTGGGCAGAAGCGAGCCGTGCAGATTTATACATCCGTATTTCGGGTAGTCAAGCACGTAAGAGGGAAGTATCTTTCCGTAAGCTACCACCGCAATAAGATCGGGAGAAAGCTCGTCAAGGAGATCTTTTATTGCGCCGTCCTTAAGCGTTTCGGGCTGATAAACGGGGACGCCGAGCTTTTCTGCCTCCACCTTTACGGGCGGGGGAGTAAGGGTATATCCTCTGCCCTTCGGCTTATCGGGCTGGGTAACGGCGCCGACGACCGAAAACTCGCGGCAGAGTGCAGCAAATGAGTTCACCGCAAAATCGGGAGTACCCATAAATAATATTTTCATATATTATCATTCCTTTCTAGGAATTTAGTTTGTGCGAACACATGGTAAACGCGCCCATGTATTATTTTGAAGCATTTCTGTGTTGACAGAAACGCTTCGCAAAGAGCAACCAAAGGAAGATATGAGCAAACAAAATTTTTTTAAGTAAAGTTTTTGAAAGGGTTTGGGAAAACTTTTTACAAAAAGTTTTCCCAAAGAAAGCTTTTTGGGATTAGTAAACCCTTTTCTCAAAAGGGTTTACTCCTCGCTCATTTTCATCATTTCCTCGTAGGTGAGCATTCTCTGTGCAACCTTGGGGTAAAGAATTCCGTCGAGGTGGTCGAGCTCGTGGCAGAATGCACGCGCGAGAAGTCCCGTACCGGTCACTCTGAAGCGTTCTCCTTTACGGTTGGTTGCCTCAACGGTAACCGTCATAGGACGGGAAACGATGCCGCACTGACCGGGCAGGGAAAGGCATCCCTCCTTACCGAGCTGAACGCCGTCTTTTTCTACGATTACGGGATTTATCAGCTCATAAACCTCTCCGGGAGTACACTCAACTACGACGATTCTGCGCGCCACGCCGACCTGCGGACCTGCAAGTCCGACACCCTCTGCGCTGCGCATAGTGTCTATCATATCGTCGAGAAGGGTAGTGATGCGAGGGGTTATTTCATCTATGGGACGGCAGACCTTGGAGAGTATGGGATCGCTGTCAGTTCTTATCGTAAGTATTGCCATTTTGAAAGTCCTTTCATTGTCTTTTTCCGACTTATAAGCTTGCGGGATTTACGTCTATCGTGAGCGTGACCTTTCCCAAGGTTTTCTTCGGAAAGCCGAGCATAAGAGACGATAATAGCTCGCGCGTACGGCTGTTGGTACGGCATTTTATAACGAGTCGGGTGTGGTAAATATCGTTTATTTTGTATATCGGTGCTTCAAAAGGACCGAATACCGACATTTTTACGTCCGAAAAGTCGCCTTTGAGCATACAGTAAAGCTCTTTTGCAAACATTGCGGATACGTTCAGCAGCATTTTTTCGTCTGCGGACGAAAGAGATATGAGAACTATATCGCAAAACGGCGGGAAAACGAGAGAGCGCCTGATGGCTATATCGTTTTCGTAAAACGCCTTGTAGTCCTGTGCTGCTGCGAGGAGTAAAACGGGATGGTCGGGCAGGTATGTCTGTATTATTGCCGTACCCTTTTTCTCGCCGCGTCCCGCACGTCCGATAACCTGCGTGACGAGTGCAAAGGTACGCTCGTTTGCTCGGTAGTCGTCAAGATGCAGGGAAGTGTCTGCGAGCAGAACTCCGACGAGTGAGACGTTGGGAAAATCGTGTCCTTTAGTTACCATCTGCGTGCCGATAAGCACGTCTGCCTCGCCCTTTCTGAAATCGGAGAGCATTTTGTCAAAGGAAAATTTAGCCGACGTGGTGTCTGCGTCCATTCTCATAACGCGCATATTCGGAAGTATCTCGCCGAGAGTATCCTCTGCCTTTTGCGTGCCGAATCCCAGGAAGCTGACCGTTTCGCTCGAGCATTCGGGACAGCGCTTTGGTATATCCTCGCGGTGTCCGCAGTAATGACACATAAGGTGACCGTACTTGTCCTGACGGCTCTTTGCGTGGTAGGTGAGCGAAACGCTGCATCGCGGACAGCTTATGACCTCACCGCAGGTAGTACAGGTGAGGAAATTGTTGTAACCTCTGCGGTTGATAAAAAGTATGCTCTGTGAGTTTTCATTGTGAGCTTTGGAAAGAGCGTCCGATAAGATCGCGCCTATTGGCGAGACGTTTCCGCCCTCGGCATCTATACGAAGGTCGGATATTACCGTTTCGGGGAGCTGTGCGCTGTTGTAACGCTCGGTCAGCTCAATAAGTGAGTAAACGCCCTCTTTTGCTTTGTAATAGCTTTCTACCGACGGCGTTGCCGAAGAAAGAAGCATAAGCGCGTCATTTTTAACGCATCTGTAACGGGCAACGTCCCTTGCATGATAGCGTGGCGACTGCTCGGACTTGTAGGTGTGCTCGTGCTCCTCGTCTATAACTATCATTCCGAGGTTTTTGAAGGGTGCAAAGACTGCGGAGCGGGTTCCGATACAAACGTCCGCATCTCCGAGAGTCATTTTGCGCCAGGCGTCGTAACGCTCGCCTGCCGAAAGCCCCGAGTGCCATACGGCAACTCTGTCTCCGTAAAAGGAGCAAAAGGTCTCGACCGTTTGCGGGGTGAGTGCTATTTCGGGAACGAGGATTATTACCTGCCGCCCCATAGACACCACCTTGTCTATTGCCGCCTTGATAACGTGAGTCTTTCCGCTTCCCGTTATTCCGTGAAGAAGCGCAGCTTTCGGCTCTTTCGAGTCGATAAGCTCGCTGATCTTTTCAAACGCGACCTTTTGATGCTCGGAAAGGATCGATACTCTGTCCGCGTTTATCGGTATGTTATACGGCGCACGCATTATCTCGCGCTTTTCTATCTCCAAAAGTCCCATTTCACAAAGTGCGGTGACCTGCTTTTTGGTGACACCGACGCGTTCGTAAAGCTCTTCTGCGGGAGTTGCGCCGTTTTCCGCGAGATACGAGAGAACAAGGATCCTCTTTTGTCCCTTGATCTTTTTGTCGCCCGAAATATATCTTTCGGACTCCTCGCGCGAGAGCTTCGGATGGATTATCTCAAGCTCCTTTTTCTTTGCGCCGTCCTTTATTTCGGTGATCCTTTCGGCATATCCGTATTCAACGAGCTTCGGCAGTATAGAGAGTACCTCTTTTCCGAATTTTGCATTAAGACGGCTTGCGGCAATACCGTCCCTGCTTTGACGTATGCAGTCCCATACGACGAGCGCCTTTTGACTCAGCTCAACGCGCCCATCCTTTTCGGGCAGAGCGCGGTATATCTCGTTTATTCGCGACAGGGCCGCTGACGGGATCATCGCCTTGACCACGTCTCCTATCGAGCAGAAAATGTGCTCCTTAAGGTACTGCGCGATGCCGAGCTGCTCCTCGTTTAGCGAAATATGAGAAACGAGAGACAAGATCGGCTTGAATTTGGATATGTCGTCTCCTTCGCGAGTGGCGGTGACGACGGCGAGGATCTTTTTGTTTCCCCCTCCGAAGGGAACGATAACGAAGCTTCCGCGGCCGACGGGGGTCTCAAAGCCCGCGGGCAGATAATACTCGTATTCCTTGTCGGCGTGGTAGGGAAGAGAGAGTGCGTGGACTCCGATTATCTTGTATATCACCTTGGGAAGCTCCTTTCTTAATGTCTTTAACGTGTAAAAAGCGGCGAATAAATCAAACTTATCCGCCACTCATTTTCAGTTATCGATGGTTCCGTCAAGGTTAGGTGCGTTCGTGATCACGAATTTTCCTTCGTGGAGACGTCTTACCGCTACCTTTACCGATTTTTCGTCACGGTACTCACTCTCGATAAGAGTGTGAAGGGGCTTGTCGGTCTCCTTTGCCGCAATCATTTTGTCTGCGCGCTCGCGCTGAGCAACGTATTCGTCGGTTACCATACGCGCACCCTTTGCAGCTGCAATAACTATGGTATAAGCGTTGTACTTTTCCTTGGTGAGATCTACGATTGAGGGCTGAATTAACATTTTAACACTAAACTCCTTGTATCTTGTATAAAATTACTTGTTGTTTCCTAAAATTACTTGTTTTCGCTTTCGGTCAACTGCTCAAGACGTGCGGACAGCGCTTCGGTCGTCAGAGACGAGAGTATCACGTGTCGGCTGTCGCATATTATTACCGAAAGCGTTTTTTTGCCGCAGGATGCGTCTATTACGGCACCCAAGTCGCGTGCGTCCTGGACGAGACGCTTTATGGGTGCGGCCTCGGGAGAGACTATCGATACGATACGCTCTGCCGATACCATATTTCCGTAACCTACGTTCAGAAGAGTCATTTTACCCGTGTCCTCCGATCATTCGAGATTCTGGATCTGCTCGCGGATCTTTTCGAGCTCGTTTTTCATCTCTACTACGATGTGCGCGATATTTACGTCGCTGCACTTGGAACCTATGGTGTTGGTCTCTCTGTTCATTTCCTGAATAAGGAAATCAAGGCGTTTGCCTATCGGCTCGCTTGATTTAAGTATCTCGTCGAATGCCGAGAAATGGCTGGAAAGACGTACGAGCTCCTCGTCAACTGCCACCTTGTCTGCAAATATTGCACATTCGGTAAGTATTCTCGACTCGTCGATGGTTATGGTATGATCCTCGAGGAAGGAGCGTATGCGTGCCTCAAGCTTATCGCGGTAAGCGGACGTTGCGTTTGCACTCAGCTCGCTGACCTTGCCCGCCAGAGATGCAACGTGTGACTTCTTTGAAATAAGATCGGCAACGAGCTTTTCTCCCTCGCTCTCTCTTGCGGCGATAAATATACCCATTGCCTTTTCAAGAAAGGGGAGTATCTCCGCCCAAGCGGCGTCCGCGTCCTCCTCGGATGCGGTGAATACGAATATATCTCTGTTCTGCGCTACCTTCATGACCGATATGTCGTCCGAAAGGGAAAACTCGTCACGGAGATTACGAAGAGCGTTTATATAGCTCTCTGCGTACGCCTTGTCGAGCGTTATTTCACAGGATGCGTTTTCGGTGACCTCAACGCCTACCCAAACGTCCACTTTACCTCTTGAAACGTGACTCTGAACGTAATTTTTTACCCTTTCCTCAAGATACGAAAAGGCGCGCGAGACCTTGATCTGCGGATCGAAATATCTGCTATTTACGCTTTTTATCTCGACCGTTATTTTTTTTGTTTCCGTGCTTCCGACTGCTCTGCCGAAAGCGGTCATACTTTTTGCCATAAACATTCTCTTTCTTACAGTCTTTTACAGTACAAACGAGTCTGCATACACATTTATAATACTATATTATAACGCTTTTGTCAAGTTTTATCGGACAAAAATGTTGGGAAACAAAACTTTTTTGGGCTTTTTGGAAGAAAGCTCTTTATTTTTTGAAAACATAGGTGTATAATGGGTGTCGGTAACGTTACCGAAAGAGGTGAAAATATGGATCAGTACGGTCAGATGCTTACCGACGCGGCGCTGCTTGCGGGAATACTTATACTTGAAAACGGCGGAGAGACCTTCAGAGTTGAGGAAACGGTCGTTAATTTCTGTATGGCGGGCGGATGCGAGAATGTGTCTGCCATAGCGTTTCCGACCGGAATTTTCGTGACGGTCGATTTCGGAAAGGAAAAGCAAACGCTCATAAAAAGAATAAATAAGCGAGGCACCGATCTTTACAAGCTCAGCGAGGCAAACGGTATCGCAAGAAGCTTCGTTAAGGGCAACATTACTCTTGAAAAAGCGTTTGAAATGCTAAGGAGCGTGTCCGAACGAAAGGGAGTTAAAAAGATAGTAACTCTTCTCGCTTCTGCTATGGCTGCCGCATTTTTTGCACTGCTCTTCGGAGGCAGTATCTTCGACGGAGCGGTTGCGTTCGTTGCGGGATTTTTGATACGTCTCATCTCAAGTCTGTTCCGATATACGAGCATATATAACTTCGCCTTCAGCTTCATAGGAGGAGTGGCGATAGCTCTTACGGCGGTGCTTTCGGTATCCCTGTTTAATATGGGAAGCGTGGGCAATATAATCGTCGGTGCGACTATGCCGATACTTCCCGGACTTATGCTCACGGGCGCGATAAGAGACAGCGTTATGGGGGATCTCATAGCGGGTGCATCACGTCTTATCGAAGCACTTCTCGTTGCCGTTGCAATAGCGGCGGGTGTCGGTATCGTGCTCAGCGCATACATCTCGATGGGAGGTGTTCTCTGATGACGTTTCTCGACTATCTTATAGAATTCGTTCTGTGTACGGGTGCTATTCTTTCCTTCTGCGTGCTTATCAGCGTACCGAAAAAAGCGGTGCCCGCATCGTCGCTCGTCGGCGGACTTGCATACGTTTTGTACCGTCTGATATTTATAAATTTCGGCAGAGAAATACTCGCGTATTTTCTTGCGACGGTCTTTATTGCCCTTTCTGCCGAGATCTGTGCGCGTATTTATAAAAAACCCTCCACCGTGTTTATCTTCCCCGGTATAATTCCGCTCGTTCCCGGAGTCGGACTCTATAACAGTATGTACTGTCTCGTTCAGGGCGATCAGCAGGGATTTTCGGCAAATGCGACCAAGACGGTATTTATCGCGGGGGCTATTGCGATAGCGGTCGCGGTAGTACATATAATTGCCCGCTCGATAGTGTCGAGAAGGGCAGGACGCGTTATGCTGTACACGGTGCAAACGCCCGAAGAAGACGATAAAACTTCCAAATAAAGCTTTGTTTTGACCATGACCGAGAGACGATTTCGTTTTCTCGGTCATTTTTTGTGTGAAATGCACAAAAAAATGACACTTTATTTTTTCAAAACGCCAAAAATGAAATGACATTCGGCAAAACTATTGACCAAAGTTTTATTTATGATATAATATGTGCAAGAGGAAACTCTAATATAGTAAATAACGGGAGAAAGTTATGAAAAAAAGAATTTTGAGCATTATGCTCGTGCTTACCTTCATCCTCTGCGCTATTCCTATGAGTGTTAGCGCTGCACAGGTTGGTGACGGAAGCAAAATGTCCGATTGGACCGCCAAGATCGGCGTCATCGAATCGCTTAAGGACGGTGTGTTCCAGATAAAGGCGTTCGATTCCAGCAAGCCCTCAACACTTACCAACAAGAAACACGCAAGACAGGTAATGTATAACGGCGAATATACGGCGGCGACCGTAAGCGTTACCTTTGACGCTGCAAGTATTACTGCAGGCCGTGGAGATAAGGAAGATCATTCCGGAAATAACGACCAGGGTATCATCTTCGGCGGAAGCGGAATCAAGGCATACGACGGCGCGGGCAAGACCAACTATACTACTGCTGACATTGAGAAGGGCGCAAACTTCTACCTTCTTTATTTCGCAGGCGACAGTCTCGTTCTCGCATCTATTGAGAAGGACCGTATGCAGGAAGTTAACGGAGAAATGACGCTAAAGCCCTTCAAGACGATCGCAAATGAGCGCCTTGCAGTATTTATGGGTGGCTCTTGGAGCGGAATGAAGGCAAACGGAAAGATCACTCTTACCGTTGAATATACCGAAACCGGTGCCGTTCAGGTCTGGGTAGGTAAAAACCGCATAGATAAGCTCTGCCTCGAAGAGGGCTCGTGCGTTCCTTACGGCGGAGAGATCGGTATCCGCACCGGTATGGGATATCACGTTCCTACTATGATTTACGAAGCAAAGATCACCGAATACGTTCCTCCGCTTGCTCTTCCCGAGGATTGGGAAATGAGAGTCGGAACCGGAGTCGGACTTGCCGAGGATGGCGCGTTCCAGATTGATGCCGGCAACGGTCCCAGACAGATAATGTATAAAAAGTACGTAAAATCGGGTAAGATCAGCGTTACCTTTGACGTGGAAAGCATTTTTGCAGGACGCGGAGACGGTAAGAGCGGTTCTAACGATACGGCTATTATCTTCGGCGGTAAGGGAATTTTTGCTTCCCCTGCTACGACGGTTAATAGCATAGAAGCATCTTCGCAGTACTACTGCCTTATGTTCTCGCACAACAGACTTTATATAGCAAAGGTTGATAAGTTTAACACGGCAGTAAACGATGCAGGCGTGACCGTTTCAAAGCCCTGGATGGGTGCTCAGGATAATGCGACGGTTGACCTTAGCAAGGTACTTGGTGACAAGTGGACCGCTATCAAGGACAGCGGAGAGGTTACTGCTACCATCGAGTTCACTGAGGACGGCGCGGTAAAGGTATGGGTCAACGAGCACGCTATCGAAGATCTTACCAGAGCGGCAGGAACCTTTGTCCCCTTTGGAGCTGAGGTTGGTGTTCGCGTAGGTATGGGCTACCATGTTCCTACCAAGATCCTCGACTGGGAGATCACCGGTGATATAAGCGACGACGAGCCCGTATATGACGACAACACCGGAGATAACACCGGTGACAATACCGGAGATAACACCGGCGACAATACCGGTGATAATACCGGCGACAATACCGGAGATAACACCGGTGATGACAACGGAAACGAAGTTATCAAGCCGAATACGGGTAACGAAAACAACGCTGCAACCGGTAACGATCAGAACGGTGAAGAGAAAGACGAAAAGTCCGATAACACCCTTTGGATAATTATCGGCGCTGTCGTTGCGGCGCTTGCTATCGCTGCGATAGTTCTCGTTATAGTTCTTAAGAAGAAAAAAGCGTAAGTTGATTTGAATTTTTAAGAAGAGCGGATTTCCGCTCTTCTTTTTGTGCAAAAAACTCACTTAATACCCGTTTTTGTGTAAAATGCTTACCTATTATTATAGTAGTGTTGACTTTTCGAAGAAACGTGATATAATGACAATGTGTAGAAACCTACATAAATATAAAACTCGGAGGAGAATATGAAAAAACTTTTAAGCTTTATTCTCGTGATCGTTTTCGTGCTCGGCGCATGTCAGATCTGTGTATCGGCGGCTGAATCGGATGGAAACGTTTACAGCGAATGGAAGGCACAGGCAGGAACTATATCCAAGCTTTCCGACGGACTTTTCCAGATGAACGCATTTGACGAAAGCAAGGAAAAGACGGATGCTAACCCCAAGGCAGCAAGACAGGCGGTCTGGAGCGGTTCTCTGACAGAAGGCAAATTTACGGTAGTCTTTGACGCGGCAAGTATATTTGCGGGCAGAGGGGATAAGAATGCAGACGGCACTCAAAAATCGGGTGCAAACGATACCGCTATCATTTTCGGCGGAAAAGGAGTAAAGGACTCTAAAAAGACCACGGTAAACAATATAGAGAAGGATTCGAGCTACTACGCTCTTATGTTCTCAAATGATAATCTGAGAATAGCTCTCGTTGATAAGGCGTGGAAGGGTAACGTTACTACATATCCCGAAGCTGCAACCATAAACAAGAGTGTAAGTCTTAAGACCGAGCTTGGCGACAAGTGGACGGCGGCAAAGGACAGCGGAAAGATCGCTCTCACGGTAGAGTTTACCGCTGCGGGCGCAGTTAAGGTTTACGTTAACGGCAACCACGTTAAGGGACTTGACAGAGCAGAAGGAATCTGCGTACCCTTTGGCGGAGATCTGGGTGTTCGTTGCGGAATGGGATACCACGTTCCTACCAAGATATATGAAGTAAAGGTTGAAAAGGCAGTTCAGGGCGGCGGAAACGAGACTCCCGAGATCCCCGAAACTCCCGAAACTCCTTACGTGGGTGACTGGTATGCAAAGCTTGGAAGCATATCTGCTTTGGAAGGCGGCGTTTTCCAGATCGATCCTTTTGACGAGACAAAGCCCGCGTCGGTGACCAACGTAAAGGGACAGAGACAGGCAATGTGGACGGGAAGTCTTAATGCGGGCAAGATCAGCATTACCTTTGACTGGGCATCCATCGTCGCAGGACGCGGAGACAAGAATCCGGACGGCACTCAGAAAGCGGGCGCAAACGATACCGCGATCATCTTCGGCGGAAACGGAATTGCACAAGCCCAGGGAGACACGATAAATAAGATAGAGAATGCGTCCTGCTACTACGCGGTCATGTTCTCTAACGAGAACCTTAGAATCGCACGTATTCAGAACGGCTGGCAGGGTACTACCGAGAAGTTCCCCGCGGCTATCAGTAACGTGAATCTCAAGACTCAGCTCGGCGATGATTGGACTGCAGCGAAAGCTGACGGAAAGGTAAAGCTTTCCGTTGAGTTCACTGAGGCGGGTGCTGTAAAGGTTTACGTTGACGATCTTCACGTAGCTGTTATGGACAGAGAAGAGGGCTCTTGCGTGCCCTTCGGCGGCGAGGTCGGTGTGCGTTGCGGAAACGGATTCCACGTTCCTACCAAGATCTACGATTTCTCGATCACTGAAGCGGGCGCGGATATTCCCGAGGATCCCGACGACGATACCCAGGGCGGCACTACCGGTGACAACACTGGCGACAATAATACCGATAACGAAAACGAAAAGCCGAATACTGACAGCGGAAATAACGCTACGAGCGGAGAAGCTAATATCGGCGGCACGGACGAACCCACTGACGCTAAAGTTAAGATCGACACCACTACGATAATAATTATCGCAGTCGTAGCTGCACTTGCTATTGCCGGTGCTGTGATCGGAATAATTCTTGCAAAGAAAAAGAAAAAGGCGTAAAACAAAATAAAAGAGCGGAGAAGTAAAATTCTCCGCTCTTTTTTGATCGAAACTCTTCCTTATATTATATTACGACATATACGCCAAAAAACGGACGGCAAAAAGCCGTCCGTTTCGTTTTTTATTTCGCAAGGTCGCTTATGCATTTCGGGCAAATGAGCTTGCCTTTGTAAAGCGTGAGATCTTCAGTGGATTCACAGAAGATGCAGGTGGGAGCGTATTTCTTAAGGATGATGCTGTCTCCGTCCACGAATATCTCGAGCGGATCTCTTTCCTTAATGTCAAGTGTGTCTCTTATCTCTATTGGCAGAACGATTCTTCCGAGTGAGTCTATCTTACGCACGATTCCCGTTGCTTTCATCGGATGTCCCTCCTTTCGGCTCTTCCTTCGTACATAATATAGCATAATTCGAGCTAAATGTCAATACCTTTTTTGGAAAAAATGGTAAAAAAAGTAAATTATTCGACTTTCTGGTCGAAACTTATTGGAAAATGGGGTAGGTGGTTGCGACGTCAAAGACCGATAATTTTACGAAAAGCACAAAAAATCAGAATTTTTTTGGGAAAAAGCAATAAAAATTGTAAATATTTTGTTAACAAGGGCTGTTATTGGCAAAAAAATTCAAGGAGAATATTGACAAATATAATATGAATGTGTTATAATGGTCGAGCTTGATGCGCTGATGGCAGAGGTTGCCGCAAATATGCGGGTAATTCTGCCGGAGTATGTCCGTATCAATCGGGCGAAACGGCACTTTGGAGCATTTTGAGCGCGTTTACAAACATATTCTTGAGATTTTTCCGGATTTTATACGAAAGAGTTGCATCGTATGGATTCGGATTAAAGCAAGGAAGGTTTGGAAACACACGGCAGAGTGTAACGAAGTCCGCCCTGCTTAACATTAAATAAGGAGGAAAAAAGCAAGTGGCAGTTAAAGAGAAGATCAGAATCAGACTCAAGAGTTACGACCACGCACTTATCGACCAGGCGGCTGAAAAGATAGTTGAGACCGCTAAGAGAAACGGCGCTGAGGTTTCCGGACCCGTACCGCTTCCCACCGACAAGGAAATCGTCACGATTCTTCGCGCTGTTCATAAGTACAAGGACAGCCGTGAGCAGTTTGAGACCAGAACTCACAAGAGACTCATCGACATAATAAAGCCCTCGCAGAAGGCAGTTGCGGCGCTTACGAGTCTTGAACTTCCCGCAGGCGTAGAAATCGAAATCAAACTCTAATCGATTTAAGCGTCTCTCGAAAGTTTTATGTCATGTTGACCTCTAAAAGAGGCCAACCAATAACTAAAACAGGAGGAAAAACACAATGAAAAAGGCCATTATAGGCAAAAAGATCGGTATGACGCAGATCTTCGACGAAAAAGGAAACGTCATCCCGGTAACCGTAATCGAAGCAGGACCTTGCGTAGTATCGCAGGTCAAAACCCTCGATACTGACGGATACGAAGCTATCCAGCTCGGTTTTGAGGCGGTCGCACAGACCAAGAAGGGCGAGTACAAGGCAAACAAGCCCGCACTCGGACACTTCAAAAAGAACGATCTCCAGCCCAAGAAGCACCTCAAGGAATTCCGTCTTGATGATATCTCCGGATACAAAATCGGCGATACCGTCACCGCTGACATTTTTGTAGCAGGTGAAAAGGTCGACGTTACCGGCATCACCAAGGGACACGGATACACCGGTGCTATAAAGAGATGGAATCTCCACAAGCTCAGAATGACTCACGGTGTCGGACCCGTTCACCGTCAGTCCGGATCTATGGGTGTTATCGACCCCGCGAGAATCTTCAAGAACAAGAAGATGGCAGGTCAGTACGGTAACGAGCAGGTAACTGTTCTTAACCTCGACATCGCAAAGATCGATGCAGAAAAGAATATAATCGCAGTGAAGGGCGCAGTTCCCGGAGCTCGCGGCGGTATCGTATTCATTCGTAATACGGTTAAATCTTAACGAAAGGGAGGAAATTACGATGCCAAATATGAAAATAGTTGATATGACCGGCAAGGAAGTCGGCACGATCGAGCTTTCTGATGCAGTATTTGCAGCAGAGCCGAATGCAGCGGTTCTTCACGCGGCTGTAAGAAGCTACCTTCTCAACCAGAGACAGGGAACTCAGTCCACCAAGACTCGTTCCGAGGTTTCGGGCGGCGGTAAGAAGCCGTGGCGCCAGAAGGGAAGCGGAAGAGCAAGACAGGGATCGACCCGTTCTCCTCAGTGGACACACGGCGGTATCGCTCTTGGTCCGAAGCCCAGAAGCTATCGCGTAGATATGAACAAGAAGACCAAGAGAGTTGCTATAATCAGCGCGCTCTCCTCCAAGGTTGCAGCAAACGAAATGATTATCGTGGACAAGATCGCCACCGAAGAGTTCAGCACCAAGACCATGGTGAATATGCTCAGCGCTATCGGCGCAGGCAAGAAGTCGCTCGTTATTCTCTCTGAGAACGACAAGAAGGTAGTTAAGTCCTTTGATAACATTCCCGGCGTAAAGACCACGCCCTCTACCATCATCAGCGTTTACGATCTCATTAACTGCGATACCGTAGTTGCAGATCAGACCGCTATCAAAACTATCGAGGAGGTATATGCATAATGAAAACGGCATACGACATCATTCTTGCTCCCGTCGTAACCGAGGCGAGCATGGACGGTCTTGAAAGCAAGAAATATACCTTCAAGGTAAAGAAGGACGCAACCAAGCCCGAAATTGCAAGCGCAGTTGAAGAGATCTTCAAGGTAAAGGTTGCAAGCGTTAACACCATCAACATGAAGAAAAAGCCCAAGAGACTCGGTGTTCACTCCGGATACACCTCCGAGTGGAAGAAAGCTGTTGTAACTCTTACAGCAGACTCCAAGACCATTGAGTTCTTCGACGGTATGATTTAAGGAGGAGTACAGAAATGGCAGCAAAACTTTATAAGCCTACTACTCCGGGCCGCAGACAGATGTCGGTTCCCTCGTTCGACGAGGTTACCAAAAAGACTCCCGAAAAGAGTCTGCTTGACGTACAGAAGAAGCACGCGGGCCGTAACAGCTACGGT
The DNA here is from genome assembly GCA_015064385.1 of Oscillospiraceae bacterium. Classification (GTDB taxonomy): domain Bacteria; phylum Bacillota; class Clostridia; order Oscillospirales; family CAG-272; genus SIG672. The sequence goes on along the minus strand of SVSI01000002.1, from coordinate 145,911 downwards.
AGAATCACCGTTCGTCACAAGGGCGGCGGAAACAGACAGAAGTACAGAATCATCGACTTCAAGCGTGCAAACGATGCGAAAGCAACCGTTATCGGAGTTGAATACGATCCTAACAGAACGTCTTATATCGCTCTCGTTGAGTATGAAGATAAGAAGAAGAGCTACATCATAGCTCCCGCAGGCGTAACCGACGGCGACGTCATTGAGAACGGTGCAGGCGCGGACATTAAGCCCGGTAACACCCTTCCCATTGCTAACATCCCTGTTGGTATCTTCATTCACAACATTGAGATCTACCCCGGAAAGGGCGGTCAGCTCGTTCGTAGCGCGGGCGCAGCTGCACAGCTCATGGCAAAAGAAAACGGAATGGCACAGGTCAGACTTCCCTCCGGTGAAGTTAGACTTATCAGACTTGACTGTAAGGCAACTATCGGTCAGGTAGGTAACATTGAACATGATACGGTTAAGATCGGTAAGGCAGGTAGAAAGCGCCACATGGGCATTCGTCCTACCGTACGCGGATCTGTAATGAACCCCTGCGATCACCCGCACGGTGGTGGTGAAGGAAAATCTCCCATCGGTCGTCCGGGCCCTGTAACACCTTGGGGTAAGCCCGCTCTCGGATATAAGACGAGAAACAAGAAGGCAAGAACCGAAAAGTTCATTGTTAAACACAAGAACGGCAAATAAGAAGGAGGCATAGATAAATGAGCAGAAGCCTGAAAAAGAGCCCTTATGTAGAGGCAAAGCTTTATAAGCGCATTGTGGCTATGAACGAGAGCGGCAACAAGAAAGTTCTCAAGACATGGTCGAGAGCCTCCACAATTTACCCCGACTTCGTCGGACACACGATTGCCGTACACGACGGCAGAAAGCATATCCCGGTATATATAATCGAGGATATGGTAGGACACAAGCTTGGTGAGTTCGCTCCGACCAGAACCTTCAAGGGTCACGCCGGATCCAAAACCACCAAGAAATAATCGAAGGGAGGAAGTTTGAACAATGGAAGCAAAAGCATATCTCAAATTTGTGAGAATTACCCCCCGTAAGGTTCAGTACGTTCTTGACCTTATCCGTGGAAAAAACGTCAAGGAAGCAATGGCTATCCTCAACCATACACCGAAGGGTGCATCCCCGCTGGTTGCTAAACTCCTCAAGAGCGCAGTAGCAAACGCAGAGCACAATTTCCAGATGAATACTGATGCTCTTTACGTTTCGCAGTGCTTCGTATGCCCCGGACCTACTCTTAAGAGAGGTCAGGCAAGAGGTAGAGGCGGATATGACCGTCTCCTCAAGAGAACCAGCCACATCACCATCGCTGTAAAAGAGAAATAATTAGAAGGAGGTTAATGCTGAATGGGTCAGAAAGTTAATCCGCACGGTCTTCGTGTCGGAGTTATAAAGAACTGGGATTCCAGATGGTTCGAGAAAGATGAAAAGTTCGGCGATACTCTCGTATCCGACTACAACATCAGAAAGTACATTCTGGACAAATTCAAGGGAAGCGGCGTTCCGAAGGTTGAAATCGAGCGCGACGCATCCAGAATCAGAGTATTTATTTACTGCGCAAAGCCCGGAACCGTTATCGGTAAGGGCGGAGCAGAGATAGAAAAGATCAAGGCAACCATCGAAAAGATGGCAGGCAAGCCCGCTTCGGTTAACGTAATCGAAGTAAGACAGCCCGACCTTAACGCACAGCTCGTATCCGAGTCGATCGCATCGCAGATCGAACGCAGAATCGGATTCCGCCGTGCAATGAAGCAGGCGATCGGAAGAACTATGCGTCTTGGCGCAAAGGGAATCAAGATCATGTGCTCGGGACGTCTTGGCGGAGCCGAGATCGCAAGAAGCGAGCAGTACCACGAGGGTACTATTCCGCTGCAGACTCTCAGAGCCGACATTGAGTACGGCTTTGCAGAAGCACACACAACTTACGGTAAGATCGGTATCAAGGTATGGATCTTCAAGGGAGAGGTTCTTCCGGATGTTAAGAAGAAATTCACTACCATCCGCACGGATATGAACCCTGCAAGACCCGATCGCCGTGATCGTAAGCCCGGAGAGCGCCGTGGAGAGCGTCGTGACGGTGACCGTCGCCCGCAGAACCGCAGCCAGAACCGCGGACAGGGAAACCGTCCCGCATATCAGGGCAGAAATAACGCTGGTAAAGAGGGAGGCAACAAATAATGTTAATGCCGAAGAGAGTTAAGTACAGACGTGTTCAGCGTGGCAGACTCAAGGGTAAGGCAACGCGCGGCAACACTTTAGCTTACGGAAACTACGGTCTTGTTGCACTTGAGCCCGCATGGATCACCAGCAACCAGATCGAAGCAGCCCGTATCGCGATGACGAGATATATTCGTCGTGGCGGTAAAGTATGGATCAAGATATTCCCCGACAAGCCGATCACTGAGAAGCCGGCTGAAACTCGAATGGGATCCGGTAAGGGTTCGCCTGAATACTGGGTAGCAGTAGTTAAGCCCGGTAGAATTATGTTCGAGATGGACGGAGTTGCTCCTGAAGTTGCAAAGGAAGCAATGCGTCTTGCATCCCACAAACTGCCGATTAAGTGTAAGTTTGTTATGAAAGAAACAAACGATGTTGTTGAGGAGGGATAATCGTGAAGGCAAGTGAAATCAGAAAGATGAGCGTTGAAGAGCTCGAAAAAGAGCTTGCAGGACTCAAAGAAGAACTGTTTAACCTGCGCTTTAAGCACGCTATAAACCAACTTGACAATCCCCACAAGATAGCTGACGTTCGTAAGGATATCGCAAGAGTTATGACTATCCTCCACGAAATGAAGGCTCAGTGAGCAGGAAGGAGATACAGTCGTGATGGAACAGACAGCGCGCAATCTGCGCAAGACCAGAGTTGGTAAGGTTGTAAGCAACGCAATGAACAAGACCATCGTTGTAGCAATCGAGGACAACGTAAAGCATCCGAAATACGGAAAAATCATAAAGCACACCCTTAAGGTACACGCACACGACGAGAACAATCAGTGCGACGTCGGTGATAAGGTACTCATTATGGAGACCAGACCCCTCTCTGCAACCAAGAGATGGCGTCTCGTTGAAATAATCGAAAAGGTTAAGTAAGTCAACAGTTCAGAGTAGATACAACAAAGATTGTATTGAAATTAAGGAGGAAAACGCACAGTGATACAACAGCAGTCGTATATGAAGGTCGCTGATAATACCGGTGCGAAGGAGCTTATGTGTATTCGCGTTCTCGGCGGTACGGGCAGAAGATATGCAAGTATCGGAGACGTAGTAGTCGCATCCGTTAAAAAGGTGTCTCCCGGCGGACAGGTAAAGAAAGGCGAAGTTGTTAAAGCTGTAATCGTAAGAACCGTTAAGGGCGTTAAGCGCGCAGACGGAAGCTACGTTCGCTTCGATGACAACGCAGCGGTCATCATCAAAGAAGATAAAAACCCCAGAGGAACCCGTATATTTGGGCCTGTGGCAAGAGAGCTTCGTGAAAAGGATTACCTCAAGATCCTTTCGCTCGCTCCCGAAGTACTTTAAGGAGGTATCGTCAAAATGGCAAGAATGCATGTTAAAACGGGTGATACCGTAGTAGTACGCGTGGGCGACTACAAGGATAAGTGGAAGGTCAGCGAAGACAAGGAAGGCAACGAGACCAAGAAAGAGCGCAAGACCGCAAAGGTTATCGCAGTTTCTCCCGAAGAGGGCAAGGTTATCGTTGAAAACGTAAACAAGGCAAGTAAGCACGTAAAGGCAAAGAGACAGGGCGAGCAGTCTGCAATCGTTAAGGTTGACGCTCCCGTGTACGCTTGCAAGGTACAGCTTTATTGCCCTAAGTGTGACAAGGGCGTCAGAACTCATATCGAAGTAATCGACGGAAAGAAAGTCCGCGTTTGCTCCGGTAAGAAGGCAGACGGAACTCCTTGCGCATATCAGTTCGACTAAGGAGGAGGAGTAAGAAATGGCTAGACTTAAGGAAACTTATAAGAGCGAAATTGCTCCTGCTCTTATGAAGAAGTTCGAGTACAAGAGCGTAATGCAGATCCCGAAGCTCGACAAGATCGTCGTTAACGTCGGCGCAGGCGATGCAAAGGATAACGCAAAGGTAATCGACACCATTATCGACGAGCTTACGCTCATTACCGGTCAGAGAGCAGTTCCGACCTATGCGCGTAAGTCGGTATCGAACTTCAAGCTCCGTCAGGGCATGAAGATCGGTGCAAAGGTTACTCTCAGAGGAGAGATCATGTATGAGTTTGCTGACAAGCTCTTCAACTTCGCACTCCCCAGAGTTCGTGACTTCAAGGGAATCAATCCCGACGGCTTCGACGGCAGAGGAAACTACTCGCTCGGCCTCAAGGAGCAGCTCATATTCCCCGAGATCGAGTACGATAAGATCGACAAGATCCGCGGAATGGACATCGCATTTGTTACGACGGCAAAGACCGACGACGAGGCAAGAGAGCTTCTTGCTCAGCTCGGCGCACCGTTCGCTAAATAATGGAGGATAGAAGAGATGGCAAAAACATCAATGAAGGTTAAGCAGCAGAGAACGCAGAAGTTCTCCACCCGTGAGTACAACAGATGCAAGATCTGCGGCCGCCCCCATGCTTATATGCGTAAGTACGGAATTTGCCGTATCTGCTTCAGAGAGCTCGCATACAAGGGCGAGATCCCCGGAGTAAGAAAAGCATCCTGGTAATTAAAATACCTCGGAGAAAGTAACACACTCCGTCTTATCGGCAGGAAAGGAAACTTTAACCGCCGATTTGCAGCCCGACGGAAAAAACGGGCAGCAAGAAAAACACTTGCATAACAGGAGGAAAAAAATATGCAAATATCAGACGTAATTGCGGATATGCTTACCAGAATCCGCAACGCAAACAACGCAAAACACGAAACCGTAGATATTCCCGCATCCAACATGAAGAAGGCAATTGCTGACATTCTTCTCGAGGAGGGCTACATCAAGAGCTATCAGGTTATTGAAGATGGCAAGCAGGGAATTCTCAGAGTAACACTCAAGTATATCGGCAAGCAGAAGGTTATCCAGGGACTCCGCAGAGTTTCTAAGCCCGGTCTTAGAATTTATGCAGGTTGCGAGGATATGCCCAAGGTTATGAACGGCCTCGGCATTGCAATCGTATCAACCTCCAAGGGTATCATGACCGACAAGAAAGCTCGTAAAGAGAAGGTCGGCGGCGAAGTACTTGCATTTGTATGGTAAAGAAGGGAGCATAAAGAGATGTCAAGAATAGGTAGAAATCCCGTTAAGGTTCCCGCAGGTGTAAGTATTGATATAGCTGAAGGAAATCTCGTAACGGTAAAGGGACCCAAGGGAACTCTTACTCAGCAGTTCAGAAACGAGCTCACTATCGAAGCTAAAGACGGTGAGGTCCTCGTTAGTCGTCCCAACGATGAAAAGTTCAACAGATCCATTCACGGACTCACCCGTACCCTTATCAACAATATGGTAGTCGGCGTAAGCGAGGGCTATCAGAAGAAGCTTGAGATCGTCGGCGTAGGATACAGAGTAGCAAAGCAGGGCAAGCAGCTCCAGCTTTCTCTCGGATTCTCCCACGGAATCACCTTCGAAGAGGGCAACGGAATTACGTTCGAGGTACCCGACGCAAACACCGTTATCGTTTGCGGTATCGACAAGCAGCTCGTAGGCCAGGTCGCAGCTAACATCAGAGCTAAGAGACCTCCGGAACCCTACAAGGGCAAGGGTATCAGATACACCGGTGAATACGTCCGCCGCAAGGCCGGAAAGACCGGTAAATAATAGAAAGGAGTGGATTGAAAATGGTATCAAGAAAAGATTCCAACAAGCAGCGTCTTAAGAGACACGCAAGAGTAAGAGGAAAGATCTCGGGAACCGCCGAGTGCCCCCGCCTTTGCGTATATCGCTCGAACGCTAATATTCAGGCGCAGATCATTGACGACGTCAAGGGTGTAACGCTCGTATCCGCTTCCTCGTACGAAAAAGACTTTGAAGGCGGCAGCAACAAGGAGAGCGCAAAGAAAGTCGGCACTCTTATTGCTGAACGTGCGATCGCAGCAGGAATATCCGAAGTAGTTTTTGACCGCGGCGGATATCTCTACCACGGACGCGTACTTGAACTTGCTGAAGGCGCACGCGCCGCAGGCCTCAAGTTCTGATAAGGAGGAATAGAGATGGCAAAAAGAATAGATGCGGCAACGCTTGACCTTCAGGAAAAGCTTGTCAAGACAAAGCGTGTATCTAAGACCGTAAAGGGTGGACGTATTGCAAGTCTCGCAGCTATCATGGTTGTAGGTGACGGAAACGGACACGTAGGATACGGACTTGGAAAGGCAGCCGAGACTCCCGAAGCAATCCGCAAGGGTATCGAGGATGCAAAGAAAAATATGATCGAAGTACCCCTTAAGGGTACCACCATTCCCCACGAGGTAATCGGTGAGTTCGGAGCAGGAAGAGTTATGCTCAAGCCGGCACCCGAAGGAACCGGTATCATCGCTTCCGGAACCGTTCGTGCGGTTCTCGAGCTTGCGGGAATTAAAAACGTCAGAGCTAAGTGCCTGCGTTCTACCAACCCCACTAACGTAGTAAAAGCTACGTTCGAAGCACTGAGAATGCTCAGAAGTGCTGAAGAGGTTGCACAGATGCGCGGCAAGAGCGTAGAAGAACTTTGATAGGGGGAGACGAAGATGATTAAAGTTACACTTGTTAAGAGTCTCATCGGAACTCTTCCTAAACAGAAGGCAACAGCGGCTTCGCTGGGCTTCAAAAAGATCGGTGACAGCATAGTTCTTCCCGATACGGACGCAACCAAGGGAAAGATAAACGTTATCTCTCACCTCGTTAAGGTTGAAGCGGCCGAATAATTAAATCAAAGACTAAAATTCTACGAAGGAGGAGAAAAAAATGAAGCTCCATGAACTTTCAGCACCTGAGGGCTCTGCAAAGAAGGCTTGGCGTAAGGGCAGAGGACCCGGATCCGGAAACGGTAAAACCGCCGGCAAGGGCCACAAGGGTCAGAATGCTCGTTCGGGCGGCGGCGTACGTCCCGGATTTGAAGGCGGTCAGATTCCGCTTTACAGAAGACTTCCTAAGAGAGGCTTCAACAATAAGTTTGCAAAAATCTATAGCATAATCAACGTTGAGAAGCTCAATGCTTGTTTCAACGACGGTGATACCGTAAACATCGAAGTACTTTGCGAGAAGGGCATAATCAGCAAGGCAAATGACGGACTCAAAGTGCTCGGACGCGGTGAGATCACCAAGAAGATCACTGTTTGCGCAGCTGTCTTTTCGGCTGCCGCTAAAGAAAAAATTGAAGCGGCTGGCGGAAAGGTAGAGGTGATCTAAGTGAGAAAATTTTTCGGCGAAATCAGAAACGTATGGGCTGCGAAGGATATTCGAGTAAAGATCCTTTTCACCATGTTCATACTGGTTCTGTACAGACTCGGTACCGCTATTCCCGTACCTTACGTTAAGAACGAGGTTCTCGCGAGTCTCTTCAGCGGAAGCGGAATATACAGCGGAACGATCTTCCAGTATCTCAACCAGCTCAACGGTGGTGCACTCGCACAGGCAACGTTATTCGCGCTCGGTATATCTCCTTATATCACAGCATCAATCGTAATGCAGCTTCTTGCAGTTGCGTTCCCGAAGCTCGAAAGAATGTCGAAGGACGAAAACGGCAAGAAAAAGATCTCTCAGATCACAAGATACGTAACTGTAGCACTCGGTGCTCTTACCGCTTGGGGATATTTCTCCATTCTTAAGGCACAGCAGGTTCTCTACAGAGACGATGCTTTCGCTGCACTCGTTATCATTTTCTGCTTTGGAGCAGGAGCTGCAATCGTAATGTGGCTCGGTGAGAAGATCAATGAAAAGGGTATCGGAAACGGTATCTCCATGATCCTCTTTGCGAACATCCTTTCCGGCTTCCCCACCCTTATCAATAGTCTTGTTGAGATGGCAAAGGATTGGCCTTGGGCAACTCTTACCGCAGTTATTACTGCACTGGTAGGACTCGCAATTATCTATCTCATCGTTTTCGTTACGAACAGTGAACGCAGAATTCCGATCCAGTACGGCAAGAGAGTTGTCGGAAGAAAGGTTTACGGCGGACAGAACACAAACCTTCCCCTTAAACTGAATATGTCGGGCGTTATGCCGATAATCTTCGCATCTTCCATCGCATCTCTCCCCGCAACGATCCTTACGTTCTTCGGAATTACGAAGGATACCGATAGCTTCTGGGGTAAATTCCTCAAGGTATTCGATTCCTCGTCTTTCCTGTATCTCGCGATATATCTCGTTCTTATCGTCGCATTCGCGTACTTCTACATTATGATTTCCTTCGATCCCGTCGAGGTTTCGAACAATCTTAAGAAGAACGGCGGAATGATCCCGGGTGTTCGTCCCGGCGAGCCGACGGCTGCATATATCAAGAAGATACTCAACAGGATCACATTTATCGGAGCAGTATTCCTTTGTATCGTCGTAGGCGTTCCTATGATCGCTAACAGCGTACTCTATATGTTCTACGATTACGATACTACTCAGTCGCTTGCGTCGCTTGTAAACAGACTTTATCTCCAGTACAACTTCGCACAGTTCTCGAGTCTCGGTTCTTCGATCATAATCGTTATCGGAGTTATCCTTGAGACCGGACGCGACATAGAGTCTCAGCTTACAATGCGCCACTATAAGGGATTCCTTCAGTAAGCGCACGCTCGAAAAGGGTAAAGAAAATGAAAATAATGTTTCTTGGAGCCCCCGGCGCGGGCAAAGGCACACAAGCTGAAATAGCATCGGAGAAGTTCGGTATTCCCGCAATTTCCACGGGCGCTATTATCAGAGAGGCAATCAAGACCGGAACGGTCATGGGACTTGCCGCAAGGCAGTACACCGAAAAGGGACAGCTCGTCCCCGACGAGGTTGTAATTGGTATAATTAAAGAACGGCTTGAAAAAGAGGACTGTAAGGGCGGATTTATCCTTGACGGATTCCCCCGTACGGTTGCTCAGGCCGAAGCTCTTGACGAAATGGGAATCGAGCTTGACGTAGTGGTCAGCATTGAGGTTCCCGACGAAAAGATAGTTGAGCGTATGAGCGGACGCCGCGTTTGCGAAAAATGCGGAGCAAGCTATCATATCGAGTTCAAACCGTCTAAGGATGGAAAGACCTGCGATAACGATGGAACCGTCCTCACTCTCCGCAAGGACGACAGTCCCGAGGTCGTGCTCAGCCGCCTTGACGTATATCACGAGCAGACCGAGCCGCTCAAGGATTTCTATGCAAACAAGGGCAAGCTTAAGCTTGTAATTGGTCAGCAGGAGGTCGCGGATACCACTAAACTGACACTCGAAGCAATCGGTGGTAAATAATGATACAGTTAAAAAATTCACATCAAATATCCTTAATGAAGGATGCCGGACGAATCACGGGAGAGGCGCTCGCGCTTGGTGGCGAACTGGTAAAACCGGGAGTAACCACAGCGTATATTGATGCGCAGATACGCAAATATATCGAAAAATGCGGAGCGACCCCCTCGTTTCTCGGGTACGGCGGATTTCCGGCTTCGGCTTGTATCAGTGTAAACGATCAGGTCATACACGGAATACCGTCTGAGAAGGTGATACTTTGTGAGGGCGACATCGTCAAGATCGACGTTGGAGCGTATTACAAGGGATTTCACGGAGACAGCGCAAATACCTTCAGATGCGGAAAAGTAAGCGATATAGCAGATAAGCTTATAGAGGCAACCAAGGACAGCTTTATGAAAGCTCTTGAGCAGGTCGAAAGCGGTAAACGCATCGGCGACGTCGGAAGCGCGGTTGAGAGACGGGTTCTCGAAGACGGCTTCTCGGTAGTTCGCGAGTTTATCGGGCACGGCGTTGGTAAAGAGCTCCACGAGTCCCCCGAGGTTCCAAATTACGGAACTCCCGGTCGCGGACCGCGCCTCGTCCCCGGTATGGTCATCGCAATAGAGCCGATGGTCTGTGTGGGGAAGGGAGACGTTTTCGTGAAAAAGGACGGTTGGACGGTAGTTACAGCCGACGGAAGTCTGTCAGCTCACTACGAGCATACGGTAGCACTTACCGATAACGGAGCCGTGCTTCTTACCGCGATTGATTGAGAAATTTGTATCTTAAAAACCAAAACCCAAAAAGAAAAAACTTATACGATATCAAAACGTTGAGTGATTTAAGGAGGGCTTGTTTTGCCTAAAGATGACGTAATTGAATTTGAAGGAACGGTTGTAGAGGCACTTCCGAACGCCACCTTCAAAGTAAAGCTTGCTAACGGACACATGATAACAGCTCATCTGTCCGGAAAGCTCAGAATGAACTATATCTGGATACTCCCCGGTGACTCGGTAAAGGTAGAGGTTTCTGTCTATGACCTCACAAAAGGGCGTATCACATGGCGTTCTAAATAGTCAAATTCAGAAAGGAATGGTGACAAACAATGAAAGTAAAACCATCCGTTAAAAAGATTTGCGACAAGTGCAAGATCATAAAAAGAAAAGGTAACGTAATGGTTATATGCGAGAACCCTAAGCATAAGCAAAGACAGGGTTAATTAAGAGAGAGGTGAAAACGCAATGGCACGTATAGCTGGTGTTGATATTCCTAACAACAAACGCGTAGAGATTGCTCTTACCTATATCTACGGAATAGGAAGAAAGAGCTCTAACGATATTCTTGCGGCAACCGGTATAGACCCCGATAAGCGCGCAAAGGATCTTACAGATGACGAGATCAGTAAACTCCGTGACGAGATCGAAGCAAACTACACTGTAGAAGGTGACCTTCGCCGTGACGTTTCGCTCGAGATCAAGAGAATGATCGAGATCAACTGCTACCGCGGAATCAGACACAGAAAGGGTCTCCCCGTAAGAGGACAGAGAACCAAAACTAACGCGAGAACCAGAAAAGGTCCCGCAAAGACAATCGCTAACAAGAAGAAGTAAAGGAGTGATTCAAAAAGATGGCAAAGGCAGCAACTAAAAAGGTCATCAGAAAGCGCCGCGAGCGCAAGAATATTGAAAAGGGAACTGCTCATATTCGTTCGACCTACAACAATACCATCGTGACGATCACCGATACTAACGGAAACGCAGTATCGTGGGCATCGGCAGGAGAACTCGGATTCAAGGGCTCCAGAAAGTCCACTCCGTTCGCAGCACAGATGGCGTCCGAGACCGCTGCAAAGGCAGCAATCGAGCATGGTATGAAGACCATCGAAGTTTACGTTAAGGGTCCCGGAAGCGGAAGAGAAGCAGCAATCCGCGCGCTTCAGACCGCAGGACTTGACATCACGATGATCAAGGACGTAACCCCTATCCCGCACAACGGATGCAGACCGCCTAAGAGAAGACGCGTCTAATCATAATAAGGAGGAAAGACAAATGGCAAGATATACAGGTCCTGCATGCAAGCTCTGCCGCAGAGAAGGCGTTAAGCTCTTCCTTAAGGGCGACCGTTGCCTCACCGGCAAGTGCGCTATGGAGCGCAGACCGGTAGCTCCCGGACAGCATGGTGCAGAAACTAAGAAACCCCGTGAATACGGAATGCAGCTTCGCGAAAAGCAGAAGACCAAGAGATACTACGGCGTTCTCGAGAGCCAGTTCAAGAGCTACTTTGAGAAGGCAGACAATCAGGAAGGCGTAACCGGTGAAAACCTGCTCAGCCTGCTTGAGAGAAGACTCGATAACGTAGTTTACAGAATGGGTCTCGCAAGCAGCCGCAGAGAAGCACGTCAGTTGGTACTTCACGCACACTTCACGCTCAACGGCAAAAAGGTAAATATTCCTTCGCTTATCGTTAAAGTTGGCGACGAGATCGCCCTCAAGGATAACGTAAAATCTCTCGAGAAGTTCGCAGGACTCATTGAGAATATGCAGTCTCACGTAGCTCCCGCATGGCTTGATCTTAACAAAGAGAAGGCATCTGCGAAGATCGTAGCACTTCCCAAGAGAGAGGATATTGATTTTCCGTTTGACGAGCAGCTTATCGTTGAGTTGTATTCGAAGTAATAATCAGCCTCCAACGTGTTTATTACGGTGCAGTTAAACCGTACAAGAGCAAAACGCAAAAAATAATCAGGAGGAATTTTTAATGAAAAACATCGAAAAGCCTACCGTTGCAACCGATTTCGAGAGCGAAAACGGCAGTTTTGGAAGATTTGTGGTAGAGCCCCTTGAGCGCGGTTACGGAACTACGCTCGGTAACTCTCTGCGCAGAGTTCTTCTCAGCTCGCTCCCCGGCGTTGCAGTCGTTAGCATTAAGATAGACGGTGTACTCCACGAGATCTCCACTATTCCCGGAGTAAAAGAGGACGTACCCGAGATCGTTCTTAATGTAAAGGGAATCGTTGCAAAGCTTTATTCCGAAAGCGCAAAAACGGTAATAATCGATATTACAGGTCCCGCAGACGTAACTGCAGGTGATATTAAGCAGGATTCGGATATTGAAATCCTTAATCCCGATCTCCATATCGCAACTCTCAGTGAGAACGCTCACTTCTACATGGAGCTGACCTTTGATCACGGCAGAGGATATGTATCGCAGGATAAGAACAAGCAGAGCAATTCGCCCGTAATCGGTCTTATTTACACCGATTCGATCTACACCCCCGTATATAGCGTAAGCTACAAGGTAGAGAATACCCGTGTTGGTAACATTACCGATTACGATAAGCTCACTCTCGAGGTGCAGACCAACGGCACGATCTCCGCTAAGGACGCAGTATCCTACGGAGCCAAGATACTCAACGAGCATCTCAGTCTCTTTGTAAACCTCTCTGAGGAAAACGGAGACAAACAGATACTCATCGATAGTAACGCCACCATTACGGATAAGGTACTTGGGATGACCATTGAGGAACTTGACATGTCTGTACGTAGCTTCAACTGCTTGAAGCGCGCAGGCATCAACACTGTTGAAGACCTTGTAAACAAGACCGAGGATGAAATGATCAAGGTCAGAAACCTCGGAAAGAAATCACTTGATGAAGTGAGAGCAAAGCTTCACTCGCTGGGTCTCAACTTCAAACACGAAGAAGACTAATCCGGCCAACAAAAAGTTGAAGGAGGTAAAACTGAAATGCCAGGAACCAGAAAACTCGGCAGACCTACAGCGCATAGAAACATTATGCTCCGCGGTCTCGTAACGTATCTGCTTGAGAACGGCAGAATTGAGACGACCGTAACCAGAGCCAAAGAAGTTCGCGCGCTTGCTGATAAAATGATCACGCTCGGCAAGACTAACACTCTTGCAGCACGCCGTCAGGCACTCGCATTCATTACTAAGGAGGACGTAGTAAGAAAGCTTTTCGACACTATCGCTCCCAGTTATGAGAAGCAGAACGGTGGATACACCGCTATCTATAAGCTCGGACCCCGTCGTGGAGACGGAGCTGAAATGGCTGTAATCACTCTCGTTGGTTACAAAGCACCCGAGAAGAATGCTGACGAAGATACAAAGAGCGAGACCAAGAAGGTCGAAGCTCCCGCAATCGAGGGCTAAAATTTATAAAAGAAACGTCCCGTGGAAAATCCGCGGGACGTCTTTTTTATTTGAATTTTTTTATTATTTTCGTGTTTTTACCGTTTTTTGATACAGCGTATATCAGATTTCTTTGGTCGTCTATCCCGAGCAGATATACCTCCTCGAGACGCGCGCCCATGGAGGCGAGCGTTTTGTTTACCCAGCTTATATCTATATCAAGAAGCTTAAGATTGAATTCGACTACCTCTCCGTTTAGAATAATAGAGTGCATCATACCGCCTGCGTTGCGAAGGTTTTCGTCATTCTCCTTCGGTAAAACCGAAAGCTGACCGTTTGGCTCGAGAACGGCGTAATTTATATCGGAAATATCGAAATATCCTTGATTACGAAGCTCGCACATAAGCTCGTCCAGAGAGACTCTGTTCTTTTTTATTTCGGAAAGACGAAGTTCTCCTTTGTATATAAGATACGACGGTTTTCCCTCGACGAGTTTTTTTACCTTTCTGTTTTTGCCGATAATAAAAGGAATTATTATTTCAAAAGAAATTATAATAAGGATCGGGATTACGGCGTGAAAAAGAGGAATTGCCAAATCGACGATAGGAACGGAGGCGATCTCGGAGAAGAGTAGAGTAGTTATAAGATCGGAAAGCTCCATTTCGCCAAGCTGTCGCTTTCCCATTATCCGCATTGAAACGGTAAGAAGAAAATAAACTATAACGGTACGAACGAGAAGAACGGTAAGCTCATCCAAAATATCACCGCCTAAAAAAAGAATCTGAGTATATTTTCCGAAAATAAATGAAAAATATACTCAGATCAGATCCTATTGTATTTTTTTGCCTTTAACGAAGGTGGAAAGCACGTTCAAACCGTCGTCAAGCACTATAAAGTCGGCATCGTAACCCTTTTCTATGCGTCCTTTTTTTACACCGATACAGTTTGCGGGAGTCTCGGACGCCATTCTGAAGGCGTCTTCTTTGGGTATTCCGAAGGAGATCGCAGACTTGACACATTCAAGCAGAGTAGATGCGCTTCCTGCGATCGTGCCGTCGGGCAGATATGCGTGTGAATTTTTGACGGTAATCAGACGGTTGTTTATTACATATTCACCGTCGGGCAGTCCCGCGGGTGCAATGGAGTCGCTTATTATTATCATTCGCTCGGGTCCGAAGGCGCGGTATAGCATTTTAACCACCGAAGGATGAACGTGAAATCCGTCGGTTATTACTTGGACGAATGCGCCCTTATCGATCGCCGCTCCGATGGGACCGGGATTTCTGTGATGCAGGGGTGGCATTGCGTTAAAGGTGTGAGTGAGGCAGTTTGCTCCGCGCTCAAACGCTTTAATGGCGGTGTCGTAGTCGCACGCGGTGTGTCCGAGCGCTACTGCGGTGCCGCAGTTTTCGATAAAATCCATCGCGCCCTCTATTTCGGGGGCAACGGTTATCATTTTTACGTTTTTGTATTCTCTGAACTCGTCGATATTTGGCAAGCGAATAAAATCTCTGTCCTGAGCGCCTGCGGCTTTTTCGGAGACGTACGGCCCCTCAAGGTGAAACCCTACGATATCACAGCCGACGCCGTTAAATCCGACCTCGTTTACCGAGTGAAGCAGAGTTTCGTGAGATGCGGTCATAGTGGTTGGTAGCCATGACGTCGTTCCGCTTTGGGCGAGGTGTGCACACATCTCGTTTCTGCCCGTTCCCTCGGTTATATCAAAGGAGAGGCATCCGTGAGCGTGAATGTCAAAAAGACCGGGTAAGATGTCCTTTCCGTCAATATCGTGTGAGACCGCGCCTTCGATATTTGTATCCTCCGAATGGGGAAGTATATCGGATATGATGCCGTCACAAGCGATAATATCGACGGCATTTCCGTTATAGTTTGCATTCTTAAAAAGAGTGATCAAGATAAAACCTCTTTTCTGATGTGATAAATACATTATACACTATTTTTGAAAATATTGCAATACTTAAATAAAAAAGACGAAGCTTAGCTTCGTCTTTTTTTGCTATTTTAAATCCCGCCCGATTTTTCGCACTGTAGGATATATTCGTCCTGCTCGTATTTCGAGAGATCGCAGAAGCGAACGTTCCAACCGCACAAACGAACTTGGAGCGTCTTGTATTTCTCGGGCTCCTTTTGTGCCTTGCGAAGGGTCTCGGGACTTAGCACGTTGAACTGTACGGCAAATCCGCGCTTTATCATAAACGTTTTCAATAAAGTCTCGAATGCCGAAAGTCCGTCATCACCGCTGACCGCCGATGCGTGTAAGGTAAGATCGAGTACAGTGCCGTTAGGGATATTTACGTAGTCGATAGCGCACGCGGAAAGTATGTGCGCGGTTACTCCCTTAAGATCGCGCGCAGTGGTCGCACACATATTTTTGGAAAGCGGATCGCCCGTCAGACGTCCGTCTGCGCTTGCAAGAGTTTTTTCTCCAAATCCGAGTCTCCAATCAATGGAGAATGTTCCGAGACGGAATCTGCCGCCGCGCCCGTTGGGCTTGCCGTTTATTTTCTTTCCGAGATGAGCGACTATCTCGGCGGCGATGCCGTCAACCGAGATATCGTTGTTTCCGTACTTCGGGATAGAGCCGAGAACGTATCTGCGAAGGTCCTCGTGACCCTCCCAGTTTGCTTTCAGAATATCGCGAAGCTCTGCGAGAGTGAGTCTTTTTTCGTCAAAGACGAGAGTCTTGATTGCGATAAGCGAGTCTGCCGCAGTGGCAAGACCGAAAGCGTTTATCGAGGAGTTGTTGTATTTTGCGCCCGAGGAGTTGTACGCATCGCGTCCGCGCTCAACACAACTTTCAAAGGTAGATGAAAGCGCGGGAGATGCCATATCGATATTATACACGCTCTCATAATTTCTCACCATATCCATAACCGTATCAGAGAAGAAATCACACTGTGACAGATATGCGTTAAAAATTGAATCGAATGTGCTGAAATCGGCGGTTTCACCGACGTTTATTCCGACAGTTTTGCCGGAGAGTGCGTCGTTTCCTTCAAAAAGAGTAACCTCAAGTGCTTTTGCGAGATTGATACGCGCGTTGCATGAGCAGGGTATCTCCTTGCCGTACGCGGCTATTTCGTAGCAGCCGACGATCGTGAAATCGAGAGTGTCCTCTCTGTCCTCACCGAGTGCCGTCAGCGCGTCGGACGCGACGTCACAGTTGATAAAAACGATACTGTTTCGTCCGAGACGAACGCTTTCGAGGGCGAGACGCACGAGGTCGGACGGAGTGTCCTTTGAATAGCAGAAATGTATCTTCGGGTCATGGATATTAAGCTTTATATATTCCTCTAAAATTATATAGCTCATTTTGTTTGCGCGCGAATGCCCGTTTTTGTCAACACCCGCAATGGCAAAGGGAATATTTGCCGCGATCTTTTCACAATAGCAGGTAAGCAAAAACGCATCTACAAGCTCTCGCACTCCGTCTTCATTAAGAATGCCATTCTCCATATCGGAAAGCATATAGGGGTATAGAAGTACGTCTAACGGACCGAGTGTGCGAAGGGTCGCCGCTTCCGCCTTTTGCTGTACGTTGTAATAGAGAAATATCATTTGCATCGCTTCACGCAGAGTTTCGGGTGCTCTTTCGGAAAGCGCTCTGACGGTCTTTGCTATCTCGGCTGAATTCTCTCGCGCAAAACCGTCACCCTCCTCGATTGCGACCTTTTCGTAAAGTGATGTAAGGCGGTCGAGGTAGGCGAATATGCCGTCATAAACTATCTCGAGCGATTTTATGAAATCGTGCGCCTCGACGTCGTTTTCCGCGTAACTCTTGGAATATTTTCTTGCGCGGTCAAGCAGACCGACAAATCCAAGCGAAAGGACGTCATCCCAGTAGCATGCCGTGTGACCGAAATCGGGCCCTGCCGTGTATGCAAGGCAAGAGTTTCCGTCGATATAAATTCTCGGCGTATGCGGGCGCAGAGGTATCATATTTTTGCCGTGACGCTCGTCGCGGATGAATTGCGCACTCTCACGCGCGTCAAGGTAGTGCGTGAAGATCTCGTATGGATTTACGCTTATCTTCGCGTTTTTGAGTATAAACGCCTCGTTTTTCGCCATTGTAATAATGGGAGGTTCAGAGACGTCACTTGTTTTTTCGTGAATAGCATCTATTATCTTTTTAGTGTCAAGACCATCGGTGTACTTTGTGTCAACGGTCGAAATAATATCCGATGTTTTTTCGCGATAGGTATCAAGAGAAATTTTTCTCATATAAAAACTCGCCACCTTTCACGGGATATGATAGCATCTCGCGTTATAAATGTAAATAGACATATAGACACTTTTGGACTTTTCGCTTATAATTTACCCAAATACCTTGATTTTTTAACAAGTATGATTTATAATGAAATAAAAGGACGGTGATATAAAAATGAGCGGTATCATAGGTATTACACACAAAGAAATACAGATCACTAAGATAGAAAACGCGTGGCAGGGAAAGCTTTCCAAAAGGAAGATTCCTTTTTCCGCCACAAGACGTTTTCACGGACTTTTATATATAATATCAGGTGAATGTGACTATTTTTTTAGAGATAAGTCAAGCTTTACCGCAAGTAGCGGAGACGTTTTTTATCTTGCGAAGGGCTCGGGATACGATATGGACGTCAAGAGTGAGAACTATGCATTTATCGCTATAAATTTTCTTGCCGAAGACGAAAATACAGCTTTTGTCAGCGAAAATTTCGGAAAAATCCCCGAATGTGAAAAAAACTTTTGCCGTGCGTCCGAAATATGGAGTAAAAAGGGAAATGGATATTTGACCGAAACGCTTATTTCACTGTGCGAGATATACTTAAGCGTTATGAAAAGTGCGCAAAAAGAGTATATCGGCTCGAAAATGAAGGAAAAGATAGTATCTGCGTGCGAATATATGTCGCGAAACAGAACGGACTGCTCTCTGACAGTTTCCAAAGCCGCGCAGTACGTAGAACTCAGTCCTGCATATTTCAGGAGACTTTTCTTCAAATACAACGGGGTCTCTCCCCAAACTTACCTGATAAACCTTAAAATAGATAGAGCCAAAGAGCTTCTCGCACTGGAATGGCTTAGCATATCCGAGGTGGCAGAGCAGAGCGGATTTGTCGATTTTTGCTATTTCAGCCGAATTTTCAAAAAATATACCGGAATGTCACCGAAGTCGTATAGAAAACGATTTTTTAGTGAGTTTTAAGGTGTGTCTTGCAAACGGAGTACAAATATGATATAATAACGTAAAACAATAGGTTCGGAGGAAAATATGAAAAAGACCGCCGCCTTTTTCCTGATTATGTCCCTTATGATCCCCTTTCTTTTTTCATGTCACAAAGAACAGGAGGTAGAAGAATTGAAAGGACCGATTTTTGATTTGACGTCAGAGGAACGCGAAATTTTTTCCAATTATATTGATCTGGACGGCGCATCTATTGGAGATCCCTTCGTTATGCGCTATGACGGAAAGTATTATCTTTATCCGAGCGCACAGAACAATGCGCCATGGTACGTTTACGTATCCGAGGATCTCGTACACTGGTCCGAAAAGATAGAATGTGTTTCGATGAATGAGATACCGTCCGGCGTACACGAGTCGGGCACGTACTGTGATGCACTTTCTGCGTACGCTCCCGAGGTTACTTACTACAATGGAAAATTTATCATGGTTACCTCGCCCGGTGGTACAGGACACAGATTTTTCATATCAGATAGTCCGACAGGGCCCTTCAAGCAACTGGAAGGAAATTATGCCCGTAAGATAGACGGACACATTTTCATAGATAACGACGGAAAGTGGTATTTCTATTCGGCAAACGGCGCAGGAATCAAGCTTTATGAAATGCCTTCTCCCACCACGATAACGAATGAGATCGGAACTCTTTCGCAGATAAACAAAGGTTGGACCGAGGGCCCAATGGTGGTTTACCACGACGGTGTTTACTTTATGACCTATACGGGCAATCACGTTCGTAACGCGGCGTACAGAATTCCGTACAGCGTTTCGACAACTTCGCCCACCTCATTTACTGAGCCGGATGATAACATTCTTCTTGTGAGCACAAAGGGAGAGATAACAGCAACAGGTCACAGCTCCACAGTAAAAGCGCCGAATCTCGATGCTTATTATATCGTATATCACTCAAAGCTGGAAAATGGACAAAGAAGAATGAATATCGACAGGATCGTTTTCGACGGTCAGACGATGGACGTTTTCGGTCCGACCTCAGAAAATCAATGCGTTCCGGAAATGCCCGACGTCTATGCTTTTTTTGACAGTAGAGAAGACGGCGCTTTATTTGAGAATGTAGAAGGCGCAGATCTTTCGAATGGCAGAGTGCATCTTAACGGAGGCACGAAGCTTATCACGAAAAAAGCTCTTTCGGGTGATAAATACACGCTCGAGATAACCACGGCAAATATGTCAAGCGGCGCGATGGCGGGTGCAGTGTTTGCATACAGTGACGATAATAACTACGCAACTGCGGTTTTTGACAGCGCACAGGAGTTGCTCGTTGTTACCTTCGTCAAGAACGGAGCAAAGACTATTTATAAGAAGGCACTTGTGAGAAGCTTTGGAGAGGCGTACGATTTCAGTGCTACTCAGGCCATACAGATAGAAAAATCAGGAAACACATTTACATTCTATGTAAACGACAGGGAGCTTTGCAAATACGACAGTACTCTTTCGGGAACGAAGGTTGGTCTCATCTGTGAGAGCGGAAAGGCGTCCTTTGGATATTTTGGTGCCTCTGACGAGGTCGGCGGAAGTAGTAATTGTGAGTATTACAAGCCCGTCGGAGCAAGCAGCGGCAGAATAAACGCAAATCTTTGCACCGAGGATATTACGGCATTTATCGGACGTGATAACGACGGTAGCAGCTTTGTATCCGCAAATACCGATAACTCGTTCAATTACCGTGTTTATGCTGAAGAGGACGGACTTTACTCATTTGGCGTCAAATATCGCGCTACGGAAAATACCGAGCTCGATATATACGTCAACGGAGTCCTTGCCCGCTCACTTACTCTCGGTACAACAGATGCAAAATATATGACGGAGGTATCTCTGGGCAAGCTGATGCTTTCCAAGGGGCGGAACGTTATCACCGTTTACGTTCGCTCGGGCAATGCGGATATAAAATCTTACGAGATCTTGCGTACCGAAAGTGCAGAAATGACACTTGATTTTAATAATGGAAGCATCGATGAACATCTCGTTCATTCGGACGGCGTAAGCTGGGAAAATGCGTCAGGCAAGCTCCAGTGTCGCGCAATCGGAAAGAGAACGTTCGGAAGCACTCTCTGGTCGGACTATGCTTACCGGTGCAAGATAATCTTCGCCCAAAATATAGATATGGGGCTCCTTTTCAGAACTAAAAATGCAGCCGAAAGCGGGCTGTTTGCGAGCGGAAGAGGATTTTTTACCGAGCCGTCAATAAACGGCTCGACCAAAGGAGCAGACTGGATGCAGGGCTACTATCTGCATTTCACAAATAACAAGGTCGCTCTTGAAAAGTGCAACTTCTCTAACACGGAGCTCGTATCCACGAGAATCACTACGGACGGAACAACGAGCGTTAACGTCACCGTTGTTTGTACCGGACCTAATATCAAGGTATATCTGGATGAATTGCTCGTTATCGACTATACCGATCCGGATCCCTTCCTTACGGGCGCGGTCGGGGTACGCCTTTCGAGCGGAGTAGGAGCTTTTGATAATATCAAGGTCATACCATACAAAGAGCAGTAAAGTTATAGGACGGTAAAAACATGAATAAAATCGGAAAGAGACCGATAGCGGTCCTTGATTCAGGGCTTGGCGGAGTTAGCGTGCTTCGGCACTTGATGCACGAGCTTCCAAACGAAGACTATATATATTTCGGCGATACGGCAAATGTTCCGTACGGTTCGAAAACGAGTGAAGATATTTGCGATATCACGGTGAAAAATATAGAGATGCTGCTTGCGGAGTATTCGGTCAAGGCGGTAGTAATTGCCTGCAATACGGCAACCGGAGCCGCTGCCGCTACGTGCAGAGCAAAATTTGACGGAATACCGATCATAGGTATCGAGCCCGCAGTCAAGCCCGCAGTTACGCAAAGCGGAAAGGAAAATCCCACAGTTCTCGTTATGGCAACGCCGCTGACTCTTTCGCAGGAGAAATTCACCTCCCTTGCGCAAAAATATAATCCCAACGCTTCTATAATACCACTACCTTGTGATGGACTTGCGTCCCTTATTGAGGCGGGCGCACCCGAGAGCGATATAAGGGCTCTTTTGAAGAAGCTTTTCTCCTCGGTCGAGGGCACGGATATCGATTCGATAGTTCTCGGATGTACTCATTATCCGCTTATTGAGGATATGATAGCTGAAATTTTCCCCGACGCCAGGATCTTTGACGGCGGACTCGGTACGGCTCTTCAAACAAGGAGACGTCTTTCGGAGCTTGGACTGCTGTCCGACAGCAGCGAGAAGGGTAAAATAACCGTTATAAACAGTGCAGGCGATCACAGCTTTGCCGAGCGCGCTATGAAACATATTTAACATGGAGACAAAAATGATAAAAAACGATATAATCGACTCTATAAACGGCAGAAGAAGTATAAAGAAATACATAGATAAACAGATAAGCGACGAGGAGCTCGATACAGTACTTGAGGCGGGAAAGTTTGCGCCTACCGGCAGAAACAGACAGTCGCCCGTGATGGTAGCCATACGCGACCGAGAAATAGTCAAAAAGCTCTCTAAAATGAACGCTGACGTGCTCGGAAGTGATGGGGATCCTTTTTACGGCGCACCTTGCGTTGTCGTGGTGTTTGCCGATATGAGCGTCAGCACCGGATTTGAGGATGCTTGCCTCGTTTTGGGCAATCTTATGAACGCCGCGCACGCTATCGGTCTCGGATCGTGCTGGATACACCGCGCAAGAGAAATGTTCTCATCGAGCGAGGGCAAGGAGCTTATGAAGAAGTGGGGACTTTCAGAAAACTTCGTCGGGGTAGGCAACTGCATACTCGGGTACAGGGACGGAGATATGCCGGCAGTGCGTCCTCGCAAAGAAAACTACGTTATAAAAATAGATTAAGGAAAAAAGAGCGTACTTATGATCAAAAAAATACTTTGTTTTATTTTCGCCTTAGCGATGTGCCTTCCTTTTGCCGTTTCTTGCTCAAAGAAAGAAAAATCGACGAACGATCTCTTTAACGAGGGACTTGTGGCCGTCAAGATCGACGGAAAGTGGGGGTATTCTGACACAAACGGGCACCTCAGAATAAAAGCGATATACGACGAAGCGTCCGCATTTTCGTGTGGACTTGCCTGCGTCGGTATAGACGGAAAATTTGGTTATATCAACCCAAGCGGAGACGTTGTGATCGATCTTAAGTTCGACGGAGGACGCCGTTTTATAGATGACCGCGCTTGCGTTTCGGTGAATGAAAAATACAGATATATCGACAAAAGCGGCGAGTTTATTACCGATACCGAGTTCGGCTACGGTGCCGATTTTTCCGAAGGACTTGCCTGCGTTCAGGTCGGGGAACGTTTCGGCTATATTAACAAAAAAGGCAAAATGGCAATAGACGCCGAGTACGTTGCGGCAACTCAGTTTTCAAACGGACTCGCGGGAGTCAAAAAAACCGAGGACGGTAAATGCGGATACATAAATAAGAAGGGCAAAGTGAAGATCGGTTTTGACTACGAAGAGGCAGCCCCCTTCAAGAACGGCATAGCCAGAGTCGCTTTTCAGGGTTCGCTCTGCTTTATAGATACCAAGGGTACTATAGTGTCCGCTGTGGGACAAATGGGTGCTGACGATTTTTACGAGGGTCTTTCTCGCGTTATAGACGAGAACAATCTTTTCGGATATATAGATATGAGCGGTAGTCTCGTCATAGATTACAAGTACGTCTATGCAGGGCCCTTCTCAAACGGACTTGCCCTTGTCTTTGACTCGAAAAAGGTTGGATATATAGATCATAGCGGAAACTACGTTATTGAGCCGAAATACGAGTTTTTCTATTCGGAGAACGCTGCGGGCTTTGATTTCTCGGACGACGGATACGTTGTAGTTATCAAGGACTCCAAGTTCGGAGTGATAGATAAAAACGGCAATGAGATACTCCCTTGCAACTACGAGGGAATAAACGGATTTACAAGCTACTAAACCGAAAAAACGCTTTGGAATTTTCCAAAGCGTTTTATATTATTTCCGAAAGGATCGTGTTTGAAACGAGAAAGCCGTCACTTGTAAAGTGTAGGCATTCACCGTCGAAAACCATAAATTTACCGTGATATGGTAAGCTTTTTTCGATGAGTGTTCTTGACGCGCGAGCGCCGAATCTTCGAGAGAGCTCACTTAACGATATTCCTTTCTCCAAACGAAGAGAAAGCATAACGTATTCGTAAAGCTCGTCCGACTTTGACAGATGCTCGCTCTCGCACGGTGTCGGCATTTTGCCGCTCTCAAGCGCGTCTATATAAGCCGTGGCGCTACGCTCAAATGCGAAGCGCCTGCCGTCTATGTACGAATGTGCCGCCGCACCGAGTCCAAGATATTCGCTGCACTCCCAATACCTCATATTGTGACGCGAATATTTGCCGCTTCTTGCGAAATTACTTATCTCATAGCGCTCATACCCGAGTTTTCTCATTGTCTCGACAGCGCGAAGATACATCTCGCACTGCGTATCGTCGCTCGGCAAAACGAGATCTTTATCTCTGCCGAAGGGTGTATTTTCTTCGACGCGCAGTCCGTACAGAGAAATATGATCGGGGGTAAGCTCTGCGACGGCGTTTATAGAGAAAAGCAGGGAAGAGATACTCTGAAGGGGTATGCCGTACATAAGGTCGGCGCTTACGTTATTTATTCCATAGCGGCGGGCAAGAGAGAAGCTTTCCTTAAAAGATTCAAAGCCGTGCAGTCGTCCGAGCTTTTTAAGCTCGTCCTCGTTAGCACTTTGACAGCCGAAGCTCATTCTGTTTACACCGCCGCCTACGATGGCTTCCATCTTTTTTTCGTCAAGCGTTGCGGGATTTGCTTCAAGCGTGAATTCGACGTCCTTTGACAGCGTGAAATTCTTTTTTACGGAGCCGAGCAGCTTTTCAAGTAGCTCTGCGGATAAGATGCTCGGAGTTCCGCCTCCGATATAAACGCTTGAAAAAACGGTGTCCGAATATTTTTCGGAGAGTATCTCGCCGCTTTTACAGAGCGCACCGACGTAACGCTCGTGAAGAGAAGAGGAGGGAAGCGAATAAAAATCGCAGTACGCGCATTTTGCGGCGCAAAAGGGAATGTGTATATACAGTCCGCGATCCTTCATTTGGCTTTTCCTCCTTATAAGATTTCAGGGAACTTTTTATCAAAGTTCCCCGTTTTTTGTGTTATTCGTCCAGCTTAAGAACAGCCATAAACGCTTCGGGCGTAACCTCTACGCTGCCGAGCATACGCATCTTCTTTTTACCTTCCTTCTGCTTTTCAAGCAGCTTTTTCTTACGGGTGATGTCACCGCCGTAGCATTTTGCAAGGACGTCCTTGCGCAGTGCTTTTACCGTCTCGCGGGCGATTATTCTGCCGCCGATAGCCGCCTGTATCGGTATTTCGAAAAGGTGACGCGGAATGTTTTCCTTGAGCTTTTCGGCGATCTTTCTTCCGCGGGTGTATGCCTTTGAGTCATGTACTATAAAGGAAAGCGCGTCAACCACGTCTCCGTTGAGGAGAATATCAAGCTTTACGAGCTTGCTTGGACGGTATCCGTCCATTTCGTAGTCGAGGGAAGCGTATCCCTTGCTGCGGCTCTTAAGCGCGTCAAAGAAATCGTAAATTACCTCGTTGAGGGGAAGCTCGTAAAAGAGCTCGGCGCGCTTTTCGTCAAGATATTTCATATCGTTGAAGGTGCCGCGTCTGTCCTGGCATAGGTCCATAATTGCGCCTACGTATTCGGTGGGCGTGATTATGCTCGCCTTTATGACCGGTTCCTCCGCGATCTCTATATCGTCCGCAGACGGATAGTTCGAGGGGTTGTCGATAAACACCACCTCTCCCGAGCGTCTCGTTATTTTGTAAATAACGCTTGGTGCGGTCGTGATTATGTCGAGATTAAATTCGCGCTCTATCCTCTCCTGAATTATTTCCATGTGGAGAAGACCGAGAAATCCGCATCTGAAGCCGAAGCCGAGTGCTGCGGAGGTCTCGGGCTCGTAGCTGAGAGAAGCGTCGTTTAGCTTTAATTTTTCAAGAGCGTCGCGAAGATCGCCGTACTTTGAGCCGTCTGCGGGATAGATACCCGAAAAGACCATAGGAAGTGCCTGCTTGAAGCCATCAAGCGGCTCTGACACCCCATTTTCAACGTGCGTTACGGTGTCGCCTACGCGTGTGTCCGATACGTTTTTTATGCTTGCGGTAAAGTAGCCGACCTGACCTGCCTCAAGAACGTCCTCTTTTTGCAGACCGAACGGTGTCAGCGTTCCGACGTCAACGACGTCAAACTGTGCTCCCGTATGCATAAGCTTTATCTTGTCATCGCTACGGAGCGTTCCGTTCATAACTCTTATATAGACCACGACGCCGAGGTAGGAGTCGTAATACGAGTCGAATATAAGGCAGGCAAGGGGAGCGCTCGGATCGCCCTTGGGTGCGGGTACGTTTTTAACTACCGCTTCAAGAACATCTTCGATGTTTTGTCCCGTTTTCGCCGAAACTGCGGGAGCTTCGTCCGCGGGGATGCCTATAATATCCTCGATCTCGGTGCGTACTCTTTCCACGTCTGCCGAGGGAAGATCTATTTTGTTTATAACAGGGACGATTTCAAGTCCGTTCTCGTCTGCAAGATACGCGTTTGCAAGCGTTTGCGCCTCAATGCCCTGAGTTGCGTCAATAACGAGAAGTGCGCCCTCGCAAGCATTGAGAGATCTTGACACCTCGTAATTGAAGTCAACGTGACCGGGGGTGTCAATAAGGTTAAGATCGTAGGTCTCGCCGTCCTTTGCAACATAATTGAGCTTTACCGCGCGCGCTTTTATGGTTATTCCGCGCTCGCGTTCAAGCTCCATATTGTCAAGAAGTCGGTTTTCCATCTCTCTCGTTGAGACCGCGCGCGTTGCTTCAAGCAGACGGTCGGCGAGAGTGGATTTTCCGTGATCTATATGAGCGATTATTGAAAAATTTCTTGTTTTTTGCTGTTTTTCGTTCATTATAGCAGATCCTGTTAGTTTTATTTATGCCGTAATTATAGGATTATCGTTTGGATCGTTCTGATCGGGAGAGTCCGGATCTATTGGATCGTCGGGGTTCGACTCATCGGGATTCGGACCGTCCGGGTTCATCGGATCATTGGGATTCGGAGTGTCCGGATCTACCTCGCCGTTTGGATCGTCAGGATTTTCCGGATCTTCCGGTCCGGGTTCGGGTTCGGGTTCGGGATCGGGAAGGGGAATGGTTGAAGGATCAACACCCATACTTACCACTACCGAAACGTCGGTAACGTGCTTAGGCACCATAGTTCCGAAATAGGGAAACTGGCTTATGACCTGTCCCGCCGGAACGTCGGACGAATACTCGTAGGTGACTTCTGTAAGCAGAAGTTCGTTTTTGGCAAGCAACGTGCGTATATCGCTTGCGGTTTTGTTTCGAAGGTCGGGCATAGATACGTAGCTTACCTCCTGACCGAGACTCACGTGAAGAGTGATAAGCGTATCGGAGGTTATATACGAGCCCGCCTGCGGATAGGTCTTTATTATGCTTCCTTCGGGAATTGCCGAATTGTTTTCGTGAATTATTTCGTATGGGAAGCCGATTGTGTCAAGTATCATCTTTACGTCGCGGTAATTCTGACCGATATAGTTGTCAAGAGTTACCATATCCTCGCCGCTACAGACGTAAAGAGTTATACTGCAGTGCTTCGTTCCGGGGATAATGGGACGCTTCGCGCCCGGTTCGATGCTCTGTTTGATTATAGTGTTTATAACGTGCTCGGCGCTCGGCTGCATAACTATCTCTACCGAATATCCGAGCTGCTCCATATTTGCAATAAGCTCGTCCGTGCATTCTCTGTTTACAAAATCGTCTATAACGAGTATCTGGGCGTCTCCGGACGAAAGCGACTCGGAAATAAAGTTATTGTAAACGTACGAAACGGTCATAACGGCGACTATAAGACAAGCCAGAAGCGCTCCGAAAACTATCGAGATAAAGGATACGCTTGATTTTTTCTTCACAGTTTCAACGCGGACCTTGGGGCGTCTGAAGAACCGTTTTATCGCCAAAAGGATATTTTTATTCTTTTTTTGTCCCGGCTTATTTGGAACTACGGTAAGAGCACCCGTTGCGCCTGCTCCCGCAAGGATCATATCGAGATCGTCAAGATTTCTCTTTTTCGCTCTGTCGTAAAATCTGCTGTCTGCGGGTACCGAAACCAGATCGAATACCGCCTCGGGCGTTTCCTTGTATCTTTTTACCGCCGCGAGCATTTGTCCCGCATCGCTGAAGCGTTCGTCGGGGTTTTTGGCAAGCGCCTTCATAATTATCTGCTCAAGTCCCTTGGGCAGCTCCACTATGTCGGACGGCTTTTCGGGCTCGCTGACTACCTGCATATATGCGACCTCGTTGGGATCGTCCGCTACGAACGGGAGCTTGTGGCAGACCATTTCGTATAGCATTATTCCGAGCGAATATATGTCGCTTCGCGCATCGATGTTCTTTCCGCTTGCCTGCTCGGGACTGATATAATATACCGTTCCGACGCCCTTTTCGTCGCTTGCGCTCCTTCTCGGATCGTAAAGCTTTGCGATACCGAAATCGGTTATTTTTATCGATCCGTCAGAGGTGACGATTATATTTTGCGGCTTTATATCTCTGTGAACTATGCCCTTTGAATGGGTGTGATCAAGCGCGCTGAGTATCTGAAGCACGAAATCGATTGCCTCTCCCTGCGAGATGCCGCCCTTTTCCTTGATATAGCTCTTGAGGGTGGGGCCGTCCAGATATTCCATTGTGAGATAGGTATATTCACCCGAGGTGGATATATCGTATATCTCGCGGATGTTGGGGTGGGAAAGCATAGAGATCGCTCTCGACTCACTCTCGAAACACTTGCGCGCGCTTATATCGGAAGCTACCTCTTCCTTGAGCATTTTAAGAGCGATGTCGCAGTTTTCCGTCTTATCGTACGCGAGAAAAACTATTGCCATTCCGCCAACGCCGAGGAGTTCTTTTATTTCGTATCTTTCATCGATAACGGTACCGATGTATTTATCAAACTGCGTCATTTAAGAGCGTTCCTTTCTGAAGATCAGATGTTTTAATGCATATTTACGGGGTTATTATCAGAACCGTGGTGTTGTCTCTTTCTCCCCTTGCGCGGGCAAGAGATATAAGTTCTTTTACCTTGTCCTGTGCCGCGGTCTCGGCAAGAAGAATTTTTTCTATCTCGCCGTCGCTGATATGGAGAGTAAGACCGTCCGAGCAGATGAGATAGTGCTTTGCCTTTGCAAAGGTCATAACCGAAATGTCGGGCGATACGGTCTCTTCGGTTCCGATCGCCTTCAGAAGAACGTTCTTCTGAGGATGACCGTCTGCCTCCGACGGGGAGATCTGCTCACTGTCAAGCAGATACTGAACGAGCGAGTGATCCTTCGTGAGTCGTGAGAGCTTACCCGAAATGAGTCCGTAAACGCGACTGTCACCTATGTGGCAGATATACGCCTTTTTACCTATAACCAGAATCGATGCCAGAGTAGTACCCATTCCCGAACGGGAGTGAAGGGTAATGGACTCCATATAAAGAGCGTGATTTGCGCGAGCAACGCCCTCGCAAAGTATGTTTTTTACAACGGTATCGTCGTGAAGTGCTATCTTTCCCGTGCTTTTTTTGTATTTTTCAAGATTTTTGACAACGTATTTCGTGAAGGTGTCGCGTGCAAGCTCGGAGGCGTGTGAGCCGGCTTCGAGCCCGCCCATTCCGTCCAGTACCGCTCCGATAAAGCAGTCCTCGCCTATCTGCGTAAGGCAGAAGCAGTCCTGATTTTCGTGCCTTACCGCACCAATATCACTTTCGCCGTAAAAAAACATAATATCACCCGATTCTTTTATAGTTTGCTCTTTTATAAGAATTAAATTCGATAATTATTTATTTGCCTTGTGGCGAAGCTGTCCGCACGAGGCGTCAATGTCAGGTCCGAGACGGCGGCGTACGGTCGCGTTGACTCCGAGAGCGTTCAGAGTGTCGCAAAAGGTCTTTACGTCCGCGCGGCTTCCTGCACGGAAGGAGCGCTCATCCACGTGATTAAGCGGTATCAGATTTACGTGTACAGGTCTCGATCTGAAATATTTTTTTATAAGCTCCGCAAGCTTTTTTGCCTGTTCGGGGGAATCGTTTTCTCCCGAAATAAGAGTATATTCAAAGGATATGCGCCGTCCCGTTTTGTCAAAATAGTCTCTGCACGCGCAAAGCAGTGCGTCAATATTCCATTTTGAATTTATCGGCATGATTTTGTCGCGCTCGCTGTCGTTTGTGGCGTGGAGCGAGATCGACAGAGTTATCGGATATTTTTCGTCGGCAAGACGGTTTATCTTATCAACGAGTCCGCAGCTCGAAAGGGAAATGTGGCGGTATCCGATATTGAGCGAGTCGGGACTGCCGACTATATCAAGAAAACGCATAACGTTATCGTAGTTGTCGAGCGGCTCGCCGATGCCCATCATAACGACTCCGGAAATACGCTCACCGAAATCACGCTGTGCGGAGATTATCTGACCGAGTATCTCGCCCGCCGTGAGGTCGCGCACCTTTCCACCCAGAGTGGAGGCGCAGAATTTACATCCCATTCGGCAACCCGCCTGCGTGGAAACGCATATCGTGTTTCCGTGCTCATATTTCATAACTACGCTTTCTATAAGCTGTAAGTCGTGAAGCTCGAAAAGGTATTTGACCGTTCCGTCAATAGACGAGACCTGCTTTTTTACGATCTTCGGATAGTGGAGTATTCCGATATCCTCGTTTGTAAGTATGTCCCGAAGTGACTTCGGTATATTCGTCATCTCGTCGGCAGGCGCCCCGAGACAAAACCATTTTTGAAGCTGCTTTGCGCGAAAGGACGGCTGTCCGAGCTCTGTCAGCGCCGCTTTCAATTCTTCGGACGTGAGAGAGAGCCACTGAATTTTTTGTGACATTTTGTCGTTAACTCACTTCCGAAATCGGGGCGTAGCAGCTCGAAAATCGGAATTTTACTCCTATTTTACAGTTTATCACCATATTATAACATATAATGCTCAAAAAAGCAATGTTTGACGGTAAATTTTTTGTTACGAAGTCAAATATTTCTTGTGACCGTAAAATCGGGAATTTACAAAAGATATACAAAAAGGGGTTTATTTTTTTGCCGATTTGTGTTATACTAATTTCACACGAAACCGATATAACTGCACTTCCCGTATAGCCGACGTAATTCGGGGTGCTTTTAAGATATTTTACGTCGGAGAAAAAGGAGAGTAAAAAATGAAGGATAAAAGTACGTTTTCCGCAGCTTTCAAGGTAATAGGAATCGTAGTGGTGGTTGCGGCTATCGTTGCTGCGGGGATAATGATCTGGAAGAAAATGAAGAAAAAAGAGAACTGCTGCGAGTGCGAGTGTGATGACGACTGCAAGTGCGATTGCGACTGCGATTGTGACGAATCGGAGTGCGTAGAGTTTTAAGGTAAAGTGAAAGTTCCCCGAGGTGAGCTAGCGTCTCGGGGAAGATTTTTAAGAAATCGGAGATAAAAGAATGAATTTTGCCGTTATAGGGACGTTTTGGCTATCCGAAAATTTCATAAAAGCGATAAAGCTTACGGACGGTGCAAGCTACGTTGCACAGTACTCGAGAGATCTTTCGCGCGCGAAGAGCTTCGCCGATAAAAACGGGGGAGCAAAATGCTACGACGATCTTGCCAAAATGGCAAGCGATAAGGATATAGACGCCGTTTACATAGCTTCTCCCAATATGACGCACTACGCTTATTCAAAGCTTTTTATCGAGGCGGGCAAGCACGTTCTTTGCGAAAAGCCGATATGTATAAACACCGCAGAGTACGACGAGCTTTGTGCTCTTGCCGATAAAAACGGGGTGGTCTATGCAGAGGCGATGATGAATTACCATCTGCCGCAGCTTCGCAAGATGAAGGAAAAGCTGGCTGCTTCGGGAGATATCGTTTCCGCCCGACTCGACTTTTCACAGCGCTCGTCCAAGTTGGACAGAGCACTTGCGGGTGAGAGGGTGTCAACCTTTGATAAAGCTTCGTGCGGCGGAGCACTGCTCGATCTCGGAGTTTACCCGATATATCTCGCTACCGAGCTTTTCGGATATCCGAAAAAAATAAGTGCATTTGCGCATTTTTTTGATAGCGGCGTGGATATTACAGATACGGTGATATTCTCGTACGATACCTTTGATGCAGTCCTTACCTTCTCAAAAATGGCTGAAAGTGCGATAAGAAGTGAGATAATCTGCCGTGAGGGGACGCTTACGATAGGGCAGTGCGCACAGCTCAGAAAAACGGGATTTACCGACAAAGAAGGAAATTTTGAGTCGCTTTATCCTGCACTCTCCCCCGAGGAGTGTATGTCCTTTGAGCTTGCTGATTTCCTCGCGTATTCGTGTGAGAAAAACACGAGCGAGTATCTGCGAGCGCGCTCTCGCGCACGCGAGGTGGTTTTGCTAACTGAAGAAATAAGACGTATGGTAGGGTACGAGATCTCGTCCGAATTATGATGAAAAAAACACCGCGCCGGTGCGCGGTGTTTTTTATTCTTTTGATACCGATTTTATTCGCTTTTCAAGCTTTTCTCTCTCGATCTCAAGCGCGTGCTCACAGGCAAGACATTTGATCCGCACGTCCGAGCCGACGCGGAGCACCGAAAAGCGGAAGCTTCCGCAGGGATGCGCTTTTTTGAGTGTGAGGATATCACCCACACATATCGAAACGGGTGCCATTTTAATTTACACCACACTTTCAGGAAGATTTAAGAGTATCTTTCCGTATTCGCTCAGCAGAGGGATAAGCTCTGCGTTGGTTATCGATATTTCTATATCTCCGTACGAGGCGGGAGAAAGAGTTCCCTTGGCAAAGCGGAACACTATTCCGTTTGCGTTTACCGACCACGAACCGTCTATGCTTCCGGACAGCATATTTTCGTAATTTGCAAGCAGAGAAAGCTCGCCGCTTTCCTTTTTCTGTACGAGGATCTTGCGAAGCGTTCCCACGGCGTCGTTCATTACCGAATCGATGCTTATTTTTTTGGACGAAAGGAGAAGATCGAGATTATAGTTCATATAGGTTTCGCTGACCGTGGAATCGGGTGCGATCTCGGAGAAGACGAAGGTTATGCTGAAAAGCTCGGTCGAAAATTTGTTGATCTTATAGTATCCCGTGATCTGCGGCGGAACCGAAAAATCGTCGCTCGTGCCGTTTTTGTAAAGCGCGATTTTGGTATCTACGAAAAGGCGGATCCTGCTCGCAATCATATCAAGCTCGCGAGCGAATTCGGAAACGTCGCTTCCGTCGTTTGAGGAGACTGACGGGTAAGAGTATCTTACCTCACAGGTGATCTTTCCGCTCTGGTCCTTGGTGGAATATTTATATACTATCGGCTCAACAGACCAGTTTGGAACGGTGTCGTCGGGGAGTATCGGCTCGCTCGGATTTTCGGGATCGCCCTCATCGGGACCTCCGATATGATCTCCGCTTGACGGACCCGAGGGAATATCTCCCGAGGGAGGAGCGGGCTTCAGAATAAGCGCATCCGAGGCAAGGGCAAGTATAGACGCACAAATAAGCGCAAGCAAAAGAAGGTAGCGTATTACGGTTACCGTTATTTTCATATGCTCTCCTCCTTGACTTTTTTGTACTGTAAGTATATAATAACATAAAGAACACGCATTTGCAACACTAATATTGTAAAAAAACAGAAAATAACGAAAAAGAGGAAAATATGATTAAAGCCGTTATTTTTGATCTTGACGGCACCGCCGCCGACACGCTGGACGATCTCACGAGTGCGATGAACACGATGCTCACACATTTCGGATATCCGAAAAGAAGCCGAGAGGAAATACGCTCGTTTCTCGGATTCGGTCAGACTGTGTTCGTTACCGAAAGCTTGCCCGAGTACGCAAGGAGTGCGGAAAACGTGCAGAAATGTGTACAGTATTACGACTCGTATTATGCGTCTCACAGCGTAGTTCTCACACGCGCTTTTGACGGTATTCCCGAGATCCTTGAAAAGCTGCACGAAAAAGGAATAAAAACGGCGATATTCTCAAACAAAAATCAAAGTCACGTCGATACGATAATAAGCAAGATAATTGATACGTTTCTGCTCGACGCCGTGCTCGGCGCGGGTGAAATAAAGCACAAGCCCGATCCCGAGGGAGTGCTCATTTTGGCTGAAAAATTCGGCGTTTCACCAAGCGAATGCGTGATTGTCGGCGATACCGAGATCGATATTCTCACCGCCAAGAATTCTTCCGCGAGGGCTATTGGAGTGACGTGGGGATTCAGAAGCCGCGAGCAGCTTGAAAACTGCGGCGCTACCGACATCGCGGATAATGCAGAGGAGCTTGCCGAAATTCTCGGACTGTGACGAATACTCCTTGACAAAAGCGGGTATATCTGTTATAATTTATTTGCGTGATAAGATCGCGATTTCTTTATTTTTTCAGAAAGGAAGGCCTCTTTTGCTATGCCGCTTAGTCAGGGTTCTGCGTCCGTTATAGAGCGAGTTGTTTATAAAAACGAAACACTGAAGCGGATCGTTATCGACGATATTTCCTCGGGCAGATTCGTTCACGCCTCTATAATCGAAGGACCGCCCAAAAGCGGAAAGCTCACGCTTGCAAGAGCAATAGCCGCAGAGCTTTCGGGAAGTGATAGCGCGGCCGATAAGATACTTCGCGGTATCTCGGCAGACGTTTACGAAATATCCCATAAAAACGGCAGAAAAACGATAGGAGTAGAGGCAGTCCGCGAGATAAGGGAAAGCGCGTTTATCGTGCCTAACGATTCGGATATCAAGGCGTATATAATCAGATACGCGGACACTATGACGGTGGCGGCACAGAATGCGATACTCAAGCTGCTTGAGGAACCGCCGAAGAACGTGTATTTTATGCTGCTTGTAGAGAACGCCGCGTCTCTGCTTGCGACCGTACGCTCAAGAGCGCCCGTCCTTCGTATGCAGGTGTTCACCAGGGACGAGATGGTGGAATACCTCACCGAAAACAACGTGCGTGCCTCCGAGCTTGCCAAAAATTCGCCCGACGAATTTTCAAAGATAGTTGCAAGATCGTTTGGCAGTATAGGAGAGGCACTGCGCATAATAAGCGAGGGCGATCCCACGGCGTCCAACGGGCAAAAGGTGATAGAGCTCCTTACGGCATTTGCAAACAAAGACCGCGCGAGCGTCACTACTTTTCCGATGCCGCAAAAGACCAGAGAGGATCTTTTTGAGTTTCTTTCAATGCTGCGTACCGCACTCCGCGATATGAGTGCTGTAAAGAGCAGAGGAAAATGCGAGATGCTTTTCGGAGACGACGAGGGGATTTCCGAGCTTTCCAAGCGCTTTGGAATGATATCTCTTCTGAAGGCGGAAAAGACGGTTTGCGAGCTTCTTGAAAAGCTCGGAAAAAACGTGGCGGTAGCAAACGTGCGCGCAGAAGCGTCGATCAAGCTCTGGCGCGCTTTTACAGAATAGATCACCGATAAATTACGGTTAAAATTACAGATAGGATTTCATAAAATAATGGGTGGATACAAAAACAGACGGTCGTTCGGAAAGCTCGAGCGTCCCGACAAGGTCTTCTCTCGCGAGCAGGTCGAGAAAAAGGAGACCGAGAGCGGAGAACAGACCGAGAAAAAGCCGGTATATTTTGACAAAGAATATGAAAATATGCCCGATTTGTCCGAGGTTATCGGAATTTCATTCCGCGGCTCGGGAAAGATGTACTACTTTGCCGCAAACGGGAATAAGGCAAAGGACAGCGACTATGCAATAGTCGAAACGGCTCGCGGAGTTGAATACGGCAGAGTTGTTATGACCAATAAAAACGTCTCCAAAAAGGAGCTCGTGCTTCCTCTTAAAAACGTTTTGCGTATAGCAAGCGCCGAGGATCACGCGCACTTCGAGGAGAACAAGCAAAAAGAGAAGGAAGCGTTCGAGATCTGTCAGAAGAAGATACTTGCCCACGGGCTTGATATGAAGCTGATAGAGGCAGAATATACTTTTGACAACACCAAGCTTCTTTTCTATTTCACCTCGGACGACAGAGTCGATTTCCGCGATCTCGTTAAGGACCTCGCGTCCTCGTTCAAGACGAGAATAGAGCTTCGTCAGATAGGCATACGCGACGAGGCGAAGATAATGGGCGGACTCGGCGTTTGCGGACGTGAATTTTGTTGTCACAGCTTTCTTCCCGATTTCGTTCAGGTGTCGATAAAGATGGCAAAGGAGCAAAATCTTGCGCTTAACTCGGCAAAGATATCGGGTGCGTGCGGACGTCTCATGTGCTGTCTGCGCTACGAGTACGACACCTATCAGGAGGAGTCGAGAAGAACTCCCAAGGTCGATAGCCGCGTTATGACTCCCGACGGCTCGGGAAAGGTCATCGAGGCAAAGCCCCTCCTCGGACTCGTGAAGATAGCGCTTGACGAAAATCCGAGCGAGCCGAAGATCTACGACAGAGAGCTGCTCCGTCCCGAAACCGATGAGGAATATAAGAAAGCTCTCGAGGCGCAGGTGATAAGAGACAAAAAAGAAGCCGAGCGTCAGGAAGCGAAGGCGCAGGCGGCGGCTCGCGTTGCCGAGGCGAAAGAGGCAGCACTTGCAAGAGCGGCCGAAAGGGCGCGCGAAAGTGCCGAAAAGAAAGAGCGTGCGGCTAAAAACGCAAAGCGTCAGCAGCAGAGAAACGGCGAGGATTCCCGAAATCAGCAGAAAAAGGGAGAAGAGATGGGCGTAAAGAACGAAAATTCGTCACATCACCACAAAAACAGATACGGGAAGAACCGTCACAGACACTCAAGAGCCCATCAAAATGGCGAAAAAGGTAAAAACGAGCAGTAAATTTTCCCCAAATCGAAAAATATTTGAAATAATCATTGATTTTTCGAAATCGGTGTGTTATAATTAAAAACGACAAAATTATCGGAGGTATTTGTAATGGCTTACAAGATCAACGCTGACGAATGCATCGGATGCGGTGCATGTTCCGAAGAGTGCCCTGTTGGTGCTATTTCCGAAAAGGACGGAAAGTACGTAATTAACGAGGACGAGTGCCTTGACTGCGGCGCATGCGCAAGCGCTTGCCCCGTAGATGCTCCTAAGGCAGAGTAATTCGTACATAGATCGGAACCAAACTTCAAAGGGCAGGGCGTAAGTTCTGCCCTTAAGTTTTTTCGAGAAGAAACGCACGCGAAGGGAGGCATTGCCGTGAGCGTTAAGGACGGAGAAAGAATAGACTTTGTTAACGAAAATATTACTCTTACGCAAAAGACGCTCGGGCTGACTTTTGGCACGGACGCGTATCTTCTTTATGCGTATTTGAGAAAAAACCCAAAGGGACTTGCCGCGGATCTTGGCGCAGGTACGGGAATAATATCCCTTCTTGCCGCCGCAAAGGGCAAGTTTTCAAAGATATACGCTCTCGAGGTCCAAAAGACCTTTGCAGAGCTGATAAAGCGCAACGTAAGGGAAAACGCTCTTGAGGGTAAGATAGAAACGCTTTGCACGGCAGTGCAGGACGCGCCCGTAGAGTTGTACGGTAAATTTGACGCAGTATTCTCAAATCCGCCGTATATGAAAAAGAATAGCGGCGCGCGTAACGCGAGCGATGAAAAATATATCGCAAGACACGAGGTATGCGGTGATATTTACGATTTCTGCTCGGCGGCAGCGAGAATGCTCAAGTATTCGGGAAGCTTTTACGTCGTTTGGCGTCCCGACCGTCTTACCGATCTTTTTGACGCTATGAGAGGATCGAAAATAGAGCCGAAAAGAATGACGGTGGTCTATGCGGACGCAAAAAGCCGTCCAAGTATGGTGCTCGTTGAGGGAAAGCTCGGCGGCTCAGGCGGACTGCTCGTGACAAAACCGCTTATTATGCACCCCGATGCGTCTGAAAAGCCGCTCGTTTATACAGACGATCTCACATATATTTATGAAAACGGAGAATTTGGCAAGGAATATGAAAGAGCGTAATTTTGAGGACAGATTTGAAGAAAAAAATAAAATAGAAAAGGGAACGCTCTATCTTGTGGCAACACCGATAGGCAACCTCGCCGATATATCGTATCGCGCGCTTAAGGTCCTTGAGGGAGTGGATTTCGTTGCCGCGGAGGATACTCGCAATTCTGCGAAGCTCCTTACTTATTTCGGCATCTCAAAGCCGCTTGTCAGCTATTTTGAGCACAACAAGCGCGAACGCGGTCCGCAGATAGTAAAGCGTCTGAAGGACGGTGAGTCCTGTGCGCTCATTACCGATGCGGGAACGCCCGCGATCAGCGATCCCGGTGAAGATCTCGTTCGTCTTTGCGCCGAAAATGAAGTTCCCGTGACCTCAATCCCGGGCGCCTGCGCCGCAATAACTGCGCTCACTCTTTCGGGTCTTGACACGAGAAGATTCGTGTTCGAGGGATTCGTTTCGGGTACGAAAAGCGAGGTAAAATCCCGTCTTTCCGAGCTCAAAAATGAAAAGCGGACGGTGATATTCTACGAAGCTCCGCACCGTCTCCTCGCAACGCTCGAAGCATTTTATGAAAATTTCGGCGACAGAAATATAGCTCTTTGCCGTGAGATAACCAAGCTTAACGAAGAGGTAAAACGCATAAAGCTCTCGCAGGCAGTCGAATTTTACAATGAGAATTCGCCGCGCGGAGAGTACGTTATAGTCGTTGAGGGGGCGTCCGACGAAGGTGAGTGCTTCTGGAAGGATATGACGGTTACTGAGCAGGTAGAGCACTATATGTCGCTCGGTATGGAGAAAATGGACGCAATTAAGGAAACTGCCCGCGCCCGCGGTGTCGGCAAGAGCACGATTTATAAGGAACTGATAAATTAGTTTAGGGAGCGGATCTTGGAACCCCTTTTTGGAAAAAGGGGTTCCAAACCTCCCCAAAAACTTTACTTAAATAGTTTATAAAAGTTTTTGAAGAGAGTTTGAGAGAAACTTTTTTCAAAAAGTTTCTCTCAATGAAAAAGACAAAAAACACTTGAATAAGACAGAAAACTGTGATATAATCAAGATCACCGAAAAAGAAAGGAGGACCGCCGATATGGATAAAAAGGGAACTAAAACGGTTACCGCCAACAGAAAAGCGTATCACGACTATTTCGTGGACGAGACGTACGAGGCGGGAATCGCTCTTTTCGGCACCGAGGTCAAGTCGATAAGACAGGGCGCGGTTAATCTCAAAGATTCGTACTGCTTTATAAAGGACGGCGAGATCTTCGTACGCGGTATGCACGTAAGTCCCTATGAAAAGGGAAATATCTTCAACAGAGATCCTCTTCGCGAGAGAAAGCTTCTTATGCACAAGCGCGAGATAATGAAGCTTTTCGGACTCGTCGGACGCCAGGGCGTATCGCTCATTCCTCTTTCGCTCTATTTCTCGGGCAAAAATCTGAAGCTTTCGCTCGGTGTCTGCCGAGGCAAAAAGCTTTACGACAAGCGCGAGACAGAGGCGAAAAAGCAGATGGCAAGGGACGTTGAGCGTGCGTCTAGAGAAAAATATTAAATATATGCTATCAAGGGCCCGTAAAGGTTTCGACGGGGATTTTGAGGTATGATAAGCGAGTAGAGCGGGGTAAACTCTTAAATCTGCCCAACATTAAAATTAAACGCTAACAATAGAGTAGCTCAGGCCGCGTAAGCGGTGCCGCTGCCTAAGGCAGCCCGTTCCTTTCGGGAGTATCACGGCCCGAAACTGAACGTCATGCAGTGATGAACGTGAAGGGTGAGCTCGTCGTCGCAGCTCTCACGCATAAGACGGCTGCCGATACTGTGTTTTGTTTGTCCGCACAGTGTCGGGAGATCACAGACAAACTACACTCGTAGAAGGTCATATTAAGAGGTTTTCGGACGGGAGTTCGACTCTCCCCGGGTCCATAAATAATAAAGTCACGGCTTTTGCCGTGACTTTATTATTTCTCGAACTCAACTGTTGAACTCCGCGAATGCGGAGCATTCGCAGATTCAGCGCTAAAACCGCCGCAAGCGGCGGCGTGTCATTTGCCACCCAGCAAATGACCTCCGATTATAATGAGACGAGGAAGATCGGATTAAAACAATTAGGCAAATTTGAGTTCAGACTCTCCCCGGGGCGCTATACCGATTATTTTGTCGGTGTTTGTGGTGCGGGTGTCGTTTTTTTGGTCAATCCCCCGTCTTTATTAACAAATTACAGAAAAAAGTGAAGATTTTATCTTATCATTTGCAAAATTATGTGTTACAATTAAGTTGATAAAAGCTCTGCGGAGGAATTAACTATGTATAAAATCTCGATTCCGATAAGTATGAACACGCTTCTTGACGGAGAAGATCTCCCGCGCTATCTCGATGACGTAAGAAGATGCGGCGCCGAGAGGGTCTTTCTGTGCGGAATGGGTAACATCTATACAAAAAACGGACGAAACTATACTCATCCCGATGCCGTAAAACGCGCAATAGACTATTTCCGCGCGGCGGGACTTGAGGTCGGTGTCTGGATATCCGCGTTCGGTCACGGAAAGGCGATAATGCCCGAGCTCGCCACAGGCGAAAGGGTATATACGCAGATAACGGACGTCTATGGAGTATCAAATGAGAATTCTTCGAATTGCCCGATGGACGAAAATTTTGTTCGTGACTACTGTGAGGGAGTCCGCCGTATCGCCGAGCTTTCGCCCGATATGATAATGCTTGACGACGATTTTCGTCTTACAAGCCGTCGCGGAAATGGGCTCACCTGCCTTTGCCCTCTGCATATGGCAGAATACCGCCGCCGTATCGGGGAGGATATTCCGCTTGAAAAGATGGAAAAGCTGCTTCTTACGGGCAGAAAAAACAGATACAGAAGCGAATTTTTAAAGCTTATGGGCGACTCGATGCTCGACTTTATAAAAGCGCTCAGATGCACTATCGATTCGGTGAATCCGAATATTCGCTTCGGAGTCAGTGACTGCTATACTTGGGATATGCACGGTACGGATCCGGTTGAGATAGCTAAAATGGCGGCGGGTAAAAACAAGCCCTTTGCGAGAACGATAGGCGCACCCTATCACAGCACGAATATCGTTCCGGTCGTCGAAAGTACACGCCAGTTTTTTGCGTGGGCAAAGGACAGCGGTGTTGAGATTTTCGCGGAGGGTGACACCTATCCGCGCCCCCGACACAACGTGCCGTCCAAAACGCTTGAGCTTTTCGACCTTTTACTGCTTGCAAACGGTGGCGGAGACGGAATCCTTGCTTACGTTGAGGACTACTCGTGCGCGTATGATTACGAGCGCGGATACGTTGAGAGATTTGTGCGAAACAAACCGATCCGCGAAGGAGTAAAAGAAATTTTTGACGGTAAAAGTCCCGTGGGTGCGCGGGTTTACAGCGTACCGCATAAGATGGAGGACTGGGATCTCGGAGACAGTGTGTTCAAGGATTCCTCTCTGATGATAAGGATCGCGCAGCGCTCGCCCTCCTTTGATCTGCTCTCGTCAAACTCTGTTCCGACGAGCTTTGCGGACGAGGGCGACTATCCTCTCTACATAATCGGGGAAAACGCACGTCACGTTGACCTTGAAAAAATCGGCCGCGGAGCTATTCTTGACGCGGTGGCGGCTAAAATACTTGCCGAGCGCGGCGTTGATACCGGACTGCTTGACGCGTCCATGACAGAGGCGCTCAGTGAATATTATTTCAGACACGGCGGCAGTATCGGCGGCGTTTCCTCGAAGGCGCTTTGCAAGCTCACCGTTAAGGAGGGCGCCGAGATACTCAGCGAGCTTCGTCCGAATAAATCTCCCGCAAGCTACCTTTATGAAAATGCAAGCGGACAACGCTTTTACGTGCTCGCGATCGATCTTTATAAATCGTGGTGTATGGGAGGTGGCGCAAACTTCCTGAAGAGCTATTACAGACAAGCCGATATTACGCACGCTATCGAGTATATAGCAGGGAAGCGTCTGCCCGTGGTTTGCGAAAGGAATCCGAACCTCTATATTCTTGCCTCGAAGGATAGTAGCGGCGCTATGGCGGTCGCCTTGGCAAACGTCTGGCTTGACGATATATTCTCCTCCGAAATTCGTCTTGACAAGGATTACACCGAAATTCGCTTCATAAATTGCACGGGTACACTGTGCGGTGACAGGGTGACACTCTCGGATATTCCGCCGTACGGCTTTTCCGCCTTTGAGGTGAGATGATATGAATTTTATTCTGCTTTGTCTTATCATAATTTGCATATCGGTGCAGAACGTTGCGAAAAAATCGTATAATCTGCGTGTCGGCGGAGGGGTTTACAGCTTTTCCGCGGGTAGCGCGTTGGCGGCTCTCGTCATATTTTTCATTACGTCGGGAGGAAGGCTCGACTTTAACGTTGAAACCCTTTGGTGGTCGATGGCGTTTGCGCTATCATATATCGTGGGAGTAGTTGCCTCTATATACGCGATCAAATGCGGACCGCTCTCGCTTACCTCTCTTTTCATTTCGTGCTCGCTTATAATTCCCACCTTGTACGGACTTGCCTTTCTTGGCGAGCCGACGTCAGAGTGGCTTATTATCGGTATACTGCTTCTTCTTTGCTCGCTTGTTCTCGTTAATATCGAGAAGAAAACGTCCGAGCGCAGGATAACGCTAAAATGGGGCATATGCGTGCTCGTGGCATTTGTCGGTAACGGCGCGTGCTCGACGGTGCAAAAGCTTCAACAGATATCGTCAGGCGGACTTTACAAAAACGAGCTTATGATCGTAGCGCTTATCATCGCCGTTTTGGTTATGGCGACAATGACGGCGTTTACCGAGCGAAAAAATGCTTTCGTGCAATGTAAACGCGGATTTTGGCACTTTACTCTCTGCGGAGTGGCAAACGGAGTGGTCAATTATCTCGTTTTGGTGCTCTCAAACCGACTTCCCGCATCGGTAATGTTTCCTATCATTTCTGCGGGCGGCGTAGTACTTGCCTCGCTTATCGCGATCTTTTTCTACAAGGAAAAGTTACAGTGGCAGCAGTGGCTCGGTATGCTGCTCGGAATACTTGCCATCGTGGCACTGAATTTATAAAAAGAGACCCCCGACAAGTGCTTGTCGGGGGTGGTTTTATTCTTCTGCGCTTTCTTCCTGCATCTTCTGAATGTCTTCGAATGCCGAATACATCGGCTTTACGTCGGTCTTTTTCTTTATCTTTCGCGCAACGTAGTTGTTCGTTATCTTAACTACGAGTCCCGAGAGGGATATGACGCCTATGAGGTTGGGAATCGCCATAAGACCGTTGAAGGTGTCCGAGAGATCTATTGCAAGAGTTGCATTGATGGTCGAGCTGACCAGTATCATTCCGACGAATATGAACTTGTATATAACTACCGACTTCGTTCCGAAAAGGTACTGCCAAGCGATAGTTCCGTAGTGGCTCCAGCCGAGAACGGTAGAGAATGCGAACAGGGTTACGGCTACCGCCATAAAGATACCGCCGAACGCTCCGAAGCTTTCGGTGAACGCTCTCGTTGCAAGTCCGAGCTTGGTGAGTCCGTCAACTGCCGTATTGGTGGTAAGGTCGAAAACTCCGCTGGTGAGGATAACGAGTGCGGTAAGGGTGCAAACTATTATCGTATCGAAGAATACCTCGAAAATACCCCAAGCGCCCTGAATTGCGGGCTCCTTTACGTTAGAGGACGAGTGTACCATTACGGACGAGCCGAGTCCCGCTTCGTTAGAGAACACTCCGCGCTTGAAGCCCCAGGTTATTGCCTGTGCTATAATTGCGCCCGAGATACCTCCGCTTGCTGCGCGCATATTGAACGCGCCCTTGAAAATAGCGGCAAAGGCAGGGCCTACCTGACCTATATTCATGCAAATTATTACTATTGCGCCGATTATGTAGAATCCCGCCATAAAGGGAACGAGCATCTCGTTGACCCTTGCGATTCTCTTTATTCCGCCGAGTATAACGAGCGCGCCGACTATCATAAGAACGATACCGATCACCCAAGGGAGCCATTTTTCTGCGCCGTCAACGGTGACTACCGCACCAACACTTTCGGTTATTGAGGCAACCTGTCCCATATTTCCAATTCCGAAGGATGCCATAAGTGCAAATATAGAGAAGAGTACGGCAAGGATTTTTCCTATCGTCTTAAATCCCTTGTATGAGCCCAGACCGTCTCGCAAGTAGTACATAGCGCCGCCTGCCCATTCGCCTTTTGCATTCTTTCTGCGGAAATATATTCCGAGTACGTTTTCCGCATAGTTCGTCATCATTCCGAATATTGCGGCTACCCACATCCAGAATACCGCGCCGGGACC
Source organism: Oscillospiraceae bacterium (assembly GCA_015064385.1). Classification (GTDB taxonomy): domain Bacteria; phylum Bacillota; class Clostridia; order Oscillospirales; family CAG-272; genus SIG672. The sequence continues at coordinate 101,899 of SVSI01000002.1, read as the reverse complement.
TCCCATCGTGATTGCAAGAGCAATACCTACGATGTTACCCGTTCCGATAGTTGCCGAAAGAGCAGTGCAAAGCGCCTGGAACTGCGAGATAGACTTTTTATCACTGCTTTTAAGAATGTCCTTTTTCTTGAAAAGTGATCCGACCGTTTCCTTTATTACGTGCCCGAAACGCGTAAACTGAAAGAATTTTGTCAGAATCGTTATGAGTATTCCCGTTCCGATCAGAAGTACGAGCGCGGGCACTCCCCATACTACGTTGTTGACCGCCGAGTTGACCTTCTCAACGGCTGCTAAAAATTTCTCCATTTTTCTTCCTTCCTTTTATATGTGTTATGTTATGGATCGCAAAATAAAACAAGGTCTCGCCGAAAGAGCAAGGCCCTAAGTAAAAGTATAAAGACACGGTAAATGAATATAGAGACGCGAAAATACGCCTAAATATTAAATACTTTGACTCCGTCCTTTTGCCTGAGAGATTGACTGCAAAACGCAGCTTTGCACCTTCGGCCCCCGATCTAACGGGCTTCTTCAGAGTTTTATCCGCCGACAGTCCACGTTGCCAGAGACGCAACACCTGAGAGATTTACTCCTTCGGTCAGCATTTATATGCTATCTCCTGCCGGTTTCGTACCGATAAACTCGGTATGACAGTATTTTACACCATTATACTAGCTTTGTCAAGAGTATTTCAGAGGTTTTCGGATTATTTTGCTTTTTGTCGAAAATATCGCGAACGAGCACTCCGAGTGCCGAAAAAACAAAAAGCGAAGCGGTGTTTACAGAAAGTTCATAAAATATGCTATAAATATCCCTATTTGTATGGTAAATTTATATCGTAGTTTAGCACTCAAGTCGAAAGAGTGCTAAAACGAAGCAGAAAATAGGAGAAAAACAATGAGCTCAGTGCTTAGCGAGAGAAAAAAGACTATTCTCAAAGCAGTAATTGAAGAATACATCTCTTCGGGTGAGCCGGTCGGATCTAAATTCCTTGCCTCGCTCGACACGATATCGCTGTCTCCCGCAACCCTTCGCAACGAGATGGCAGAGCTTACCGAGATGGGATATCTTGCACAGCCGCACACCTCGGCGGGAAGAGTACCGTCCGAGAAGGGCTATCGCTTTTACGTAGATTCGCTTATGCAAAGCTACGACCTTACGGCAAGCGAGATGACAAGTCTTCAGGATATGCTGCGAGACAAAGAGGAGCAGCTTGATAAGATAATCGATTCGGCGGGCCGTCTTATGGCTTCGCTGACGAACTATCCCGCGATATCTGTTCGCTCGGTGAACCGTGTCAGCAAGGTGCTTAAATTCAGCATAGTCTATGCAGACGATTTTCACTTCCTTTTAATAATGATACTCCCGCAAAACGTAGTTAAGACGAAAACCGTGAAGTCACCCGTTCGTTTGGACGAGCAGTCACTTTTAATGCTTCAGGGAGTTCTTAATAAGTATCTCGTGGACGTCCGTCTTGATGCGCTCACTCTTGCCCAGATGATGGAGCTTGAAAATATGCTCGGATCATACGGCGTTTTGGTAACTCCGATCATCAAGTGTATATACGAGGCGCTCGGAGAGGATTCGAACGGCAACGTAAGAGTTGACGGCGTTGACCGCCTTCTCGGGTACCCCGAATATTCAAGCGTTGATAAGCTCCGTTCGGTACTAAGTACGCTCGAGCAGAGGGATTCGCTTCTCGAACTCGTTGAAAACACGGACGAGAATGGAGTCAGTGTGTTTATCGGCTCGGAAAACACCGTCCATACTATGAACGATTCCACTCTCGTTTTGAAAACGATCTCGATAGACGGCAAAAAGGTGGGCGCTATCGGCGTTATCGGACCTTGCCGTATGGATTATTCAAAGGTTATATCAACCGTTGATCAACTCGTGCAGAGCATAACCGAACATATGAAATCGGACAGCGCGAGCAACCTTATACCCGAGAAACTAACGGCAGAAGGAGAAGAAAATGACTGAAGAAAATAAGGTGAACGGCATCGCAGACGAGTGCGAATGCGAAGAAAAAACTCCCAAGTGCGAAAAGAAATCCAAAAAGGAAATAACCGCACTAAAGGAAGAAAACGAAAAGCTGCAGCAGGAGCTGGCGCTTGAAAAGGACAAATATCTTCGTCTTGCGGCGGAGTACGACAATTTCAGACGGCGTACGCAAAAGGAAAAGGAACAGATATATTCCGATTCTTACGCGGACATAATCGAGCAGCTTCTGCCCATTATCGACAATTTCGAGACGGCAAGCAAATTCTCAAGCGGTGATAAGCTGGCGGAGGGTGTCCAAATGATACTGAGTCAGGCGTTTGAGGTCTTTGAAAAGATGGGCGTTACCGAAATCGAGACCAAGACCTTTGATCCCAACGTCCATAACGCGGTAATGCATATCGAGGATGATGCTTACGGTGAGGGTGAGATAGTCGAGGTATTCCGCAAGGGTTATCGCAGAGGCGATAAAATAATCAGATATGCTATGGTCAAAGTGGCAAACTGAGAATAAAACAAGCTAACAATATAATAAAATAAAACAAAAACAAATCTATTATCGGAGGATAAATATTATGGGAAAAATTATAGGTATAGACCTTGGAACAACTAACTCGTGCGTAGCGGTATTTGAAGGCGGAGAGCCGATCGTTATAACGAACCCCGAAGGAGCAAGAACCACTCCTTCCGTAGTCGGATTTTCAAAGACCGGCGAGCGTCTTATCGGTCAGGTTGCCAAGAGACAGAGCATCACGAACCCCGACCGTACCGTTATGTCGATCAAGCGTGAGATGGGTACCGCTTACAAGGTAGCGATCGATGGCAAGAACTACACGCCTCAGGAGATATCCGCAATGATTCTCCAGAAGCTCAAGAGTGACGCGGAGGCGTATCTCGGAAGCGCGGTAACTCAGGCGGTTATCACCGTTCCCGCATACTTCTCGGACGCACAGCGTCAGGCAACCAAGGACGCAGGCAAGATCGCGGGACTTGAGGTTCTTCGTATAATCAACGAGCCCACCGCAGCGGCACTTGCATACGGTATGGATAAGGAGACCTCGCAGAAGGTAATGGTTTACGACCTCGGCGGCGGTACGTTCGACGTTTCGCTTCTCGATATTACCGACGGCGTTTTCGAGGTTCTCGCAACCGCAGGTAACAACCGTCTCGGCGGCGACGATTTCGATGCAAGAATCATCGACTGGATCGCTACCGAATTTATGAAAGAAAACGCAGGTATCGACCTTAGAAAAGACAAGATGGCTCATCAGCGTCTTAAGGAAGCCGCTGAAAAGGCAAAGATCGAGCTTTCGGGCGTTGCTACTACCAATATCAACCTGCCCTTCATTACGGCAGACGCTACCGGTCCGAAGCACTTCGACGGTACTCTCACCAGAGCAAAGTTCGACGATCTCACCAAGGATCTCGTTGAAAAGACTATGGGACCGACCAGACAGGTACTCAGCGACGCGGGACTTTCGGTAAATCAGATCGACAAGGTACTTCTCGTTGGCGGATCGAGCAGAATCCCCGCAGTTCAGGAAGCCGTTAAGAGCTTTATCGGCAAGGAGCCCTTCAAGGGAATCAACCCCGACGAGTGCGTTGCTATCGGCGCGGCTATTCAGGCGGGCGTTCTCGGCGGCGAGGTCAAGGATCTCCTCCTTCTCGACGTAACTCCCCTTTCGCTCGGTATCGAGACTCTCGGCGGAGTATTTAACAAGATAATTGAAAGAAACACCACCATCCCGACCAAGAAGAGCCAGATCTATTCGACCGCGGCTAACGGTCAGACGTCCGTTGAAATTCACGTTCTTCAGGGTGAGCGTCAGATGGCGGCAGGCAACACCACTCTCGGAAGATTCATTCTCGACGGAATCGCTCCCGCACCCCGCGGAGTACCGCAGATCGAGGTCACCTTCGATATCGACGCTAACGGTATCGTTAACGTAACCGCTACCGATAAGGGAACGGGCAGAGAACAGCACATCACGATCACCTCTTCGACCAATATGAGCCAGGAGGATATCGATAAGGCAGTCAAGGACGCAGAAAAGTTCGCCGAGGAGGATAAGAAACAGAAGGAAGCAGTTGATACCAAGAACCACGCAGAGGCGCTCGTATATCAGAGCGAAAAGACTCTCGAGGAGATCGGCGATAAGCTTCCCGAGGAGGATAAGACCGACGTCAAGGCGGCTCTTGAGACACTCAAGAATACCGTAAATACGGGCAACACCGAGGATATCAAGAGAGATACCGAGGCACTTGAAAAGGCGTTCTACGCACTCTCCGAAAAGCTTTACGCACAGAGCGGCGCACAGGCAGGAGCACAGGACTTCGGCGCAGGTGATCAGGGCGCAGGTAACGACGGCACCTACTACGACACCGGATTCGACGAGAACAACAATAACAACAACTAAATTAAAATGACTTAGGGGACTTTTTGAAAAAAAGTCCCCTAAAACCCTCAAAAACTTTGATTAAAAATATTTTAGTAAAGTTTTTGAAAGTACGGAAAACTTTTTCCAAAAAGTTTTCCGGTGGGGTGGAGCAACGCCCCAAGTATAAAAACAAAGGAGAAAACGGTTTATGGCCGACGCAAAGCGTGACTACTACGAGATCCTCGGTGTGGATAAGAATGCCGACGACGATACTATAAAAAAAGCATACAGAACGCTTGCTAAAAAATATCATCCCGATATGAACTCGGGAGATCCCGAAGCCGAAACGAAGTTCAAGGAAGTCAACGAAGCGTATTCGGTGCTCTCGGACAGCGAAAAGAGAGCAAAGTACGACCGCTTCGGACACGACGCGTTCGATCCCGCGGCAGGCGCGGGTGGATACGGCGGCGGATTTAGCGGCGGATTCGGAGATTTTTCCGATCTCGGCGATATATTCAGCTCGATGTTTGGCGGCGGATTCGGCGGCTCGTCCTCGCAAAGACGAAACGGTCCGATGCGCGGAGACGATCTTTCTCTCCGTCTGACGCTGACCTTTGAGGAAGCCGTCTTCGGTTGCAAAAAGGAAATAAATTATTCAAGGATAGAAAACTGCTCGACCTGTCACGGAAGCGGCGCGGCACCGGGAAGCTCTCCCGAGACCTGCCCGACCTGTCACGGAAGCGGACAAGTCAGAGTAACGCAGCGCACTATGCTCGGAATGATGCAGACTACCAAGGTCTGTGATACCTGCGGCGGCAAGGGTAAGATAGTGAAAAATCCGTGCTCCGAATGCCGTGGAAACGGAAAAGTCAGAGTCAAAAAGAATATCGAGATCAATATTCCCGCGGGAATTGACGAGGGACAGCGCGTGGCGCGTAAGGGCTACGGTAACGACGGTGCTAACGGCGGCCCCGCAGGCGACCTTTTCGTTTACATTTCGGTAAGACCGCATAAGTTCTTCCAGAGAGACGGATACGACGTTTACGTTGACGTGCCGATCACATTCGTTGAGGCGGCGCTCGGCGGTGATATAGACGTCCCGATGCTCGACGGCACGAGCGAAAAATATAAGATCCCCGAGGGTACGCAGACCGGTACCACCTTTACTATGAGAGGTAAGGGAATAAAGGTTATAAACGGACGCGGAAACGGCGATCTTCATTTCACCGTTACCGTTGAGACTCCGAAGAACCTCACGGGTAAGCAGAAGGATATACTGCGTGAATTCTCCGAATCGTGCGGACAGGGAAATTTTGCGAAAAAACGCGATTTTGTTAAAAAGATATTCGGAAAATAAGGAAATAAAAATATGATCTGGACTCAGCTTAAAGTCAGCGGACGCCTTAAAGACCTCGAAAACATCTCGGCTATCGTTTCAATGATAGATCCGAGCATAATGATCGAGGATTTCAGCGATATTGAAGAAAATCTTATGACCGTTTACGGTGAGCTTATCGACGAGAGCATACTCTCGGCAGACCGCGAGGCGATCTCGGTGAGCATATTCGTACCCGAGGATAAGAACTATAACGAATACGTTGCGTTTATAAAAGAACGCCTTGACGCGTCCGAGATAGACGCCGAGATAACCCTTTCGGGACTTGACGAGACCGACTGGGAAAACGCTTGGAAGGCGCATTACCATCCCCTACATATTGGCGAAAAGCTCGTCGTCGTTCCCACTTGGGAGACCTACGAGGAAAAGGACGGCGAGGTCATTATCAAGATGGACCCCGGAATGGCTTTCGGATCGGGAACGCACGAGACTACCCGTCTTTGTGCGGCAATGGTCGAAAAGCACATGGAAAAGGGCGCAAGAGTGCTCGATATTGGTACGGGAAGCGGAATTTTGTCCCTTTTTGCGCTGAAGCTCGGAGCAAAGAGCGCAAATGCGTACGATATAGACTCGTCCGCTGTGAACGTTGCGCTTGAAAACGCGGCGGAAAACGGCGTTGAGGGATTCTCGTGCGCTGTGTCAGATCTGCTCGCGGACGTTGATCTTACGGGCGGAAAATACACCTTCGCTATGGCAAATATCGTTGCCGATATACTTATCCGTATGTCAGAGGATATTGCCGACTACCTCGAGGACGGCGCAAAGCTCGTCTGCTCGGGAATAATCGAGGGCAGGGAAAAGGACGTCGAGGCGGCAATGACCGCACACGGACTGAAGCTCTGCGACGCAGGTACCGATAACGATTGGTACGCGCTCGTATTTGAGAAGTAAATAATGAATAATTAAGGAAAAACCGCGAGGGCAAAGCTCTCGCGGTTTTTTGCCTAGATGATATGTGTTTTCTTGACAAATAAATGAAAAGAGAGTATAATGTAGAAAAATACAGTATAAGGAGACCGTTATGAAATCGACTTTAAGATTAACAGTTTTATTCTTTTTTTGCGTTGCGGTACTGATTGGTGTGTTTTTGACAGGGTGTAACACAGATGACGCAAGCTTGGACGTATATATCGATCCTGCGCTGTTGTCTGATTATAAATACGAGAAAACTTCTCGCGGTTATGAAATTACCGGTGTTGAAAACAAAGAAAAAAACTCTTATGATATACCCGAAGGGGTGGCTGTCATCGGGGACTATGCGTTCCAAGACTGTATTAGTCTTAAAAACATAACTATCCCCGATAGCGTAACGAGTATTGGTAGATTTGCGTTTGATGGTTGCAGCAGTCTCGTGAGCATAAGGATACCGGACGGTGTGACGAGTATCGGTAATTCTGCATTTTATGGGTGCAAAAATCTTAAAAGCATAACTCTTTCTAACAATTTGACAAGCATTGAAAATTACTTGTTTTCGGGGTGTGGCAGTCTTACAAATATAACCATACCGAGTAACGTAACGAGTATAGGCACTTCTGCATTTGAAAAGTGCGTGGGTCTTACAAATATAACTATACCTGATAATGTAAACAGTATCGGCGAAAGTGCCTTTGACGGTTGTGGCGGACTTGAAAGTATGACAGTTCCTTTTGTTGGCGGCAGCATTGACGCAGAATACGGAAGCGAAGAGGCACTTTTTTCATATATCTTTGGATCGAGTATGTATGACGGCGGAACCAAGGTGTCACAGCGGTATCAGGACAAGTTAGTGCACAACCCCCGCTATCTTCCTGCGTCACTGACCACTGTGACTGTAACTGGCGGCAAATTGGAATACAGGTCTTTCTCGGGATGTAAAAATATTACGAGTATAAAGATACCCGATAATATAACAAGCATAGGTGATTTCGCATTTAACGGATGTACGAGTCTTACGGGAATAACTATACCCGAAGGAGTTACAAGCATAGGTGATTTCGCATTTAACGGATGTACGAGTCTTGCGGGAATAACTATACCCGAAGGAGTTACAAGTATTGGTGATTCCGCGTTTCATGGGTGTACAGGTCTTACAATTATAACCATACCAAACGGAGTTACCAGAATTGGCGCGGCTATATTTTATGATTGTAAAAATCTTGTGAACGTAGATATTCCTGATAGTGTGACAAGTATTGGGGTGCGGGCATTTACGGGATGTTTTAAGCTTAAAAGCGTAAAAATTCCGTACGGAGTTACGAGTATTGGTGACGAGACGTTTAGGAATTGCGGTATAACTAGTATAGATATACCAGAAAGCGTGACAAGTATTGAGGCGTGGGCGTTTTATAGTTGTGACCATCTTACAAGTTTGACAATACCCGGCAGTGTAAATAGTATTGGATACGACGCATTTTCGGGTTGCGACAATGTTACGAGTTTGGTGATAGAAAATGGCGTAAAGAGTCTTGATACAGATTCATTCTTCGGTCTTGAAAAACTCAAGAGCATAACTATACCGGACAGCGTGGAGAGTATCGGCTATCATGCGTTCTCTGGTTGCTATAATCTGACAAGTTTGACGTTAGGAGCCGGTGTAAAGCACATTGAATCCGGTGCGTTTAGCGGATGTCCCAATATCAAAAGTGTGATGTTCAACGGAACAAAGGAGCAATGGGCTGAAATAGATTTGGATAGATTTTGGATAAGCGATCCAACGGTTACGCAGGTAATCTGTGTTGACGGAACGGTAAGTGCATGGAGAGGCTGAGGCAAAATGACAAAAAGGTCGCAGAGGTGTGCGACCTTTTTTGCCTTATTTTCCTTATTTATCCCCGTCGCCCGAGAGCTTTTCGAGCAGGGTGTCAATGCCGTTGCCGAATTTGTCCGCCATAAAATCAATTCGCGCAATTTTGAAAATGAGTATCTTCAAATAGCTTATTGCCCAGCAGATAAGATAAACTGCGACCATAGAGATCAGCACGGCAGGTACGGCTAGAACGGGGCTCATATCTCTTATGAACGCAAAGCCGCCGGTTATAATAAAATCAAAAACCAGTATGTGGCTGTGTATGATATACACGTCAAACGAGCCGCCGCTCAAGGAGTCTATCACCTTGGTCAAGGCGGTATTTTTGATATCGAGCTTTGCAAACAGCAGTATCGAAACGCCGGAGATCAGTACGATAAACGGAGATACGTAAGCAACCAGGAACTTATATATCGAAAAAGATCTCAGGATCACCCACGCGGCTACGGAAAGCACGGTCACGGCTACCGCGCAGAGAGCGTACAGCATCAAAAGGAAGCGGACTGAAACGTCGTGCTTACTGCGTTTGATATATGCGCCTACGAGATAGCAAACTATGAGCCATGCCGTGCAGTAACCTCTGCTCAGCCCGAAAAAGTCGGTCAGAAGGAAGGTGGGCAGAACTGACGTGAATATCAGGGACAAGATTACCAGCAGTCTGAAGCTACGCAAGCTTAAGCTGTCGATCAGTTTGTTCAGAAAGGGAATGAGGACGAACAGCAGTACGTAACAGGTGATGTACCAGAATCTGCCCGCAAGCGGCGGCAAAAGGTATTTGATGACGTCTTTTACCGAATCGAAGACCTCGCGTCGGAAGACCGCAAAGAGAGCGGTGATCGCCGCAGAGTAAAACAAGACCGTGAAAATCAGTCTGACTATGTTTTTGTATTTGACGTTCGGCTTATCTGCGTACAGGTATCCGGTCAACATAGCAAAAGTGTTTACCGAAGCGGCGCAAAAAATATATAGTACCGAAAGCGGCAGTTCGGTCAGGGACGTCAGATTTTCTCTGGCGAAAGCTCCTCCTGCGTTCAAAACGTGCAAACCGACTATACCGAGCATACTGATTATTCTCAGCACGCTGAGTCCGTGTAATCTACGACTGTTCATAAACGTACCTCGCATTACTTAATTACGAAACGTAGTATATCACAGAAGCAACGATTTGTCAATGACATAAGAAAAACCCCGATGCGTTTGCATCGGGGCCGTTTTTCTTTTAACTAAACTTAAGCGGAAAGTCCGTTAAGCATATTGGTGTACTGGCTCTTCTTTCTTGCAGCAGCGTTCTTGTGGATGATTCCCTTGGCAGCGGCCTGGTCGATCTTCTTGATCACGCCTGCGTAAAGCGCACTTGCACCTTCCTTATCGCCTGCCTCAATAGCAGCTTCGTATTTCTTCATCATAGTCTTGAAAGCAGACTTGAACATTTTGTTCTGAAGAGTCTTTACCTTGGTAACGATAACACGTTTCTTTGCAGATTTAATGTTAGGCAAACTGTTCACCTCCCTTTAATTTTCCTGTTTCTCTTAATCACCAAATTATAATACCACAACTCTTTTGAAAAATCAACCCTTTTTTTGAAAAAAACTCATATTTTTTGAAAAAAAGTATTGACAAAGGGAATTACTTGTGTTAATATGATAACGTCCAATAAAATCGGTAAAAATACGCCGATTTGAAAAAGCGCCGATTTTGAGGTTCCTTAAAACCTCGGATTTTGGTGCGAAAACAGAGAAAAAATAGGCAAAATACAGTCGAGTTTGTGGGTCATACCCGTTTTTGACCGACCTTTACGATCTTTTACAGATCCCAGCGTTATTGTATGGCGGTAACCAGCTTGCCACAGCGTTGGAGAAATTTGTAAATTATTTGTTAACAGGTTTTTTCGGTCTATTATGGGTATGGTCTATTTATTTGCAAATTTTTGCCGAAACGGAGGAAGAAAAATGGTAAAGCCCCATCAGCTCGGTAAGACTACCAGAATGAGCTTTTCCAAGATAGACGAGGTACTCGAGATACCGAATCTTCTTGAGGTTCAGAAAAAGTCGTACCGTTGGTTTTTGGAAGAAGGACTTCAGGAAGTCCTGCGCGACGTCTCTCCGATAATCGACTACTCGGGTAATAAGTACATCGAGTTCGTTGATTTCACGATAGACGAAACTCCCAAGTACCCCGAAGAGGAGTGCAAGGAGAGAGACGTTAACTACTGTGCGCCTCTTCGCGTAAGAGTACGTCTCTACAACAAGAGCACAGACGAGGTAGTTGAAAAGGTCATCTTTATGGGAGATTTCCCGCTTATGACCGACAACGGAACCTTCATTATTAACGGTGCGGAGCGAGTTGTCGTTTCGCAGATCGTCCGTTCGCCCGGTATGTACTACGAAACTTCTATCGACAAGTCGGGAAGAAGAGTATTCGCGGCAACGGTGATCCCTTACCGCGGCGCATGGCTCGAGTACGAGCTTGACGCCAACGATATGCTTATGGTTCGTATCGACAAGAACCGTAAGATCCCCGCGACCGTTCTCGTGCGCGCACTTTGCGAAGGAAACGACGAGGACGTTATCAGAGTAATCGGTAACGATCCCAAGCTTCTCAACACCCTTGAAAAGGATGCAATGAATTCGGAAGCTTCCAAGAACAAGACCACCGCAGGTGACGAGGCGCTCAAGGAAATATACAAGAAGCTCCGTCCGGGCGAGCCCCCGACAGTTGAGAGCGCACTTACTCTTGTAAACAACCTCTTCTTTGACCCCAAGAGATACGATCTTGCACCGGTCGGAAGATATAAGTACAACAGAAAAATGAACATCGCTCCCAGAATCGTCGGAAGAACTCTGACGGCAGACGCTATCAGTCCTATGGGAGAGGTCGTTGCGGAAGCAGGAACCTTCGTAACGAGTGCTATTGCAGAGCAGATCGAGTTTGCAGGTGTAAACGAGGTCTCGGTAGCAGTTGACAATGAAGGAGGCAGCTTCACCGTTATATCCAACGGAACCGTTTACCCCGCGGCAATTCTCGGACACGATCTTACCGAGGCGGGAATCGGTGAAAAGGATAAGGTCGTAACCTCTGTGCTTCTCGAGATCATGGAGGCGTGCGAAGGAGATATGGACGCAGTAACTGCAGCTTGCCGCGACCGCATCTTCGATCTTATGCCCAAGCATATTACCAAGGACGATATTTTCGCTTCTATTAACTATATTCTCGGTCTTTCCCACGATATCGGATCGATCGACGATATAGACCACCTCGGAAACAGACGTCTTCGTTCTGTCGGAGAGCTTCTCCAGAACCAGTTCAAGATCGGTTTCTCGAGAATGGATAAGAATATAAAGGATAAGATGGACCAGAACAGCGATTCGCTTTCTCCCGAAACTCTTATCAACATCCGTCCGATAGTTACCGCTCTCAGAGATTTCTTCGGATCCTCACCGCTTTCGCAGTTTATGGATCAGAACAACCCTCTTGCGGAGCTTACTCATAAGCGCCGTCTTTCGGCACTCGGTCCCGGCGGTCTCTCGCGTGACAGAGCATCCTTCGAGGTTCGTGACGTACACTATACTCACTACGGAAGAATGTGTCCCGTTGAGACTCCTGAAGGTCCTAACATCGGTCTTATCTCCTACCTTTCTACTTATGCCCGCATAAACGACTACGGCTTTATCGAGGCACCTTACAGAAAGATCGACAAGGAGACCGGTGTAGTCCTTGACGAGATCAGATATATGACAGCAGACGAGGAGGACAACTACATCGTTGCTCAGGCAAACGAGCCCCTCGACGAGAACAAGCGCTTTATCAACAAGAAGGTAACTGCACGTCACCGCGCAGAGATCTTCGAGGTTGAAGCCGATCAGGCAGACTATATGGACGTTTCGCCCAAGATGGTCGTTTCGGTTGCTACCTCTATGATCCCCTTCCTTGAGAACGACGATAACTCCCGTGCACTTATGGGATCGAACATGCAGAAGCAGGCAGTGCCGCTTATGGTATGTGACTCTCCTATCGTCGGAACAGGTATGGAGTACAAGGCAGCAGTTGACTCGGGCGTAGTAGTATGCGCCAAGAACGCGGGCGTAGTTGAAAAGGTATCGGCAGACGAGATCGTTATCCTTAACGATAATGACGAGCGCGATGCTTACCGCCTTATCAAGTTCAAGCGCTCCAACCAGGGAACCTGTGTAAACCAGCGTCCCATCGTTGAGTGCGGAGAAAGAGTAGAGGCAGGTGCCGTTATCGCAGACGGTCCCGCAACCTCCAACGGCGAAATTTCGCTCGGTAAGAACGCTCTTATCGGATTTATGACCTGGGAAGGTTATAACTACGAGGACGCAGTTCTTCTTAACGAGCGTCTCGTTGCAGAGGACGTTTATACCTCTATCCATATCGAAGAGCATACTCACGAAGCAAGAGACACCAAGCTCGGACAGGAAGAGTTCACCAGAGAGATCCCCAACGTTGGTGAGGACGCTCTCAAGAACCTGAATGCCGACGGTATAATCAGAATAGGTACCGAGGTCAAGTCGGGCGACATTATAGTAGGTAAGGTAACTCCCAAGGGAGAGACCGAGCTTACCGCAGAAGAGAGACTCCTTCGTGCGATCTTCGGTGAGAAGGCGCGTGAGGTAAGAGATACCTCGATGCGTCTGCCCCACGGTGAAGCGGGTATCGTCGTTGACGTTAAAGTGTTCTCGCGCGAGAACGGAGACGAGCTTCCTCCGGGAGTAAACAAGGTAGTGCGCGTTTACGTCGCACAGAAGAGAAAGATCTCCGTAGGAGACAAGATGGCGGGACGTCACGGTAACAAGGGTGTCGTTTCAAGAATTCTTCCTCCCGAGGATATGCCTTTCCTTCCAGACGGCACGCCGCTTGATATAGTTCTTAACCCGCTGGGCGTTCCTTCGCGAATGAATATCGGTCAGGTGCTTGAAGTTCACCTCGGTATTGCCGCAAGAAAGCTCGGTTGGAAGGTAATGACCCCCGTATTTGACGGCGCAGGCGAGAAGGACATCATGGAATGCTTTAAGATGGCAGGTATGTACCGTGAGCTTCTCCCCAACGAGAGCGTCGAGGGTAAAGAGATCTTTACCGCAAGCGTAAACGAGGAGACCGGCGAGACCGAATACACTCCCGTTGCAGCAGAGCTTCTCAGCGACAGAGCGTGGGTTGACAGTATGGTAGAAGAGAAGAAGCTCAAGGTCGTTGACGGTAAGTCTATCCTTTACGACGGCCGTACCGGTGAGCGCTTCGATAACCCCGTAACTGTCGGTGTAATGTACTACCTCAAGCTCCACCACCTCGTTGACGATAAGATCCACGCACGTTCGACCGGACCTTACTCACTCGTAACTCAGCAGCCCCTTGGAGGTAAAGCTCAGTTCGGTGGACAGCGTTTCGGAGAAATGGAAGTTTGGGCACTCGAGGCGTACGGTGCAGCATATACTCTTCAGGAGATACTCACCGTTAAGTCGGACGACGTTGCAGGACGTGTTAAGACTTACGAGGCGATCGTTAAGGGACAGAACATTCCTACTCCGGGTGTTCCAGAGTCGTTCAAGGTGCTCGTAAAAGAGCTTCAGTCTCTCGGACTTGATATGCGCGTTTACGACGCAGAGGGCGAAGAGATCGAGCTTGCAAAACTCGGCGAAGAGGACGACGTTCAGATGCCTACCATCGCTCCCGAAACACTCGGTGAGAGCGTTGAGACGGATGAGCTCGCACAGTCCTTCTATGAAGAGGACCTCTCCGACGAGAATTACAGTGCAGAAGATGAGTTTGATGACGAAGTGTACGTTGACGATGAATACGTCGGCGACGACGAATAAGAAAGGAGATACGGCAAATGGAAGAAAGTGTATTTGATTCTATAAAAATAGGGCTGGCGTCTCCGGAAACGATAAGAAGCTGGTCTTACGGCGAGGTTAAAAAGCCCGAGACTATAAACTACCGCACTCTCAAGGCAGAGCGCGACGGACTTTTCTGCGAAAGAATATTTGGACCTACCAAGGACTGGGAATGTCTTTGCGGAAAGTACAAAAGAGTCCGTTATAAGGGCAAGATCTGTGAAAAGTGCGGAGTAGAGGTAACCACTAAAAAGGTTCGCCGCGAGAGAATGGGACATATCGAGCTTGCTTGCCCGGTATCTCACATCTGGTACTTCAAGGCGATCCCCTCCAGAATGGGACTCCTTCTCGATGTTTCCCCCAGAGTACTTGAAAAGGTTCTCTATTACGCAAGTTATATCGTAACCGATCCCGGATCGACTCCTCTTAAGAAGATGTCTCTTCTTACCGACAAGGAGTACAAGGACGCTTACGACAGATATGAAGACGACTTTAAGGCAGGAATGGGCGCAGAAGCGATAAAGACGCTTCTTGCCGAGCTCGATATCGAGGCACTTTCGAAATCCCTTAAAGAAGAGCTTGAAAAGGCGTCGGGACAGAAGAAGGCGAGAATAGTCAAGCGTCTCGAGGTTGTTGAGGCATTCAGAAAGAGCGGCAACAAGCCCGAGTGGATGATACTGGACGTTCTCCCCGTACTTCCCGCAGAAATCAGACCTATGGTACAGCTCGACGGCGGCAGATTTGCTACCTCCGACATCAACGATCTGTACAGAAGAGTAATTAACAGAAACAACCGTCTTAAGAGACTTATGGAGCTTCGCGCACCCGAGATCATTATCCGTAACGAGCGCAGAATGCTTCAGGAAGCGGTTGACGCTCTCATAGACAACGGCAGACGCGGAAAGCCGGTAACCGGAGCTTCCAACCGTCAGCTCAAATCTCTTTCCGAGATGCTTCGCGGTAAGCAGGGACGCTTCCGTCAGAACCTTCTCGGTAAGCGTGTTGACTATTCGGGACGTTCGGTTATCGTCGTAGGACCCGAGCTTAAGATCTATCAGTGCGGACTTCCTAAGGAAATGGCACTCGAGCTCTTCAAGCCCTTCATTATGAAGCGCCTGGTTGAGACTCAGAAGGCAACCAATATCAAGGACGCAAAGAAGAAGGTCGAGAGAGTTCACGAGGACGTTTGGGACGCACTTGACAACGTAATTCAGGAGCATCCCGTACTTCTCAACCGTGCGCCTACGCTTCACCGTCTTTCCATTCAGGCGTTCGAGCCCGTGCTCGTAGAGGGAAGAGCTATCAAGCTCCACCCGCTCGTATGCTCGGCGTTTAACGCAGACTTTGACGGTGACCAGATGCCTGTTCACGTACCGCTTTCGGCAGAGGCACAGGCAGAGGCAAGATTCCTTATGCTCTCCGCAAACAACTTCATTAAGCCCGCAGACGGACGCGCAGTTGCAGTTCCTTCGCAGGATATGGTCCTCGGATCGTTCTACCTTACCATAGATAAGGCAGGAGAGAAGGGCGAGGGACACTTCTTCCGCAACTTCGACGAAGCTCTTATGGCTTACGAGAACGGCGAGCTCGGTCTCCACGCACCTATCAAGGTTCGTGTTACCAAGGAAATAAACGGCGAGGTTCGCACCGGCATCGTTGATGCAACCCTCGGACGTCTTATATTCAACAACGCAATTCCTCAGGACCTCGGTTACGTTGACAGAAGCGATCCCGCAAAGGCGCTCGACCTTGAGGTAACCTTCACCTGCGGAAAGAAGCAGCTCGGAGCTATTGTTGACAGAACCATCAAGTACCACGGCCCCGTTGAGGCGGCAAAGGTTCTTGATAACATCAAGTCGATGGGCTTCAAGTACAGTACCCGCGCATCTATCTCCATCTCGCTCGCAGACGTTGTTATTCCTAAGGAAAAGGCAACTATTATCGATCAGGCAGAGCGTGACGTTGAAGAGATCCGTCAGTACTATCTCAGCGGTGAGATCACCGACGAGGAAAGATACAACCTCGTCATTGCTATCTGGGAAAAGGCGACCGCAGACGTTGTCGCAGCTATCCAGAATGGCTTTGACAGATATAATCCGATTAAGATGATGTCCGACTCGGGAGCCCGCGGTAACATCACCCAGATGCGTCAGCTCGCAGGTATGCGTGGACTTATGTTCTCGGCAACCGGACGTACCATGGAAATCCCGATCAAGGCAAACTTCCGTGAAGGTCTTAATATACTCGAGTACTTTATGGCAGCCCGCGGTGCGCGTAAGTCACTTTCGGATACCGCACTCCGTACTGCTGACTCGGGATACCTTACCAGACGTCTCGTTGACGTTTCGCATGACGTTATTATCAGAGACGAGAACTGTAATACCACACACGGTATGTGGGTAAGCGAGATCAAGGAAGGCAACGACGTTATAGAGAAGCTCGAGGACCGTCTCGTTGGCAGATTCTGTATCGGCGATGTCGTTGATCCCAAGACGGGTGAGGTTATTATTGAGAACGATAATATGATCACCTCTGAGATCGCAGACAAGATCGCTCGCGCAGGTATAGATAAGGTAAATATCCGCACCATTCTTCAGTGTAGAAGCCGTTACGGCGTTTGTGCACACTGCTACGGTGCAGACCTTGCTACCGGCAAGAAGGTAAACGTTGGTGAAGCGGTCGGTATCGTTGCGGCTCAGTCTATCGGTGAGCCCGGTACACAGCTTACCATGAGAACCTTCCACTCGGGTGGTGTTGCGGGAGCCGATATTACTCAGGGTCTTCCCAGAGTTGAGGAGCTCTTTGAGGCACGTAAGCCCAAGAAGACGGCAGTTATATCTGACGTTACGGGTATCGTATCCATCGTTGAAGGCAAGAATGCGAGAACGGTTACAGTTACCGCTACTGCCGAGTCTATCGAGAATAACGATAACGTCGTAGCTAAGATGGATTATCACATTCCCAACGGAACCCGCCTTGTCGTTGCAGACGGCGCATCGGTTACCCGTGGTCAGGCACTCACCGAGGGTTATATGAGCCCTGCAGATATAACGAGAATAAACGGCCTTGACGCTGTTTACGATTATATCATCAAGGAGATCCAGAGAGTTTACCGCATCCAGTCGGTTGAGATCAACGATAAGCATATCGAGGTAATTGCCCGCCAGATGACGAGAAAGGTAAAGATCGTGGACGGCGGAGACACCGACATGCTTGCCGGCTCTCTCGTTGACCGTATTGAATTTGAGATCCAGAACGAAATGCTCCAGAAGAGAATCGATGCAGGAGAAATAGATCTCAATCTTGCGAAGAAGGATGACATACTTCTCGGTATCACGAAGGCATCTCTCCAGACCGACTCTTTCCTGTCGGCAGCATCCTTCCAGGAGACCACCAAGGTTCTTACCGAGGCGGCTATCAACGGAAAGGTTGACCGACTCAAGGGACTTAAGGAGAACGTTATTATCGGTAAGCTGATTCCTGCCGGAACCGGTATGGATCGCTACCGCAATCTCGAGGTAGTTGAGGCAAAGCCCGAGGCAGAAGCTGAGGTAGAAGCCGCAACCGAGCTTTGATAAGGCCGCCTTGAATTAAAACAAAAAAGGCAGACCTGATTTGCGATAATATCGCTGAAGGTCTGCCTTTTTGAAAAGCAAAATAAGATCGAAGGTTAAAATTATGAAAGCAATAATTTCTGTTATAGGCAAGGATACTTACGGAATACTTGCAAAGGTCAGCGCAGTATGTGCTGACTGTAAGGCGAACATTATGGACGTTACGCAGTCCGTTCTTCAGGATATGTTCGTTATGATAATGCTCGTTGATATTTCCGAATACGGATGTGATTTTGCAAATCTCCGCGAAAAGATGGACGCCCTCGGAAACGAGATCGGAATGAAGATAAGTGTAATGCACGAGGACATCTTTAATTCGATGCACAAGATATAAGTCAAACGACCCTGTGAAAGGAAAATAAAAATGCTGAATACTACCGATATCATGGAAACCATAACCATGATTCAGGAAGAAAATCTTGATATAAGAACGATAACCATGGGTATATCTCTTCTCGACTGTGCTGATAGCGATATCGACAAGTCTTGCGAGAAGATATATGATAAGATAATTCGTCTTGCGGGAAATCTCGTGAAAACGGGCGAGGAGATCGAGGCAAAGTACGGAATACCGATCATAAACAAGCGTATTTCGGTAACACCCATTGCTATGCTCGTGGCTGTAAGCGGTGGGGATCCCGTAAAGTACGCACATACCCTCGAAAAAGCCGCTCTGGCGGTCGGAGTTAATTTTATAGGCGGTTACTCCGCTCTCGTACATAAGGGCTTTTCGGCGGGAGACAAGGCGCTTATCGAGTCTATTCCCGAGGCACTTGCCACCACGACTCGCGTTTGCTCGTCCGTAAATATCGGAACTACGAAATCGGGTATAAATATGGACGCCGTCGGAATGATGGGTAAGGTCGTTCGCAGAGCGGCAGAGATAACCGCAGACAGAGATTCCATTGCCTGCGCGAAGCTCGTCGTTTTCTGTAATGCACCCGAGGATAATCCCTTTATGGCGGGAGCTTTTCACGGAGTCGGTGAGCCCGACTGCGTTATCAACGTAGGAGTTTCGGGCCCCGGTGTCGTACACGCGGCGCTCAAAAAATGTCCGGACGGCGACCTCACTCAGGTTGCCGATATAATAAAGAAAACGGCATTCAAGATCACCCGCATGGGTCAGCTCGTCGGAACCGAAGCGTCGAAGATGCTCGGCGTTCCGTTCGGAATAGTTGACCTTTCGCTCGCACCCACCCCCGCAGTAGGCGACTCGGTCGCGCATATCCTTGAGGAAATGGGACTTGAGACCTGCGGTACTCACGGAACTACGGCGGCGCTTGCTCTTCTCAACGACGCTGTCAAGAAGGGCGGAGTAATGGCGTCCTCGCACGTTGGCGGACTTTCCGGTGCGTTTATTCCCGTATCCGAGGACGCGGGTATGATCGCGGCAGCAAGAAGCGGTGATCTTAAGATCGAAAAGCTCGAGGCAATGACCGCAGTATGCTCGGTCGGACTTGATATGATAGTTATCCCCGGAGATACGAGCGCAGAGGTCATTTCTGCCATAATTGCCGACGAAGCGGCTATCGGTATGGTCAATTCCAAGACGACCGCCGTAAGAGTTATTCCCGCTATCGGAAAGAATGTCGGAGACGAGCTTGAGTTTGGCGGACTTCTCGGAAGCGGTCCCGTTATGCCGGTAAATAATACGAAGAGCCCCGCAAAATTTATCTCGCGCGGCGGACGAATCCCCGCACCTCTTCAGAGTCTTAAGAATTAGAGAGCGGCTAAGGGAACGACTTGGGAAACTTTTTGTAAAAAGTTTCCCAAACCCTTCAAAAACTTTACTTAAAAGAAAATCTGTTGCAGAGGTCAACGTTGCTACGAAAAAAGAGCAGGAAAAATTCCTGCTCTTTTTTATTTGGCAATCTTAAAAGTTTTTGTTATCATTTCATCTTTATCAAAGAAATCTATAAGGCGTTTTACTTCAACCTCAAGGTCTGTAGTTTCATCATTTAAGACATAAGCGACCTCTACGTCCAATGTTGCTCCCGTTTTGATTTGTTTGGTTTGGTTTTCGGAGGAATAATTTGCGGTGTCTGATGTCAAATAACATTTGTTTAAGCCAACACCGTTTTGATATACCGCATCGTTAAATGCGTACATAAAGCAGGTGGCGTCCTCAGCATTGTTGGTGAAAGTATAAGTAATAATTGCAATGGGATTGCCGCTATAATCTTTAGCAAGACGACAGCTTTTAATATTTACGTTGTAGTAGTAGATGTTTGAGTCTTTGCCGCTGTCGGAAGAAGCATCTCCGGAACCCTGATCGTCAGAACTACCCTCACTGTCAGAACTTGCAATAGCAAAAAGTCCAAAAGCAAGAAGCAGTGAAATAACGGCGATAATACTTAAAATTCGTTTGGTGAGTGTTGTTTTCATTGTGAAAATCTCCTTTTATATAGATATATTATCAAGACGGCAACAACGATTGCCGAAAGATACATTATGAGGTCAATGATGTCAAACGTTCCCGCAACAAAGCCGCAGAGCTGCAATAGCTCCCAAGATGTTGCAAATACAGTTGATATAACCCCTGCCATAATTTCGCTTATAAATATAGAAAGCGCAAAAGTTAAAGCGTATGACCACAAGGCATCAACGAAATAAAAGCGCAAAAAGTCTGCAAAGGCAGACGAAACGCCTATCTTTTGAAAATTTATGAGCTTGTTAATATAGGTATTTTCACGAAGCAAGACATATATTGCTACCCCTGTAAGGAGGGCAAAAATACAGTTTAACAAGCAGAAATAAAGAAATTTATTGATTTTTCTCATATAACACCTGCAAGATAATGTATTATAACACAAATGTGTTCAATTGTCAACATATGTAGTCATATTTTTGTAAAAAAGAACGTACAATATATCCGAGGTGATATAATGACGGAAGAATTTCTTGATCCCAAAATAGTTGGTCAGGCAATTGCATATTGTCGGAAAAACAAAAAAGTATCGCAAGAGGTGTTAAGCGGACTTGCGGGAATCGGCAGAACGCATCTCAGCGCTATTGAGTGTGGTGCGAGAAAACCTACTATCGAAACGCTTTACCGTATAAGTATAGCCCTTGGTATCAATATGAGTGACATTGTAAAGGAAATCGAAAAAAGAATATAAAAGAGCAGGAAAATTCCTGCTCTTAATTTTTTTTATTAAAATTTTTGAAGTTCCAAGAAACTTTTTATAAAAAGTTTCTTGGCGGGTTCAAAACGCCGCAAGCGGCGTTGAGGGCAGAGCCCTAAGTTACGGCTGGAGAAGCTCGAATTTGTAGCCGACTCCCCAAACGGTCTTAAGCTGCCACTTGTCCGAAACGCCCTCGAGCTTTTCACGAAGACGCTTGATATGAACGTCAACGGTACGAGAATCGCCGAGGTAGTCAAATCCCCAAACCTTGTCCAGAAGCTTGTCTCTGGTAAATACGCTGTTGTAGTTTGCCGCGAGGAAATAGAGAAGCTCGAGCTCCTTCGGAGGAATATCGGTGCTCTTGCCGTTAAGCTTGAGCTCGTATTTCTGGAGACTGATCTCGATGTTCTCGAATTTTATTACCTCGTTATCGTTCTGATTGTCGTGTGCGCTGTATCTGCGGAGAACTGCCTTGATACGGGCGGAGAGCTCCTTCATATCGAAGGGCTTTACGATAAAGTCGTCTGCACCAAGCTCAAGACCGAGTACCTTGTCAAATACCTCGCCCTTTGCCGTTACCATGATGATCGGCTTGGTAGAGATCTCGCGGATCTCACGGCATACCTGCCAACCGTCCTTGCGGGGAAGCATAATGTCAAGAAGCACGAGATCGGGCTCGAACATCTTAAAGAAATTTACCGCTTCAACACCGTCGGATGCGATCTTGGTCTCATATCCCTCCTTGGTGAGATATACCTTTATAAGCTCTGCTATATTGCTGTCGTCTTCAATGATAAGTAATTTGGTTCCCATGTTTTTGATCTCCTTTAATTATTAATTTTGTTAAAAAATCTCACAAGTTCATAATTATTATAGCATACCTTTTCGCTTTTTGCAATACCTTTTTTGAATTTTTTTACATTTTCAAAAAGCGGTGAATTTTAGGCATTTACAGTCGAAAAAGGAAAGTAAAAACGTCAAAATACTAAAAAGCTATTGAAAAAGTCAAGGAAGTGTTATATAATATAAGGTAGTCTTAATTACGCGAAAGGAAAATATAAATATGAAACTCGGAATAGTGGGAATGCCTAACGTAGGCAAAAGTACACTTTTCAATGCTATAACGAACGCAGGCGCGCAGAGTGCGAACTATCCTTTTTGCACCATCGAGCCGAACGTTGGAATGGTAACCGTTCCCGACAGCCGTCTTGATACGCTTGCCGAAATGTATAAACCCGAAAAATACACCCCCGCAGTCATCGAATTCGTTGATATTGCGGGACTCGTAAAGGGTGCGTCCAAAGGAGAAGGACTCGGAAATAAATTCCTCGGACACATTCGAGAGGTCGATGCGATCGTCCACGTAGTAAGATGCTTTGAGGATCAGAACATCATACACGTTGATGGAAGCGTTGATCCCATGCGCGACCTTGAAACGATCAATTTCGAGCTTATATTCTCGGATATTGAGATCGTTGAGCGCAGGATCGACCGCACGAAAAAGCTCCTCAAGGGCGACAAAACGCTTGCGGGCGAGGTCGAATTTCTTGAGAGAGTACTCGCCGTTCTTACCGAAGGAAAATCGGCGAGAACCGTTGAGATGAACGAGGCAGAGGAAAAGATAATGGAAACGCTCCCTCTGCTTTCCAACAAGCCGGTAATTTACGTTGCAAACGTAGGCGAGGACGAGCTTGACGGAAGCTACAACGATTCCGAAAATTACAAAAATCTTTGTGCCTTTGCCGCTACCGAAAATGCGAAGGTTGTGCCTATCTGCGCGGGAATAGAGGCGGAGATCGCCGAGCTTGACTTTGACGAAAAGAAGCTTTTCCTTGCCGATCTCGGCATCGAGGAGAGCGGACTTGATAAGCTGATCAAGGCAAGCTACAGTCTGCTCGGACTTATCAGCTTCCTTACCGCGGGACCGAAGGAGGTGCGCGCGTGGACTATCGTCAACGGCTCAAAAGCTCCCCAAGCTGCGGGAAAAATCCATACCGACTTTGAAAAGGGCTTTATCCGTGCCGAGATCGTTTCCTACGATGATCTTATCGCTTGCGGTGGTGTGAACGAGGCAAAGGAAAAGGGACTTTACAGAAGCGAGGGTAAGGACTACGTTATGAAGGACGGCGACGTCGTTCTCTTCAGATTTAATGTATAAAGCTTGTTTTTAAGCGAAGAGGTAAGATCGAATGATTTTTAAGAGTGTATTTGCAAAATATATGCTTGCATTCGTCGTCATTATACTTATCAGCTTTTCAGTGCTTGCACTTATAGTTGCAAATCAGGTAATAAACTATTCAAATCAGGTCAAGAATGACGAGCTTGAGAAAATAGCCACCTCGTCTGCGGCTATTCTCGAACCGGTTTACGAGGGCAGTGAGATCGGTGACTTTACCGAGTTCGTTTATAGCGAAAAGCTGATGCTCGAAAAGGTTTTCGGATACGTTGATAACGACGATGAGGTCAACGTTTTTCTGACCGACTCAAACGGTAAGATACTGTGGTACGCCACGATGCTCGACAGCAACAAGGAAATGTATCTTGACAATACAAAAATGGTTCCTCGTGATGCAGTACAGTCGATACTCGACGGTGAAGGCCTCGATATTGAAAAGACCACTCTCGGAGGCACGCTCGGGCATCCATGCTACGTTGAAGCTCTGCCGATAGAGGTGGAAGGTAAGACGAGCGGAATACTGTTCGTGACCACCGTTTCCTCCAAGATGTACGAATTCGTATCGTCCACCGTTAAAACGATAATTATGTCGTGTATGTGGGTAATGTGCGGAGCGATAATAGCGAGCTACTTTATAAACGAACGAATAGTGCGACCTATAAAGAAGGTCAGCCACGCCGCAAAAGAGTTTGCGGACGGAAAAATGGACGTAAGAGTACCGGTTACGGGAACTGACGAGGTTGCCGAACTGGCTATGGCGTTTAACAATATGGCAAGCAGTCTCGAGCGCAACGAGGAAACGAGACGAATGTTTCTTGCTAACGTCTCTCACGATATGCGTACACCGATGACGACGATAGGCGGATTTATCGACGCTATTTTGGACGGTACCATTCCGCCTGAGGAGAGCGAGCACTACCTTACGATAGTTTCATCCGAAGTAAAGCGTCTTTCGCGACTCGTTTCAACCCTGCTCGACATATCTAAGATTCAGGCGGGCGAGCGCAAATTTACTATGGAAGAGTTTGACATTTGCGAGCTTTCAAGACAAATAATAATCTCACTTGAGCAGCGTCTCAATGACAAAAAGCTTGACGTTGAATTTGAGTGCGATGCCGATAATATATGGGTTGTTGCCGATAGAGATGCCATATATCAGGTTCTTTATAATATCTGCGATAACGGTGTTAAATTTGCTCGCGAGGGCGGAAAATACCGTCTTTGCGTAAGGATGTCGGACAGCAAGGTACTAGTCAGCGTTTATAACGAAGGTGACGGTATTCCCGACGGTGATCTGCCGTACGTTTTCGACAGATTTTATAAGAGCGATAAGAGTCGCGGACTTGATAAAACGGGCGTTGGACTCGGTATGTATATCAGCCGCACGATAATGGATGCGCACGGTGAAACTATATCCGTACGCAGTACACACGGAGAATTTTGCGAATTTACCATAACATTGAAAAGACATGAGTAACGATATTAAAATAAATCTTCACAGCGGTCACAGGGAGCGTATGTATACGAAGGTCGATGAAGGACACGTGTCATCTTTGACTGACGTTGAGTTGCTCGAAATGATACTGTACGGCGTTATACGCCAAAAGAATACTAACGAGCTCTCACACGCGATTCTCGACAAATTCGGCTCGTACGAGGAACTGTTTAATGCCGACGTTGCTTCATTAAAGGAGATCAACGGAGTTGGCAAAAGTGCCTCTGCCTTCTTGACTGTTTTGGGCGAGATATATCGCAGAACGGATAGGGGAGAAGAAAAGGAACGCCGCACCTTCTTCAGCGTAGAGCAAATGGGTAACTATTTCGTCAAAAGCTATGCGCGCGAGAATAAGGAAAGTGTAAGACTGCTTTTGCTCGACGGAAATAACCGACTTATAGCGTGTAAAACGGTACACGAGGGCACAGTTATGTCCTCAAACATATCGATACGAAATCTGATAAAAGCCGTTCTTGATGCACAGGCATCGAGAGTAGTTGTGGCACACAATCACCCGTTTGGCGGGGCGTCTCCGTCTGACGACGATATAGTTCTTACCAGAACTATCCGCCGCGCTCTGTCCGAAATAGAGGTTGATATGCTTGAGCATATTCTTGTTGCGGGCGATAGATATATGCCGCTCGTTGCGTATATGACGAGGGCAGCGGAGCTGACTTATGATAGCTGAAAGGGCGTGTGATTTTGGAAGTACTTGAAAACAAGGGACTTGATTGTGAACGTTTTGCACGCACGAAAATGCTTATCGGCGAGGAAGCGCTTGGTCGGATCCTTGGTGCACACGTTGCCGTTTTCGGACTCGGCGGAGTTGGCGGAGCGGCACTTGAAGCGCTTGCTCGCGCAGGAGTGGGGAAGCTCACTCTCGTTGATTTCGATACCGTGTCCGAAAGCAATATAAACAGGCAGATAATAGCTGACGTTGATACCGTTGGAATGCTTAAGACCGATGCGGCAACGCAACGTGTGAAAAAGATAAATCCCGATGCCGAGATCATAGCGTATAATATCTTCTATAACGAAGAAAATGCCGCAAGCGTCGATCTTTCGGGCGTTGACTATATCGTGGACGCTATCGATTCCGTTCGCTCGAAGGTGTCTCTGATACTGCGTGCAAAGAGCGAAAATATCCCGATAATTTCCTGTATGGGAACGGGCAAAAGAATAAGTGCGCTCGGATTTAAGATCACAGATATATATAAAACGAGCGGCTGTCCTTTGGCGCGCGCGATGCGTCACGAGCTTCGTAAGAGCGGAGTGCAGTCGCTGAAGGTTCTTTGCTCAGACGACGAGGTTTACTCCTTGCCCGGTAGTGAAGATCAGCGCACGCCTGCGTCGATCTCGTACGTTCCGCCGGTCGCGGGATACATTCTTGCGTCCGAGGTTATAAAGCATATTGCAGGACTTGAAAAATAAAAAATAAAAGAACAAAAACCACGCCCATCGAGGGCGTGGTTTTTTAATCGGTTCTAGGTTTGCAAAGCAAACCGTTAACGCATCTTCACCGTCATTTAGCAAACTTCAATCGAAGAGCGCAGTTTGCGGTTTTGGCTTTGCCAAAAGTCGGACTGCCGTCCGACAGCGAAACTGCTAAACGCCGCTCGCGGTGTTTTTATACAAAAACCACGCCCATTGAGGGCGTGGTTTATTGTCAAAATCTTTCGGCTTTGCCGAAAAGTTTTTTTACCAGGGATTAAACTCGCTGCCTGCGAGCTTGAGAATTGCCTCTGCAAAGAAGTAGTCGCCGTAGATGATCGGTACGTGTACCTTTCTTCCGTACGCCTCGGTACCCATACCGAGAATGTAGTCGGTCGAGTCTTCCCAGTTGCAGAATTCTTTTTCCATTGCCTTGAGGATCTCGAAAGCTGCCTTTAAGTACATCGGCTTCTCGTATTCGGGGAGAACCTTTGCGAGCTCGATAAGTCCGCAAGCGGTGATAGCACCGGCGGTCGAGTCGTAGCAAACGGGCTCTTCGGGAGCGCGGAAGTCAACGGGCGGAAGCCATCCGTTGGTCGCACAACCGGTAATGAAATAGTGAGCCGCCTTCTTGGATGCCTCGAGATATTCCTGCTTTCCGGTGTGGAGATAGGAAAGAACGAATCCGTAAACAGCCCACGATGCGCCACGCGACCAGGTCGAGCCGACTGCGTAACCCTGACCCTGACGGGTTTCGATCACGTGTCCGTCCTCAATATCGTGCGAGCAGATGTGAACTACGCTTCCGTCGGGACGAATGTGCTCAACCATTGCCATATCGGCGTGAGCCATAGCGATCTTCTTGAAGCGGGTGTCGCCCGTGATGGACGATGCCCAGTAGAGCTGAGGAAGGTTCATCATAGTGTCTATGATGGTGAGTCCTGCTTCCCAGTTCCAAGCGCGGATAAATCCGCCCGAAAGATTGTATCTCGATGCGAGAGCAGCCGCACAGTAAAGGTTTCTGTTCTTGGACTTCTCGTTTCCGGTAAGACGGTAGTTGGCGCCTGCGAGAATGTGCTCCATAAAGCCCGAGTCGTGGTCGAGACTCTGGAAGTTTGCAAGATATCCGTCAAGAAGCTCTTCCGAGCGCTCTGCCGTCTTCTTGTACTCCTCGTTGCCCGTCTTTTCATACATAAGCCACATAAGTCCGCCCCAGAAGCCGTTGGTCCACCAGGTTACGTTCTTGCCGGTAGCGGGATCAAGGCAGTTGTCGTGCTTGCCGTTTGCGTCGGTAGTGTAGGGGAGCTTGTCGCGGCTCTCTACTGCAACGCGCGAGAGCTTTTTGTCAAGCTTTGCGACCATTTCGTCGATCCACGCCTTGTTTTCTGCGATATAGTTCTCGTAAAACATTGTGTTTCTCCTTAAAAGATATTACTAAATTTTATTTAAGCCAAGGATTAAACTCCGAGCCCTTAAGCTTGGAGATAGCTTCTGCGAAGAAATAGTCACCGTAGATTATCGGCATATGAATACCCTTTGTGTACATCTCGGTACCCATTTGAAGGATAGAATCCTCGTTTTCTTCCCAGTTGCAGAATTTTTCTTCCGTCGCCTTAAGAATCTTTATTGCCGCGGAGATGTAGAGCTTTTGCTCGTGCTCGGGGACGTTCTTTGCGATATCGATAAGTCCGCACGCCGCGATAACGCCCGCCGTAGAGTCGTAAAGCACCGGCTCTTCGGGAGCTCTGAAGTCAACCAGCGGGAGATAATCGTTATCTGCTACGTTTGCGATAAAGTAGTGAGCGATCTTCTTTGCGGTGTCAAGATAACGCTCCTCGCCCGTGTGCATATAGGCAAGTACGAATCCGTAAAGTCCCCACGCCTCGCCGCGCGACCAGGTAGAGCCAACGCCGTAGCCCTGTCCGCCGAGCGATTCGATCATCTCACCCGTTTCAACGTCGTGAACTACGATGTGGTTCATCGAGCCGTCCTCGCGTACGTGATCACGCATTGCCATATCGGCGTGAGCCATAGCGATCTGTGCAAAACGGTCGTCGCCGAGCTCCTTTGACGCCCAGAAAAGCTGTGGAATATTCATCATACAGTCGATGATAGTCCAGCCGTCGTTGTTGCGGCCGAACCAAGTGCCGTTCCATGCGCGGATATATCCGCCGTTTTCCTTATATCTCGAAGCGAGCGTCATTGCCGCAAGAAGGTTGCGGTTGCGTGCGGCCGTATCTCCGGTGAGGCGATAATTTGCACCTGAGAGGATGTGCCACATAAAGCCAACGTCGTGGTGGAAGCGCTGAACGTCATAAAACGCCTTGTCCATAAGCTCCTCGGAGCGAAGGGCAGTCTTTTTGTACTCCTCGTTTCCGGTCTGCTCGTACATTATCCACATAAGTCCGCCCCAGAAGCCGTTGGTCCAGCCGAAGATCTTATTATCCTGTGACTGATCGTTGTGAACTCCGTCAACGGTGGTATATGGGATCTTGTCACGGCTTTTAACTGCTACGCGTGCGAGCTTTTTATCGAGCTTTTCAAACGTTTCGTCGATCCAAGCTTTGTTTTTCTCAATATAATTCTCGTAAAACATAGGTAACTCCTTAAAGGGGCAGGGGCTGCCCCTTTTTTTGTTATTTGATCTTAGCCGGGCTGCTTTCCGAAGTATGCCTGAATACCGCCGTCAACGTAAAGAATCTGTCCGTTTACGAAATCGGAAGCGGTAGAAGCGAGGAATACTGCAGGACCTGCAAGGTCTTCGGGATCGCCCCATCTGCCTGCGGGAGTCTTGGTTTCGGTAATGAAGCTATCGAAAGGATGCTTGGAACCGTCTGCCTGAGGTTCGCGGAGAGGTGCGGTCTGAGGAGTTGCAATGTAACCGGGTCCGATACCGTTGCACTGAATGTTGTACTGACCGTACTCGGAAGCAATATTTCTGGTGAGCATCTTGAGTCCGCCCTTTGCAGAAGCGTATGCAGAAACGGTCTCACGTCCGAATTCGCTCATCATAGAGCAGATGTTTATGATCTTTCCTGCGCCCTTCTTTATCATGGAGGGGATAACGGCCTTTGACACGATGAAAGGTGCGTTGAGGTCAACGTCGATTACCTGTCTGAACTCGGACGCCTTCATTTCAATCATGGGAATTCTCTTGATGATTCCTGCGTTGTTTACGAGAATGTCGATGACGCCTACTTCTTTTTCGATGGTAGCAACCATTGCGTTGACTGCGTCCTCGTCTGTAACGTCGCAAACGTATCCGATAGCATCGATTCCGTCTGCCTTGTAGGAAGCAAGACCTTTGTCAACAAATTCCTGCTTTATATCGTTGAAAACTATTTTTGCACCGGCAGCAGCCATACCCTTTGCGATAGCGTAGCCGATTCCGTAGGAAGCTCCCGTAACAAGAGCTATTTTGCCCTGAAGGCTGAAGTTCTTTTCGCTTGCCATTTTTGTTTGTCTCCTTTAATTACTTGATTATCTTTAATTATTTGGAATTACAGAAGGTCTTTGGTTTCGATGTGGTCCATATCGTCGAAATCCTGGTTTTCGCCGCACATAGCCCAGATGAACGAGTAGTTCTTGGTACCTACGCCGGAGTGGATCGACCACGAGGGAGAGATAACTGCCTCTTCGTTGTGCATAATGATATGTCTGGTCTCGGTGGGCTCGCCCATCATATGGAATACGACGTCGTTTTCTTCCATATCAAGGTAGAGGTAAACCTCCATACGTCTGTCGTGAGTGTGGCAGGGCATGGTGTTCCAGTTCGATCCGACGTCGAGCTGAGTAAGACCCATCGAAAGCTGGCAGGTCTTAAGAACTGCGGGATGGATGTACTGGTTGATAACTCTCTTGTTGCACTGCTCAACGCTTCCGAGAGGACGCTTGTTTGCCTTTGCAATGTCAATGTGAACGGTGGGGTAGCTGGTGTGAGCGGGGCAGGAGCTTACGTAGAACTTTGCGGGATCGTTCTCGTCACAGCTCTTGAAGGTGATGTCCTTGTTGCCCATACCGACGTAAAGTCCGTCGCGGGGACTGAGAACGTATTCAACGCCGTCAACGGTAATGATACCCTTGCCGCCGATGTTGATACAACCCATCTCGCGTCTTTCAAGGAAATATGCAGCAGCAAGCTCCTTGCCTGCCTCAAGCTTGAGAACTTGACGAACGGGCATAAGTCCTGCAGTGATGATGCGGTCGATGTGGCTGTAAACCATTCTGATGTTGTCCTTAGTGAAAAGGTTTGCGATGTGGAACTCCTCGCGGAGGCGCTCCGTTGTGTAGTGCTTAACGTCTTTTGCGTTAGATGCCTGGCGTACTTCCATTTTACTTAAATCCTCCTTAATATAGCTTCCGAATACCTGCAGCTGCGTAAGAGCGGCGAAAGACAGTTGTTCGGTAACCTGTGTGAAATTGAATAGGTGAATGGTGCGTGTTATCTTCTTTTCGAATTCGATAGCAATACCGTTTGAGTTTTCGGGGTTGAGATCGCTTCCGTCGAGCTTAAACTCGCCCTTTATTATCTCTCCGTCCGAGAATTCGATGTCGATCGACTTCCAGTAGGAGTCGTGCGGGATGCCTGTCTTGGGATCGTGCGCGAAGTCTGCACGAAGGAAGAAAACGAGCTTGTCGATCTCAACGTCGCGACCGAAGTCGAGCGTCCATTCGAGATCGTTGCGGGCTCCGCCTGCCCACGAGTGATAGGGGTAAGATCCGTGTCCCTGGTTGTTTACAACGCCGTCGATGGCGTTTCTTTCGTAAAAGCAGGGCTCTTCACGGGTGACGAAGTTTGCACTTGCGTGCGGGAAAAAGCGCATCGGTCCGTGACGGTCGTGGGAGTTGAGAGAGATCTGACGGTAAGCGTATATCTCGTCGTCCTCGGGCTCGCGCACGGTTATGGGGTGTTTGTCTCCCGCAAAAGCTCCGGGAGCATAGCAGGCACGGCGCTGCGAAGCGTCGGGAACTATGAAATCAAAGCTTTTGTTAGGCACCCAAACGATGCTTTCGGCAAGGGTGGGATCGAGCTTTACGGCAATGAACTCGCAGTTACTCAGATTTACTCTTATGCGGTATCCCGCTTCAAGTGCACCGTCGTAACAGGTGTCGATGTTCATACCTTTTTCCTCAAACAGCACCTTGCCCGCGGTGTCTGTTATTTTGAGTGTCAGCATAAAATAACCTCCTTTTTAAGATCGTTCTTCGGAAAATACCGAAAGGGTATCGTTACCCACATTGTTTAATTATAGTATAGCATACAATAACTGCAAAAAAAATAGCAAAAATCAACTAAAATGTTGCAATTCTCACCATTATATGTTATACTGTTAAATAAAGAGACGATTAAAGGAGAAACGCTATGAAATGTATGTTCGAAAGCTGCTCGAAGGCGATTGCGTACGCGGGTGAAAGGAAGAGCTTCGCACTCTACCATTCAGAGTCGTCAAATCCCGATCCTGCGATACATATACACGAATGCTGCGAGATATTTTTCTGTCTTTCGGGGGGAAAAAACTTTCTTATCGGCGGTCAGCTTTACGACGTTTCGCCAAACGATGTTTTCGTTATAAATCAGTACGAGGGACATAAGATAACCTACCGCGAGGACGAAAAATTCGAGCGCTATGTTTTTCAAATAAGTCCTGAGTTTATCTACGGGCAGTCAAGTGGCAAGACCGATCTTGCAAAGTGCTTTTACCCGCACGAGGGCGGCTTTGACCACAGACGTTCTCTGCCTGCCGAGGCGGCGGAAAAATTAAAAGGGAAGATAGAGCTTCTCGGCGGAGATTTCGGATATGGAGACGATCTGCTTAAGCGCCAGATAATGATAGAAATACTCGTTGAGATAAACAGAGCTTTTATGACGAGCGAGGACGTTTCAAGTGCCTCGTCAAGCGAAGCCGTCCGCCTTGCTATCGACTATATAAACGCAAACTATAACGCTCCGCTTACGCTCGATAAGGTGGCAAGAAGCGCGTATCTGTCGGTCAATCAGCTTTGCCGTCTTTTCTCAAAATACTGTGGAACGACAGTTGCGAAATATATAGTCTCCAAGCGTATAAGCGAGGCGAAAAAGCTGCTTGCGAGCGGACATAGCGTCAGCGAGACCGCATCTATGTGCGGCTTTGGCGACTACTCGGCGTTTATGAGAGTTTTTAAGAAAAACGTCGGAATGACACCGGGAAAATACAAAAATCTTGCCGAATAGTTGGATATATCAAAAAACGGCGTGAAAATTTGTTGAAATTGTCAAGTGAAAAAATCAAAAACGATATTGATTTTGTGAGATGCTTTGTGATATAATTATAAAGTATTTATCAAATAATCAATTACCGAGGCGTATTATGTTTCAAAAAGGATTTGACAATGAAAAATACATAGAGCTTCAGTCTGCAAAGATAAAGGAGCGTATCGACTATTTCGGCGGAAAGCTTTACCTCGAGTTCGGCGGCAAGCTTTTCGACGATAATCACGCATCGAGAGTTCTCCCCGGCTTTGAGCCCGACAGTAAGGTCAAGATGCTTCTTGAGCTCAAGGATCAGGCAGAGATAGTCATCGTTATCAGCGCAGACGCCATTGCCAAAAATAAAAGAAGGGGAGATCTCGGAATCACCTACGATCAGGAGCTCCTTCGCCTTCTTGACGCCTTTGGCGGTATCGGACTGTACGTAGGAAGCGTCGTTATTACGCAGTACGAGTCCCAACGCGCGGCAGACCTTTTTGAAAAGCGTCTTGTTTCTCTCGGCATTAAGGTGTATAAGCATTATACAATTCCCGATTACCCGTCGAATATTCCGCTTATCGTAAGCGACGAGGGATTCGGAAGAAACGATTACATAGAAACGAGCCGCTCGCTCGTCGTCGTTACCGCGCCCGGTCCGGGAAGCGGAAAGATGGCAACCTGCCTGTCACAGCTTTATCACGACAATAAAAGAGGTATCCGCTCGGGATATGCCAAATTCGAGACCTTCCCGGTGTGGAATCTGCCGCTAAAGCATCCCGTAAACCTTGCATACGAGGCGGCAACTGCAGATCTTAACGACGTCAATATGATAGACCCCTTCCATCTTGAAGCGTACGGAAAGACTACTGTAAACTACAACAGAGATATAGAAATCTACCCCGTTCTCGAGGCGATGTTCAATAAGATTTTCGGATATTGCCCCTATAAGAGCCCGACCGATATGGGCGTAAATATGGCGGGTGACGCTATAATCGATAACGACGCAGTATGCACCGCATCAAAGGCGGAGATAGTTCGCAGGTATCTTAAGACCTGCTGTGCATATAAGCAGGGACTTGCGTCGTCGGGTGAAATATCAAAGCTCGAGCTTTTAATGAGCACGCTTGATATTTCTACCGAAACGAGAAAGCCGTGCGTCGCCGCAGCAAGCGTTGCCGAAAGGACGCAGAGTCCTGCAGTTGCCATAGAGCTTCCCGACGGAAGAGTGGTGACCGGAAAAACGACCTCTCTTCTCGGTGCATCGTCTGCCGCTCTGCTCAACGCTCTTAAAACTCTTGCGGGAATAGACGACGAGATACACCTTATCTCTCCTACGGTTATCGAGCCGATACAGGAGCTTAAGGTAAGTCACATGGGAAATCGAAATCCACGTCTTCATACCGACGAGGTGCTTATCGCGCTTGCAATATGTGCCGCGACCGACGAGAACGCAAAGAAAGCGCTGAAGGCGGTCGATATGCTCAAAAAGAGCGAGGTACATTCTACCGTGATACTCTCAAAGGTTGACGAAAACGTGTTTAATAAGCTTGGCGCAAACGTCACCTGCAGTCCCGAATATCAGACGAAAAAGCTTTATCACAAATAAAAAGATCGCTCACGGATCCCGTGAGCGATTTCTTTTATAGCTTGTGAAAAATCGGCTTTCTGTTTTCAAAGGTGCAAACGTAGCCGAAAATATCCTTTGCGATCTCGGTCGCCTCTGTAATTCTTTCGCCAACGCGCGAAGGAAAGTGCGCGTCCGAGCCGACGGTAATTATCTCGCCTCCGAGCTCGCGAAATCTTTTGATAAATGCGATAGATGGTATGAACTCGCCGTAATCGTCGTAGCCGCTCGTGTTTATCTCCAGTCCCTTGCCTTTTTTTATAAGGGCCTTGAATATCTCGTCACAGATGTCGCTGAAATCACCGTAATTAAGGTACTTTTTATCAAGCCCGTGCGGAGAACGGCTGACGTATCTGCAAACGTAATTTAAGTGTCCGAGAACGTCGAAATCGCTGTGAGCGGATACGCAGTCAAGTATATGCAGAAGATACTTTTCAAACGCCTTGTCCGCGCTGTCAAGACCGCTCCAGAATTCCGGGTAGTAGGGATCGCTTCCGTGTACGTAGTGGATCGATCCGATAACGAAATCAAAGCTGTATGATCCAAGCAGTCGGGAGAGCTCCGCCTGATTTTTCGGAGTAAGACCGAACTCAACACCGCGGCGGATCTTGATCTTGTCCGAGCGCAGCTTTTCGTAGGCGATGCGGTAATTTTCGATTGTAAACGGATACGCCGCCTCGCCCGTGAGATCGTTGAAATCGTAGTGATCGGTAAAGCATATTTCCGAAAGTCCCGCGCTCTCTGCGGCGCGCACCATCTCTTCGGGCGTTGCCTCCGAGTCAAAGGAGACGCAACTGTGCATGTGATAGTCGTACATATTATTATCCTTCACTTAGTTTTACAGAAAATAGTTTCGTTTCGCCACCGAGGTATTTCTCGATAAAATCAAGCTCACTTGAGATCGGTTCATCCGTACAAATACCGGCAAGCGCGGTCTGGAGATGGGCTCGGTGGTTGTCACTTCCCGCAAAGAAGCGGAGAGAATATTTTTCGGCGTACAGCTTCGCCATTTCGTTTTCAAGCTCGGTACGGCACGCGTTTATTACTTCAACTCCGTGAACGAGGCGGGGAAAAAGTCGGATGTGGTCTATATACGATCCCTCACGAAACGGGTGTGCCTGTATTATAAGTGCGCCGTTTTGCATAAGGAATGCAAGCTCTTCACTCTTTCTCATCTTCATTATTTCGGGGTGTGAAAGAAACCATTTTTTATCAAGTCCGTAAACGAGAAAATCCGTTCCTGCGTAGGATATCTCCGCACCGAAAAAGACCTTGATCCCGAGCTCTTTTCCGATCTCGAGAGCGCTCTCGTAGTCCGAAAAGTAGAACTCGATCTGATCCGCATAGGAGAGCGAGCGGTCTCCGCTGAAGTTGCCGTCAATAAAATGATTTGTGAGAAAAACACCGTCGTATCCGAGGTTTTTGTAGAATTCGAGCGATTCCCTGACAGTTGCCCGCGCGCATTTGCTCACGGGTGCGGTATGAAGATGCGTTTCGTATTTGAACATAACAAGCTCCAAGACACAGGTTTGTACTAACGTAATTATACACCCATTATACGAAAAAAGCAATAGAAAAGGGAATTTTAAGATAAAATGTTGCTGCTATTGACAATATTTTGTGCGTATGATATTATAAAAACAGAGATAATAAATACCGACAAGGAGGATCTGAAATGAAAATATCAAGAATTTTGACAAGAGCGTTAAGTCTTGTCGCTGCCTGCTCTATGTCGCTCGGTATGGTCGGCTGTCTCAAAAAGGACGATGACGGCAAAATAAACGCCAAAAATCTGATGGACGGGATAACGCCGAGAGACGTCTCGGAGCTTTCCGATATTACGCCTCATAATACGGGTGCCGCCGATTTTGCACTACGACTTTTCAAAGCGAGCGCAAGGGAGGGTGAAAACACGCTTATATCACCGCTTTCTGTGCTCTATGCGTTGTCTATGACCGCAAACGGAGCCGAAAAGGAAACGCTTGCGGAGATGGAAAGTGTGCTCGGAATGAGAACGGGTGAGCTGAACGAGTATCTTTACAGCTATATGAAGAATCTCCCGCAGGGTGAAAAATACAAGCTTTCCGTTGCAAATTCTATATGGTTCAGAGACGATGACCGTTTCACCGTGAACGGAGATTTTCTGCAAACGAACGCGGATTACTACAAAGCGGATATTTACAAAGCTCCGTTTGACGATAGTACCCTGAAGGACGTAAACAACTGGGTAAACGGAAAGACCGACGGTATGATCCCCGAAATTCTGGACCAAATTTCCGACCAATCGATAATGCTTCTCGTTAATGCGCTTGCGTTTGATGCCGAGTGGATAGATCCGTACACAAAGGATCAGGTAAGGGACGGAAAATTCACCAAAGAGGACGGCACGAAGCAGGACGCAAGCTTTATGTACGGATATGAGGATAGCTATATTCAGGACGAAAACGCGATCGGCTTTGTAAAATATTACAGCGGAGCGAAATACGCTTTCGTAGCACTTCTGCCAAATGAGGGAGTGAGTGTTTCGGATTATGTTTCAACTCTTGACGGCGAGAAGGTACTTCGACTTTTGAGCAGTCAAAAGGGAGCGGACGTAAGCACGGCTATACCGAAGTTTGAGATCGAATATGACGTTGAAATGTCCAAAATACTCCAAAATATGGGTATGAAAGAAGCGTTTGACGGCGATAAAGCCGATTTCGGTAAGCTCGGTAGCAGCGAGGCGGGTAATATCTATATTTCCCGCGTGATCCATAAGACCTTTATCTCGGTAGGAGAGAAGGGAACGAGGGCAGGTGCCGCCACCGTAGTCGATATGGTTGAAAGCTGTATGCCGATGCCGCAGGAAAGAAAAGTGGTAATTCTCGACAGACCGTTTGTGTATATGCTTGTGGACTGTGAGAATAACCTCCCGTTCTTTATCGGAACCATGATGGACGTTGGAAATTAAAATTTGTAAGGTAAAATAAAATCCGTCCGAGAAATCGGGCGGATAGTTTTTTCTTGTTGCCGGCGACTTGCAAATCGCCCCTACGATTTGATTCTGTACGGCGGTGCGAAGAGGATCAATATGCGTTGCTATAAAAATAAAAGTTTCCTTTTATGTGCTCGGTGTAAAAAGTGTTTCCGTCAACTACACATTCATAACCGTCCCCTTTCGGCGAAAGGTCTGCGGCGTGACGCACAATACCCAAATTACAACCAACCGTAATGGGCGAATTTTCTTCGGAGTAATAAAATCCATAGTCCTGAGAAGAAGGCGCTATACCTGCGCCCATACAATAGACGATAACATATCCATCAACAATATTGACCTGTGTGATACCGTTAATTGCTAAAAGTGCCTCCTCATCTTTTTCTTCACAAGCCTTGAGGATTTTGTCGTAATTTCTTTCAACAAGCCTGAAAATCTTTTTCTCCGACTGCTTTGCATCGCCACAAGAGATAAACGTGAAAAATAAGGTGACGACTAAAATCATGGCAAGTATTCGTTTCATTTTCTAGTACCTCATTCAATGTTATCGTTACTATATTATAGCATAAATGAAGCGCCTTGTAAAGTATTCGCTCAAAAAATATAGAAATCCGCCCGAGGATACTCGGGCGGATAGTTTCATTTTATAAACCTAATTACTTAGACTTAATTGCTGCCTGTGGTGCTATAGGCAAAAGGGGGAAATGTTTGATGTTAATGTGTAAAATTTCTTTTTCTATCACATTGATATTTGAACTCGTCCAAATAATTAAATTCTTCTGGTATAAAGTTTTTATCTTCTGTATTAAATTCAATAAATAAACGTTTTAGTTTTTTGCATTTTTTCAATGGGGCAATT
Source organism: Oscillospiraceae bacterium (assembly GCA_015064385.1). Classification (GTDB taxonomy): domain Bacteria; phylum Bacillota; class Clostridia; order Oscillospirales; family CAG-272; genus SIG672. Next base: position 63,969 of record SVSI01000002.1, on the reverse strand, counting down.
GATTTCACACTATACTTATTGAACATTGAGCTAAACAAAAGCAATTCTTCGAGATTTGGAGCATACTGCATTTGTTCAAGATTATAAATCATTTTTTTGCTATCGGAAATCATAATTCCTCGCAAACTTCCGTTTTCGCTCATATCCCACAAAGATTCGCTTCGAAAATTATAAAACAACAAATACTTTACTTTTTTTAATTTAGACAATGCTGATAAGTCTTTAACCTTTGTGTTATGAAAAAAGTAAATAGATTCAAAATTATCACCATAGTTAGTAATAAAATAATCAAATTCTAGCTGTGTCATTTCTCTAACTTCAACAGCGGACACATCCGTGTGATTTTTCATTGTTTCATCAATGGAAGAACTCTCTGAAAAAGAAATAATTTGATTTGACTCATATTTCATTCCTGAATATTTATGTAATTCAAACTTGCTCATTTTGTTCCTCAATTCTAATATTGGTTCTTAGAGAGATAAAATGTTGGCTATGTGGTTAACTTGTTTTTTTGATTCTAATTCATTATACCACTTTTAGAAAAAGTTTGCAATAGATATAGAAAAATCCGCCCGAGGAAACTCGGGCGGATAGTTTCATTTTATAAACCTAATTACTTAGACTTAATAGCTGCCTGTGCTGCTGCGAGTCTTGCGATCGGTACTCTGAAGGGCGAGCACGATACGTAGTCAAGACCGATGGAGTGGCAGAACTCAACAGACGTGGGGTCACCGCCGTGCTCACCGCAAATACCAACGTGGAGGTTGTTATTAACGGGGCGTCCGAGGGTTACAGCCATGTTCATAAGCTTACCAACACCGGTGGTGTCGAGCTTTGCAAAAGGATCGTTCTCGAAGATCTTTGCATCGTAGTAAGCGTTGAGGAACTTACCTGCATCGTCACGCGAGAAGCCGTAGGTCATCTGAGTAAGGTCGTTAGTACCGAAGCAGAAGAAGTCTGCGTTAGCCGCGATCTCATCAGCGGTGAGGCATGCTCTCGGGATCTCGATCATGGTACCAACCTCGTACTCGAGCTCAGCGCCTGCTGCAGCGATCTCGGCGTCTGCGGTAGCAACAACTACGCTCTTAACGTACTTGAGCTCCTTGACGTCGCCAACAAGAGGAATCATGATCTCGGGCTTAACGTTCCAGTCGGGATGTGCCTTCTTAACGTTGATAGCCGCACGGATAACTGCTGCGGTCTGCATCTTTGCGATCTCGGGGTAGGTTACTGCGAGACGGCATCCGCGATGTCCCATCATGGGGTTGAACTCGTGGAGAGAGGTGATGATATTCTTGATGTCCTCTACGCTCTTGTTCTGTGCCTTTGCGAGAAGAGCAATGTCCTCCTCGGTGGTAGGAACGAACTCGTGGAGCGGCGGGTCAAGGAATCTGATGCAAACGGGGTTGCCCTCAAGTGCCTCGTAGAGCTTTTCGAAGTCGGACTGCTGGTAGGGAAGGATCTTTGCAAGTGCAATTTCTCTTTCCTCAGCGGTGTCGGAGCAGATCATCTCACGGAATGCCGCGATTCTGTCTGCCTCGAAGAACATGTGCTCGGTACGGCAGAGACCGATACCTTCAGCGCCAAGCTCTCTTGCCTTCTTAGCGTCAGCAGGAGTATCAGCGTTGGTTCTTACTTTAAGCTTTCTGAACTCGTCAGCCCAGCCCATGATGGTGCCGAAGTTGCCCGAGATCTCAGCGTCAACGGTAGGAATGATACCGTCGTAGATGTTACCGGTGGAACCGTCGATGGAGATGTAGTCGCCCTCAACGTAGGTCTTGCCTGCGAGAGTGAACTTCTTGTTCTCCTCGTCCATTGCGATCTCGCCGCAACCGGAAACGCAGCACTTACCCATACCACGAGCAACAACTGCTGCGTGAGAGGTCATACCGCCGCGAACGGTGAGGATACCCTGGGCTGCCTTCATACCCGTGATATCTTCGGGGGAGGTCTCAAGGCGAACGAGAACTACCTTCTTACCTGCGTTCTTCCATACCTCTGCGTCTTCGGCCGAGAATACGACCTGTCCGCAAGCTGCTCCGGGAGATGCGCCGAGACCCTTACCAACGGGGTTAGCCGCCTTAAGTGCCTTTGCGTCGAACTGCGGGTGGAGAAGAGTGTCAAGGTTTCTGGGGTCGATCATAAGAACGGCCTCTTCCTTGGTCTTGTGTCCCTCTGCTACGAGGTCAACTGCGATCTGGAGAGCTGCGGGAGCAGTTCTCTTACCGTTTCTGGTCTGGAGCATGTAGAGCTTCTCGTTTTCGATAGTGAACTCCATGTCCTGCATATCGTGGTAGTGGTTCTCGAGGATCTGGCAAACTTCCTGGAACTGCTTGAATGCAGCAGGGAACTTCTCTGCCATCTGTGCGATAGGCATAGGAGTACGAACACCTGCAACGACGTCTTCGCCCTGTGCGTTGGTGAGGAACTCACCCATGAGTTTCTTCTCGCCGGTTGCGGGGTCACGGGTGAATGCAACACCTGTTCCGCAGTTGTCGCCCATGTTACCGAATGCCATTGCCTGTACGTTTACAGCGGTACCCCAGCTGTAAGGAATGTCGTTGTCGCGGCGGTAAACGTTTGCACGGGGGTTGTCCCAGCTACGGAATACTGCCTTAACAGCGCCGATAAGCTGCTCTTTGGGATCGGAGGGGAAGTCCTGACCGATCTTTGCCTTATATTCAGCTTTGAACTGATTAGCGAGCTCCTTGAGGTCGTCAGCGGTAAGCTCAACGTCCTGCTTAACTCCCTTTTCTTCCTTCATCTTGTCGATAAGCTCTTCAAAGTACTTCTTACCAACTTCCATAACGACGTCAGAATACATCTGAATGAATCTTCTGTAGCAGTCGTATGCCCATCTTGCGTTACCCGACTTCTTAGCCATAACCTCAACGACATCTTCGTTAAGACCGAGGTTGAGGATGGTATCCATCATACCGGGCATCGAAGCGCGTGCGCCCGAACGAACCGATACGAGAAGGGGATTTTCGAGGTCACCGAACTTCTTGCCGGTAACACCTTCCATCTTTACGATGTACTCCATGATTTCAGCCATGATCTCGTCGTTGATCTGACGGCCGTCCTCGTAGTACTGTGTGCAGGCCTCGGTAGAAATAGTGAAGCCCTGGGGTACAGGAAGACCGATGTTGGTCATCTCTGCGAGGTTTGCTCCCTTACCGCCAAGGATCTCACGCATATTTGCGTTACCCTCGGAGAAGAGATAGCAATACTTCTTTGCCATAATTTTTTACCTCCGTTGTGTAGTGTAAAATTGTTTTCTTTTTGTGTGCCGAAGTATTATATCATAAAGAAGAAAGAGAATAAATAGACTTGCTGTGAAGTTTACAATATTTTAACATTTTTGGTGCATTTATCCCGAAAAAAACGGAAAAAAGCTCTTGCGAAAAGAAAATAAATGTTGTATAATGTTATGGTATTAAAATGCGGGAGAATTTACTCGCGTTGAAAGGATAAAAATATGGGAATTTTTGATCTGTTCAAGCAAATAGAAAGCAGCGCTCCCGCGGCGTCGGGACCGATCACTCATATCGTTGTGGGACTCGGTAATCCGGGCAAGGAATATACCTACAACCGTCACAATGCGGGATTTATGTGTATGGACGTTATTTGTGATAAATACCGTGCAAGAGTTGATAAAGCAAAGTTCAAATCTCTCGTCGGAGAATGCACGATAGCGGGCAAAAGAGTTCTTCTTATGAAGCCGCAGACCTTTATGAACAACTCGGGCGAGGCGATCCGCGAAGCGGCGGATTTCTATAACGTACCCGCAGATAATATAATAGTAATATTTGACGATATCTCAATAGGCGTCGGCACGCTCCGTATCAGACGAAAGGGAAGCGCAGGCGGACATAACGGAATAAAGAGCGTCATTTCGCATCTTTCAACGAGTGAATTCCCCCGAATAAAGCTCGGTGTGGGAGAAAAACCGTCACCCGAATACGATCTCGTTAAATGGGTGCTCGGAAACATTCCCGAGGACGACCGTAGGGCGATGTCCGAGGCGTACAGCAGAGCGGCAGATGCGCTTGAGGTTATGCTTTCGGGCAATATCGACACCGCAATGAATAGATTCAACAGCTGATTTTTTAATAAAAAACACCCACCGGCAGTCAACACTGCCGGATAACTGCGTTTTGAACCCACCGGCTTTTAATTAAAGTTTTTGAAAGAGCGCGAGAAAACTTTTTTCAAAAAGTTTTCTCGCAGATGTTTTGAAAGGTTTGGAAAACTTTTCTCAAAAGTTTTCCGAGAAAAGAAATGGAACGAATTTTTAATGCGTTTTCCGAGTCGAGAGAATACAGATCTCTCGTCAGCGAAGTTAATAAAAAGAGAACGAGACAGTTTCCCACGCTCGTAAACGGTCTTTGCGAGGGTGCAACCGTCGCTTTCGTTGCGTCCGTTATCCGCGACAGAGTGCCGAAGAACACTCCTGCGCTCGTTTTTATGCGAAACGAAAAAGAGGTTATGCGAATGGTGAATTCGCTCGGCGCGATAGGACTAAATGTCCGCCCGTTTTTCTCGCGCGACTTCGTTCTTCGTAACGTCTATGCGTCTCACGAGAATGAGCACGAGCGCCTCGGAGTGTTTTTTGCGGCTGCGGAAAATTCGTGTGACGCGATAATTGCCACTCCCGATGCGGCAATGCAGTACACGGTGCCGAAGGAAAAGCTTCTTGAGACCTCGTTTAACCTCTGCTTTGCGGGAAATTACGATATTTCCGATATCGTTTCGCGCCTTGAAAAGGGCGGATATACTAAGGTTGAGATAGTTGATGCGCCCGGTCAGTACGCCCGCCGCGGAGATATTCTCGATATATACGCGCCCAAATACGACGCGCCGGTAAGAATAGAATTTTACGATACCGAAATAGACAGAATGAGCTATTTCGACGTAATAAGCCAAAGACGTCTTGACGATATCGAGATGATCTCGGTCTCAAGCGTGCGTGAGGTCATAGCGAGCGACGCGCAGAAAAAAGAGCTTGCGAAAATGATAAGAGAATATGCTAAAAAGGTAAAAAACGACCGATCTGCCGCAGAGCTTTCTATTGAAGCCGAGGCGCTTGACAGCGGTCGCGATCTCTCGTGCATAGATAAATATATAACCTTCGTTTATCCCGAAAAGGCGACGCTTTTCGATTATTTTGACGAGGATTCTCTCTTTGTAACGGTCGAGATGCCCGCCTGTCTCGAGCGTGCGAACGCTTTTGAGTGGCAGCAGAGCGAGGATGTCAAGATGCTGCTTGAAAGTAAGCTCGTGATCCCCGAATTTGCAGAGTATTTCATTTTCAAAGAGGATTTTGCGGCAACGCTTTACGAGCACAAAAATATAGTTACGGACGCATTTTCGGTCTCGCTCGGGGCGGACGTTCGTCTTCTGGGAATATTTAATTTCAGAACCAAGCAGATAGTTTCGTACGCGGAAAATCTCGATCTTCTGTGCGAGGATATTGAAAACTATTACCGACTTTCCTTTAATATGACGCTTGCGTGCGAGAACGAAACGAGCGTAAAAAATATATGCGAAATGCTTGCCGAGCGCGGAATTCGTGCTTCAAGCGCAGATGGAGCACAGCTCCAAGTCGTATGTCTGCCCACGGTTTCGGGCTTTGAGCTTACCGATATGAAATGTGCATTTCTCTCGGTCTGCCGCTCGGGCGTTCAGGCAGTGAGACAGGCAAAGCGAACGGCGCGCAGTGCGAAGATAAAGAGATCCTCGGGCGAGGCGATACTTTCATACAGCGAGCTGAGCGTTGGTGACTACGTAGTCCATATAAATCACGGCGTAGGTCAGTATCTGGGACTCGAAAGTCTCGTGGTTGCGGGAGTACGCAAGGATTTTGTCAAGATCAAATACGCGGGTACCGATATGCTTTATCTGCCCTGTAATCAGCTTGAGACTATTTCAAAATATATAGGCGCGCACGCCGCGGACGGCGAGGTCAAGCTCTCGAAAATGGGAGGCGCCGAGTGGGCAAAGACAAAAACGAAGGTCAAGGCGGCGGCAAAGGAGATGGCAAAGGAGCTTATACAGCTTTACGCGGCGCGTCTGCGCCGTCCGGGATACGCCTTTGCTCCCGACGACGCGCTCACCCGAGAGTTTGCCGACAGCTTTGAATATGAAGAAACGGACGGTCAGCTTGAGGCAATAGACGAGGTCAGAAGGGATATGGAGCAGCCCTATCCTATGGACCGCCTACTCTGCGGAGACGTTGGTTACGGAAAGACCGAGGTCGCTCTTCGTGCCGCTTTCAAGGCAGTCGCCAACTCAAAGCAGGTCGCAGTCCTCGTTCCTACGACGATACTTGCAATGCAGCACTACCGCACGTTCACCTCGCGTATGAGGGGCTTCCCCATAAGAGTTGAAATGCTCTCGCGTGTAGTTTCACCCAAGCAGCAGGAGGCAATACTTCGTGCGGTGAAGCGCGGAGAGGTAGATGTTCTTATCGGAACGCACCGAATACTTTCGGGCGATATAGAATTCCGCGATCTCGGACTCGTTGTGGTTGACGAGGAGCAGCGTTTCGGCGTAGTTCAGAAGGAAAAGCTTAAGAAAATGGTCGGAAACGTCGATTTTCTGACTCTTACCGCGACCCCGATACCGAGAACCCTCAATATGGCAATGAGCGGTATCCGCGATATGTCTATACTCGAGGAGGCACCGGGCGACCGAATGCCCGTTCAGACCTACGTTACCGAGTACGACGAATCTATAATTTACGAGGCGATAAATAAAGAGCTCCATAGGGGAGGACAGGTGTTCTATCTCTGTAACAACGTGGAGCGCTCGTATCCTCTTTCGGCGCGTATATCAAAGCAGTTTCCCGATGCCGTGGTACGCGTAGCACACGGTCAGATGGACAAAGAGGATCTTTCGGATATCTGGCAGACTATGATAAGCGGCGAGACCGATATTCTTATCTGTACCACGATAATCGAAACGGGAGTCGATATTCCGAACGCAAATACCCTTATTATTGAGGACGCGGACAAGATGGGACTTTCACAGCTACATCAGATAAGGGGAAGAGTAGGGCGCTCAAGCAGAAGGGCGTACGCTTATTTCACTTATCATAAGGGAAAGGTCCTCACCGAGGTGGCAAGCAAGCGTCTTGCGGCAATACGCGACTTTACCGAGTTTGGCGCGGGATTCAAGGTTGCAATGCGCGACCTCGAGATAAGAGGCGCGGGAAATATTCTCGGAGCAGAGCAGCACGGGCATATGTCAAGCGTCGGATACGAGCTTTATATGCGTCTTCTCAACGAGGCGGTTCTCGAGGAAAAGGGCGAAGCTCCCAAGAAAAAGGTCGAATGTACGGTCAGTATGGGAGTTGACGCGTATATCCCCGAAAAATACATTTCGGGCTCTATGCAGAGAATAGACGCATACCGAAAGATCTCACTTATAAATACTCCCGACGATCTTTACGACGTTGCAGACGAGTTTATCGACAGATACGGAGATATGCCGAAGGTGACCGATAATCTGCTTCGTATATCTCTTATCCGCGCTCTCGGAAGCGAGGCAGGAATATCCAAGGTGATGGCGCAAACGCGAGGCGTTACCTTCGTACCCGCAAAAATGAATGCGAGCGCATGGTCAACTCTTGCCGCCAAAAACAACGGACGTATCCTTATTAGTATGGGAAGTGTACCGAGTGTGCTTGCAAAGCCGGCTAAAAATGAAAGCCCGCTCGATGTTGCCGAAAAAATGTTAAAAGAATATATACAAATAATCAATGAAAACGGCTGGAATAGCTGATATATCGGTGTTAAAATTATAAAAAGCTTAAAACAGAGGTAAAGATATGAAAAAATATCTCAGAATACTTGCTTTTATTCTCGCTCTCCTTGCGCTCCCTTTTCAGTTTGCTTCGTGCAGCAGAAGATCTAAGGTAGTGCTCGAGCTTGACGGTCACGAGATAAGTGAAGGAATGTACTCGTACTGGATGAACAACTGGAAGGATTATTTCCTTACCTATTATTCGGACGTAAAGGACACCCCCGAATATTGGGCGTCGCTCAACGATACGGGTGTGACCAACGAGGAATATATATCGTCCCAGATCGAGACGAGAATAAGGTTTTACCTTGTCGGTATGGTACTTTTCGACGAGCTTGGACTTGAGCTGAGCGACGAGGCGGAAAAATCCATAAAAGATACGGTAAACGAGCAGATAGCTCATTACGAGAGCCGCTCGGAATATACCAAGATGCTGAAAGAGGATTACGGCATTACACTTAAAGAAATGAAAGCGGTCTTCCGTGCGGAAGAGCAGTATAATGCCGTGCTCAAGTATCTGTATGACGACACGAGCGGCGTCGAAACGGCAACGGCAGACGAGCTTGAAGCGTATTATAACACCTACTATGCAAGAGTAAAATACGTTATGTTCCTTAAAAACGTAAGATACGTTTACAACGATGACGGAACGAGAAAGACCGATTCCACCGGCAGATATCTGACCGAGGAGCTCAGCGACAGCGAAAAGGACGAAGTAGTTTCCAAGGCACAGAGCGTATATGCCGAGGCGCTTGGCGGAGCGGATATGAACGCTCTTATGGAAAAATATATGAAGGAATTCGGATTTGATCTTGCCTCGACTCCAAACGGATTCTACGTCAGCGCAGACGACTATCTTTCGCACTCGGCGGCAGTGACCTCTGCGGCACTCGAGATGGAGGTGGGTGAGGTAAAGCTCTGCGAAAACGACGACTGTTACTACGTCGTTAAAAAGCTTGAGCTTCCCGAAAAGGGTTACGCATCTCCCACGGACAGCGGACAGTTCAAGAATTTCGTTTCGTACGTTAATAATGAAAAGCTTTCCAAAAAGTTCTCACAGCGTGCCGAGGGTATAAAAGAAAACACCGAAATAACCGACAAATATATCCTTTCTAAAATATAAATAAAAACCGTGCTGATTTCTCAGCACGGTTTTTTACGTTTGTTTTCTTAAATGAAAGGACGTCTGTCAAGAACGTTCTTAAGCGGAATCGTGGTCTTGATCTCGCCGGGGAGTGCAAGCTGGAGCTCGGAGAGACAGCAGACCGTTCCGAAGAGCATGTGAAGGTCGTTGAAGCCAGGGTGCTTTGCAGGATCGATAGACTCGATGAAGTCGAGATAACCTCCTGTAAAATCACGGATGCACTCAAGTGCCTCCTGTCTTCTGTATCCGGTGTTGAGCGATGCACGGTTGAGAGCGAATACCCAGTCGATCTCGGCAAATCCGAACGACTTTCCGAAGTTGGCACTTACGCCGCCGTTTTTGTACATATCGATACAAGAATCAATAAGCTTATCAGAATTCGGGAAGGGACGATTTGCGTAAACGTGGTTGAACATATAGTGGAACCAACCGTTCAGGTGATGCTGAAGCGGCTTAACGTCGCCGTGCTCCTTGTGTCCGATTCCGGTTACGGGATCGTTATGATCCCACAGCCACTTAAAGTAAGCATCCTGCCACTCAAGAGGCATATTGCAGGTGAGGATCATTGCTGCGAAAAGTCCCGCGCCGCGGTGAGACTGCGGCCAAGGATCGCTTATCCAGCCGAGAGTGGGTAGATACTCGTAAAGCTTTTCGGGCGTGCCGAAGTTTTCCATATGATAGGTAAGCGGATATTTCGGAGCGGCGTCAAAAAGCTCAAGCGCAGCTATACAGTGCGCGGTAGAATGAAGAAAATGGTGAGTGGGCTCGGAGAAGCAGCCGTCCTCTCTCTGGAAGCTCCGGAGCTCTGCAACGCAAGCGGCACGAGTCTCGAGATCTCTCGGAAACTTGCCGATGGTGTAGAGAATGTTTGCCGCATCCGCGCAACCGTACTCGGAGGATCCGAGGTTGCGGTCGCCCTTGTCGTTCTGCCATCTCCAACGCTGATATTTTCCGAGGCCGAGGCAGTGGTCTTCAACCGACTTTTCGACCATAGCGATGATATTGTCAATGTTTCTGTTCATAAGACGTATTCTCCCATGTTTTAAGTAAAGTTTTTGGAAAGGTTCGGAAAACCTTTTTTCAAAAAGGTTTTCCGAGTATCTTTAAGTTTTTGAAGTTCCAAGAAACTTTTTACAAAAAGTTTCTTGGCAGGGTTAAGAGCAGATCCCTTAAATGAAAGGACGTCTGTCAAGAACGTTCTTGAGCGGGAAGGTGGATCTTATCTCGTCGGGGAAGGCGATCTGAAGCTCTGCTACGCAGCACATAGCGCCGAAGAGCTCGTGAAGGTCATTGAAGCGATCGTCGGTATCGACGTCGATGTTTTCAAGATAGGTAAGATATCCTTCTGCGAAATCACGCATAAGTTCGAGAGCTTCCTGTCTTCTGTAGCCGGTGTGTCTGGATGCGCGATTGAGAGCGAATACCCAGTCGATCTCGGCAAAGCCGCATCCGAGTCCCCAAGGATAAACGTGCTGGAATTCCTTTTTCTTATACATATCGATACAGTTGTCAATGAGCTTTTCAGCGTTCGGGAATGCACGGTGAGTGAACTCAAAGTTGAACATATAGTGGAACCAGCCGTTGAGGTGGTGCTGAAGGATCTTGGTGTCGCCGTGATCCTTTCTTCCGATACCGGTAACGGGGTCGTTGTTCTCGCAGAGCCAGCCGAAATAAGCGTCCTGCCACTCAAGAGGCATATTGCAGGTCAGAATCATAGCGGCATAGAAGCCCGCGCCGTGATGTGACTGTCCCCAAGGATCGGTTGCCCACTTAAGACTTTCAAGGAACGCACGAACCTTTTCGGGAGTTCCGAACTGCTCCATGTGATAGGTAAGGGGATATTTTACGCCTGCGTCAAAAAGCTCGAGCGCCGCTATACAGTGAGCTGTGGTGTGGAGCATGCAGTGGGTGGGTTCTCTGAAGCAGCCGTCCTCCTGCTGGAAGCTCTGAAGCTCGTCAACGCACGCTTTTCTGATCTCGTAATCTCTCGGGAATTTTCCGATCATATAGAGAATGTTGGCAGCGTCTGCACATCCGTACTCGGTCGATCCGAGGTTGCGGGTGCCCTTTTCGTTCTGCCATCTCCAGCGCTGATACTTTCCGGGCGCAAGCTCGTGGTTTTTAACGCAAGCTTCCGCCATGGCGATGAATTTGTCAATGTTGCGGTTCATAAGTCTTTCTCCTTATAAAATAAAAATATTCCGATAAAATATTTATTTTCGTGAGTCGAGATAATTCTGCAGAATTATCTGTGCGGAAAGGGTATCGACAACGCTTTTGCGCTTCGCACCTCGCGTGTCGGTAGCGTTAAGCAGCTTGTGCGCGAGCATAGTGGTGCATCTCTCGTCAAAAAGTATTACGGGCAGACCCGTGTCCTTTTCGATAAGAGTTGCCAGATACTGTACTTTAGTTGAGCTGTCGCCTCGGCTTCCGTCCATATTTATCGGATTTCCGATAACTATTTCGCTGACCTCGTACTCTTTGGTCAGCTCGCAGACCTTTTCCACAAGAGAACGGTCGCCCGTTATTTTGAAGGTTCCTATCGGACTCGCAGTAAGCCCGAGAAGATCGCTTACGGCAAAGCCGGTACGAACCTTACCGTAGTCTATTCCAAGAATTCTTTTTTTCATATTTTCCTTAGTTAAAAGTGAAAGGTATTTTGTCTTATCAGCTCTATCTTTGCATCAAGAACTCTCTTTATCCACTCTGCAGTGTCCGAAAATATCTCGTCTTTTTCGGATGCGCCGAGAAGGGAACGCTCGTAAAGCTTCATACTGACGTCCGATACGCCTGCATCGAAATATTTTTCGTAAAGCTTCACTGCCGTTTTGCCGCCTTTGCCGAGACGGTCGGAAACTCCCGCCACTATAAAAACGGGAAGAGCGCGGGATGCAAGGTGATCTTTGGTATAACCTGCAAGCTCAAGGAGATCGCGGTACGCTTTGACCGAAAGTGCCTTTTCGTTAGCTTTTTCGCCCGTTTCCAGCTTGTGAAGCAGATGTGCGCGGTGATGCGCACCCTTCAGCGTAAGCGATAGCTTTGACACAAGTTTCAGTATTCCGAGATTTTCCTTGTACGGAGACGAGATAATAAGACCGTCCAGCGTGTTTTCGGGATACGCTGCGGCGTACGCCTGTGCGATAAATGCGCCGAAGCGGTGTCCAAGCAGAAAATAGGGAAGACGTCTGTATTTCTTTCTCATGATCGTGCGGAGATTTTCGATATCCCTAATAAGAGATCCGTCTCCGTCGTCACTTGCGAAAAAACCGATCTCTCCGCCATTTTCGGAAACGCTTTTTCCGTGACCGAGCTGATCGTGAATGCAGACCACAAATCCTTTTGATATCAAAAACTCGGCGATCTTTTCGTAGTCGCTAATGTTCTCGCGTGCGCCGTGAACTATCTGTACTACTGCACAGGGAGCGCTACTTGGCGTCCATACCGAATAGAAAATATCACAAGTATCGCTCGACGAACGGAAATATCCGTCGCTTCTTACAAAAGCTTCGTTCATAAGTACTTTCCCTTTGGCGCTTATACGCGCGCTATTTTTACGTCGTATCCGTTTTCTTCGCAAAATTCACGTATCTGTTCACGGGTGGGAATCTTCACGTCGTGATTTTCTTTGGCAAATTTACTTGCGGCAGAGCCGACCAGACACGCTTTTCTTATGTCCTGCGTGATAAGGTACTCCGAGGAAACGATCGCCGCTTCAACGTCAACGAAGGTGGGCGAGGGGGTGTTGTCCAAGCTGTAAGGACCGTGAACGTTGTGGAATTTTCCGTCATACACGAAAAATCCGCTCTCGCCGAGGCGAAGCACGTAGTATTTTGCCTTGACCGTCTGACCGAGCGCGATGCACGCCTTGAGACAGCTTTCGAGGGAGGTGGGATTTATTCCCGTGTGGATATATACCTCCTGCTTTCCCGCGAAGAATATCTCGATGTTTTCAAGCTGCTCGAGGTGGAGTCCGAGCTGTGCGGGAGAAGCGTCGAGAAATACGGGTATGCCGTGGCTCTTTGCAAGCGAGGTTACCGCAACTGCAAGCGGGAAGGGGACCTCAAGCGTCATAAATATCGCGTCGGGATAAGTGCCGAGCGCCGCTTCTATCTGGCTGATCGAAAAGCTCTTGTTTGCGCCGGGATATATTATTCTTCTGCGCGAATCGTACTGCTTTTCGTAAAGGTACACCGAAAGTCCCGTGGGATGCGCGGGATCGACGTACATCGTGGTTGTGTTTATTGCGTTGAAATTATAAAAATTACGGAGTCTGTTTCCGTCGTTGTCTTGACCGACCGAGGTGCAGAATACGCTCTCAAGTCCCATTCGCGCAACTGCAACGGCGGAGTTTCCGCCTTTGCCGCCGGGGCGAAGCTCGTAATCGTCCTCAACGACCGTCTGATTGGCTATGGGCAGACGTGCGGTCTGCATGTGCATTTCTATGTAAGCGTTTCCTATCGTCAGGATTCTGCCTTTCACGGACACCCCTCCTTATACTTAATAAAATTATACATAACTATTTTATCACGCGTACCCCGTAAAGTCAAGGATATATTTGAAAATAGTGTAGATTTTTGTGAAAATATAAATTTTCTTATAACGATTGAATATCCCGCGAAAATTTGCTATAATAGAGCCATAAAGCAAAAAAGGACAAAGAATTTATGAAAAATATAGAAATCCTTGCCCCTGCGGGCGGAATGCCCCAGCTTGTTGCGGCAGTACGAAGCGGCGCGGACGCCGTTTACGTCGGACTGAAAAAATTCAGCGCGCGTGCAAGTGCCGCAAACTTTGATGAAAACGAGCTTTGCGAGGCGGTAAAATACTGTCACGAGTACGGTGTGAAGCTTCACGTAACGCTGAACACTCTCGTGTATGAAAGCGAATATGAGGAGCTCTTCGATGCCGTAAGACAGATATGTTCTGCGGGAGCCGACGCAGTTATCGTTCAGGATCTTGCAGTAGCAAAATACGTAAAGAGCGCCTGCCCGAATATTGCACTGCACGCATCCACCCAGATGGCTATACATAACGCGGAGGGTGCAAGAGAAGCGTTTCGTCTCGGCTTTTCAAGAGTGGTGCTTGCAAGAGAGCTTTCTCTTGAGGAGATAAGAAAAATAAGAGAAAACACACCGCCCGAGCTTGAGCTTGAGGCGTTTATCCACGGCGCGCTCTGTATGAGTGTGTCGGGACGGTGCGAGCTTTCAGCGATGCTCGGCGGAAGAAGCGGAAACAGAGGTCAGTGCGCACAGCCCTGCCGCCTCGATTTCTCCTGCCAAAATATGAAAAACTGTCTTTCACTTAAGGATATGTCGCATATTTCGGCGATAAACGAGCTTTATGGGGCGGGAGTCTGTTCTGTGAAGATAGAAGGCAGAATGAAGCGCCCCGAGTATGTTGCCGCCGCAGTCGATGCCTGCGTCAAGGCGCGTAACGGCGAGAATGCCGATCTCGATCTTCTCAAAAGCATCTTCTCAAGGAGCGGATTTACAAACGGATATCTTATCGGCAAAAGAGATCGGGATATGTTCGGAATACGAACCAAAGAGGACGTCATATCGTCCGGCGGAGCGCTCTCAAAGGCAAGCGAGCTGTACAGACGAGAGAAGCAGAGAGTTTTGGTATCTGCAAAGCTCGAGCTTTCGGAAAAAAACGTGAAGCTGTCTTTTTACGATGGAGAAAGAAGCGTCAGCGCCTCGCTTGACGGCGAGTTTGTATCAGATCCCGAAAGAGCGCTGACAAAGGAAAGTGCGGAAAACTTCATATCGCGTCTCGGCGGAACTCCCTATATCCTCTCGGAGCTTTCGCTTGAAAATAAGCAAATCGTATCGCTCGGTGCATCCGTTCTCAACGCTTTGAGAAGAGAATGCGCACAAAAGCTCGGCGAGGCGAGAAAAGAAAGCGTAAACTATACTTTCTTCCCGCCAACACGGGAAAAATACGAAATAAAAAAGCGAGTCGCAAACGATATTTATATTCGTTCGGACAGCTTTGATAAAATATCGGGAATAGCCGATAGGGCGAAAAAGATCATTCTTCCGATAGACGAGATAATAAGATGCGCGGACAGATTTGACAGTACCGAAAAGTTTGTTGCCGAGATGCCGTCTCTCGTTTACGATTTCTCCAAATACGCTAAAAAGCTTGAAAAGCTGTCAGAGATCGGAATAAAAACTCTCCTTTGCGATAATATCGGCTCACTTGCGTACGCACGCGAGAAGGGATTTGAGATCATCGGCGGATTCGGTCTTAATATCACAAATTCCGACGCTCTCGCGCAGTACGAAAAAATGGGCGTGTCCGAGGCGGTATGCTCGCCGGAGATGCCCTTCGGTGCAGTTTCGGAGCTGTACGGAAATATGCGTATCGGTCTTTTCTCGTACGGATATCTTCCGCTTATGCTTCTGCGCGCCTGCCCCGTACGAGCCGCGATCGGATGTGAAAGGTGCGGCGGTAAGGGTGAGATAAGCGACAGATACGGTATAAAATTCAAGGTCGGTTGTCATAAGAGAGAGTACGGTACGCTCTACAACAGCGTTCCCCATTATATAGGCGACTCGAATATTCCCGCCGATTTCGCTCTGCTATTTTTCACAAACGAAAGCAGGGAAGAGATCGAAAAAATATTCTACACTTTCGTTCAAGGTGAAAAAATATCCAAACGCACGAGAGGACTTTACGCCCGAACATAATACAAAAAACGCGCTTCGGCGCGTTTTTATCATATTCCAAAAAAAGCGCTCATAAGATATTTTGAAAAAATATAGGGCGGGGAATTATGGTGAAAATGCGCAGATCGCACGTCTTTATAAAAAATACGCTCATACTTGCACTTACAGCTCTGCTTATGCGGGTACTGGGCGTTTATTTTAACGTATATCTTTCACAAAAGCTTGGTGACGAGGGACTCGGGATACTCACGCTCACCTTCAGCGTTTACACGCTTGCCACGACCTTTGCAACGAGTGCGATAAATCTGACGGCAACGAGAATGGTAGCAGATGCCGAGGGCGGTGCGAACTACTCGGACGTCATTATCGCTATGCGAAAATGCGTGGCGTACTGTCTTTTCTTCGGAATCGGCTCGATGGCTGTGCTTCTTATGATAGCTCGTCCCGTGGCGGCAAACGTGCTCGGTGATATGCGTACGCTTCCGTCTCTGCGTACGCTTGCTCTGACGCTTCCTTTCGTCTCCCTCTCAAGCGCGCTCGGCGGATATTTTACCGCAGTCCGCAGAGTGGCAAAAAGCGCCTTTACGCAGATATTTCAGCAGCTTTTGCGCGTTGCGCTTACCGTTGTCTTTCTGTCTCTCTACTCACCCTCCTCGATGGAAAAGGCGTGCCTTTTTTCGGTGGCGGCTCTGCTTGCCTCTGAGGTCGTTTCCTTTCTTTTCCTCTTTTTGTTCTACGTTGTCGATATCAACAAAAAATACGGCAAATACCGAGAAAAAGAGAGCGAGGATCTCAAGAAGAAAATGCTCGGTATAGCGCTTCCAACCGCCTTTACGTCTTATTTCAGATCTGCACTGGTAACGATAGAGCATCTGCTCATCACGAGCGGGCTGAAGAAAAACGGACTCTCGCAGTCGGAGGCAGTCGCCTCATACGGAGTTATGCAGGCAAAAGCTCTGCCGACGATCCTTTTCCCGTACTGCTTTCTGACTCCTTTTTGCTCTCTAATAGTACCCGAAATAGCCGAAAAGCGTACGGCGGGAGATACCGTCGGCATACTGCGTATCAGCTCGCGCGCGTGTCGGCTGGTCTTTACCTTCGGTATCTGTATTGCGGGTATAGTCTCCTGCTACTGTGCAGAGATAGGCACGGTAATTTATTCGGACGCCTCTGCAGGCAGATATATCCGTCTGCTTGCACCCGTTATGCCGGTAATGTTTATAGATACCACGATAGACAGCATCCTTAAGGGACTTGACCAGCAGCTCTATACTATGAAGGTAAACCTTATGGACTCGCTGCTCAGCGTAGGCATAGTTTTTCTGCTTATACCTAAAATAGGAATGCTCGGGTATATAATAGAGATAATTTTTTGCGAGATACTGAATACTACCCTGAGCGCCTCCCGTCTTATCTCGCTGACAAAGCTCCGTATAGACTTTGTAAAATGGATAGCTCTGCCCCTTGCTTCAACGGCGGCGTCCCTCTTTCTCACGAAGCTGATCTTCGGTCTTATCGGACTCGGAAGCGCACACAATATCCCTCTGCTTGCGCTCCATATTTTAACGGTAGTTTTGATATACCGAGGCATTTTGAGTGTTTTTGATCGGGATTTTCTACGCAAAATCAGAGAATTTTTCGGAAAAGGAAAGTATCTGCAAAAAAAGACTTGAAATTTTGACATTTTAGTGGTAAAATACTTTGATACCGTAAATAATTACGGTATATTGGGTATATCAGTGAGTTCGTAACCATCCTCACTTAAAACAAAACTAAGGAGAAAATCAAATATGTCATCGGTAAGAGGAAAAACACGCTTCATCTCGCACGCGGCGCTTATCGCGGCGTTTTACACCGCGCTGTCCCTCGCGTTTGCTCCGATCAGCTTCGGTCCCGTGCAGCTGAGAGTGGCGGAGGCACTGTGCGTGCTGCCCTACTTCACTCCCGCCGCACCCGTCGGACTTTTCGTCGGCTGCATACTTGCAAACTGCTTCGTTTCGGGTATGATATGGGCGGATATCGTTTTCGGCTCACTTGCAACGCTTATCTCTGCAATGCTTGCCCGACGATTTAGAAAACATAAGTTGCTCGTACCGCTCCCCGCGGTCGTTCTGAATGCACTCGTCGTTCCGCTCGTTCTGAAATTCGGATACGGATTTTCGGATGCGCTCTGGTTTATGGCGGCAACCGTCGGTATCGGTCAGATAGGCGCGTGTTATATTATAGGTCTCCCCGCTATGAAGGCGATCGAGATCTCGGGTATATTTAACGAAAAAAAACAGATACGGTAAATAAGAAAAACAAAGGAAGGTTGGACTTTTGTAATGGAAAATAAAAGAAGATATTGGATAGGCGGCGCTTGGCCGTATGCAAATAACTCGCTCCACGTAGGACACCTCGCGGCACTTCTTCCGGGAGACGTTATAGCGCGTTACGGACGTCTTGCGGGATACGACGTTATCTACGTTTCGGGTACAGACAGCCACGGCACCCCGATAACCGAGAGAGCGAAGAGAGAAAAATGCACTCCCGAGTCGATAGCGGAGAAATATCACGAGGAGTTTACCCGTGATTTTAACGATCTGCTTTTTACCTACGATAAATACACTGCAACCTTTACCGACTACCACAAGGAAGAGGTAAAGAATATATTCAAGAAGATATACGATAACGGATATCTTTTCGAGCAGCTTGAGGATCAGGACTACTGCGAGACCTGCGGTTCGTTCCTTGCCGACAGAGAGCTCGAGGGCGAATGCCCCTCATGCCACAAGATGACAAGAGGCGACCAGTGTGAGCACTGTACGGCAACCTTTGATGCAAAGGAGCTTACAAATAAGCGCTGCCGTACCTGCGGAAATCCGACCGTTATCCGCAAGAACAAGCATCTCGTGTTCAAGCTTTCGGCGTTCCAGGACAAGATCTCCGAGTTCGCCAAGGAAAACGAGGAAAACTGGAGATGGAACGCAGTCAACGAGACTAAAAAATACATCACTCAGGGATTTCCGGACAGAGTTGCTACCCGCGACCTTTCTTGGGGCGTAGAGGTTCCCTTTGACGGCTACGAGGATAAGAGAATATACGTCTGGCTCGAAGCCGTGCTCGGCTACTGCACGACCTGTAAGGCGGTCTGCGAGGAGAGAGGACTTGACTACGATAAGTTCATCTCCAAAGAGGGCGATATCCACGCGTACTTTATCCACGGAAAAGACAACATTCCTTTCCATACGGTAATTTTCCCCGCGCTTCTTGCCGCTATCAGCGACGAGATCTGTCTGCCCACTCATATCGTATCGAGCGAGTATATGAATATGAATGACGAGAAGATGTCCAAGTCGAAGGGAAATATCATATCGGTACATTCGCTTGCGGAAAAATATCCCGCAGATGCGATCAGATTCTATACCATTCTCTTTAACCCCGAGCGCAGAGACGCTAACTTTGCTATCCCCGAAATGATCCAGACCTACAACAAGTTCCTCGTAGGCGGATTCGGAAACTTCGTAAACCGCAATCTTTCCTTCATTAAGAAGAAATACGACGGCGTAGTTCCCGCAGGCAAGGTTGACAGCGAGGTCAAAGCGTACGTTGAAGGACTTTACGAGTCTATCGGAAATAAGATAGACGCAGGCGAGCTTCGCAGCGCGGCAGAGGAGATCGTTACCGTAATTCAGTACGCTAATAAGTACTACGATGAGTCAAAGCCGTGGGTGGCAGCAAAGGAAGATCCCGAGCTCTTCGGAAATATCACCGCAAGCTGTATCTACCTTATGGCTAATATGGCAAATCTCTTCAGTCCGATAATCCCGCAGGGATGTGAGATCCTTGCAAGAATGATCGGTATCACTCCCGAGTGGAAGGCGGTCGAGATGCCCGAGACCTTTACTCTCGGCGAGATCGAGATGCTATATAAGAGAATAGACGAAGAATAAAAAAATAAAACCGCAAGGATTTCCTTGCGGTTTTATTATTAGTCAGACAGATTTATTTCTGATCATCCGTGGGAGTATCTTCGGCGGCGCTGTCGTTTGCGTTTTCCTCGGGCGCGCTTTCGGTTGCCGTCTCTTCGGGTACGGTATCGGTGCTTTCGACCTCCGCGATGGGCTCTCTTGCCTCACGCTGTGCCGTGCGATTGTCAACCGCTTCCTTGACGAGAGTGTAGATGACTGCGAAGATCGGTACTCCGAAGAACATTCCGAAAAGTCCGAACAGAGCGCTCATTATGATGACCGAAAGGGTTATCCAGACCGGTTTTAATCCGAGCGAGTCGCCGAGCATCTTGGGCTCTATTATCTGCGAATCGGTAAGACCGACCACGCAAACGATAATGATGTACGCAAACAGCATTTTGGGTGCCGTGAGAAGCAGAATAAAGCCGCATACGAAGGAGGCAATGATCGGTCCGAAGGTGGGAACCATATTCATAATGCCGCCGACGAGTGCAAGGATCTCTGCATAGGGCATACCGACGATCTTGTAAACGATATATAAAACGATACCTACTATCGTTGAGTCAAACGCCTTTCCGCGAAGGAATTTTGCGAATTTTATATCTATATCGTCAACGATATGCGAGGCGTAAGCGAAGGTCTTGGGACGCATAAACGCTCTGAAGAAGCGAGAGACCTGCGAAACGAGCATTTCCTTGTAGTAAACGAAGTATATGGAGAGGAACACGCCCATAAAAATGGTTTTGACCTCATTGACAAAGTTTGAAATAAAGGTTATAATATAGTCCGAAGCACTCGTTACGGCTGCCAGTAGTGCGGCTAGAGCTTCGTTGAGGAGATCTCCGAGATTTCCGTCATTTTTTATGACGGTAGAGTACAGCTTTTCAAAGACCGGAGAATTTTCTTTAAGTGTGGAAATATACGTGTCGATAGATTCGTAATATCCCGTGAGGACTGTTCCGAGGTTTTCGATATTTGCAACAACCTGCGGTATTGCAAACCACACGAACGCAGTAATTACCGAGAAGAACACGAGAAAAGTAAAGAAGAGAGCAACGAGCTTTCTTATTACCGAAAATTCACGCTTTTTTTGTATGAATCTGAACACCTTGTGGTGAAAGAAATTCATAACGGGTGACATAATGTATGCAACTATAAGCGCATAAAACAAAGTTTTGATTATCTGCCTTATCCCGCCCCACACGGACGACAGTCCTACGGGGCTTACTATAATGGCTTTTACGCAGATAACCGCAAATAATATGATTGCTACCGCGTATAATGCGATAGTGGAATACTTTTTGTTAAAAGATATTTTCATTTAAGACACGGTCCTTTCACTTTGTCACAAACGTATATATAACAATTATACAGCAGTTGAAAAAATAAATCAAGATACTTTTCAAAATACACAATTTATTTACTTTTTACAACGCGAGGAGTAAAATGGAAGAAATTATAAAAGAAAAAGCGGCCGTGTCGCTAAGGGCGTGCGAAAATTACGAAATGCAGACCGTTCGTCATGCGCTTCAAGCTCTTTTTGACGATATTTCGGTCAAAAAAGAGGAGATAAGCGGAAAAAGGGTGGTAATAAAGCCGAATCTCGTTCGGAAAATGGATATTTCGGCAGCAGGAACTACAAACCCATTCGTAGTGGAAGCGCTTATAGCACTTTGCACCGAATACGGTGCGAAAAGCGTTACGGTGGCAGAGAGCCCTGCAGGCCCCTATACCGAGGCCTCTCTGCGCGCATCTTACAAGGTCGGAAAAATGGACGAAGCGGCAAAAAATGCGGGCGCTGAGCTGAATTTTGATCTTTCGGCAAAAAGGGTGGCGTCGCTCGGGCATAGCAAAGAGCGTACGTTCAATATTATTACCCCGATAGTAGAAGCCGATCTCGTTATAAACGTATCTAAACTTAAAACGCACAACCTTACCGGAATGAGCGGTGCCGTAAAAAATCTTTTCGGAGTCATACCGGGTACCGAAAAGCTCGAAATGCACGCGCTGTATCCCAATCTTTCGGATTTTTCCGCAATGATATGTGATCTGTGCGAGACCGTTTGCAAGAGCGTCGGGACATTGCACGTAATTGACGCGGTGATCGGTATGGAGGGTAACGGACCAACTAACGGAAAGCCGAGAAAGCTCGGATTTATGGGTGCTTCGCGTTCGCCGTTCGCGCTTGATGAGGCGTGCGCCGAGATAATAGGAATGAAAGAGCACTCGTCGATAAACGCGCAGGCGAAGACGCGCGGATTTTTGCCCGATTACGACGTCCTCGGAGACGGAAATGAAGCTTTCGTGTGCAAGGATTTCATTTTGCCCGACAGCTCGGACACAAACAGAAGCGCTATAAATATTCTGTCAAAGCTCTTCGGCGGAAAGCTGATGGAGTCTCTTCGCCCGAGACCTGTCGTTGACGGTGAAAAATGCGTCGGTTGCGGAGAATGTGCAAGATCATGTCCTGCGAAAACTATCGTTATTACCGATAAAAAAGTGGCTCTTATATATAAAAAGGACTGCATAAAATGCTTCTGCTGTCAGGAGCTTTGTCCGAAGGACGCAATAAGAGTAAAGAAAAATCCGATACTCAAGCTCGTTGGTCTTTTTACTTAAAAGAAAGGAATTTTTGTGATGAAGCAAGTGATTTGTCCCGCAAAAATAAATCTTTTTCTCGAAATAACGGGAAAAAGGGAGGACTCGTACCACACGCTCGATATGGTGATGCACACCGTTTCTCTTGCGGACACGCTTAGCGCAGCTCTTAAAAAGGGTAGCGGCGAGATAAAGATCTGCGCGGAAAACTCCCCGACCTTTCCCGTGGGAGAAAAAAATATCGCTTACCGCGCGGCACAAAAGTATTTTTCTGTTTTCGGAATAAATAATTGGGATATTTCGATGTCCTTTGATAAAAGGATCCCCGTGTGCGCCGGTCTTGGCGGCGGTAGTGCGGATGCGGCGGGCGTGCTCCGTTTTCTCGAGGACGAGTTCAATATGGGCGATGAAAAAACGCTCGATTCTATTGCGCTTTCTCTCGGCGCAGACGTCGTTTTCTGTCTTCACGGATCGTGTGCCCGTGCTACGGGTATAGGCGAGGCGCTAACACCGATCAAGGCACTCCCCGACGATCTTTTCATAGTTATCGCCAAGGGTGAAAACGGGGTAAGCACAGCAAAAGCGTATTCGGACGCCGATGCACTCGGAAAATATGATATAAAGAGCGCAGATACGCTGATCTCTCTGCTTGAAAAGGGAGATAAAAGCTACTGCAAATATATGTTCAACCGCTTTGAAGATGTAATAGTCAAAGATCTCCCCGAGGTGGAAGATATAAAGAACACTCTGCTGTCAAACGGAGCTCTCGGCGCTATGATGAGCGGGAGCGGAAGTGCTGTGTTCGGCGTATTCGACAGCGAAAAAAACGCCTCCGCCGCGCGAAAGATCCTTGCGGACAGAGACGTTTTCTCGGCACTTGCAAGACCGCTCAGTTACCTTGATTTTTGAATATAGATATGAGCAGGCGCCTCGTCATTTTGTTCATTTCCTTAAAATCCATGGCGCCGATATAAATTTTTTCAAGTTCACTGTGAAGCTCTCCGATCTCGGAGAGCTTTTTTTCTGCCATAGATCTTGCGCCAAAGGAGATCTCGCGGAGTTTTTTTATCTCGCTTCTTTCAAGCGATACGCTTTTTTTGATAAAGCGCTCCGTGTTTATTATTTTGCCTGATTCACAGTCCGCCGTAATAAACGCCGTGTCGTTGCCGCGCAGAAAAAGTGCGTCGAGTTTTTCGCGTACGGGTGACAGGGAATAGTCGTATCCGATACCCGCAGAGTCGAGCTTTTCCTTGAGAAGGGCGAGAAAAACGTTCGATATGCCGTATCTGTCTCGGAAAGAATATACCGTTTTGGCACGGCGCAGATAGCTGTCGAGCATTATATATCCTTGAGTGCCGAAGGCGCTTATCCCGCGGTATCTTACCTCGGGAGTGTCACTCCAAAGCACGCGGGAAAGACGCTCTACCGCGCCCGACATCTTCTCAAGATCACAGTGACGCAAAACGAGCTTTTCGGCAAGATCGTCCGCATCTGCGGATATTTTCATATATTTGTAAACGTCCGCGTAGTTTTCGCTTTTTTGGGCGCAAAGAGCTTTTATCTCACTGCGCGCGCTTTTTAGGATAGAGGTATCCCAAAAACCGCCGATATTAACTATTTCGTCCACCGCTCCGGGAAATTTCGGATCAATGCAGTGCGGAGACGTGCCGTCTATGACAGCAAGCTCGCCGCCTATAAGCGCTCCGTCAAGCGAGGAGGTATCGGACGAGCATAAAAAATACTCAACGTCGAGACCGCGCCGCGCTCCTTCCGCGGCAATAGAGGAGATCAGCGTCGATTTACCCGTACCCGGTCCTCCTTTAAGTATCAGAGTGTGGGACGCGTCCGAAAAAACGGGATCGAATTTGCTCACGAATCCTTTTGACGTATTGAGAGCGGCAAAATAGTAATTTTTGTTCTCAAACGGGCCTCCTTGGCTCGTTAGGGCGGGTAAAAAAGAGTTTTTCATAGTATTTTCAGGCACTTTGTGCGCTCCTTTTTCATTACTTTGCTACATACTATGCCCGATAAATGAGTTGTGACAGTGAAAAAGTGTAAAAAACTGTTGAAAAAAACAAAAAAGTGTGGTAAAATCATTTCATACTATTTTGTGGAGTGTACGAAATGAAAGAAATCAATTCTATCGAAAGCTACAATGCCAAAATCAAAAACGTGATCATTACCGAGCAGGAAATCAAAGACGCCGTCAAAAAGGCAGGAAAAGAGATCGATGCTATATACGATGGGACCCCGATACTGCTCGTCAGCATTCTTAAGGGCTCGTTCGTGTTTATGGCGGATATATGCCGTGCTGTAAGCGTCCCCTGCGAGATCGGATTTATGTGCGCAAAGAGCTATTACGAGGGTACGGTATCCTCGGGAGTGGTGCGCATTACTATGGATCTCGATCGCGATATAAGTAACTATCACGTCGTTATAGTGGAGGATATCGTTGATACCGGAAGAACGCTCACCGATATAACTACGATACTCAAGGCACGCTCTCCGCGCTCTTTGCGTGTTGTTACTCTGCTCGATAAGCCCTCGAGACGTCTTGTGGACTTTAGGCCCGACATAGCTCTGTTCACCATACCCGATTATTTCGTTATAGGATACGGACTCGACTGTGCGGAATATTACAGAAATCTCCCCTATATTGCGGAATATAATCAAGCCGAGGATTGAGAACACTGCCGTTAAAACATAAAAAAATCCCGAGGATTTTGTCCTCGGGATTTTTAGTTTTGCAGTAACTTCAGATTCCGTTTTTTACCACTCGCTCGAATCTAAGATCTCTTTGTCTGTGGGAGCGGTTATGGTGACAGATTCTTTTGAAATATCGTAAAGCTTAAACGAAACCGTAATGTCATAATCAAAAGCATCCGTTTCAGTCGTTACGTATTCGGACGGGAACTTTGCCTCGACGTCAAAATTGAACGTACCTTCTATTTTTTCGATATTGAAAATGCCCTTGAAATTAAGGTCGAGCTTGGCATTAAGCTCGTTCACCTTGAGTTCTGCAATGATCTGCTTGAGAGTGCTGAATACGGAAAGTCCGCTGGCTTCCTCAAACTCGTCCAGAGTCATTGCAAGAGTGAGTCTGAAGCCCTCGAAGAAAACGTCGGCTGTCGGGATGTTCACGTCCTCGTCGGTGGGTATGAGGGAGGTAATAAGATCGTAAACGGTTACGTCACCGATGCCATACTGTGTGATGATCTCAGCTATCTTGGCGCTTTGCATACGAGCAATCATAGCATCTATATCTGCGGTGCTCAAATCGCTTTTGAGTGTCTCTTTGAGAGCGCTTACGAATTCCGGATTGTTTACTATGCTGTCGTAAAGTCCCTGAAGCGTTGTACCGCTGCTTGCTGTAAGCCCTGCATCGATCTCGGCTATGGCTTCGTTTACGGTAAGTCCGGCAATACGCTCAAGTCCATTCAAGATAAGGTCGGTATTTACGGAATCGTCTCCGGTAAGTGCTAATATGTCGTTGAGTATATCTTTTATGGTTTTGGTGGACGTATCGATGCCGTTGACGTATTCTGAAACGGAATCAACGATCGGCTTTACATCGATCGAGATCGAGCCCTTGTTTTCTTTTATATTGAAAGCACTTATTGCAAGATCTCCGAGCGACTTGAATATTACGTTTTTATCATTCTCGGTTAAATTGATCTTTTCGAGAACATCCTGAAGCATTGCTTCGATTTCTTCCGTGTTTACGCTGTCGTCAACGGGACTCTTGATATATGCATCCAGTTCCTCGTCGTAGGTATATACTATACCGTCAACGAGATACATCGCCGTGAACTGATCGGTCTCAAGCTCGGCGTCTGCGCTGTCACGTCCCGTTGCGGTAAAGTCCATCTTGGCGTTTATGCCGGTGCTTGTTTTCGCTACGGTAGTGGTGAGCGTTATCGTGCCTTCGACGTAATCGGTGTATTTTGACGGAATAAAATTATCAGTGGCGAAATCGTAATCGAAATCCCAATACTCTTCAATAGCAAAAATATCCATCAGAATATCGAATTTTACGGAATTTGCGGCATTGAGCTGAGCGATTACCGAGTTTGTAAGAATACTACCGGGATCGCCTCCCTCGGGAAGCTTATTCTGCTCGTCGTTTTCTTTGTCGGATGGAGCATTTTCGTTTGCTACGTCAGCGTCGCAGTTGTCGCATTTGCCGTTGGAATCGTTGTCGATATGCTCGGTGCATGATTCTGCATTTCCGTCAGACGGTTTTTCTTCTTCTTTGTCCTCGTCACACGAGCAAAGAAGAGTCAAAAGCATAGAGACGATCAAAAACAGAGCTGTTAAAGTGCGAAATGATAATAGTTTTTTCATGATTTTTCTCCTTTTGTCTTTCGGTAAGTTGAATGGGATAATTCCATCTTGTGTTTTGCCGCTTTTATTATATCACTTTCACGGAAAAATTTCAAGTGCCGGTAAAAGGAAATTACAGGTAAAAACTAAAAAGAGCAGAAATAACGGGAATTCATCCGCGTTATTTCCTGCTCCTTCGGAACTTTATGTTTATTTGCAAAGAATCTCTCCGATCTTGTGCTTTTCACGCCAGTTTTCGATTATGTCGTGTATTTCGAGCTTGCACTGTCCCTGCCTTAAAAACTCGGCAAGATCTACCGTATCGTTTATAAAGTCCGGGACGTATATTCCGCAGTGCGCCTTGTAAGTATCTCCGTGATAGTCCGATCCGCACGAGAGCTTCAGAGCGTGCTCTTTTGCAAACGCTGTGACCTCGTCTCTGTCATTTTTGTTGTAAACGGGATGGCAGTTTATCTCTACTCCGTGAAGATATTTCGGATCCTGCGGAAGCGTTCCGCGTCTGTACGGGTGCGCCTGATAGAGCAGGGCGTTCTCGGATACGCAGTACTCGAAAAGCTCTTTCTGCGTCAGAGAGTGAAGCTGAGGTGCCTTTGCCGCCTTCTCGTGGGAAAGTCCGTAAACGAGGAAATCTATTCTTGGGAGATGGTCGAGCGTTATCTCAAGTCCGAAAAGGACTTTTAGTCCCGCCTTCTCGCCAAGAGCTTTGGTGTAAAGATACTCGTCAATATATTTTTGGCGCCACTCGGGAAATTTTGCGTCCTCCACGTAGTAGTTTCTCTTGTAATGATTTGTGAGAACGATGGCGTCTATGCCGTCGCGTACGCAAATATCGACGAGCACGTCAGCAGGGCATTTACTGCAACGGCTGATGCCGCTTGTGTGAATATGGGGATCGAGCAGAAGCATTTTTATCCTTCCTTCGTGCCGTCTCAGGCACTTTTATACTTGACCTGCGGAGGAGTGTTTTTCGTGAGGGTTTCCTCGGTTATCGTAACGCTCTCCACGTTTTCCTTTGAGGGGACCTCGTACATAATATCGAGCATGATCTCCTCGAGTATAGAACGCAGACCGCGTGCTCCCGTATTTCGCTCAATAGCGCGGGCGGCTATTGCACGGATAGCACCATCCTCAAATATAAGCTCAACGTGATCCATATCAAGGAGTGCCTTGTACTGCTTCGTGAGCGAGTTTTTCGGCTCGGTAAGGATTCTCGAGAGCATATCAACGTCAAGCGAGTCAAGACTTACGATAACGGGCAGACGTCCGATAAGCTCGGGAATAAGACCGTATTTTACAACGTCGTGCGGAGTTACCTCGCGCAGAAGATTTGCGCCGCCCTTTTCGGTTTTCGTTTTTACCTCGCTGTTGAATCCGATCACTTGATTTCCGCGGCGTTTTTCGATGATCTCGCTGAGACCGTCAAATGCACCTCCGCAAATAAAGAGGATATTTGAGGTGTCGATCTGTATGAAATCCTGGTTCGGGTGTTTTCTTCCGCCTTGAGGGGGAACGTTCGAAACGGTACCCTCTAGTATCTTGAGAAGTGCCTGCTGAACGCCCTCGCCCGATACGTCTCGGGTGATAGAGCGGTTTTCGCTGCGTCGGGAGATCTTGTCGATCTCGTCGATATAGATAATTCCTTTTTCGGCAAGCTCGATGTTGTAGTCGGCCGCTTGAATGAGCTTGAGCAGTATGTTTTCAACGTCCTCACCGACGTATCCTGCCTCGGTAAGCGTGGTCGCGTCCGCTATTGCAAAGGGAACGTTGAGTGCTCTCGCGAGATTTTGTGCAAGAAAGGTCTTTCCGACTCCGGTAGGACCGAGAAGGAGCACGTTGCTCTTCTGTATCTCAACTCTTTCCTCGTCGGGAGTGTCCGTTTTGGAGCGTTTATTCTTCTTTCCTGCCGTCTTTTCGGACGTGAGTATTCTTTTATAATGGTTGTAAACCGCTACCGAAAGCGCCTTTTTTGCCGCATCCTGACCTATAACGTAGCTGTCGAGCATATTCTTAATATCCTGCGGCTTCGGGAGAGTGTCAAAGGAGAGCTCTCCGGACTCAAGTGCAATTTCTTCTTCGCGCTGATCGTCCAGAATGTCGGCGCAGGTATCTACACAGTCCGAGCAGATAAATGCGTTTGCGATAGGCGAGGATATGAATATCAGATCGTCGCTCTCGGGACGGCCGCAGAAGGCACAGCGGTGTCTGTTTTCTCCGTCTCTGGGAGGAATGTTGTTTGACATATTATAAAGGTATCCTTTCGTTTGGGAATTAAAAGGGTGTCAAAAGCCGTATTTGCGATAACGGAAATACGGCTTTTTAGACGCTTTATATTCTTTTTTCGATCACGCGGTCGATAAGACCGTATTCAGCCGCTTCGGCAGCCGACATAAAGTTGTCGCGCTCGGTGTCGCGCTCAATAGTCTTTATCGGCTTGCCCGAGTTTTCCGCAAGGATGCGGTTGAGCTTTTCGCGGGTGTTTATGATGTGATCTGCGTGGATCTTGATGTCACTTGCCTGGCCCTTCATACCGCCCAGGGGCTGGTGTATCATGATCTCGCTGTTGGGCAGGGCATATCTCTTGCCCTTTGCGCCGCTTGACAGAAGGAATGCTCCCATACTTGCCGCCATACCCACGCAGATGGTGGATACGTCACACTTTATGAAGTTCATAGTGTCGTATATTGCAAGACCTGCCGATACCGAGCCGCCCGGGCTGTTGATATAAAGACTTATATCCTTATCGGGATCCTGTGCTTCAAGGAAAAGAAGCTGTGCTACGACCAGCGATGCAGTTGCATCGTTTATCTCGTCGGCAATGAAAACTATTCTGTCGTTAAGCAGGCGGGAAAATATGTCGTAAGCTCTTTCGCCTCTTCCGGTCTGCTCAATTACTGTTGGAACGAGTGGCATTTTGTTACCCTCCTTGTTTTAGCTACGTAGTTTGCAACGCTTTATTATATTCCGAAACGAAGCAAAATTATTCAACGTCAGTGATAACTGCGTTATCTCTTACGAAATCTGCTGCCTTCTGAACCTCAAGATCCTTTTTAAGATCCTCTGCTGCAATGTACATCTTGACCTGTGCTACGTCCATCTGATAGCTGTCAGCGATCTTCTGGAATTCTGCGTCAACCTCTTCATCGGTAACCTCGATCTTCTCGAGCTCTGCTACCTTTTCAAGAGCGAGACGAGTCTTTACCTGGGAAATAGCGCGGGGACGCATCTCTTCTCTGATCGAGTCGAGCGAGCCGCCGGTGTACTTGAGGTAATCGTCGAGTTTCATACCCATAGAACGGAGACGAGCGTCGTAGTCGCGAACGAGGTTTTCTGCCTCGTTGTCGAACATAACCTCGGGGATCTCGTCGGTAACGAGCTCGCCGAGAGCACTTGCCATCTTATCGTTTACTTCGCGCATAGCCGCGTCATTATGATTCTTTTCGATCTTTGCCTTGAGGTCTGCCTTGTACTCGTCGAGAGTGTCGAAATCGGAAACGTCCTTTGCGAACTCGTCGTCTGCTTCGGGAAGGATGGTCTCTTTGGCAGAGATAAGGTCAATGTGGAATACTACTGCCTTGCCTGCAAGCTCCTCGGCGCCGTACTCCTCGGGGAAGGTTACGTTGATATCGAAGCTTTCGCCAAGCTCGTGTCCCTCTACCTGCTCCTCAAAGCCGGGGATGAACTGTCCCGAGCCGAGCTTGAGAGATGCGTTTTCAGCGGTGCCGCCCTCGAAAGCAACTCCGTCGAGCATACCCTTGTAGTTGATGATAACGGTATCGCCGTTTTTAACTGCACGGCCCTCAACGTCGGATACCTTCGCGTTCTTTTCAAGCTCTGCCTTAAGTGCGTTCTCTACCTCCTCGTCGGTAACGGGAGTTGCTTTTCTGGTGAGCTCGATGCCCTTATAGCCCTCGAGAGTGATCTCGGGCTTAGTGAATACCTTTGCGGTAACGGTAACGCCGTTTTCGTCGATAGACTTGATGTCGTACTCGGGTCCGCTTACTGCGTCAACGCCCGACTCCTTGAGTGCCTCTCCGTAAGCTGCGGGAACGAGGTTTGCAAGAGCGTCGTCATAGAAAACGCCTGCACCGTACATCTTCTCGATGAGGTGACGGGGTGCCTTGCCTTTTCTGAAACCGGGGATAGCGATATCGCCCTTCTTCTTTTCAAAGACTTTTGTAACCTCAGAGTCAAAGGTCTCCTTGTCGATAACAAATTCAAGAACTGCAACGTTCTTTTCGGGATTTGTCGTATTTTTGAGATTCATTTCGTTTTACCTCCGATAATTTATACAAATAATAATATAATTTTAAGCATCTTCACTATTTTACGCTAAAAGCATAAAAATGTCAATACTTTTTTTACAAAAACTAAAGAAAACCGATCGTTTTTTACTTTATGACCTTGTGTACACGGAAATCAAGGAAATCTGCCGAGATAAGAGAAAATTCCACGCCCTCGAAAATCACGCTTTTCGGAAGAGCGTATCTTCCGTGGATATGACCGAAAAAGGTGCGCTTTATGTTGTACTCGTGCAGTATGTCAAGCATCTCGCGTGATACGAAATCCCCGTAAACGATAGGAAAATGCGTGAATACGAGCTTTTCTCTTTTTTCGGCTTCGGGTACGCTGTCAAGTGACATACGCAGGCGAAGCGCTTCTCTTGCCGAGACCTTTTTGAAATCGGCGTCCTCTTCCTTACAGCTCTCGGGATCGTTGTACCAACCGCGCGTGCCGCAGATTATAAAATCCTCGCAGGGAATATGTCCGTTTTGCAAAAGGGAAATGCTTTTTATCGAATTTTCCTCGAAAAAGGCGTGTATTTTGCCGATTCCCGACCACCAATAATCGTGATTTCCTTTAAGAATTATCTTCTTACCCGGAAGTGAGTCGAGAAAGAGAAGATCGTCTTTTGCGTCCTCAAGAGTCATTGCCCAAGAAATGTCACCCGCTATAACGACGGTGTCGTCTGCTTTGACCGTGCTTTTCCAAAATGCTGCAAGCTTTTCGCTGTGGCAGGACCATCTCGAGCCGAAAACGTCCATCGGTTTTGGATCCTTAAGCGACAGGTGTGTGTCTGCGATGACAAAAAGCGACATTTTTTCAGTCTCCTTTTATAAGTATAAACTTGCGAAAGGCGGGCAAAATAGCCGTAGGCGGATCTTTTGTGCCGCCGAGCGGTAAGGAAAGGAAGATTTTATGGGCGAAATCTTTACGGATAACAAAACGGAAGAACTCAGACAGAGCACATTTAGTCAGACGTCATCTCCGAGCGAGAGTCAGATCGTGTGCGGAGTTATGAACTGCCGATGGCACGACGGCGTAAGCAGATGCAGTGCGCCGAGCGTGAAGGTAGGACCTCTTTACGCAAAATCGTCGGTCGATACCGTATGTGCTACCTTTGAGCCGCGAGTTCTGATGTGAAAATAAAACGGTATAAGGTCAAGAAGCTTTCTTTTTTGAAAGCTTCTTTTCTTTAAGTTTAAGAAATGAAATCGAGTACCGAGCTCTGCATTTCTTCGGGATCGATTACCTTCTTGAAGCGTATCTCCTTGGTGAGTACTGCAGAGAGCTGCGTGGGGACCTTCGTTCCGCTCGCACCTGAGAGTGCAGAGAATATCTCTGCATCGCCCTCGGGGACTTCTATACCCAGCGATCTCGCAACTGCGGGAGCAAACTTGTAGGGGCTTGCAGTAGATGCAATAACTATTCTCTTTGCGGCGTTTTTATTTTCCGCAAGGTAACGCTCCGCGGCGTCAAGTGCAACTGCGGTATGAGTATCAACGAGATACGAGTATCTGTCAAAAATCGATTTTATCTCGGACGTGCAAGCATCCTCGGACGTGTAATATCCGTCAAACTCGGAAATGATCTTCTCAAAGTCCTCTTTGTCAAGAGTGTATTTGCCGTCCTTTGCAAGTGCTTCCATATATCTACGCGTCTTCTGAGCACCGGCGGTGAGATAAAGAAGACGCTCAAGGTTGCTCGATATAAGTATGTCCATAGACGGGGAAACGGTTACGTGGAAATCTCTGTTTCGATCGTACGTTCCCGTTCTGAAGAAGTCGGTAAGAACGTTATTCGAGTTCGACGCGCAAACGAATCTTCCAACGGGAAGTCCCATCTTCTTTGCAAGGAACGCCGCAAGAATATTGCCGAAATTTCCCGTAGGTACGCAGATATCAATCTTGTCGCCGAAGGCAATATCGCCCTTCTTTACAAGATCGCACCAAGCGGACACGTAGTAAACGGTCTGCGGAACGAGACGTCCCCAGTTGATCGAGTTTGCGCTGGAAAGGAAATATCCCTTCTTGTCAAGCTCTGCGGCGAAATCTCTGTTGGCAAAGATCTTTTTAACGCCGCTCTGTGCGTCGTCAAAGTTACCGCTTATAGCGCATACGTTAACGTTTGAGCCCTCCTGGGTGGTCATCTGAAGCTTCTGTGCGCGGCTGACTCCGTTTACGGGATAATATACCGAGATCTTCGTTCTTTCAACGTCGCGGTAGCCCTCAAGAGCCGCTTTTCCGGTGTCACCCGATGTAGCAACGAGGATAAGTGCAGTGCGCTCTTCGCCCGTTTTTACAAGTGCGCGAGAAAGGAGACGGGGCATTATCTGAAGCGCCATATCCTTAAAAGCGCAGGTAGGACCGTGCCAAAGCTCGAGAACTCTCATCTTGTCACCCGCGTTTACGACGGGTGCGGCGTAGCCGTCAAAATTATCTCCGTATGCGAGCTTGCAGTCGGTAAGGAGCTCGTCGTAGGTATAGTCGCTAAGGAAAAGAGACATTACCTTTGCCGCTCTTTCGCTGTAAGAAAGCTCGCAAAGCTCGCGGAGCATATCCTCTGTGAGTGCGGGAATGCTCTCGGGCATATAGAGACCGCCGTCGGGCGCGATTCCTTGCTTTATTGCCATAGCGGAGCTGACGCTCTCGCTTTGTCCTCGTGTGCTTACGTAATTCATTTTATCTTATATCCTTTCGATGGTGGAATACTTTTTTATGTTCAAATTGTTCAGATGCTCTAACGCCTGTCTGTAAAAGCGTTCGGAAAGTGAGAAATGCTTGCCGCAACGGCACCCTCGCCGTGCTCAAGCGTTATTTCGATAACGTCCAGACGCGGCTTCTTTTTACTCGGGAAGGCACGCAGATAGCTCTTTGCGGCAAATATCAGATGCTCCTTTTTGGAGTCGTTTACCGCCGCCGCACCGCGACCGTATTTTTTTATCGAGTAGCCCGCAGAGCGCGTTTTGACCTCAACGAAAACGATATGAGTCTCGTTTTCTGCGATTATATCTATCTCTCCGCCGCGCACGGTGTAGTTGCGCCGTACGACGGTGAAGCCCTTTTTCTCAAGATAGTCGCAAGCAATAGACTCTCCCGCCCGTCCGAGCGAGCGCCTCGATCCGGTGTTTTTCTTATCAGTCATCGGTCTTGTCTAAAAATTTAAGGAAGGTTCTTCTGTGTATGGGGGAAGGACCGTGTTTTCTTACGAGATCCATGTGTTCTTTAGTTGAATATCCCTTGTGCTTTGAGAGCATATACTGCGGATACTCGCGGTCAAGCTCCATACATACTCTGTCACGGCTGACCTTTGCAAGAATGGACGCTGCCGCGATCGACATAGAGATAGAATCTCCCTTGATGACGGTAACTGCCTTGCAGTTAAAGCCCCTTGCGATATTTCCGTCAACGAGCACGAGATCGGGAGTCGGATCGAGCATCTCGACGGCTCTTCTCATAGCAAGCTGGGAAGCGTTCAGTATATTAAGAGTATCTATCTCCTCAACGCTCGCGTAAGCGATGCCGTAAGAGATCGCCTTTTCGCAGATTATATCGAAAAGCTTTTCTCTTTTCTTTTCGGATATTTTTTTCGAATCGTTAAGTCCCTCGATCTCAAGTCCTTCGGGGAGTATGACCGCCGCCGCGCAAACGGGACCGGCAAGCGGGCCTCTGCCCGCCTCGTCCGTGCCTGCGATCACGGTAAATCCCTCGGCAGCGAACCTTTCTTCATATTCGTAAGATGGCATATATTACCTCCGCTCAGTTTGGCTTTTCAAGAGAAATTCTGCCTATCTTTCCGCCTCTGAATTCGTCAAGCAGAATGTTTGCGGTGCGCTCGTAGTCGATCTCTCCGCCCGATATAAGAAATCCGCGCTTTCTTCCGACGAGCTCGAAAAGCTCGTATGAGTCAAGATCCTTTATATCGTCCACGCTTTTTATCTTGTATCTCGCGCAGAACAGCTCGGGCGCGCAGTCGCGGAGACGCTCGCAGAGTGCTATGGCAAGAGAGTCGGTGTTGACCACCGCATCCTTGATAGCGCCCGTCATTGCAAGATTTTCACCGACGGTCTCGTCCTCAAATTTCGGCCAGAGCACGCCCGGCATATCGAGAAGCTCAACGCCGTCGGGGCATTTTACCCACTGCTTGTCAACGGTAACGCCCGGTCTGTCCTCGACCTTTGCTTTTTTCGTACCCGAAAAACGGTTTATAAACGAGGATTTTCCGACGTTCGGAATTCCTACCACCATAGCGCGAATGGCTTTTCCCGCCATTCCTTTGCTTTCGTATTTTTCTATTTTTTCAGCAAGCAGCTCGCGCAGTGCGGGGGCGATATTCTTCATTCCCGCGCCGGTGATGAAATCTGCAACGATACAGCCGCCGCGTGCGCTGAAATAAGCGCGCCACTTATCGTTTACCGCAGGATCGGCAAGAGTTGCCTTGCTGAGTATAACGAGGCGGGGCTTGTTTCCGCATATTTTATTTATCTCGGGATTTTGGGACGATAAGGGAATGCGCGCGTCGAGTATCTCGATGACCACGTCAACGAGAGGCAGGCACTCGGTGATGAGTCGGCGCGTTTTCGCCATATGTCCGGGAAACCACTGTATGTTGTTACTTGGCATAATACCGTCCTTTTACGCTTTTATTTGAGAGTCCCGAATTTGCTCACGGGCGCGATACGGAAAACTGCTTCTCCCACTATCTGATTACGGCTGACGAAGCCGATGGCACGGCTGTCCTTTGAAACGCCTCTGTTGTCTCCGAGCACGAAGAAATGATCCTCGGGAACCTTTTCTTCCCATATTCCGCTCTCGTTGGGGACGCAGTAGTCTCCGAAATTCACCCTGAACGACGGGACCTCCATTGCATACGGTTCTTCAAGAAGAACTCCGTCAACGTAAACGCTTCCCGTTGTGTAGTCAAGCTTTATTTTCTGACCTCCTACCGCGATTATTCTCTTTACGAGCGGCTCGGAGGGATCGTTTTCGGTCTGTATGATAATAATGTCACCGTTTTCGGGCTTATACAGAGTTCTCGAGATTATGAGAACGTCGTCCTGCTCGAGAGTAGGGAGCATAGACGTTCCGACGACGGGAGAATTTCTGAAGAGAAGAGTCATAATGAGCACGGCGATAACCAGCGACGAGCCGATTATCTCGAGCCATTCAAACACTCCCGAGCCCGGTTTTTTATTTTTTTTTTCGTTTTTGGGACTTACCTTTTCCCAGATATACTTATCTCCCTCGGGATCTATCGGCGAGTCTTTTTCGCCGAACATTATGTTCAGCAGCTTGTGTCCTTCGGGAACGTAAAGCTCTGCCGCCTTGGCAAATTCTTCAGTGAAGCACTCCGCACCGTTGCCGACACAGGCGGGATCGTATATAAAGAAGGGAACGCTGTCGGGCGAATGAGTGCGCGTTGAAAGGGGAGTTGGGTGGTCGGGGAGCACCATGATCTTAAAGGGTTCTCCCGTTGATCTTAAATATTCAAGGCAGGGAGAGAGCACGAGCGAGTCGATCTTCTCGATAGCGAGCACCTTGTTTTCGATCTCGCCGCGGTGACCGCACTCGTCTGTCGCCTCAAGGTGGATATATACGAAATCCTTTCCGCGCTCAAAAGCGTCGATGGCGGCGTTTGCCTTTCCGGTGTAGTTGGTCTTATAGTTGCCCGTTGCGCCTTCAACGTCTATTGACTCCATTCCCGCGCAGATGGCAATACCCTTTATAAGGTCAACGGCCGAGATGACCGCGCCCTGCTTGTTCCACTTTTCCTCAAAGGAGGGAAGGGACGGCTTTACTGCGGGACTCCACAGCCATATCGAGTTTGCGGGCTTCAGTCCTCTTTCGCGGCGCGCAACGTTTACGGGATGGTTTACTAAAATGTCGTAGCTTCTCTTCATAAGGTCGAGATAGACCGCTCCGACCTCGCCTGCGGGGAGATATTCTCCTATGCGGCGTCCGATTATATCGTGCGGGCGGTTAAAGTCGAGCACCTCGGGGCAGTTGTCCCACATAAGGCAATGACGGTAGCTGACTCCGGGATGGAATTTTCTGTACTCGGTGCCAAGCTCTGCGTCGATCGCCTTTATAAGCTCCGCTGCCTCCTCGGACGAGATCTCGTCTGCCGAGTGGTCGAGCATAATTTTATCCTCGTAGTTTTCTTCCTCCTCGGAGATAGTAACCACGTTACAGCGTATTGCCGTCTGAGTCTCGGACATATCGAGTCCCATACTCAGTGCCTCAAGTGAGCTTCTTCCCTTGGAATATACGAGCGGATCGTACGAAAGGACCGCAAGGTTCGCAGTGTCGCTTTCGGGCTTCATAGATGCCGGTACGTTGAGCACCGTTCCGACCAGAGACGTTTTTACAAGCTCATCCATAACCGGCTTGTTTGCCGCCTCCATAGGCGTTTTGTTTCCGAGAGCTTCAAGGCGCTCGTCGGACATTCCGTCACATAAAACGACGAGATATTTCATGGCGTATAACCTCTTTTTGACAAAATAATGTTTTGGTACGATCGGTGCTTTGACCGAAAATACCCACGATAAAACCATTATAACACAAAGCGCGCATTTTGTAAATAGTATATTTAACAAAAATATATACCTAATACGGCGCATAAGTGTTGATTTTGGCGTTTCTCGAAAAATATTTTCAAAAAATGCAAAAAAATTTGAAAAAAGGTATTGCAAAACGAAAAATAGTGTGCTATAATACCGAGGATACAAACGAAGCGGTCCGCTGCGATGCTCTGCATGAACGCTTCGACAACCCTATTTTAAGGAGGAGCCAAAATGGATCTTATCAAGGCTTTAACAAACGAGCAGCTCAAATCGGAAGTGCCCGAGCTCAACATCGGTGATACCGTAAGAATTCACAACAGAATCAAGGAAGGAAACAAAGAGCGTATTCAGATGTTCGAAGGAACTATCATCGCCATCAAGGGAAGCGGAATTTCCGAGTCCTTCACCGTAAGAAGAGTATCCTACGGTATCGGCGTAGAGAAGACCTTCCCCGTACACTCTCCTAACGTTGAGAAGGTTGACATTATCCGTAGCGGTAAGGTGCGCCGTGCAAAGCTCTACTACCTCAGAGGCAGAGCAGGAAAGAGCGCCAAGGTCAAGGAAAAGGTTTAATTTTCCCGCCATTGACAACGAAAGTAAGCCGCAGTCCGTATCAGACTGCGGTTTTTTCGTGAAAAGGGATCAGAATTTTTGAGATATTTTCAAAAAAGTTTGAAAAAAATCAAAAAAGGTATTGCAAAAATCAAAAACGTATGCTATAATGTAGCGTACTTTGAATGAATTAAGTTAGGACAAGGGGTGTTAAAATGAAAGAAGGCATTCATCCGCAGTATGAAGAAGTGACTATCAAATGTGCATGCGGCGAAGAGGTTAAGACTCGTTCCACCAAAGGCGATATGCGTGTTGAAATATGCTCCAAGTGTCATCCGTTCTTTACCGGCAAGCAGAAGTTTGTTGACGCCGGCGGACGTGTTGATAAGTTCAAGAAGCGTATGGAAGGCAAAGTCTAAAATATGTCACGTTTATGGCGAATGCATATAGGTAGTGCTATGTGTATTCGCCATTTTGCTTTTTATTTGAAAATTTTTATAAATTTCGGTTTGGCTCGTGCGAACACATGATAGACTCTACCGTGTATTATTTTCCTTAAGTAAAGTTTTTGGGAAAGTCTGAAAGCCCTTTTTTCAAAAAGGGTTTTCAGTAAAACGTTTTGAAAGGTATGGAAAACTTTTTTCAAAAGTTTTCCAAGTTAAAGATGAAAAAGGATAATATATTCGATAAAGAAAGCGAGCCGATCGCGCTGCTCGTATCGGTGCTGACGCCCGACAAGAACGAGCACGAGAACGAGGTCTCGCTTGACGAGCTTGAACGACTGCTCGAAACGGCAGGCGGCAAGATGCTTGCCAAGATAGTGCAGTCAAGACCGTCCCCCGATATTAAAAGCTACGTCGGTGCGGGCAAGCTTGAAGAAATAAAGGAAATATGCGAAAATAACGGGGTGACTTTAGTCGTTTGTGATGACGAGCTCTCTCCGTCTCAGATAAGAAATATGGAGGACGCGATCGGAGACGTGCGCGTTATAGACCGCAGTATGCTCATTCTCGACATTTTTGCCCTTCACGCAACGAGTGGCGAGGGTAAATTACAGGTCGAGCTTGCACAGCTGCGATATACTCTTCCGCGCCTTATCGGTAAGGGAAGTGAGCTTTCCCGTCTGGGCGGCGGAATAGGTACGCGCGGTCCGGGTGAAAGTAAGCTCGAGACCGACAGACGCCATATACAAAGAAGAATAGTGGCGCTCGAAAACGAGATACGCGAGATGGAAAACAATCGCAGTATCCAGAGAGCGAGACGCGAAAAATCGGGAATACAGAAGGTCGCGGTGGTCGGATATACCAATGCGGGTAAATCCACCCTTATGAACCGTCTCACAGGCGCGGGAATACTTGCTGAGGATAAGCTTTTTGCAACTCTTGATCCCACAACGAGAAAATATTCTCTTCCGAGCGGTCGCGAGATACTTCTTACCGACACGGTCGGTTTTATCAGAAATCTTCCGCACCATCTTATAAGAGCATTCAAAAGCACGCTCGACGAGGCAAGGTACGCAGACGCGCTTCTTATAGTAATAGACGCGAGCGATCCCGAGGCGGAGGCACAGCTTGAGGTCACCGAAAAGCTTCTTTACGATCTCGGCGCATCGTCCAAGCCGACCGTCTGCGTATTCAATAAATGTGACGTCAGTGCGGGTATATCAAACGAGCTTATGTACCGCGCTTCAATGAGTCGCTCGGTAGCTGTTTCCGCGCTTGACGGCAGAGGAATAGACGATCTGGTCGCTGAACTTGAGCGAATAGCACTTGCGGGAAAGAGCATCTGCCTTTTCAAGATCCCGAACAGCGCAGGCGGAGACGTTGCCTATCTTTACAGAAACGCAACCGTTGAAAATATCGAGTACGAAGGTGATTTTGCACTCGTGCTTGCGGTCGTTGACGACAGCGTAAAGGGGAAAATGCAAAAATATATCGTCAAGACGAACTGATTTTTTAGTGAAGGGAGGCGCCTCATACGGAGGAGATCTATATTACTCTCGGAAAGGAAGGCGTTTCCGAGACGGAGGTTAAAAAGAGCGTTTTTATCGGTCACGCCGCGAGCGTCAAGACCGAAGCCGAGGCGCTTGAATATATTGCAAAATATAAGAAAAAATACAGCGATGCTACCCATAACGTGTGGGCGTATCTCATAAAAAACGGAAATCTTATGCGCTATACCGACGACGGAGAGCCGAGCGGTACGTCGGGCATACCCGTGCTTGACGTTATCCGAAAGGGTGGATTTACCGATGCGGTGATCGTTGTTACGAGATATTTCGGAGGTACTCTTCTCGGTACGGGAGGACTCGTCCGCGCCTATTCTGCGGCGGCAAAGGCGGCAGTTGACGACGCGGGACTTGCATCGTTTGTATGGTTTGACGAGCTCTGTGTTAAGGTGGACTATCAGACCTATCAGAAGCTCAAAAACTATCTAAGGCACCCCGACGTTATAGTGGACGACACGCAGTTCACAGATGCGGTCGAGGTCAGCGTGGCGATACTCGAGGACTCGTCCGAGGCGGTGTGCAAGGAAATATCCGAGATGTCTGCAGGCAGAGCGGTCATCACCAAAAAGGGCAGACGTCTTGACCAAAAGAAAACTGAAATATCCGATTAAAAGGTAATAAAAATGGATAAAAATAAAGAAGATCTTAAAAAAATAAGTAGTGACGACGAGTATTACGAAGAGATAAAAGAGCTTTGCCAAAATATGCCTAGAAGCGAATTTTATCCCGTGTTTGAGGAAAAATATTGGGTATGTACATGCGGCTGTAAAAACAGTGTCGATGCCGATACTTGCACGGTGTGTGCAGTCGGTGCGGACAAGCTCCGTCTTATCTTCAGCGAGCTCTTTCTTATGCAAAAAAGAAACGAGAATACGATAAGAAAACGCGTTTCCGAGAAGCGCAAAATGGAAGAGGACGCCGAAAAATGGCGCAGGATCGATCCCGAGGTAGAGAACATCTATCAGAGCGCGAAAGATTTTGAGGGAACCAGAGACAACTATCTCGCGGCGGCTAAAAAGCTTGAAACGATAAGCGGATATAAGGACGCTTCCGAGCTTGCCGAGCGTTACCGTGAGCTTGCCGAGAGCGCCCCGATATACGACGTAAAAACGAGAAAAGCGATGCGCGAAAAAAAGGTCAAAAAAATATTCGGAATATCGCTTATATCCCTTCTTGCGGCACTTTTTATATTCGTTATCGCATATTTTACTCTTATCGCTCCGCGCGGAATAAGATATAAGATAGAAAACGGTGAGGCGACAGTCGTCTCTTACGATATGTTTTTTGGCGGTAAACACGTAAAGATCCCCGAGAAATACCTTGGCAAGCCGGTAAGCGCTATAGGATACGAGGCGTTCAAGGACTCTTCCGCGCTCATTTCGGTAGAGATACCGAGCACCGTGAAAAAAATAGATGCCGGTGCGTTTGGAAACTGCAAAGCGCTTAAGGAGATAATAATTCCGGAAAGTGTAAGCTACGTGGGATCGTCCGCTTTTTCAACGTGTACCTCGCTTAAGCGCGTTGAGATCCGCGGAACGATCGAAGTTATCGAAATGATGGCATTTTTTGAATGCGATCACCTTGCGGAGATCACCTTCGAAAGTGCTCCCGTCAGAATAGAGCAGCTTGCTTTTAATAAATGCTCGCGACTTCGCGATATAAGATTTTCAGGAAATCAGGAGCAGTGGGGAAGCCCCGACGTAGAGAGTGGAAACGATGAGTTCATTGCGGCGAAGCTTTCGTTTAACTATCAAAAATAATCGATGATCACGGGAGGTTTTTATGGAAAGACTTGTGTTTCACGTTGACGTGAACAGCGCGTTTCTTTCTTGGGAGGCCTCCCGTATCGTTCGCGACGGAGGCGAAGATATCCGACTTATACCCTCGGTCGTGGGAGGCGATCCCAAGCGGCGCACGGGCGTCGTTCTTGCAAAATCCATTCCTGCGAAAAAGCTCGGAATAAAGACGGGAGAGCCCCTTTCGGCATCTCTTCGCAAATGCCCCGATCTCTTTATTGCCGCGCCCGATTTTTCGCTGTACGAGAAAAACTCGAAGGCGTTTATGGACATCTGCCGCGAATATACTCCCGTGCTTGAAAAGTTCTCGATAGACGAATGCTTTCTCGATATGACTGGAACGCACAAAATATATCCCGATCCGATAAAGACCGCTAACGAGATAAAGGACAGGATATACTCCGAGCTCGGCTTTACGGTCAATATAGGAGTCGGCTCAAACAAGCTGCTTGCAAAGATGGCGAGCGATTTCGAAAAGCCCAATAAGGTCCACACGCTTTTTATAAACGAGATAGAGCAAAAGATGTGGCCGATCCCCGTAAGGGATCTCTTTTCGGTGGGTGCGTCGAGTGCCGCGGCACTTGAGCGCTCGAGAATATATACCATAGGCGACCTGGCAAAAAGAAGTCTTAAGTCTGTTCAGGCGATACTCGGTGTGAAGCTTGGCGAGCTCGTTCACGCTTATGCCAACGGGATAGATATCTCTCCCGTAAAGTCCGAGCCCGAGCCGGCGAAGGGATACAGTATTTCGACCACTCTCGAGCAGGATATAAATAAATTTTCCGAGGCGAAGCCGATACTTTTGATGCTTGCCGACAGCGTCAGCGCCCGAATGAGAGCGGACGGTGCAAAGTCACTTTGCATAGGGGTTACTGTAAGAACGTCCGATTTCAAAAACAGCTCGCATCAGAAAAAGCTGACCGAGGCGACCGACATCACGTCCGAGATATATTCGGTCTCGGAAAAGCTGCTGCGTGAGCTTTGGAACGGCTATACGCCGATACGGCTTATAGGTCTCTCGCTGACGTCACTCACTCGCGGAGAGGGTGAGCAGATCACCTTTTTTATTGACGAGGAAAAGGAAAAAATGCGAAAGATAGATAAAACGGTCGATAGCATACGAAATAAATTCGGAAGCGATACGGTCGTACGCGCCACGTCGTATAAAACGGACAAGACGGTTGGCAAAAAGTATAAGGCGCAGATGGAAAATAAGGAAAAATAAACGGTACGGATAAAATCCGTACCGTTTTAATATTTATTGTTCGCTATGACCGATCATATTCTTTTCTGATTATACAGAAGGTTGAAAACCACCCACAGTTGCGGGAAAAAGTTCATAATATTCCAAACGCCGATTCCGAAAAGTCCAAACTCGTTGGCAAGGGAAAGCTTTGCTATAATACTGCGCGCGTCTTCAAAATGGACCTCGTGACGCTGTGCATCTCTGGTGTAATTAAAGTAGGGAGTCTGCGATTTTTCGTCAAATTTTATCTCGGCGCCGACGTCGATGGCAAGGCGGATCGCCTCCTCGTTTGAGATCGTGCGTGCGGCGGGTGCGTTCGGATTGAAGGGGACGGTAAAGTCGTAGCCGTAGTTGGGAATACCGAGAAAGATCTTTTGGGGATCCATCTCGCTTACAGCATACTCGACCACCTCGCGCACCTTGTCAAGCGGAGCGACGGGAAGTGCGGGACCGCGTGAATCAGCTCCCCAATGATGTATATGATAGGGTGCGAAAATTACACCCTTAGTTTTACATCAAGCTCTATAGGCGACGTGTCCCAATGACCGCCTGCTGTCTTAAAGGTAGTTCCTCTCTTTTCTCCCGGTTTGCGTTTACTACGAACGGGTGCTTCTCTATGATAAACTATTCTATCTATGCAGGCTTTGAGAAGTCTGTTCTTTTTTTGAGCATCTACTTCGGGGTCGAGCAAGGCATCTAAGGCATCCTTAAATCTTCCGAGCTTCTCCTCATAGTCAATAGGATCGGGCATAGACTTACGAGCGTTACACATAGCCTCTTTGACTTCTTCTTTTTCCTTCAGGAGCTTTTCGTTGAGTCTCTTGAATATTTCGGGAGGCATTCTCTGTGACGGATCGGGGTCGGATTGTGCTTCCCACTGTGCGAGTTCCTTTGCCTCAAGGTCTTGCATTTTCTTCTCAAGTGTCTTGAGGAGCTTTTCGTGCATCTTCATAGCATCGCCGTTATTAT
Organism: Oscillospiraceae bacterium; assembly: GCA_015064385.1. GTDB lineage: Bacteria > Bacillota > Clostridia > Oscillospirales > CAG-272 > SIG672. Next base: position 20,045 of record SVSI01000002.1, on the reverse strand, counting down.
TCTTAATGCGAATTTCAAAGTCCGAGATGCACTGCTTTAATATATCGACCACCATGTCTTCCATCTCTTCATAGGTGCAAGAACCTGTGTGGCAATGAGTCTGATCGGTGCAGGCTAATCTCCACTCACCATTGCGGTGCGTGTGGACTCTGAGAGACATTGCTCGACCGCAGTGACACCATATAAGGCTTGCGAGGGGATTTCTCACCTTTGTAGCTCCTTTGGTCTTGTGGTTTCTGCCTTGCTTCTTCTGAGCCTTATCGAACAGTTCTAAGGAAATTATCGCTTCGTGCTTTCCGTCGTAGGTGAGATGCTCTTCTACATTTGATTTCGGACGGGTCTTGTAAAGTTCGCTATCCTCAACAACGGTTATTGTCTTTCTCCAATTCCATTTGACCTTGCCGATATAGTGAACATTTGTCAGCATATCCTTGAGTGATTCTTTCGACCAATGTTCACCCTTCGGAGGCTTTATACCCAACTCGTCAAGGCGTTTGGCTATACTCGGCATACCCATATCTTTATAGACATACATATCGAATATCATACGCACAACATTCGCCTGTTCCTCGTTTATAGCAAGGGTGGGGCATTTTCTTTTGCCTTCGGTTACCCACGTCCTATTATAGCCATACGGCGGTGTAGAGCCGACATAGTTTCCTTCGCTGATGGAACGGAGCTTTCCTCGGCTCATAATCTTCTTGGTATACTCAAGGAACTCGTTACCTCTTTTAAGCTCACGCTCAAACATATCTCTGTCATACTCGTCTCTCAGGTCATACGTCTTCTGAGGAGTGATGACAAGAGTATTTGTGTAGCGGAGCAGCTTGATAAGTCTTCCGCAGTCCTCAAGGTCTCCACGGGATAGTCTCTGAACTTCAACGATGAGTACCGCTTTGATCCTTGGCGACTCGATAAGTCTCAGTACCTTTTGTATTTCGGGTCGGTCGGCAATAGTCTCCCCCGATACGACCTCTCTGAACTTATTCTCTTCGGGAACTTTTGCACCGAGATTTTTCTCTGCCCATTCGTCAAGGATACTTTCGTGACGAGCAAGGACTTCCTCAACTGTCAGCAGAGGATCGTCTGCTCTTGACTTACGCAGGTAGTCGAGAACTTCATCGGGTTGTAGGTTTAGTTCTTCTATATAGTTATGGTACAATTAAATTCCTCCTTATATTCTTGATACTTCAAGTTCTCTGTTATCTATTGCTTCTTTAATTATCTCTGCACATCGAACTCCAAGTTTATCTTTGTCGACAATGTTATACAATTTCAAGTAATATAGTTGCGTTATATAATACAATTTGTGGTAAGTTACGGCATAATCTGTAAGCTCATATGTCGCACTAAACGAAGTCATACCATAAGTGCCATATTCTTTATAATTTTTTGTTGTATACATTTCATTACCGTTAAAGTCTTTTTCACATTCATTCTTATCTAAAAAAGCATTCAGGTTAATAACGAAGCATATTTCGTCGGTATACTTATAACTTGGGAGCGAACCGTTGAAATATTTTTGAATTAAATCTTGCTGAAAACATTTTAATATGTCAGCTATAATAGGAAACTCGTCTTTGGTAATTCTATATTTTTCATCGAGAGATAATTCCCGTTGTAAGTAAAGTATGTGGTCACGCATTCTTACCTCAGGTCTCTCTTTACGAAACGAGTCATAATAAACGCACCATTTTACATTTTCAAATTTGCTTGAAAAACTGAATAACTTTTTCATTGCTTACCTCTTGTTATTGCGTTTTTTCTTAAATTCCTCCGGGAAGTCTTCTGCATCCAAGTCATCAACTCGGAAAAGTTTACGAGCATTCATATAGCTGCCAACAGTACGGCTTTCTATATCCTCTTCTCTATAATAAGTGTAGAAGAAGAAATCGGGGACATTAGGTATACCAACTCTCCACAGAACCGTGCTTGAGGCGTTCTGCTCATAAGCAACGCCGTCAATCTCACAATGACCGATATACTCCTCGTTAAGATAACAATTTGAATAAGGATCGGGGAAATCAGATACCGCCATATCAGCTTCTTCAGGAGAATAGCCTCGATATTTCATTAAGTGGTCGGCAAAAGCCTGTTTAATTTCGTCAATAGTTAAATACTTCATACATTTGTACCTTTCATTTTTCAAAGTTGCTACTATTTAATACCTTTTGTTACTGTTTCAGAACATTTGTTTCGGTATAATCATAGCAACTTCAATCGTTCGGCTTTAACTTATTATAGTAATTGTGCAGAGCGATGATCTCGTCCTTGTGCTGAAGTTCCTTTTTGAGAAGCTCGATCTCGGTCGTCATTGCGGTGACCTTGCTCTTGAGCATTTCATTCTCTACAATTATAAGGTCTCGTTCCGCCTCGACCACGTCAACGGCTTCCTTTATTTCGACAAGGTCGTCGGTGGCGACTATAACTTTGGTATCGGCAAAGATGTCACCCAAATCATAACCGAGAGCTTTGACGATAATGTCAAGCGTGTCGGCATAGGGGTGGTCGGTCTCGCCTGCAAGGATACGGCTGACAGTTCTTTCGGGCAAGTTTGCCTTGTCCGCTATCTGCTTTGTGGACATCCCTGTCTTTTTCTTTAATTCTTTAAGATTTTCTAACCACATATTGTTGTCCTTTCAAGTAGTTAAGTTTGTCAGTGGTGGGGTGATAAAGTTGGTGGGTGAATGGTTAAAGTTGGGTGTTGATTTTCGTTTACAATCGGGTTATAATTTTTTCAGAAAGACAAAACAATTCGGACACATAAAAGTCGAAATATGTTGACAATTCTGAAATTTACATCTAAACTTAAATTAGAACACACGTTCGCATATGTCAATCACGAAAGGGGATATAAAATAATGACAGACAACGAAAAGGAACTAATTGATATCATCCGTGAAAACGATAACCCGGAGCAAGCCTTAATGACAGCGGCTGTCATTATTATCGGTTTCCTAAAGCAGCACGAATCATCTGAAGTACAAGCTGTTGCTTATCTTCGGGAACTTGTCTGAACAGTTCAAGTATTGCTTTTTCCCCTTCTGAAAGTACAGGTTCGGAGGGGGAAGAACTTTTTCTGTCCTGTCGCTCCATAGGGACATCAAGTCCCATTAGCCATGCTTCGCTTACATTTAAGGATTTGGCTATCAGATATATCCTATCTTGCTTTGGTTCAAAAGCACCGCTTATATATTGGCTGATTGCGCTCTTAGGAATTTGAGTCAGCCTACACAAGTCTGATTGTTTCATTCCTTTAATATATAACGCTTCTTTTATCCTATCGGCGCAGGTCGCTATTCTTTCATATTCCATATTTTCTCACCTCCTAACGCTATAATAATACATCGGAAGTTTAGAAAAGTCAACACTTTCGGCGAATTTTTTGAAAAAAAGTTTAGAAAATTTCAAAAAAGGTATTGACAAACTTCGACAAAGGTGCTATACTTGGTTCAGAAACCTGAACCACGGTGTCGAAAATAGCCGAAATAAAGAACGAATATTTTTTTTACGCCAAGGGTTCAGTTTTCTAAACTATAATAAAAGGAGGGAACGCTATGAAGTTCAACTATTCAAAGCTGCTCGGCAGAATCAAAGAATGCGGTTTGACTCAGGAACAACTTGCGAAAGCAATTGGTATCAGCAAGGCAACATTAAGTGCGAAACTTAACAATAAGTTCAATTTTGATACGGCTGAGATGATTGCTATTTGCAAAGTGCTGAACATACCGACAAGCGAAATACACGAATATTTTTTTGCAGTATAGGTTCAGAAAACTAAACTGTAACAAAGCAATTCGACCCTGCATATCCTAAAGGGTAATAATTTATCGGAGGCATTTATGAGAGTTAAAGACACCTACAAGGAGGTCAAAACTATCAGGTTCGGCGAGAACGTAGCGAGGGTGCATATCCCCGATTTGACGGAGGAAGAGCGGTCGAGACGGATTGCCGAGATCGGACGGCTTGCAGGCGAGATGCTTGCATCAAAAAAGTAAAAATCAATTCACATTAAAAGAAAGGATGGAAAACCAATGAAAAAGATAATATTCAGAATACTCGGAGTTATATGTCTGTTGATACTGACTCTTCAGTTTTCAGCGACTCCGACCGAATCGCTTGCGCCTGTTATCAAAGCGGCGGTGGCGACGGCAAGTGCGTTTATATGTTTTGCAGTAAGCGAGATAACAGTAGTGGAGGATGATGACGATGATGATAGGGATTGACATTCCTCTGAAGGACTTTGAGCGAAAAGACCGAGAGGAAACGGCTTGGCTCGATACGCTTCCGAAGTGTGAGAAATGTGGCGAACCGATACAGGACGAGCATCTCTTTGATATCGGCGGAGAACTTTACCACGTTGAGTGTGCGGAAGAGCTTTTCCGAAAGTCTGCAAACGATTACATAGACGAGGAGTGAGTCAGATGTACAAGCACGAGAGATACCAACTTCAGAAGGGTGTAAGATATCCGATCTGCGAGGACTGCGGAGACAAGATAAACGAGAGGCGACTCTTATATGACAACTACGGCGACATCTACTGTATGAAATGCGCTCGTAAACGATTCAAATACGAGCTTGATGACAGTCTCATCGGAGAGGCTAAAGATTATATAGATTATTAAAAGGAGAAAAACACTATGGAATTTAAAATTGGCGACCGCATTCAGGTCAAGGACAGCGGAATGAAGGGAGAGGTTGTCGACCGATTCTTCAGCGAACTTCAGCAGGAATATGTGTACCGAATAAAGCTTGACGGCTTCAGTTCACCTGAACGCTTTATGTGCGACGGAGACAATCTGATCCCCGAAGTAATAGAGCCTGAGACTACATATCACTTTGAATTTGAGATACTTGAAAATCTCGTATCGGCTCGATTCTACGAGGACAAGGGAGATAAGACAAGCCTCATTTGCAGAGGACACGGACACATATTCCACGACGGTGCCGTTGGTGTTGCACAGGCAGCATCCTACGCACTCAAGAAGATACTCGAAAAACTTAACGATGGTTACTATGACCTCAGAAAAACAGTAATAAAGGAGAAAAGAAAATGAACGAGACCTTAACACATTGGAAGAAACTTACGAACCCTGATTACCTCGGAGCTTATGCACTTGAACCGGGTCAGGAACTGATACTGACTATCAAATCGGTATCTAACGAGACAGTAACGGGTACGGACGGCAAGAAGGAAGTCTGCTCGGTAATGAGATTTGCCGAGAATGTCAAGCCGATGATACTCAATGCGACCAACTCCAAGACCATCACGAAGCTGTTCAAAACACCTTATATCGAAAAGTGGGTGGGCAGAAAGATTCAGATTTATGTTGAGTCGGTCAAGGCGTTCGGAGAGGTAGTCGATGCGCTCCGCATCAGATCGTTCCTTCCGGTTGAGAAAGAGCTTATCTGTGCCGACTGCGATGCAAAGATAGAAGGATTCGGAAAGAGCAGTGCCGAGGTGGTAGCGAAACATACACTTTCCAAGTACGGCAGAATGCTCTGTTCGGCTTGTGCAAGCAAGGCGGCAGAGGCATCCGCAGGAAGCGATGAGGGGGTGCTGTAAGTGGCACGATATATTGATGCAGATGCTTTAATCAAAAAGATTTTTCCTTTCGATAATGTAGATAAAAAAAGCTACAGCATAAATGCAAAAGCTGTTTACGAAGAAATAAAAAAAGCTCCCACAGTCGATGTTCCGCCTAAAGTCGAAGTCGAAAGATATTTGGTCAAGGAAAGTGGAGACATCGTACCGATAAGCAAACTGCCCGTTTGTGAGTGGATAAGTGTTAAGGATAGGATGCCGGATACCACTATGAAAGAAGTGAATTTCAAAAGCCAAAAGAAAACGGTAGTAGTACCCGTGTCAGCACCTGTTGCTGTATTGGGACACAGGCACATAAACGGCGAGGTGGAATTGTATGTTGATGTTGACAAAACTGTTGAGGGCGGTTGGGCTTGGAGCGAGGGAGTAACTCATTGGTTTCCTCTTCCCGACCTTCCGTGTTTGAAAGGCGGTGACGACTAATGGGCGTTAACAGATATAACTATTTTTCTCAAAACAACAACCGCAAATACTGCGGATCGAGTCAATTCAAGCAGTTTTTGAAATGCCCGGCAAAAGCGATGGCGATCCTCAACGGCGAGTGGGACGAGGGCGACTCGGTTGCTCTCCTTGTCGGATCGTACGTTGACTCTTGGTTTGAGGGTACTCTTGACGAATTCAAGGTACAGCATCCGCAGATATTCAAAAAGGACGGAACGCTCAAAGCCGAATACGTCCACGCCGAGAAGATCATCGAGCGGATCAGTCGGGACGAGCTGTTCATGAAATATATGAGCGGACGGAAGCAGGTCATCAAGACGGGACTCATCGAGGGCGTACCGTTCAAGATCAAGATAGACTCGTACCACAAAGGCAAGGCTATCGTTGACTTGAAGGTGATAAGAGATTTCAAACCGATTTACAACGAAGAAAAAGGCGTGCGTGAGTCGTTTATAACATATTGGGGGTATGACTATCAGGGTGCGATATATCAAGCCGTAGAGGGCGAAAAATTGCCGTTCTACATAGCCGCCGTAACCAAAGAGGAAAATCCCGACTTTGAGGTAATCAAAGTACCGCAGATTTGGATCGACAATGCGATGCAGGAAATCCGAAACGAGATACCCGTCATCGCCGCCATCAAACGTGGCGAGATCGAAGCGGAGCGTTGCGGTAAGTGCGACTACTGCCGAGCGACCAAGAAGCTGACGAGAGTCATCTCGGCTGATGAACTTGAATTTGATTAAGGAGGAACAGATATGAAAACAACACAGTGCGAACGTATTCTTCGCCATCTCACCGACTTTGGAAGCATCACGTCACTTGAAGCTATCACAGAGTACGGCATCCTTCGACTCGCATCGAGGGTGAACGATCTCAAGCGAAAAGGTTATGCGATATCGAGCGAAACCAAGAAAGACAAAAACAGATACGGAGAGCCGATACATTACACGGTGTACAGGCTCAAGGAGGCTAAATGAAAGTTATAAAAATCGACCTATCAGCCGAACTCAAGTCGATTGAGTTACACGTTTTCGCAGACGAGCATTTAGGTGACGAATACTGCGACATAAAAAGACTTATCGAGCGTATTGAATACGTTAGAGACACTCCGAACGCTTACTGCATACTTAACGGCGACATCTTGGATAACGCCACAAAGACAAGCATAGGAGACACCTACACGCAGGAGTTTAATCCGATGGAACAGCTTCAGAAGGCGGTGGAACTATTCGAGCCTATCAAGGATAAAATCCTCTGCATCACGCACGGAAACCACGAGAACAGAACCTACAAAAAAGAAGGTATCAACCTGTCTTACCTATTGGCTGCTCAACTCGGTCTGTCCGATAAGTACACTCCGACATCGGCTGTACTGTTTATCCGACTCGGAAAGGGTAGCAGTCACATCCACGGACGAAAGATTTGCTACACCATATATGCCCTGCACGGAAGCGGAGGAGGTCGAAAAGAGGGTGCTAAAGCGATCAGACTTGCAGACCTTGCATCTATCGTTGACTGCGATATATACCTTCACGGACATACCCACCTTCCGATGATTATGAAACAGGGATTTCACCGAGTAGATATTTCGAATAGCTCCGTTGCTCAGGTGGACAAGCTGTTTGTCAACACGGCGGCTAACTTGAAATACGGTGGATATGGTGAAGCAGGTGCGTTCAAGCCTTCAAGTATGGAAACGCCCATTATCTATCTCAACGGCACTAAAAAAGAATTTAAAGCAAAACTGTAAAAATAAAGGAGAAATAATATGAACTCAATCAATCTTATCGGAAACATCTGCAACGATGTAGAACTCAAACAGACCAATTCGGGCAAGTCGGTGGTGCAGTTTAATCTCGCCGTCAACAGACCGTTCACAAAGGACGTAACCGACTTCATCCCCGTTGTCGTATGGAATCAGCCTGCGGAGTATCTCTCACGATACGCTCGCAAGGGTACGAAGATAGCCGTATCGGGCAAGCTGACAACTCGCAAATATGAGGACAAGAACGGCAACAACCGAGTCGCATACGAGGTCGTTGCGGACTCTGCCGAGATATGCGAGCCGAGAGGCGAAAATTCGGCTTCTGTCGGCACGAACGCATCAGTACCTACCAACTCCGCACCGACATATATTCCCGATGCGTACAAGCCGAATCAGGGCGGTCAGGCTTCGTTTGAGCTTGTCGAGCAGGATGATGATTTGCCGTTTTGATGAGGTGTGGGGATGATAAAAATACTATTAGGCGGTTCTCCATGCACACATTGGAGTATCGCACAGAAGAACGGCAGAGAGACACAGCCCAACAGCGGTCTCGGATGGGAATTGTTCCTTAACTACAAGATTGCCCTTGATAAGTACAAGCCTGATTATTTCCTCTACGAGAATAACAAGTCCGCAGCTCAGCCTATTAAAGAGGAAATCTGTAGGTCTCTCGGCTATTCTCTTCAGTACATAAATTCCGCATTGGTATCGGCTCAAAACAGAGAGCGATTCTACGTTCATAATTGGGACTGTCCTCAGCCACAAGACAGAAAAATCTATCTTGATGATATTCTAACTCCTGATGACTTTTATCCGTATAACGGTGGAGAACTAATACGGATGAAAGAAGACCTAACCGAACACTTTGATGGTTGTTGGCAAGTCGGGTGTACAGGGAAAAGTAACGGACAAGCAGTTAGAGTCTATGATATCAAAGGTAAATCTGTAACGCTGAAATCCCAAGCAGGAGGCGGTGGGGGGAAAACCGGACTGTATTTATTCAACGGTAAAGTATACTCACTTAATGCAAGCGGTGCGGAAAAATTACAAACAGTCCCGGCCGGTTACACTAATTGCGTACCAAAAGAAGTGGCAATATCGCTGCTCGGAAACGGATGGACGGTGGAAGTTATAAAGCATCAGCTTTCATATATTCCAAATATTCTGAACGAAGAGATAGAAGTCCTCTCGATGTACGACGGAATGTCTTGCGGTCAGATCGCTCTTGAGGAGATGGGATGCAACGTGGTCAGATACTACGCCACCGAGATTGATCCATATGCTATCAAGACTACTCAGCACAACTTCCCGAACACTATTCAGCTTGGAGATGCTTTTCAGGTGAGAGAGGAAGGATGGCGTATATGAGAAACGATATAGCAGTTACGAAAGCGAGGATAGGCTGATGAGAATCGGACTAATAGACGTTGACTCACACGGCTTTCCGAATCTCGCTCTGATGAAGATATCCGCATGGCACAAGGCAAAAGGAGACACCGTTGAATGGTGTCTCCCGATAATGCCTTACGATATCGTATATCAAAGCAAGGTGTTTGACGAGACATACTCGGCAGATATCGATTATATACCTCTTGCCGACAAGATTATAAAAGGCGGCACCGGATACGGACTCGACAATAAGCTTCCCGACGAGGTAGAGCATATATATCCCGATTACAGTCTCTATCCCGAACTGACAAAGAACACAGCATACGGATTTCTTACGAGAGGGTGTCCGAGGGGATGTGAATTCTGCATCGTCGCTTGCAAGGAAGGGCGGAAGTCATATAAAGTGGCTGATCTTAAAGAATTTTGGCACAGACAGAAAAACATCAAGCTACTCGATCCGAATATACTTGCTTGCCGTGAACATCCCGACCTGCTTCAGCAACTCATAAACAGCAAGGCTTATGTGGACTTCACACAGGGACTCGACATCAGGCTTACCAACGAGCGAAATATCGACCTTATAAATCAAATTAAGGTCAAGGAGATACATTTTGCTTGGGATAATGCAAAAGACGATTTGAGACCGTATTTTGAGCGATACAAGGCACTTGCAAAGCACAAGCCTCACGGAAGGTACGGGACGGTCTATTGCCTAACGAATTTTGGAAGCACGATGGAAGAAAATCTGCATAGGATATACACTCTGCGAGACCTCGGATACGATCCGTATGTGATGGTCTATGATAAACCAAACGCACCGAAGGAAATCAAACACCTTCAGAGATGGTGCAACAACATCAAGATACAGAGGTCGTGTCCGAGATTTGAGGATTACCGACCGACGAAAGGATAAAATATATGAAATCATTCGATTCAAAGATGATGAGTTTTAATACAGTTTATCTATTCAATAGTATTCTTCGTGCCGTGGCTTTTATTTGCATAACGGTGGCGGCTATTCACTTCGGCAAGGTAGGCGTATTGTGGTTTTACCTCGTGCCGATGTTTATGGGAATAGATTACGAGAAGAAAGGCGGTGAAGCGGAATGACAGAACGAGAAAAGCAGATAGTGGAAATGGCAAACGACCTCGCACAACATTGTCCCGATCTTGTAGAAAATTGCTGTGGGTCATCATCTTGTGTGTCTTGCCTTACACGTTTTCTCCACAACAACGGCTACCGCAAGCAGATCGAGGGCAAGTGGCTGGTATCTGCATGGGACAACCAGAAACAAGAGTTTGTCGAAATACCATACATCAAGCACGAACATGTAAGTCCCTACTGCTCACTCTGCAAAGCAGATGCTTTGCTTGATGGAGCGGAATTTGGAGTGGCAAGCAACTATTGCCCCACTTGCGGAGCGAAAATGAAAGGCGGTGCGGAATGAAATATTGCCGATATTGTTCATATTGCATACTTGGCGATTGGTATTATTGCACTTGCCACAACAAGGTATTAAAGCGTGTTGATAAGCCTACGAGTTGCGAGGATTTCGTAGAGTCGGAACTCGGAGATGTCGAAACGGGGAAAAAGTACGAACCAAGAATGAAAAACGATATAAATCAAATAGCATTACAGTTTGACGAAGGAGGCGGAGCGAAATGACAGATAACGAGATTATAAAGGCGTTGGAGTGTTGTTGGCACGAAAATGAGTGCATCGGTGATGAGTGTCCTCTTTTCAAACCAATCAACGATTGCACACAGCTTATGGCAATGGAAGCACTCGACCTCATCAACCGACAGAGGGCAGAGATCAAGGCATTAAAAGCATCAAAGGTGGCAGAAGTTAATTTTGCATACCGAGTCACAAAAGAAAAAGCAATCAAAGAGTTTGCGGAGAGGTTGAAGCAATCTGCATTTGAGTGTGATGTATCTTTCGGCTACGGCAGAGAGCATTATACCGAAGCGGTGGCTATTATTGAAATCGACAACCTCGTAAAAGAAATGACGGAAGGGAGCGATCCGAAATGACCATAGGCGAATCGATCCGCAAAGTCCGGGAAGAGCGAGGCTATTCAAGACAGAGACTTGCGAGAAAGTTAGGTCTGCACCTTATGACCATAGTTCAATGGGAGCGTGACGTTTCGTATCCGAGAATGAAGCCTCTTATCGCACTCGCTGATGCTCTTAACGTATCCCTTGATGAACTTGTAGGAAGGAGAATGTAGGATGGCGGAGGTAAAGTGGATAAAGGTATCCACAGAGATGTTCAGTAACAACAGAAAAATTAAGCAGATAGAGGTAATGCCCGAAGGCGATGCGATCCTCGTTATTTGGCTCAAACTGCTTCTCCTCGCAGGGAACATAAACGACGGCGGTGCGATATATCTTACTCCAGAAATCCCGTACACAGACGAGATGCTTGCAAACGAGCTGAGGCGACCTCTTAACACGGTCCGACTCGCATTGAATACCTTTCAGCATTTCGGAATGATAGAGATCGTTGACGATATTCTGCACCTCTCATCGTGGGAAAAGTATCAGAGTACGGACAAGCTCGCTGAGATCAGAGAGCAGACAAGGAAAAGAGTGGCAAAATGCCGTGAAAAAAAGTTGCTTTCTCAAGGTAACGCTACAAGTAACGCTACAGTAACGCTATGTAACGATATAGAAGAAGATAAAGAGGAAGACCAAGAAAAAGAATATCATTCACTCTCTCTTAGCGTGTGCGAGGAGCAAAAGGATGCTTCTAAAAGGCGGTATCTCGGTGGTGATCTCGGAAAAGGTGTGGTGTTCCTCAGCGACGAACAGATGAGCGACCTTCTCGACAAGCTCTCTATCGAGGAATTTGACCACTATGTGAGTGTAGTAGCGGACTGTATCCTTAAAGGCAAGAAATATACCAAAAAAACACACTACCAAGCGATACTTGATATGGCTATGGCGGACAGAAAGAAAGCACCCGACAAAACTAAAAACAAACAGTCCACATCCGATCTCGAACGTCAAATTATTGAGTCGTCGAGAAAACGGGTTAGTGAACGGATAGAAAGGAATTAAGAAATGAACATAAGCGACGGAATTATAAAAGTATTAGACAACCTTGCTATGAAATTTGGCATAGCAATAGATTGGACAGCAGAGAACGCACTGCCCTATCTCCAAGAACTTGCAGGCAGACTTATTCAGTATGAGATTTGGACTTCAGTAGGTTGGATGGTTATCATGCTGTTTGTGTGCGGCTTGATGTGGCTTATTGCTTCTGTCATACACCGCAGGCTTCAAGGGGATAAGGATTGGTCGGATTTGTGGAGCGGAGAAGATGTTGCAATAACGATCGTATATATTGTCGCTATCGTATTATCCATAGCCACAATATTGGTAATTGGCACTCAGATATTCGATATTATAGAAGCCAAGACGATACCCGAAAAAACCATCTATGACTATATTTCGCAAGCGATTCAGAAAGGAAATAACGCATGAACATAAGAGTAAAACTTGATGAGGGAGCAAAGCTCCCTACCAAAGCACACGATGCCGATGCAGGCTTCGACATATACGCACGAAGAGGCTTCTGTGTATTCGGAACAAGGGGCAACGAAGTCGGATCGGGTACACACGATACGGGAGTACACATAGAGATTCCGAAAGGCCATGTCGGTTTCCTCAAGTCTAAAAGCGGTCTGAACGTAAAGCTCGGTCTCACATCGGAAGGAGTCATAGATAGCGGATTCACGGGAAGCATCGTAGTCAAGCTCTTCAACCATACGAGCAAGGACGTTTGGTTTGAAGAGGGCGACAAGATCACTCAGCTTGTTATCATTCCGATAGCGGACTGCTCCAAACTGACCGAGACCGATTCGCTTGATTCCACTGAGCGTGGGGGCGGCGGATTTGGTAGCACAGGTCGATAACAAGTGCCTTAAAGGAGGGGTACATATGAAACGATACGAAAGCAAGTACGCAAAATGCCCGTTCTACCATTCGGAGGAACAGGGCAAGATATGTTGCGAGGGAGTTAAAGACAAGACATCCATTCATCTTGCTTTTGAAGACTCCAAAGAAAAAAGGAAATACCGGGAGGAGATATGCAGCGAGGATTACGAAAAGTGTCTGCTATGCCATATGCTCTATTCCAAATACGATGAGGAGGGGGATGGCAAGTGAGAGTTACCTTTACCATCCCTTATCCCAAAACCAAAGCAGGCAGAACCGAGTGGAACAAGCGGTACGGATTCAATTCGTACTATAGCGGTAAGCATTGGTCTGAGCGAAAGAAGGATGCTGAGTATTGGCACTATATAGTCCGATCCGAACTGAGACGGCAACTTCCGAAGCGGACTGTGCTGAGTTCTCCCGTGGTGATCACCTTCTATTGGAATGACAATCTCGACCTTTCAAACCATTCTTGTATGGCTAAGATGATCGAGGATGCTCTGAAGGGCGTTATCATAGAGGATGACTCCCGGAAGCACGTCAAAGGCATAGAGCATTACTTCCACGGAGAGGACTTTATCAGAGTAGTAGTAAAGGAGGTAGAGAGCGTTGAAAATAAAGCGTGACGAGAGACTCGCAGGTGCAGGCAGATTCGTCAAGGTCGAACTGAAAGGAGCAAGGGGAGGCTTTGACAAGGAGACTTGGTACGGCATAATCAATCTCTACATAGACCGATACGAGCGTACCTTCTCACTCAGCGACGGAGACACTATGCTGACTGTACCGCTCCACAAAGTAACAGACCTTATAAATCAGATAGAGGGGACGTGAGTCTCCTCTATATATTTTTTATATAAATTTTTTCAGAGGGGGGTGGATTTAATATTCGAGGGGTCGGGTGTTATGATGGGGTCATAAAGAAGCACAGGAGGGAGGCTTTCGTGGATTGGAAGAAAATAAAGCAAGAGTACATCGCAGGCGGCATCAGTTATCGGAAGCTTGCCGAGAAGCATGCAGATGCAACAGCAGATGGTAATGCTTGCTCAGATGGTGGATCAGACGAGAGGGTCTAATATAGCCGAGCAGTTAATGGCTCAGTTCAGTGGTGGCGCACCCGTCGCTCCTATTGACGGCTCTTCGGGACAGTCGCCTGCTCAGAAAGTAGAAGAGACCGAGGCTCTCGGAGGCAGTGAGACCAAAGAAGCATCCAATACCAAAAAGGCAAGACAGAGAGTGGCTGAGTCCACCGATCCTACTTAGGGAGGTGCGGACAGATGATAAATGTTGTATTTGAAGCTGACAGAGAGGGCAGAAAACTCTCTCTGTCAGTCAAAGGTCACGCAGGGCAAGCAGTACCGGGCGAAGACATTATATGTGCCTCTGCTTCGATTCTCGCTTACACAGTGGCACAGATAGTCAAGGCGATGGATAACCACGGAGACTTCGCCGAGACTCCGACTGTAAAACTCGATAGTGGTGATGCGGTCATATCGTGTGTTGCAAAGGACGATGACATCTATGCCGAAGCGATGCACACCTATTTCGTAGCGCAGGTAGGATATTCACTACTCGCTTTCAACTATCCCGATTTCGTGGGTCTCAAAATGTTTGATTAGGGCATAAGTCCTTATCAATATACAACAGAGTCGCTCACTTAAGAGCAGAAAGGAATCCTATATGGAAAACAAAATCTTTTTCCCTATGCTTCTTAATCTTCAGCTTTTTGCAGAAGGTGCAGGAGGCGGAGACGGTGGCACAGGAGCAGGGGGAGCAACGGGCGTAACATCGACAGTCGCCGTGTCGAACTCAACAAAGGGCGCAAAAAATCCTCTCGCTGACGTAAAGTACGGCGTTCAGTCCGAGGATAACACACCTGCCGCCGAGGTGACAAACGTGCAGACCGCAGAGTCGGTAGCACAACCTGACCGAAATGCCGAATTTGAAAAGCTCATCAAAGGGGAATATAAAGACCTCTATGATGCTCGTGTACAGGACACAGTTCAGAAGAGACTCAAGGGTTCAAAGGAAGTCGTTGACAAGTACAACGCACTGACTCCCACGCTTGAGATGCTTGCGAAGAAGTATGGTGTCGATGCATCCGACTCGGAAGCTCTCGTCAGAGCTATCGAAGAAGATGACTCCTACTACGAGCAGGAAGCACTCGAAAAAGGCATAACGGTTCAGCAGCTCAAGGAAATCCGCAAAATGGAGAGAGAGAACGCAGACCTCAAGAGACAGATGAACGAGCAGAGTCGCAGAGAAAAGGCGGCTCAGGACTATTCTCGTTGGATGGAGCAGGCTAAACAGGCACAGCTCACATATCCTTCGCTCGATCTCAATACAGAGGCGAAAAATCCGCAGTTCCTTCGTCTCCTCAACTCAGGCGTAGATGTTGCTACAGCCTATGCAGTAATCCACAAGGACGAGATTATTCCTGCCGCTATGCAGTATACGGCAAAGACGGTAACGGAAAAGAATGTCAATAACATTATTGCAGGCGGAGCAAGACCTGCCGAGAACGGAAATTCCTCTCAGGGCGCAACAGTAACCAAGAGCGATGTGTCACAGCTCACCAAAGCAGACCGTGCGGAAATAATGCGTAGGGTCGCAAGGGGAGAAAAAATCACGTTCTCATAAACCAAACTGATTTGATCTCCCGAAAGTATTATTTACAAAAAGGAGATTATTATGAACACCATCAAAAACCTTATCAACATCAACCTTCAGCTTTTTGCTGAACTCAACACCAACGTAACTCTCGATAGCGGTCTCTCCGTAGAAAACAAGACCTTCTACGATATGACCCTTATCGACGAGGCACAGGCAAACCTCGTACACGATCAGTTCGCTCAGAAGAGACCCATTCCCAAGAATGGCGGTAAGAAGATCGAGTTCCGTAAGTTCGCTTCGCTTCCTAAGGCTCTTACTCCCATCACTGAGGGCGTAACTCCTGACGGCAAGAAGCTCTCCGTAACTGCTATCGAGGCTGAGGTTGCTCAGTACGGCGACTACATCGTACAGTCCGACGTTCTTGAACTCACCTCTATCGACAACACCATCGTTGAGGCTACCAAGATTCTTGGAAGACAGGCAGGTCTTACCCTCGATACCATCACCCGTAACATCATGCAGAGCGGTACGAACGTATTCTACTGCCCTAAGGCAGACGGAACTGCTGTTGACTCCCGTGAGGCTCTCGATGCTACTTGTAAGCTCACTGTAGACGTGGTCAACAGAGTCGTTGCTATGGAGTAAACGCAACGCTTACTACACAGAATACTTCTGAAATTGTAAAGTCTCTTGAGAGAAAAGGTATTGCCACCGAACACGCCAACTCCATCGCATCGGCACTTGAGGCTGTAGTCGAAGGTGCAGAACTCAATCCGATACAGCGTATGGCACTTGAGGCGAATCCCATCATAGCTCGTACGATCCGAGACGTTATAATCAATCCGAACTCTACTGTCAATCAGAGAACGAAGGGATTTAATGAGCTTGCATCGGATTTGAGCAAGGGTAAAAAGGGTGAATCGACTACAGTCGCTACGGACACAACAAATGCTGTTGCGGACGGAGCGAAAACTCTTGAGGCAAGTGAGAGTGCCACCACGGAAGAAAATGCAATACAGGGCAAATATGAGGTCGCTGACGATGGCAAGCTGAAGCGTATCTCAACGGGCGAAGACGTTGCAATAAGCGGTGTTGAGTCTGTTGAGAATGGAGAGGTTACGCTTCGTCTTGAAAATGGAGAGGTAGTAGATGCAACCGACGTAGCATTTTCCAACTACGACGAGTCTCTTCTGTACGAAATGGTAACTCGTATGGGTGACATTACTCCTCAGACCGCAACGGCTCTTATCAAGAATTTCAAGGCGACTGACGGCGTATCGGCTCAGACCTATTTTGCCGACATTCCTCTTGCGTATCAGTACGGAAAAATAAACTATGCGAGAGGTCTTGAGAATCTTGACCTTACCATAGATCAGAGACAGGTCGCTTTCCACCACGGAAGAAATGCTGCTGAGGCTGAAGTGAAGGCAAAGCAGGCGACGATTACCGAGAAAGGCTCGGTGGGTAATGCAAAAAATGCAATGACCACTAAGGGCAAGGGTAATGTCCACTTTGAAGGGGATGCCGAAAGCATTAACGAGGAGAACCTCAAGGAGCAACAGAAGGTCGGTCTCAAGACGATGGAGATGTTATCCAAGGCGTTCGGCATTGACTTCTATGTATATGCTTCTTACACAAATAAAAATGGCGAGAGAGTATTCAAGACCGCAGACGGCAAGGAACATAAAGCTCCCAATGGTTGGTATGACAAAAAAACGGGAGCAATCCACATCGACCTCAATGCAGGCGACCTCGGAAACGGAACGATGCTCTTCACCGTTGCCCACGAGCTTACCCACTTCATTAAGGCTTGGTCTCCTGCCAAGTTTAAGGTGCTTGCCGACTTCCTCGTAGAGCAGTACGGCAAGAAGGGTAAGCCGGTAGACGAACTCGTCAGAAAACAGATGGAGATTATGGAGGCAAACGGCAGAAAGAACGTCACCTATGACCTTGCCTTTGAGGAGTTCGTAGCCGACTCTATGGAGACGATGCTCACATCGGGAAATGTTATGGAGTCGCTTGCCGAAATCAAACGCAGAGACGAGGGACTTTGGAACAAGATAAAGGAATTCTTCTCTGACCTTGTAGACCTTCTCAAAAAGACCATCAACGCATACAGCGGTATCAATCCTGACACTGTGGAGGGACGGATGGTGTCCGAGATGAAGGATGTTATCGAGCAGTTTGAGACACTCTTCGCCGAAGGTATTGTCGAAGCGAGTGAGAACTTCCGCACCATATCCCTCACAGAGCAACAGACCCTTGCTGAAAGTGGCATAGGATTTGACGAGGAGACTCAATCCGTTTATTCTCTGCGCTACTCCACCGGGCGAAAGGATGCTCTCGGAAATGTTATCGACCTTGTCACAGTTGGCAAGAATAACTTCAACACCGAAGCCATTGCTCAACTCGTAGCAAAAGGAACAGGCAGAAGCATCGAGGATGCAAGAAAGTGGGTCAACTCCGAAATTGCGATAGCCAATATCGTTATGAATAATCCCGAATTCCTCGACTTTGAGGCGGATGACAGATACGAGGCAATAAAAAAGAACTCCGACTATCCGCAGGGTACAGTTGACCTTTCCAACCTTTGCCCGAAGAGAACGGAATTCACTTCGATGTTCGATATGCTTCAGAAGAAGTACCCCGACAAACTCTTCACGGCAAGCGATGTGGCTGCTATGCGAAGCATCCTCAAGGATCAGGGCATCACAGTAGCTTGCGGTGCTTGTTTCGTAGAGGACAGAAGACAGCTTCTCGGAGAGATTGCCGACACCTACATCGGTATGTGGAAGGAAGCCGTAGAGACGGGCAAGCCGTTGCAGAAGACCAACGCATCGGGCAATAAGGTCACTCTTACTGTTACCAAGGCACTTGCCAAGCAGTACGGACTCAAGCAGGGATCGGCTATACTTGCCACCGACAAGTACATACCGACTCAGTATGACCTTACCACCTACGAAGGCTTCAAGCTCCTTGAAAAGAATCATCCCACCATTGCGATGGGATTCAACCGATACAACAACTCAAGAGGTCAGCAGGCAGGAAGACTCATCGAAGGCAGAGCCGAGTACAACAGACAGATTCTTGGATGGTCGGATGCAAAGGTCAAGTCTGTCAATAACAACGGAGGTCTCCGCATCTTCTCCTTCTCCGACTTTGAGGTAATGCATCTGCTCGACTTGGTGCAGGTCATCCTCGACTGCTCGGCAAAGGGTGTAAAGATTCAGGGATACACCAAGATTCCTTCCTTTGCAAGACTTGTCCGTGACACGGGTATCAAGCTCAACCGCTCCCTCATTCCCAAGGGGCAGACGGGTTTGAAGACGGTGAATGGCAAGCAAGTGCTTGATTATGACACCACCGAGGGTATCGACATTAACGATGAGAACTTTATCAACGAGCGAGACAATCCTAACGTAGGTAATATCCTCATAGGCATCAATCCCACGCAGATCGGGATTGCCATGCTTGATGAATTCGTGGATTACATCATCCCATTCCACACCAATAAGTCGAAGGATATCTGCAAGGCTCTCGGTCTTGCGGAGTGGGTGAACTACAAGGAGTCTCAGCACGAAAAGGATATTGACACGGATAAGGCTTCCAAGCACAATGTCAATATCTACACCGAGGTAATCAACAAGTACCATCCTACCAACAAGGTAGAATTCGTTGATGCCTTCCTCAAGGTATGCAAAGCACAGAAAAAAATACCTCGTTACTCCGAGTTCTTAAACAAGGAGTACAAGGCAGACGGTGTGTATACGGACGAGTACGGATCATATGACTTTACCTATCGTGAAGGCTACCACAAGCTCCTCGTTGACTTCAAGATGTTCGACCATGAAGGAAACATCCTTCCGCAGGGTGAGATTACTCCCAGCCTTGACGATGGCTTTATGGCTGAACTCCTCAAGGCAGAGGTGGACAAAAAGCAGAACTACAAGTTCCCTCAAGAGGTGTATGACCGCCTTGATAAGGAGTTTGGGGAAGATGTTGTGCTTTCTGCCCGTGTATCCCATAGCAATGACTCTGACCGATACTCTTATGAAACTCTCACAAGTAAAGACGATATGGAAGTTAAAACGCTTCCGAAACTGCCCGAAGCCGAAATAAGCAAATATCAAAAGGATACAATTCTGTTTGGTAAGGATATGCGTGATATTGCAGCGAGCGTAAAGCATCCAAAAAACACACCTACTAAAACCCATCTCCGTTGCAGAGATTTAGGCGTAGATGTGCTGATTACGAGAGATAGTTTCAAACATGGTGCAGCAAGAATTGACG
>SVSI01000001.1 GCA_015064385.1 Oscillospiraceae bacterium | reverse complement strand
GCTCGGGTTCGGGTTCGGGCTCGGGTTCGGGCTCGGGTTCGGGCTCGGGTTCGGGTTCGGGCTCGGGTTCGGGCTCGGGTTCGGGTTCGGGTTCGGGTTCGGGCTCCGGTTCGGGCTCGGGCTCGGGTTCGGGTTCCGGTTTCGGATCCGGCGTCTTTTCCTTCAGATAAGACACCTTCGTCGTGGGAACAAGCTCGTCTCCGAAATAAATATCGGTATTTTCTGCATAGAGGACCGCTCTGCCGTCGGTATGCGTCCAGCTTTCGTAAAGATATATATCCTCGTTTACCGTGAGCTTTTCCTCCTCACCGTAAACGCGCGTGCCGTCCGTCCAGCCGTTAAAGACAAATCCGTCTCTTGCATAGTTGTATTTCGGCAGAGTGAAGGTGCTGCCCTTTTTAACCTTTATAAGCTCGCTTCCGAGCTGCACTGTCGCCTCGTCACTCTTTGCCTCGCCGTTTTCCGAAACGACGAGCGTATAGCCGATACGCCTGTACGCTTTATCGTATATACTGTAAACCACGATATGAATAACGTTTCGTGCCCCCGGCTTGAGATTCAGCGCTGACGCCTCTATTACGCCCGAGGTCTCCTCTCCGGCAACAAGCGGGAAGGTCTTATAGTACAGACCGTTTACGAAAAGCTGAAAATTCTCGCTCGTGGTATGCTCTGTCGTCATTTTGAAGGAGATATCTCCGCCCTTTGACAGATCGTAAAGGAAGTCTCCAACCTTGCCGTGCTGCGTGAGGTTATCCTTTGCAAGCATACTGCCGTCTGCGTGGTACATAGTAGTGTTTATCTTATTGGAGACAGACGGCCGCACGTCCTCGTTCGGGAAAATATCGGGGAAACCGTCAAAGAGATTTTCCTCCATCCACTTGATGCGATTTTTCTGCCACTGAAGATAAAATGCATATTCGGATGTGAAGCTGCCCGATTTTTTGTTGACGTTGTTAAAATATCTCGGGCCGTATTTTTCGTAGTCGCGCTCGGCTTCTTCCTCGATGTAATCCTTGTATATCTCAATAGAATCGATTATTGAATCGAGAGTCGGCTTTATTTCGGCAAAGCGCTCCTGCAGGAGACCGATAAAATAATTATCCTTGTACAGCGCTTTATACCAATAGTTGCGGTCGTCCTTGTTTCCTACCCATCCCTCGTGTGAGGTGGTTACGGTTATCGAGTTGCCCGCTCCGCAGTCGAAATCCCAAAGCGGACCTATATAGATCTTTCCATCCTCGATATAATAGAACATACTTCTTATACCGAGCTCGCCCGTCATAAGGACGTTTCTCACGAGCCAGAAATCGACGAGACTTTCAATATCGCAAAGCTCGCTGTAATGGCGTCCGTCTTTCGTGCGAAAGTTCGGAGACGATATTGCCTCCTCAAAGTCGAGAATGAGCTCTTTGACGTACTCGTTCATTTCACTGTTCGTGTGCGTTTTTTCGGGAATATCGATCTTCAGCTTCATTCCCATAGGGGTCGTTTGCGATTCAAACAGATACGGTCTGTCGTCGTGCGGATTATCAAACGAATCGTGTTCTATAATGTATCCGCTCGTTATATCGAGCTTTTTCTTATAAAAGTCGGATATTTTATATCCCTCAAAGGTGCCCGTAGTTACCCAAGAAAGATCTTCCTCCATACGGTCACGCATCTTATCGACCGTCTTTTCGTCCATGCCCTCTTTGTTTCCTATGGCGAAGGCGATCTCCTTTATTATCGAGTCCCAGTCGGTTATGTCGATGCTGTTTTCCGAGGTATCTATCTTTTCACAGAACTGATAAAGCCCTCTGTATTCTCCGTTAAGATAAAGTACTACCCACGTCGATTCGACAGTCTTTACGCCGAGCGCACGCCCGAGCTCAAGACCCACCATATTTCGCATATTCGTCTGATCGTACACGTTGGAAAGCAGCACCCAGTTTTTAGATGCGCCCATACCGAACATATCGACCTTTTTATCAAGCTTTAGGCGATACGCAAATTTACCCGTTCCGACGGCACCTGCAAAGGTTCTCGTTGAATTGCCTCTGGTGCGGATCTTGCAGTCGAGCATTTCAGATCCCGTATAGGCGTTCTGACAGTCTGCATAGTAATCGTTAAGCTCAACGCGCATACTGCCCTTAAAGTATTCTACGTTATCGTCTCTTCCCGGATTCTGTCCAAGATCGGTGTTGATATACACCTTAGGCAGCTCCGAGTCGATAGACGTTTGACTCGCCGCGTTTGATTTTATCGGCTCGATATTTGAAAAGAACGGGAAAATCGCCGGAAGGACTGCAAAGATAAGTATGAGAAAAAATGAAACAGCTTTTTTGAAAAGGGATTTCATATCTGTAACCGCCCGTTAGTGATTTATTTTGCGTCGTTTTTCTGAAAGATCTTCAAAGCGTCGAATATTCCGCCGACACCGATAAGCTCGACCTCGCTCGGTATTTTCGATACGTCAACTCTGCCAAGATCCTTTTTCGGAAGAATGATCTTGGTAAATCCGAGACGAACCGCCTCGTTTATTCTCACCTCGGGGGCGGAGACCGAGCGGCATTCTCCGGCAAGACCGATCTCGCCAAAGGCGATAAGCTCGTCCGGTACGGGAATATCCTTTATGCTTGAAAGCAGGGAGAGAGCGATCGCCATATCTGCCGCGGGCTCGTCCAGACGAAGTCCGCCGATAACGTTCAGATATGCGTCGCACGAGGAAAAGCGAAGTCCGAGACGCTTTTCAAGGACCGCAAGTATAAGGTACATTCTGTTATAGTCGATACCGTTTGACGTTCTTCTGGGAGAGGAGAGAAAGCTGTTTGTGGTAAGCGCCTGTATCTCGGTTATCATAGGGCGGCTACCCTCCATAACGCAGACCGCACAGTTGCCTGAAATATTGCGGGGACGTCCCGCAAGAAGCATCTCGGAGGGGTTCTCGACCTCGCGAAGTCCCTCGCCCGTCATCTCAAAAACACCGATCTCGTTAGTAGATCCGTAACGGTTTTTGGATGCTCTTATAACTCTGAAAAGCTGCTGACGGTCTCCCTCAAACGAGAGCACGGCATCCACCATGTGCTCAAGCACCTTCGGGCCCGCGATGCTTCCCTCTTTGTTTACGTGTCCTACCATAAGCACGGCAACAGACTTGTTTTTGGCAAGTGAGATAAATCGTGCCGCACACTCTTTCACCTGCGTTATACTTCCCGCAGACGCGGATACCGCCTCCGAATACATCGTCTGTATCGAGTCAACCACCACGAAATCGGGCTGTATGCTTTCGCATTCGGCAATTATTCTGTCAAGCGACGTTTCCGTCATGATATACAGCATATCGCCCGAAACACCGAGTCGCTTTGCTCTGTATTTTAGCTGTCCGGAGGATTCCTCACCCGAAACGTAAAGCACCTTTTTGCTTTCTCCGAGCACGCCGCATATCTGCATAAGCAGAGTCGATTTTCCGATTCCCGGCTCACCTGCGATAAGTACGGCAGAGCCGTCCACTATACCGCCGCCGAGAACTCTGTCAAGCTCTCTCATTCCGGTAAGCGATCTCATATATTCGGGAATCTCAAGATCGGCAAATTTCACCGCTCTGTTTTCTCCCGTTACCACACTCGCGCTTCTGTGCGACGCGGCAGGCGCACTCTGGACAAGGTGCTCCTCAAGAGTGTTCCACTCTCCGCACGACGGGCATCTTCCCATCCATTTTGCGCTTCTGTATTCACAGCTTGAACATTCGTAATACGATTTTGCTTTCATTTTGAAAAGTCCTTTTCTTTATATAAAGTCGTATTTTCTTTTATTTTTCATATTTTTCGCCCGAAATATAGTCGTCAAGCGCCAAAAACAGAACGCTTGCAATATCTTTTCGGTAATTTTCGTCGCAAAGCTTCTTTTCCTCCGCCACGTTTGAGAGAAACCCGCACTCAACTAAAACGGCGGGTACGGTCGCTTTATCAAGCACGTATATCGTTGCGTTTGATTTTTTCACCTTGCGGTCGTTGTCCTTTTGAAGAAGGTCCTTTGCATAGGTCTGTATGCCCTTTGCTATATCAAAGCTTTCCGAAACGTTAGGAGAATAATATACCTGAAGTCCGCTGTATTTTTCGCTGACGAACTTGTTGAGGTGTATGCTGACGAAAATGCAGTTTTCATATTCGCCCATCATTTCCACCCGATGACGGGTATCCTGAACCTTTTTTGAAAGAGACAGATTTTCGTCATAATACATACTGTCGTCAGTACGCGTCATTACAACGGTGTATCCGTTAAAAACGAGTATATCGCGAACCTTCATCGCAATATCGAGGTTAAGCTCCTTTTCAAGCGTACCGCTGAGTCCCACCGCACCCGAATCAAGTCCGCCATGTCCGGGATCGAGAATGATCACCCTTTCGCTCTTTTCACCTACACCGCTATTGACATTGATTGCGTTTTCTGTTAAAATATCATACGTAAGCTCTTTTGAAAAAAAGCCGACTAAAATGGCGCAGACGGTAAAGACCGCGGCGCAGGCAAGATACGAAAAGCTCTCGCGCAGACCAAATATCCTTTTCTTCCCCTTTAAGCTTTGCATATACACGATCACCCGCCCAGGACATAGATGTTTTTACCATATATATGCTGTGGCGGGTGTAAAAATACAAATGAATTTTCAGTCTTTTTTAGCAGGTCTTGATACCTTGGGAGCGTATTTGTCCTCTTTCGGCTTCGGCTTTCTCACGCCGTTGCAGTACTTAACTCCGAGGACGTAAGCAAGCGTACACACGATAATACCCGGAATGGGTGTGAGCAGATTTGCGTAGCTTTCATCCACGATAAGCGTGAGGATCGCAACGTACATTCCCTGAATGAATTTTGCAATCGCGTTTGCAACTCCGTAGAGCTGGAGCGCCCACTCGGCGCCTTTTGCGTCAAACACGACCTTTCCGATAAAGCTGAGTATTCCGAGCAGGATATTGAGCGCGTTCGCGGCAAGAGCGAGCCAAAGTCCGGTAAGCGGTCTGTATTCGCATTTGCCCGCCTCGATCTTTATTCCGTCCTTCTGACCAAGCTCATATACGAGCGAGTAGATCAGATAAAGATAAAAGATCGCTGAAAAGATGCCCGAGCCGATGAAAAGAGGCGAGCGCAGATTATCGGGATCTCTGGTAGCCATAGCAACCACGAGTCCGAAAAGAGTCATTCCAAACTGATAAAGTCCAAGTCGTACGACCTGATAACCTTGCTTTTTGTAAAGATCCATAAAATTCTCCCAAAATAAATCTCTGTGATAATTTTAATACATAATTGTGAACAAAAAACCACCATACAGTAAATATTATTTATAATTAACATAATTATACGCACATTTGGAAGGAGAAAACGTGCCGTGCAAAAGCTTCCGAACGTTATAACTCAATTTTCGGCGTACAAGCAGCTGATACAAAACCGCTCGCCCAAGACGGTCGAGCAGTACGAAATAGATCTTGCTCTTTTTCTGAAATACGTAAAAGCCGTCGAAAACGGAGTGCGCGAAAGTGACACCGAAAAAATAGACGAGACCGATATTTCGGACGTTGATATCGAATTTCTGTCAAAAATAACGCCCGACGTTATAATGAGCTTTCTCATGTACGCCGCAAGATACAGAGGGAACAAGTCGTCCGTAACAGCGAGAAAGCTCTCGGCAATACGCAGCTTTTTCAGATATTACACCGTAAACAAGCACCTTCTCAGTGATAATCCCGCAAAGGATATCGACTCTCCGAGCGTAAAGCGTGCTCTTCCCAAATATCTCACCGTTGACGAGTGTATGTCCCTTCTTTCGGCAATAGAGAGCGACACCGAGTCAAAATTCAGAGAGCGCGATTTTGCGATAGTCACCCTATTTCTCAACTGCGGAATGCGTCTTTCCGAGCTCGTGGGAATATCATTTGCCGATATTGATCCCGATATGCGCTCGCTCAAGGTCACGGGTAAAGGAAGCAAGAACAGGATAGTATATCTCAACGAGGCGTGTCAAAGCGCGCTGAAAAACTACATCCCCACCCGTGCAAGAGTGGAAATACACGATAAAAACGCGCTTTTTATCAGCCGTCTCGGAGACCGGATCTCGATAAAGACCGTTCAATGGATGGTAGAAAAATATCTGAAGCGCGCCGGACTCGGATACCGTAAATTCTCGGTACATAAGCTCCGTCACACGGCGGCAACTCTGATGTATCAGAGCGGTCAGGTCGATATACGCGTGCTCAAAGACATTCTCGGTCACGAGCAGCTTAACACAACGCAGATATACACTCACATCAGTAATACCCAGATGGAAGAGGCAATGAGAGCCAATCCCCTCTCGGACGTAACGCTGAAAAACAAGGAAAATAACTAAAAATTACACAAAAATATAAGTAAATTCACCGTGTGTTAATAAATGTACGATAAACTCGTATATATACTAAAATATCTATTCGGAGATAAAAATGTCAGATAAAAGTTGTCAGATGAAAAAGACCTCTATCGGCGGTCAGGCGCTGATCGAGGGTATTATGATGCGCGGTCCCGAAAAGACCGCTATGGCGATCCGCAACCCCAAGGGTGAAATCGTTATGAAGGACTGGAAAAATTCAAACAAAGTATCCGTTCTCTCCAAGATTCCCTTCGTACGAGGAATCTTCAATATGATCTCATCTCTGGTTTCGGGATATAAATGCCTTTCCGAATCTGCCGAGATCGCTATGGACCTTGAAGAGCTTGAGCGCCAGGAAAAAGAGGAAAAAGAGCTCAAAGCACTAAAGAAAAGAGCTAAAAAGGAGGGTGTCCCCTACGAGGAGCTCCTTGCCGAGTACAGAGCCGCAAAGGAAACCGAGACGGCGCCGGTCGAGGAGGAAACGACCGATGCGGACGCGGAAGAAATTGCCGAGGAGATAAATGAAGAATCTCCCGTAGTTGCTGAAGAAAATAGCGAAGATGAAATCGCCGCAGAGGCAGAGAGTGAGCCCGAAAACAAAACGGAAACTCCCGTAGAAAAGCCCGCCGAAAAGGAAAAGAAAAAGGACTCCGAGATGGGCTGGGTAATGCTGATAAGCGTAGTGCTCGCACTCTTTCTCGTCGTCGGACTTTTCGTGTTCCTGCCCGAATTTATATACAAGCTGATTTTCGGCGCACTTCCCGAGGATCCGAGCTATCTTGACCAGCTTGGCAGAAGCGCGTTCACGGGCGTAATAAAGCTCGCTCTGCTCGTTACTTATATGTGGGCAGTTTCCTTTATGAAGGACATCAGAAGAACGTTTATGTACCACGGCGCAGAGCACAAGACCATCTTCTGCTACGAAAAGGGACTTGAACTGACCGTTGAAAACGTAAGAGCGCAAAAGAGATTCCACCCGAGATGCGGAACGTCCTTTATCGTTCTCGTCGTTCTCGTGGGAATAGTTCTCGGAAGCTTCATTCAGTTTGACGCCCTTTTGCCGCGTATGCTCTTCAGAATAATTCTCGTACCCCTTATCGTAGGTATCGGATACGAGCTTATCAAGTTTGCGGGACGCCGAGATAATATCGTAACGAGAATAATCTCCGCTCCCGGCGTATGGCTCCAGCACATAACCACGAAAGAGCCGACCGACGATATGATCGAGTGCGCCATAAGAGCAATAAGCGAGGTCATCCCCGAGGATAAGGAAAGCGATAATTGGTAAAAACAAAAACGCTTGCAAATTGCAAGCGTTTTTTGTTTTACTTCTCGTGCCTATCCCTCACAACCGAGAATGCTTCGTCCGCTATCTCGACGGTTTCTTTTATGTCCTCGTCCGTGAGCGATGCGTTTATGAAATGGTTATGATGGTTAGTGAAGAACACTCCTCGCTTTACACACTCGGCGATCCACTCCTGATGGAGCATAAGCGTAGGATCGTCGGCAATGCGGAGATAAAACAGCGAGGGTACTCCGGTAACGCGAAGATCAAAGCCGTATTTCTTGCCCGCGTCGATAAGTCCGTTTTTGAGGGCAGTTCCCTTTTCGATAAGTATTTTCGGAGAGTTTATCCTCTTCATTTTGTTTATGCAGGCAATTCCTGCGGCAAAGGGTACGGCAGAAAGCCAATAGCTGCCCGTATATGACATTCCCGATACCGTGTTTTTAAGGAATTCCTTGCCGCAGAGTGCAGATACGTTATATCCGTTTGCAAGCGCTTTACAGAAGCAGATAAGATCGGCTTCAAATCCGAAATAGTGGTCGGAGCCCGCAATGTCAAGTCTGAATCCCGCGCGCACGTCGTCAACGACGAGGACGGTACCGTTATCGGTACAAAGCTTACGTACTCCCTGCCAGAAGCCCTCTGCGGGAAGCTCGTTATCCATAAAGTTTCCGTGCATATAGGGTTGCGAGATGACTGCCGCTATCTGTCCTTTGTTTTCCTCGAAAACCTGCTTGAGTCCCTCAAGATCGTTCCAATTAACGTAAATATTGTGCATTACGTCCTCTTCGATAACGCCCGCGTAATCGATCTTCTGAGTCCACGGAGCAACTCCGTGATAATATCCCTTGAAGAAAACGATCTTCTTTCTGTGAGTATATGCTCTTGCCGCCATTACTGCCATAGTAGTAACGTCGTTTCCGTTTTTTGCAAAGAACGCCCAGTCGGCCGATGCCACCGTATCAACGAGAAGCTCTGCAAACTCTACCATCTTGGTAGAAGGCAAAGTGGTGCAGTCTCCGATAGCTCTCTGCTTTGCCGCCGCCTCGTCTATTTCGGGATCATTGTATCCGAGAACGTTCGGACCGTACGCACACATATAGTCTATAAAGCGGTTGCCGTCAAGATCCCAGAGATACGAGCCCTGAGCTCTTGACGAGAAGAAAGGAAACGCCTCAACTGGGGTATAGCAGCCCTCTGCGGGTCCCTGGTGTCCGTAAATGCCCGAAGGAATTACCTTAGTCGCGCGCTCGAACGCCTCGCGGCTCTTTTCGTAAGTATATATCTTTTTCATCTGCTTTTCTCCTTTCAGGCAAGGTACAGAGCAACTCTGTCGAGTATTCTGTTGACGTTATCTACCTGAGATATCATTCCGCCAACTCTTACGTTGCCCGTGCCTATGCACGCGACCGCGTTTATCTCTCCGTCAAAGAGAGCTCTCGCCGTTTCTACCGAGTCAAACGCCATAAACGAGGTGAATTTCTCGGGCGCGGAGTGTACGGCGGTCAGCTTATGATCCTTTATGTCAACCGAAAGAGTGATAAAATCTCCCGCCGACATCTTTACCGTTCCGTCGGTTATATAAGACGCGCTCGCTTTTCCGACCTTGTCCTGATTTCCTATCTGCGCGATAGCCGAAAGGATAAGGTGGAACATCAGCGTGGTGCTCTTTTCAAAAAACTCTCTGTTTTCGAGATCCTTTTTCTCGCATCTTAAGTATTTAGTAAGAATATCGGTGAGCTTTATGAAGTTTTTGGTGAGAAATCCGAGCTTGAGAAATCCCTTTCTCGGAATGGGTGTGTACGTTCCGTCTATCATTGCGTTGAACTTTTCACACGAGGGGAAAACGAGCTTTATATCACAGGGATCACAGCCATCCGTTACCTCGCATCCGCCGTTTTCAAACGTGAGCTTACCGCAAGGTCCGTCCTTTACCGAAATTCCTATCGTAACCCTTTTGACGTTTGCAAGCTCTCTCGCCTCTGCATCGGTCTCGCAGAGATAAGGGAGCGTGCCGAGTACGGCAAAAAGATTTATATACGCCATTGTTCTCGGATCTGTCACTTTATGTACCTTCTTTCGCATTTTTTGCATTTTTCACAGTATAGCACAGATTGGTTGAAAAGTCAACAAAAAAGTCCCTGCACCGTAATGCAAGGACTTTTTCTTTTATTCTTCCGCGCACTTTGAGTCGAGTATTTCGGACGCCTTTTTGGCGGACTCGGACATGATCTCAAGCGCTTTAGCATCTATTTTACCTTCGGTCACAACGTAACAAACGGGAGCCGCAAAGGCACAGACGAGCGAGCAAATACTTCCAAATTCGCCCATATTGCCGCCAAAAGCCATCACTGCGGAAAACACCGATGCAAAAAGAGCAAGAAGAAATTTACGAGACAAGAATTTTTTGATCGACCTCACTTCCCTTCACTGTTTTGTCCGGCTAAAATACACGGTGCCTTCCTGTAAAAATTTATCCGCTTTGGCGCGTCAAAGATAATCGTACGGTTTTGCGCGCCCGGGATCCCGTATATTTCGAGGACACTTGCAGTTTAGCTCTTTTCGTTCCTCTATGCAGTTGCAAAAGGTATCGTTTGGTATTATTTTTACGCGTTCGATATTTCCTGACGCAGACGCGCGATGCTCTTCTTTTCAAGGCGGGATATGTATGACTGCGATATTCCGAGCATTTTCGCCACGTCCTTTTGCGTATATTCCCTGCCGTCCCGCAGACCGAAGCGTAGCTCGATTATCTCGCGTTCGCGTACCGAAAGGCATCCGAGCGCACATCTGAGCGTTCTTTTTTCCTCTGCAGTCTCAAGTGCCGAGCCGACCGTGTCACCGTCCGAGCTGAGTACGTCGGAGAGGAGAAGCTCGTTGCCGTCGTAATCGACGTTCAGCGGCTCGTCTATTGATATCTCCACGTATTTGGTAGTCTTTCGCAGATACATCAGTATCTCGTTTTCAATACAGCGCGAGGCGTACGTGGCGAGCTTTATGTTTTTGTCTGCCTTAAAGGTGTTTATTGCCTTGATAAGACCTATCGTACCTATTGAAATAAGATCTTCAAGTCCGATCCCCGTGCTCTCGAATTTCTTTGCGATATATACCACGAGACGAAGATTTCTCTCTACGAGCACGCTTCGCAGACGGGGGTCTCCGTCAAGACGAGAGAGAATGTCAAACTCCTCCTCGGGTGTGAGCGGAAGCGGCAAGGTGTCTGCTCCGTTTACGTAGTATATCTGAAATCCGCGCGACTCTCTGCGAGTAATTTTTTTCAAAAGCGTGTTTATAAATCTTCTTCTCTTTTTCATGAATCTTCTCCCTATCAATGACTATTTTATAAGAGCACTCGGAAGCAGCGAATCGTATCCCCCGAAGCTGTCGTTACCCGTATCGAGCGCAATGCATACCTCTACCTCTCTTCCGTCCACGAGCACTCTGTCCGGCACGTACCCGAAAAGGACGCGCGCTCCTCCCGTACCCACGGGCATTATCGGTATTATGCGGAGCCGTCTTGCCCCGTCGAGAGTGCTCTCGCCAAGACACTTTTCGGAGGCGAAGAACACACCGTAAAGCTCGGGAGGAACGATAGAGTGCATCTTCCCCGCGCCCGTGATTATAACGGGCAACCCTCCCATCGGCTCTCGCAAAAGGTTTCCGCTATCGCAATAGGCACTCATTACCGTTTTGCTTTCCCCCGAAAAAACGGTAACGATCGCGCTCTTTGGCATTCTTTTTCTTTTTATGCGCGAGAAAACACGGGACACGATGCCGGAGAGCAAAACCGAGATCGCACACAAAGCTATCGGGATTATCCCTCCCGATCCGCTCGCCTGCTTCACCTCAAAATTATCGTTTATCAGAGAAAACAACTTCGTCAGAGCAAAGGAGAGTCCCGCCTCTAGGACGAGAAAAAGAGCGTATATCGAACCAAATCGCAGGGCGGGAAGCTTATCAAAGCAAATAAAGCAGGCAAGCAGTACGGCCGAAATATGTATAAAAAACGAAAAAAGAGTATTTCCCGCAAAGGTGCACAGCAGTATGGAAACTCCCGCGCTGACGAGCGCGGCGAGAAAAGCGCGGCGAAATATCACCCTTATGCGAAGAAGCTTGGCTACGGAAATAAAAAGAAGAAGGTCCATGCACAGATTTATAACAAAAAACACGTCGTAATACACAGTCATTTTCGTGCTCTGCCCTCGCCTTTCATTTCTTCTGTAATTAGATTATATTACCCTTGATGTGTAAATTATGTCATAAGCGCGAGCCGTAAAAGTTCATTTTATGCATCTTTGGGCAAATATTTGTAAAAATTACGATATTTTTTTATCTTGTACTTGAAAACTACTGAAAAATGGTGTATAATATTTCAAAGATAATTTTTAGTGTAAGATTGGAGAACGTATATTATGTTGCCCGAAAATGAAAACACCATAAAATTTGCCGTCAGAGACGAAAAGGATATTAAGATCCGTCACACGCTGGCTCAGGTATATGCCGCGCTAAAGGAAAAGGGATACGATCCGATCAATCAGATCGTCGGCTATATTCTCTCCGAGGACCCGACCTATATTACGAGCCACAACAACGCGCGCAGTCTTATCTGTAAGCTCGACAGAAACGAGCTTCTCAACGCTCTGGTGCGCTACTATCTCACAGGAAAATAATGCCCTGTACCGATCTTTCGGAACACGGACACACTGTAAAAATCTCATGATAATAAAAAATATATGCGACACAGAGTCATTCGATCTCGGGCGCGTTTCCCTCGCGCTTGGGAATTTTGACGGCGTACATTTTGCGCACGCCCGACTTATCCAAAAAGCCAAAGAGATCGCAACCTCGCGCATGATCACGGCGGGAGAACGCCTTCTCTCCGCCGTTTTTACTTTTTCAGATCTGAAAAAGCCATTTTTGACAACGACAGACGAAAAGCTCGAAATATTTGAAAAGCTTGGCGTGGACGTGGTGTTTTTATGCCCGTTTGAAAGTGTCAAGGATATGTCGCCCGACGATTTCGTGCGTGATATCCTCGTAAAAAAGCTCTCGTGCGCGCACGCCGTTTGCGGCTTCAATTACCGCTTTGGCAAGGGCGCCGTCGGCACGGCCGACACGCTTGCGGATCTTACAAGTCACTATCAGATACCTTGTACGATCATAGGCGAGATCACCGGTGTAAGCTCCACGAAGATACGCGAGCAAGTCTCACTCGGCAGAGTTGAGGATGCCTGCGAGCTGCTCGGAAGACCTTTTTCGATTTCGGGAAAGGTGATCCACGGCAAGGGTATGGGCGCATCCTTTGGGTATCCCACCGTCAATATTGCCCTTCCCGACGGGAAGATATTACCTGCGCGCGGCGTCTATTTTACCGAGTGCGAAATTGACGGGAAAATATATCACTCCATTACCAATATAGGCGTCTGCCCCACCTTTGGAGGCGAGAATGTAGTTTGTGAAAACCATCTTCTCGACGTACAAAAGGATCTTTACGGTCAGACCGCCACGGTATATTTCTTAAAATTCCATCGGAGCGAGGTGGCTTTCCCCTCGACCGAGGAGCTATACGCGGCAGTACGAGAGGATACGCGTGCGGCACGCGATTTTTATCTTTCGAAATTTCAGTAAACATTATTTCAGATCAAGGAGGTGGCAGCTTTATGCAAATAAAAAAAGCCGCACGCATTTTTGCGGTGACTCTTATGATATTTGCCATTCTCTGCACCCTCCCCGTATCGGGCGCAGGTGAGGAGGGCGAGATAACGTACAGCGACGCCCTTCAGGCACTGAAGGACGATATGGCAGATCCGTTCACACTGAACACCGTCCGCGAGGCGTACCTTTATTGTCTATCAACAGACACCGAGCTTTTGAGCTTTGACTCCTCCCCCGAGACCTTTGAGCCGCCCGCAGACACGGCAAAGCTTCTTACCGCCCTTACCGCGTATGACCTTATAGACGAGCTTTCTCCGAGCGACATCGAAACCGACCTCTCGCAAACGGTCAAGATAACGCAAGCGATGATAGACGAATCTATAAACAGAAAAATGGCAAGTGGCTCAAACAACGTTCGATTTGACTACCGAAACGGAAATACAGTCACTTACAGAGATCTTCTTTGTACACTTCTTATGCACTCGGCAAACGATTCGGCAGTCGCTCTTGCATACGGACTGTGCGAAAAGAATATGTCGGCTTTTGCCGATAAAATGAACGAAAAAGCCAAAGAGCTCGGAATGACCGACAGCCACTTCACAAATTCGCTCGGCGCTCACGACGAGAACATGTACACCAGCGCCAAGGACGTATTTATCCTTGCAAACGCATTTTACGAAAACGAAATTCTTATGAGCTTTGTGGGCTCAGACCACATAAGACTTGATTCGGGAAAGCTTGCTTACAGCAGAAACTTTTTGGTGAGTAAATACTACAACTCTGGCAAGGATTACCGCGACAGCTCGGTAAACGGAATGATAGTCGGTAAAGGTGAGCAGGGCGACGTTATCGTACGCAGCGCACGATACAACGGCTTCGAATACATCTGCGTGATTCTCAGCGCACAAAGGGACTCACATTTTACTTACTCATACACCGTTTCGGGAGAGCTGATAAAGTGGGCATCAAAGAATTACTCTTTCGTTAAAATACTTGATAAAAACCGACCCGTTTCGTCCATCCCCGTTAAAAACGCACGAGAAAACGATTCGGTTCCCATAGTACCCACCGATGATCTTTCGAAATACATCCTCTCGGATGCTGCGAAAACGGGCAAACTTACAACCTCGGTGATCCTCAGCGAGACCTCACTTAAGGCGCCCGTTGCCAAGGGAAAGGCCGTCGGAACGGTCGAGGTTTACTATAACGGAGAAAAGATCTCCGAATGTCCGCTCGTCACCGCTTGCGAGATAAGCGAAAACACGACCAGCTCTATGATACAGACCGTATGGGGAGCGATCTCATCGCGAGACGCGCTCACCGTATATGCCGTCGTTTTCTCGGCCGTTGCCGTTTACGTTCTTATAAACTCGATAGTGCGTCAGCGCCGAAAGACAAAAACACAAAAGGATGCATAAAATAAAGATAAGACCACAAAATCAGTAAAGGAATAAATTATGTTCAAAACCATAAAAGAAGATATAGCCGCCATCAAAAACCGCGACCCTGCGGCAAGATCGGCGCTTGAGATAATGCTTCTCTATTCGGGATACAAGGCAATTCGCTCTTACAGAAAGGCACACTGGCTGCACAGTCACGGATTCGTCTTTCTTGCGCGCTGGGTATCACAGCGTTGCGTAAAGAGGACCAATATTGAGATCCATCCCGCCGCCAAGATCGGCAGACGCGTCTTTATCGACCACGGAACGGGAGTCGTTATTGGCGAGACCGCCGTCGTCGGAGACGATTGCACCATATATCAGGGCGTCACTCTCGGCGGTACGGGTAAGGACAAGGGCAAGCGTCACCCGACGCTCGGAAACGGCGTTATGGTGGGCGCAGGCGCGAAGGTCCTCGGACCTATAAATATCGGCGATAACACGAGAATTGCCGCAGGTGCGGTGGTTTTGTCTGACACACCGAGCGACTGCACGGCGGTCGGCGTTCCCGCAAGGATCGTACGCGTTGGCGGCGAAAAGGTGCGAAATCTCGACCAGATCCACGTATCAGACCCCGTCAAAGACGAGCTTTCCCGCCTCGAGCAGCGCATTACCGAGCTTGAGAAGCAGCTCGAAGAAGCGAAAAAGAATTAAATCAAAAACCGCAAGGATGATCCTTGCGGTTTTATTTTAATTTACCGGTCTTTTATTCACAAGGCGCGAGAGCATCTCGCTGATCGGAACGATAAGCAGTCCCGCCGCGAAATTCCCGACACAGTGGATCACATCAAATGGTATGCCCGCCATTATCCAGGCGATCATCTGATCAAAATTCATTCCGAACATAATTGCCTGCGCCGGTGCGTAGAGAATGCCGAATGCAAGTCCGTGCAAAGAGCAAAGCAGCGGATAGACCACGTAGCAAAGCCATCTCGGCATTTTTCTCGGCAGCAGCATTACGACTGCCCAGAGGATCGTCCAGATATAAAGATATGGTATCCACCATACCGAAAAGCCCGTAAAAAGTCCGTTGAGCATAACGTAGGTATATATTGGAATAAGCGCTTTTTTGCGAAAAACGATCGTATAGACTATCGTCAACATTCCGAGCAGGTGAATGTTGGGCAGTGCCTCCATAACGATCTTTGACGCGTACATAAGCGCTCCAAGCAT
Source organism: Oscillospiraceae bacterium (assembly GCA_015064385.1). Classification (GTDB taxonomy): domain Bacteria; phylum Bacillota; class Clostridia; order Oscillospirales; family CAG-272; genus SIG672. Next base: position 244,115 of record SVSI01000001.1, on the reverse strand, counting down.
CGCAAATATAACTGTTTCGCGTATTTTAAGTGATCTCTTTTTTCTTTTATCCGATCTGCTGCTTTGTGTATTCAAGGCGATATACGTCTCCCTCATTTATCTCGGTAGTATCGGCTCCGCTCATAGCATATTCGCCGTTTACGTAGAATGCCCAGTAACTTTGATCGACGTCGAAATCAGCGGTAACTCCGTTTACATTCTTGATATACAGACCGTACTGACTCTCTTTCCCTGCTATAAGACCGTGCTCGAGAAGTGCTGCACCTACCGTTTCCTTATCGGTTTTGATAGTAAATGTAACGATTTTGTCTTCCATCTTGACTTCAAGCGTCAAAGTCTTTGCTCCGCTTCCGAATTCTTTGTTTTCCTTGTATGTTGCACTGTCCCACAGACTCGGCGCCGGTGCGCCGTCGGCAGATGTATCGTCGGTGTCGCCGCCTTCCTTGTTGCAGGAAAACATACACAGTGCAAGCACAAGTACGAGGAGCATAGAAATAAGTGTTTTGAGTGTTTTTTTCATTTTTTCTTATCCTTTCTTTTTTTATTTTACAAAAGGACAAAAATAAAAGCGCCCTTCTATGAAGAGCGCGCGAAAGCGTATCCCAAGATATCCTGCCATATCGGGATAAAGTCCGCGATCTCTCCAAAATGCCCAAGAGACTTTTATCGGTCGCAAGGAGCGATAAGCATTCCGACTTGACGCGCCCGTTTAGGAACGCGAGATACGGTAATGGCTGTTGCTACGGATTCTCACCGTGATTTCCTTATCCCCGAGCGTACCGCGGCACGGCACACCCGACAACGAATATTTTGAAATATTCAGATGCTCTGCGTTTATTCTTTTGTGTTTTTATTATAGTATATATTAACTTAAATGTCAAGGGATTATAAAATTTAAGACGAAGGGAGATTACTTTTCTCCCTTCGTCCACAAAGATCGTATTTTATTTATGCAGATTGATCCGCATCAAAATCATACTCCCATTCATCTTCTTGCCGTCCGAAATCCACGTGATTCTTCTCCTGGCTTGCAAAATACTCATCGTATCCGGTCACCTCGATCGCACACACATACGTTTTGGCGTATATGATTTTCCCGTACTCTGTCGTTTTTATCTTTTTATAAAACGCATAAAACGGGATTCCGCCAATCCATCTATCGGTGTAACGGTCATATTTGAACACATATTCCATATCTACGAAATCATATCCCTCAAAGCTTATCTTTTCTTGACTTTCCATACAACGGTGACACGTGTGATTGCCGAAAACGTATCCTTTATAAAGCAGATTTTCCGCATCCTGCAAGCTTATTTTTTTCTCCTTCTCAACAACCCTATACTCTCCTCTGCTTTGCAGGTACGAAATTTGAGTACGGTTCAGTTCGATGCCCACTTCCTGATTATTCGTTTTATCATACACTCTGTTAAAGCCGAAAGATATACTGATATAATCTGAAACCGGAATAGTTTGCGTATAATTTAGTGGGTGAGCATCCTCGTTATAAAAATATACATCTACCGCATACAGATATCTTCCGTACGATCTGCACTTTCTGACAACCTTGGCATCCTCAAACGTGACGTCAAAAATATCAAACAATTTTGTTTTAATGTTTTGCAAATCGGATATTATCCCGGTATCATCTGCCTCGGGATCTATCTTCACCGTTTCTCCGTCCAGAGTAACTTTCTCGAACGAAGAAAAGCACACTTTTTGCTCAAATCCATCCTGTTCACTCCAGAAGCCCCAGTCCCCAGTGCTGTACACAACGCTGTAGCTACCATGTGCTAAAGAGAATTTTTTTTCGTCATATCCCAACGATTCTGCAAATTCAGGAACGATTCTGTCAAAAAAAGCTTTGTACTCTTCCGAGTTCAGATCTGCGGGCTTTTTCTCATAGATACTCACATACTCATCCTCGTCAATAGAACCAATGTGCAAATGATTATTGTCCGTTACCACAACCTTGGTATAATTGTTTGTTTCTACTCCGTCTGTCAGACCACCGAAAATATCCGCAATGTCATCTGCCGAATATATCTTATCTTCTCCGCTCCATTCGTCATTTTTCCCATCGGGAATATTATTTTCTTCATTGACAGTCGGATCTCTCAGCGCAGGCAAAAGCGTAACAACCATACCGACAATAAGACAAACACATGCCGCCATTATCCCGAAAGCAGTCCACGCTTTTTTTCTTGTTTTCCGTTCGAGCTTAACATTTCCGGCACGAATGAGCAGATCGTCGTCTATTTGCGATACAAGTTCAAAAAAACGTTCTTTTTTCATACCGTGTAACCCTCCGTCTCCAAATAATCTTTAAGCTTACCTCTCGTTCTGAAAAGGATCTTCTGAACGTTCGACACGCTAAGACCGTATTTTTTTGCTATCACCCCGGTCGATTCAACGTAAAAATAGCGTTCAATAAAAATATTACAGTCCCTTTTCGGAATAGCGCGAAGAAAACGATTGAAAGCTGCCATCAGTTCCCTTTCCTCCGCCTCTGTATCAACACGATCCGAATTTGAGACGATCTCACTTATTTCGTCAAGGGCAACAACGATCTCCCCGCCACCGCGTTTTTTACGCGTATCGTTTTTATATCTGTCAAACGCAAGATTTCGCGTTATCTTGGCAAGAAAAAGTCGTAAACTGTGGGGCTTTTGAGGAGGAATACTGTTCCACGTCCTTAGCCAGGTGTCATTTACACATTCTTCCGAGCTTTCAACGTTCAGTAGTATATTGTTTGCAATATTAAAACAATATTTCCCGTATTTCTCGGACGTTTCGGAAATCGCACTTTCGTTTCTCTGATTGTATAAATCTATTATTTGTCGATCATCCATTTGCTCTCTCCTTTCTTTTTCTCACCATATAAGACGACGTTTGCATACGGTAGCGGACACGTCTTTATCCACATTATAACAAATTTTCAAAACATTTGTGTAAATAACGCAAAAAAACTCGCCCGTGGGCGAGTTTTTCTTGCTAAACGACGCTCTGCGTCGCTTTATTTAAGTTTTTACTCTATTCGAAGGGCGCAGTTTGCATTTTCGGCGTTAGCCGAAAGTCGGACTGCTGTCCGACAGCGAAACTGCCAAGCGATGCCTTGGCATCGGTTTTTATTCGTAGAGCTTACCGATCTTGGTGAGACGGTCGTACTTCGCCTTTGCGTTAGCTTCTGCCTGAGCGAAGAGCTTTTCTGCTCTCTCGGGGAATGCCTGAACGAGACGAGTGTAACGTGCTTCACCGTTGATGAATTCCTTGTAATCAGCAGTGGGCTCCTTGCTGTCGAGAACGAACTTGGTCTCTGCAGCGGGATTGTATCTGAACATGTGCCAGTAACCTGCATCAACTGCCTTCTTCATCTCTGCCTGGCAGTTAGCCATACCGCCCTTGATCGAGTGCATCTCGCAAGGTGCGTAGCCGATGATAAGCGAAGGTCCGGGATATGCCTCTGCCTCGGAGATTGCCTTGAGCGTCTGGTTCATATCTGCGCCCATAGCGATCTGTGCAACGTAAACGTAGCCGTAGGACATTGCGATCTCTGCAAGGTTCTTCTTGCCGATTGCCTTACCTGCTGCCGCGAACTGTGCAACCTGTCCGACCTGCGATGCCTTGGATGCCTGACCACCGGTGTTCGAGTAAACCTCGGTATCAAATACCATTACGTTTACGTCCTCACCCGATGCGAGTACGTGGTCGAGACCGCCAAATCCGATATCGTATGCCCATCCGTCTCCACCGAAGATCCAAACTGCCTTCTTGGAGAGGTACTGCTTCTCTGCAAGGATCTTGGGAGCTACGGGGCATCCCTCTGCTGCTGCCTTTTCAAGCTCAACAACGAGTGCCTTGGTTGCTTCCTGGTTCTTGCTTCCGTCGTTCTTGGTAGCAATGAAGTTCTCTGCTGCTGCCTTGAATTCTGCAGACGCCTTATCGGATGCTGCCATTTCCTCTACCATGCCGATGAGCTTCTCACGGATGGTCTTCTGTCCGATATACATACCGAGACCGTGCTCAGCGTTATCCTCGAAGAGCGAGTTAGCCCAAGCTACGCCGTATCCGGATTCCTTGTTTACGGTGTAAGGAGTTGCGGGAGCCGATCCACCCCAGATGGAAGAACATCCGGTAGCGTTCGAAACGTACATTCTCTCACCGAAGAGCTGGGTGATAAGACGAGCGTAAGAGGTCTCTGCACATCCTGCGCAAGAGCCCGAGTACTCGAGAAGGGGCTGCTTGAACTGCGATCCCTTAACGGTAACGTTGATAAGCTCCTTCTTCTCTGCGACCTTTGCAACTGCGTAGTCGTAAGCTTCCTGCTGGTCGAGCTGAGTAGCGATGGGCTTCATCTCGATAGCGGTGCCGAGCTTCTCGTTCTTGTTTACGGGGCACGCCTTTACGCAGAGCGTACAACCCATACAGTCAAGGGGAGAAACTGCCATAGTGAACTTATATGCGGTCTTGATAACCGGCTTAGCTGCGAACTTGGTAACTGCGGGAGCGTTTGCTGCCTCCTCTTCGGTCATAGCGAAGGGACGGATACAAGCGTGAGGACATACGAACGCACAGTTGTTACACTGGATACAGTGCTCGGGGTTCCACTGAGGAACGGAAACTGCAACGCCTCTCTTCTCGTATGCTGCGGAGCCCTGCGGGAAGGTACCGTCTGCATACTTTGCGAAGGTAGAAACGGTGAGCGAGTCACCCTGCATCTTTCCTACGGGAACAACGATATCGTTAACGAACTCAACGAGGTCGTCTCTCGTTCCCTCTGCCTTTGCGGAAGGAGCGGTCTCGCCTGCGTTTGCCCAAGCTGCGGGAACGTCAACCTTGGTAAGAGCGTCCTTACCTGCGTCGATAGCGGCATAGTTGAGATCTACGATTGCCTGTCCCTTCTTTATGTAGGACTTGTATGCTGCCTTCTTCATATACTCGATCGCTTCGTCGATGGGAAGGATCTTTGCGAGTGCGAAGAATGCGGACTGAAGAACGGTGTTCTTAACCTTTGCGTTTCCGAGGTCGATAGCGATCTTGGTAGCGTTGATGGTATAGAATTCGATGTTGTTCTTAGCGATGTAGGTCTTTACGGATGCGGGGAGGTGAGCGTCAAGCTCCTCTGCGCTCCAAGGACAGTCGAGAAGGAATCTTCCGCCCGGCTTAACGTCGCTGATCATATCGTACTTCTTGAGGTACGCGTTGTTGTGGCAAGCAACGAAGTCTGCCTTGTTGATGTAGTAAGAAGACTTGATGGGGCTGTCACCGAAACGAAGGTGAGAAATGGTGATACCGGAGGTCTTCTTGGAGTCATACTGGAAGTATGCCTGAATATACTTGTCGGTGTGGTCACCGATGATCTTGATGGAGTTCTTGTTAGCACCAACGGTACCGTCTCCGCCGAGTCCCCAGAACTTGCACTGGATCATATCAACGGGAGCGGTATTGGGAGCTGCTACCTCGGTAAGAGAGTGACCGGTAAGGTCATCTACGATACCGATAGTGAAGTGGTTCTTCTGCTCGCCTGCCATGTTTGCATATACTGCGAAGATGGAAGCGGGAGTGGTGTCCTTGGATCCAAGACCGTATCTACCGCCGAGAACCTTAACGCTTCTGCCGCACTCGTTAAGACCTGCAACAACGTCGAGGTAAAGGGGCTCGCCGAGAGAGCCGGGCTCCTTGGTTCTGTCGAGAACCGAAACTACCTTTGCACTTGCGGGAATTGCTTCTGCGAGCTTCTCTGCAACAAAAGGTCTGTAAAGACGAACTTTAACGAGACCAACCTTCTCGCCCTTAGCGGTGAGGTAGTCAACGACCTCTTCTGCAACGTCGCAAACAGAGCCCATAGCGATGATAACGCGCTCTGCGTCGGGTGCGCCGTAGTAGTTGAAGAGCTTGTAGTTGGTACCGAGCTTCTCATTTACCTTGTCCATATACTCCTCAACGATTGCGGGAAGTGCATCGTAGTAGGGGTTGCAGGACTCTCTGTGCTGGAAGAAGATGTCTCCGTTTTCAGCCGATCCGCGAAGAACGGGAGCGGTCTCGGGGTTGAGCGATCTGTTACGGAAAGCCGCAACTGCGTCCCAGTCGAGCATCTCTGCGAGATCCTTATAGTCCCAAGCAGCAACCTTGGTGATCTCGTGAGAGGTACGGAAGCCGTCGAAGAAGTTGAGGAAAGGAACTCTGCCCTTGATGGTTGCAAGGTGTGCAACTGCGCCGAGGTCCATAACCTCCTGACCGTTAGACTCAGCCATCATTGCGAAACCGGTCTGACGGCAAGCATATACGTCGGAGTGGTCTCCGAAAATATTGAGCGCGTGGGAAGCAACGCATCTTGCGGAAACGTGAATTACGCAAGGGAGAAGCTCACCGGCGATCTTGTACATGTTGGGGATCATAAGAAGAAGTCCCTGAGATGCGGTGTAGGTCGTGGTGAATGCACCGGCTGCAAGAGAACCGTGAACTGTACCGGCAGCTCCTGCCTCGGACTGCATCTCTACAACCTTTACATTAGTGCCGAACACGTTCTTTGCGGGCTCGCCAAAAATGTTCTTGTTGGATGCCGACCAAGTGTCGGTCACTTCAGCCATGTTGGATGAAGGGGTGATGGGATAAATACCTGCAACCTCGGTGAACGCGTAAGAAACGTGTGCCGCGGCGGTATTACCGTCCATTGATACTTTTCTTCTGTTTATCACTTTGTGATACCTCCGGAAAATAAATTATTTTTCATACACCGCTATTGTATCACTTTCTCTTTCAAATGTAAAGACCTTTTCGATATTTTTTTGTCAATTTTCCGCGCGAATTATTGATAATTTTTTGTAAATAATAAATTTTATGACAAAAACCGATTGTCAAAGCGAAAAAAATATGCTAAAATCAATATACAAAGTAATTAACGGAGGAAATACCGGTATGCTTACAGCAGAAACGAAAACACAGGAGATAAAAGAATCCCTGCCCGAGCTTGACGGCGCGGTAAGTGAAAATATCAAAGCACTCACGGCTCTTTTTGAAGAGCTTACCGTTACCGAGCTTGAGGGCGCAATCCTTGCATCCTCTGACAGAAGCGAAAAAACGCTTTACAGAACTCTGCTCAACCTAAAGATGCAGATAGACCAGGAAAAGGTCATAAATCAGACCTTGCTTTGATCTTACGAAACGACTTTTAAGAAAGGGGGCAAAAACGTGAGCGAAACGCAGGCAAAACCCAACTATATAATATTTGCGGGAATAAACGGCGCGGGAAAGACCGCTCTTTACAACGTTCTTGCGCCCTCTACCGACCTTGGCGTACGCGTCAGTGTGGACGATATTGCCGCCTCTCTCGGAGACTGGCGGGACACACTTGTCCAGCTCAAGGCGGCGCGCGGCGCTATGCGTCTGCTTGCCGAGTCCATTGAAAAACGCGTCAGCATAAATCAGGAAACTACCCTGCCCGGCGAAGCGATAGTTCGCTACGCAAAGCAGGCACGGGATGCGGGCTACAACATCATTCTCTATTTCGTCGGCATAGAGAACGTGGAAATGGCGATCGAGCGCGTTCGTCAGAGAGTTGCAAACGGCGGTCACGGAATTGAAGAGGCAGTTCTTCGCAAGCGTTTCGACGCACTCTCGGGCAATCTCGCCCGCCTTCTTCCCTACTGTGACGTTGCTTATTTTTACGATAACTCCCGCAAGTTCCGTCAGGTGGCGGTAATGCGCGGAGGTGCGTTCGTGGATATGGACCCGAACCTGCCGCTTTGGCTTAAATGTGTACCCGGCTCTCCCGAATATACCGGAAACGTCGTATAAAAAGAAATGGGAAATTGCGCTGCAATTTCCCAATTTGTCTATTTATTTTTATGCTCCTATCATTAAAATAAGCCCGAGGATAAGAAGTATCTCGTCGTCGTATTCGCCCGAAGAGCTCATAAGCATAAGCCATGTGAGCATCATATCCTCAAAGGTCATATTTTTCATTTTTTCGCTAACGCTTTCAGCGGGAGCTTCGGGCTCGAGAGTGATTTTTGTTTCTTCCTTTGGCGAAATATCCGATATGATACTCACCGCAGGCGCGAAATCCCTCGGCTCTTTGTAAGATACCTCTCCGCCCGTAAAATTTTCGGAAGAAAAATCATTTGCCCATCTCGGACGCGTGTCTGACGCTTTGGGCTGTGCGGTATCGGGCGCTCTTTTCGGAGATACCGTCTGTATAACGGGAGTATTTTTCGCACGAAAAGAGCTGTAAAATCTTCTGCTGTACAACTATCTCTCCCTCCCGTCATATCTTAAACGAATAAAGTCCGCCCGCCGCCTCGGCGAGGCCGAGCAGCTTTATGACCATGTCGAGCTTTGCTCTTTTGTCTTCCCCGAGAAAAGGGCGCATTGCCTCAAGCAGCCGTATGCGGTCGCACTGATTTACTCTCGGGCGCTCGCGATGGTGAGCTTCGTGTCCCTTTATCGGCGCGTGGACCGCGTGGGTGTCCGATCTTTCTTCGCGGGGTGCTTCCTCGTGTATTTTCGGAGCTTCGGGAGTATTTCCGGAAAACGCACCCGAAGCCGAAAGAGCCCCCACCATATTCATTACCTTGCCGAGCGATTCGGGATCACTTAGCATTTTCGTGATCATTTCTCCGATGTCGGGCGTGTTTGGAATGTTTGCGTTCATTTTAATCAGTACCTTTCAGATTATGTTTTTTGCTCGGATAAAGCTCCGTCTATTATCCCGAGTATTTCGGATGTTTTTTCTTTACCTATACGTCCCGCCAGAGACCGGAGATCTCTGTCACTCGCCTTTGCTATCATAGAGCGAATGGCACCGGGGCTTGACATCATCATACTTATCTGTCTGTCAGATGCACCGAGAGCCCTCGTCACCGCAAACAGAAGCTTTGAAAATGACTCGTTATCAAGCTCGGACGCCCGCCTCAGTTTTGCTATATCCTGCTCGCTTACAGAGAAATTACTGTTCATCATTTATAATCGCACCTTTCAAGTTTTGCCTTCACAGACATTATATGCATCTTTTTGGCACTTGCTATTTTCAGAGGAAATATATGAAAGATACCGAAAGAAAAATTATCGTTTTTTCCGATTCTCACGGAGTCTCCTATAATATGGAAAGGGTGTTCGCGCTTCACTCGGACGCGGACGCATTTATCCATCTCGGCGACGGCGCCCGTGAATTTAACAAGCTCTGTAAGCTGCGCGGAAAAGTCGGTTACAGCTTGCTTGGCAACTGCGACAGCTCTTTTCTCTGCCTTTTCGCCGATACGCCGCACGCCGTATATACCATCGGAGGCAAAAGATTTTTTATGACTCACGGAAATGCGTACGGAGTAAAATCTGGAAAAGAGGAGCTTCTCAAGGTCGCCGCCGAGAGATGTCCCGACGCCGATTTCGTTCTGTACGGACACACTCACGTTTCCGAAAACAGCTATTTGTCCGAAGCAAGCGGCTTTGAAAAGCCGATATACTTAATAAATCCGGGAAGTATATCCCGCCCGCGAGAAGGGGATCCATCGTACGCTATCATCCTTATAAAAGGAGAAAACGTGTTAACAAACGTAGCACATATATAAATCTGCAAAGGAAAGAAAACTATGCTTAAATACAAACCGAAAAGGAACACGAAAACGGCGGTAAAGGCAATAGTATTTATGATACTTATACTCGTATGCATCGCGGTCGTCAGCGCCTTGAAGATCGGGCGCGAGATAATAAATCAGTCGCTCGTTTTTGCCGTATCTGCGGGAATACTTTACATCCTTATGAGATACGTTATATACGAGTACACCTACGTTCTCGGCGAGGACACGGTAAGCGTATCTCGCGTTGCGGGTAGAGTGCCCGCCGAGATAGTAAACCTTAATATAAGCGGGGACGACCTCTTCATCCGAGCGGGCAGCAAAAAAGAGCTGAAGGCACTTGGAGTAAAGAGATTTGAGAACGTATGTGCAAATCTTTCCCCGCGCGAGGGAATGTACGCGTATATAACGACCGTAAGAGACCAAAAAACGGCTATACTTTTCGAGGCGGACGAGCTTTTTGCGCTTGCCGTAAACGAGCGCATAAACATCAGAAAAATGACCGGAAAAGCCGAAAAATCTGCGGAAGGAGAACTTTGAGCTATGGCATTTGATGCAGGAATGGTTCTTGCCGTCTCACACGAGCTTTCCGAAAAAACGGTAGGAGCAAGAGTGGAAAAGGTGCACCAACCGGAACGCGACGAAATATCGCTTATCCTACACGGCGCGCATGAAAATATGCGCCTTACCCTATCGGCATCACCGAACAATCCGCGAGTACATCTCAGTACCGCCGCAAAGGAAAATCCGTCCGCACCGCCTACATTTTGCATTATGATGAGAAAATATCTCACGGGCGCACGGATACAAAGAGTCTATACGCGCGACTTTGAGAGGATAATATTTATTGAATTTGAATCGCGCGACGAGCTGGGTTATCCCTTCAAGGTTACCGTAGTTGCCGAAATAATGGGAAAATACAGCAACATTATAGTGTGCCGTGACGACAATATGAAGATACTCGGCGCCATAAGACCGGTAGATTTTACTACCAGCCGCGTGCGTCAGGTGCTTCCCGGTATGCTTTACGAGCCGCCAAGACCGCAGGACAAGGCAAATCCCCTTCTTGAAACTCCCGAAGCTTTTATGCAAAAGCTTTCGACAACTCAAAAGAGCGCCGAGAATTTTATCTGCGACAGTTATCTCGGGATCTCGAAAGCCGTAGCGAGAGAGATCGCCTATCGCGGTGAGGGCTCGGACAAGGCACTCTGCGACTCCTTTTTCAAATTCACCGAAATACTTAAAAACCGCGAGTTTGCGCCCACGCTTATACTCGACGAAAATTCCCGTCCCGCAGAGTACGGCTTTTTTGATCTTTCGCATTACAAGGGCTTCAAAAAGAAGCAGTTTGACAGCGTTTCCCTTCTGATCGAAACGTATTTTTCGTCAATAGACAATGCGGAACGCGTAAAGCAGCGCGCCTCGGATATATTTAAGCTTCTTTCAAACACGAAATCACGTCTTGAGAAAAAGACCTCCCTTCAGCTTATCGAGCTCGAGCAGTGCGAGAAAAAAGAGGATCTCCGCAAGTACGGTGAGCTTATAACCGCCAATATATATTCTCTGAAAAAAGGAATGTCGGCAGCAAGGGTTACAGATTACTACGATGAAAACTGCCCCGAGATACAGATACCCCTCGACACCCGTCAGACGCCCGCGCAAAACGCGCAGGCCTATTACAAAAAATACGCAAAAATGAAGAATGCGGAGATCGAGATACAAAAGCAGCTGAAGATAACCAGAAGCGAGCTTGACTACGTTGATTCCGTGCTCGACTGTCTCTCGCGAGCACAGGGACAAAGCGAGCTTGACGAGATACGGAGCGAGCTTGAAAGATCGGGATATACGTCGGCAAAAAAGAAATTCAGTACACAGAAAAAGCCGCAAGCCACGGGAAAACCGATAGAATACGTGACCTCGGGCGGATACCGTCTTCTCTGCGGAAAAAACAATCTGCAAAACGACCATCTGACGACTAAAGTCGCACAAAAGAGCGACTGGTGGTTTCATATAAAGGGCGCGCCCGGAAGCCACGTTATACTGCTCACCGACGGCAGAGAGGAGCCCTCCGCGCAGGATTTTACGGAGGCGGCGTGCGTTGCGGCGTACAACTCGTCCCTTGCAGAGTCAAAGAACGTTTCGGTCGATTATACTCTTGTAAAGTACGTCAAAAAGCCGAGCTCGTCGAAGCCGGGATTTGTGACGTACAACACCTATTGGAGCGCGGTAGTCACCCCCGACAGCGAGCTGTGCGAAAAGCTTCGTAAAAAATAAAGCACACGCCAAAAGCGGAAGGAATTTTCCTTCCGCTTTTTTGCATATAATGGTACGAAAATCAAGTGAAAAGGGGCTAAAAAATGGGAAACTTCGTTCTCGAAAACTCACCTCGAAGAGGAGTCGTATCACACTCGGGACGGGATATGGTGATCTACTCGATAGACCTGCCGAAGATCTCGGCAGATGGCTTCCCGAACGACCTGTTTGCCGAAACCGCGGATAACTATATTAGGTACCTTCAAAATTTCACCGAACAGCATCTCGTTCCCGCTTATGAAAAGCTGTGTAAAGAGGGTGCGCGGTCGCGCGATATTAAAAGATCGCTCAAAATTCCGCGAAGTGCCAAGCTGATCTGGCGAGCATACACACTTAGCGAAAAATTTCTTTCGCTTTGCTGTGAAACGAAGCTTTCTTTTTCGGACTCGGAAAGCACGTTCACACTAAAGACGCTCACCTTTGACCTTGAAAATATGACTCTTATGAAAGCTTCCGATTTTTCAAAACGGATCTTAAGGAAAAAGAGAAATTTTTACATAAAAGACGATAAGCTTTACGTTTTTGAAAAAAACCGCGTTTTTGCCGTGTCCGAGGACGAGGCAAAGCGAAAAATGGGGCTTCGTTTCCGCAAGATACACAATAAACGACTGCTAAATTTGTGTAAAGCTACAAAAATCCGATAATTTCCAAATTCTATTGAAATTATTTGGTAATATATGATATAATTAGGATAAATTAAACTGACGTAGTTTGTGCTGTCGGTTAAATTCAATACTTTGAAATCCTAAAGATCGGATTTCTGAAAGGAAGAAAACTCTATGACGGGTAAAATACTCGACGAGATACTTAGTGCGGAAAATACGGCGTCCGAGATAAAGAAGGACGCCCTCGCACGTGCTCAGCAGACGGTATCGGACGCAAGGATGAGGGGTGAAGCCCTTCTTCGTGAGACGAGTCAACGTGCGGCAAGCAAAAAGAAAGAGCTTGTCGCTCACAGCGCTCGCCTCACAAGCGAAACTCTTGAAAAAACCAGAGAAGAGGCGGAAAACCGAGCTCTTATCGTATGCTCTGCCGCTTCGGCAAACATCCCCGATGCCGTTAATTTTATAATCGGGAAGGTAGGCAGTATATGGCAGTAGTCAAAATGAAAAAGCTGTCGCTTGCCGCGGCGTCCTGTGATGCAGACGAACTTATGCAAAAGCTTATGTGGACGGGCAGTGTTGAGGTCTCCGACGCCGCTTCGGCGTTTGATAACGACGACCGTATCACTCCCGACGAAAAGTTCTCACGAAAGCTTTCCGAGCTTTCTGCAACACTCTCCCGCTACGAGCGCGCTCTTTTGATGCTAAAGCCGCACGAAAAAGCTCCTAAGGGGCTCTTTCCTGCCAGGGCAGCATACAAAAGAGAGCTTTACGATAGCCCAGGCGAGACGCTTGAGCGTGCAAGTACCGCAGTCGCGCGCGTCGAAGAGGTGATCGGAGCCATAGACGACGCTACTGCAAAAGAAGCAAGGATCAAAAACTCCCTTGCCTTCCTTGCACCGTGGCGAGCGCTTGACCTCAAGCTTTCGGTAAAGGGCACCGAAAGCACGGAGCTGCTTATCGGAACGCTTCCGCGCACGGCAGAGCTTGAAAACGTCATATCGGAGCTTGCAAACGAAAGTGAGCTTTCACTTCTCAGCAGAGTCGGAGAGAGCGAAAACGCTTACTACGTATGCGTCTTTGCTCTGAAGCAGGATGCGGACAAGGTATCCTCCCTACTCTCGCGAAAGGGATTTATCCGTGCCGACTTTTCTCAATACTCCGAAAGCGCGGCAACAGAATACGAAAATCTTCTGACACAGAGCAACGCTCTCGAGAGCGAAAAGCTCGGTCTTGAAACGGCACTCAAGAAGCTGGCGCAGTCATCGGATATCATTCGGATAGCTTGCGACATAGTGTCCACCGAAATGGCACGCACCGAGGCGCAAAAAAAGCTGATATGTACTCGCTCGGCAGTCATCCTTTCGGGATGGATCCCCGAAAAGAAGATGAGCACGATATCGAAGATACTCGAAAGTTACGAATGCTTCTACGAGTTTTCCGATCCCGAGGAGGGAGACGACGTACCCGTCGCACTCTCAAACCCCGAAATAGCAAAGCCGTTTGAAAGCATAATAGATATGTACGTTCTCCCCGCCTACGGAACCTTTGATCCGACGGTGATAATGGCATTCTTCTATTTCATAATCTTCGGACTTATGCTGGCAGACGTTGCTTACGGTCTCATTCTTGCCATCGGCGGATTTATCGCACTGAAAAAGTTCGACCTTGCAAAGGGAGTGCGGCAGCTCGTAAAGCTGTTCGCAACGTGCGGTATTGCCTGTACGATAGCGGGAGTATTTCTGGGAAGCTATTTCGGCGACCTGCCCTCGCAGCTTTCACAGGCGTTCGGCGGAGAGGCGTTCACGATGCCCCTCACGCTTATCGATCCGTTAAACGATCCGATAATGTTTATAGTAGTCGCCCTTGCGGTGGGACTTATCCACATGCTTGCGGGACTTGCAATAAAATTCTACGTTATATGCAAGGAGCGCTCGTTCTTCGCGGCTCTCTTTGACGTCGGCGGCTGGTTTATCGTTTTTGCGGGCGCGGGACTCTATTTCCTTATCGGAAAGATAGGACTTATAGTTCTCGGTGTCGGTATCGCAGTTATGATGATCGGCGGCGCACTCAGTAAAACGGGAATATTCGGCAGAGTGGTCGGAAGCTTCGGCGCACTCTACGGATTCGTCGGATTTGCATCCGACCTGATATCGTATTCGAGAATAATGGCACTCGGTCTCACGTCGGCGATAATCGCAAGCGTTTTCAACATCCTTGCAACCATCGCACTTCCGAGTCCCATAGGATTCGTCCTTTTCGTCATAGTTCTGACTCTGGGACATCTTCTCAATCTCGGTATCAACCTTATAGGAACCTTCGTTCACGCAAGCCGACTTCAGTACATCGAGTTCTTCGGAAAATTCTACGAAGACGGCGGGCGAAAATTCTCACCGCTCACAACGGCTGAAAAGTACACTAAAATAGCAGATCCCGAAGACAGGGACTGATCAATAAACAAAAAAACAATTTATTCACTTTTTGGAGGAAAAACAATGTTTACAATTCTCACAGATGCAGCAGCAAACACTTCCTTTACTTTTGCAAATTATCTTGCTAATATGACCTTCGGCTCGGCTCTCGCCATTCTCGGTGCTTTTCTCGCAGTAGGACTCGCGGGATGGGGCTCGGCTAAGGCAGTCGGCATGGTTGGTCAGGCCGCGGCAGGCGTTATCACCGAAGATCCTTCGGTAGCAGGTAAGGCGATCATTCTTCAGGCGCTTCCCGCAACTCAGGGACTTTACGGTTTCGTCGTTGCATTCCTGGTAATGCTCAAGGGCGGCGCTCTTGACGGAAGCATTTTTTCGCTTTCTCTCGAGCAGGGTATGTTCTTCCTTATCGCTTGCCTTCCCATCGCATTCGTCGGATACTTCTCGGCTATACATCAGGCAAAGGTCGCCTCTGCAGGCGTTCAGATGATCTCCAAGCAGAAGGACAAGTTCGGTACCGCTCTTACCAGCGCCGCTCTCGTTGAGACCTATGCACTCTTCTCGCTCCTCGTTTCCGCACTTCTCGTCCTTCTCTACAAATAATCGGGCGGTAAGCTAAATCAAAGTCATTACACCGACAACTTTTGTCAGAAAGGACGGCTTTTGTGAATTCAAGTGAAAAGATCACAGCCAAAATAATCTCGGTGGCTCAAAGTGAAGCAAGCGAGATAATATCGGCTGCCGAAAAAGAAGCTGCCGAAATCACCGAGCAGTACAAGAAAAAAGCCGCCGCGATAACGAAAGAAGCGGAGGCAGAGCTTTTTGCCGAGGCGGAAAACGTCCGTGCACGCATCAAGTCATCCTCGGATAAGCTCGCCCGCAATATCATGCTTGACGCAAAGAGTGAGCGTCTTGACGAAGCGTTTGAAAAAGCACGTCTCAAGCTCATTTCTCTCAAAGACGCCGATTACGAGAAGATGCTTTCCATTATGCTCGTATCTACCGTCAAAAAACAGATAGAGGCAGAAAAGCGCACCCTTGAGATGGACACGGAAGAAGAGTGCCACGTTTGCACCTCGTACGAGGTCCTGCTTTCCGGTGCCGATCAGAAGAGAGTTACCCCTGCACTTATAAGTGACGGAGCAAAGGTAGCAAAGGAAGCGGGTAAAACCCTCACCATATCAAAGCAGTGCGCAAATATTGACGGCGGATTTATCCTGCGTGCGGGAAATATTGAGATAAACTGCTCGATAGGTCTTATCATCTCGCAGATGAGAAACGATCTTGAGGGCGAGGTCTATCGCATACTCTTCTCGTAAGGCGAGGGCAAAATATTATGATAATCAAAAAAAATAAGGCCCGCGGAGAAGCTGTCCGCGGAGACGATTATATCTACGCAAGCGCTATGGTGCGCACGAGAGCGCTCAAGCGTATAGATCGCGAGGCGCTCCTGCGTCTGGCAGAAGCGCGCGACGTGGACGAAATATGCAAAATACTGCCCGAATACTCGATCGATCCCGTACTTAACGAAAACGGTACTATCGACACCGAGGAGACCGTGGTAAAATATCTCGCGGGTGAGTTCGACACCGTTTCAAAGGCGATGCCTCAAAGAGCTATAATCGACTTTTTAAGGATACCTTACGACTGCCACAACTTGAAATCGCTCGCAAAATGCGATTTTCGTGACCGCGAACGCGCCGAGGCGCTCCTTATCGATCTCGGCAGAGTTCCCGCAATGGTGGCGTCGGGCGCAGTAAAAGAGGGTAAGCTTTCCCTCTTTTCCAAAAATCTCGCAAGCTCGTATGAAAAAGCAAAGGCGGCCTTTGCCGAAAGCGGAGATCCCAAGCTCATAGACGCCGTTCTTGATACGGCGTGTTATGCAGATATGCTAAGCGCGGTCGGATCTTACAGAAACGACTATTTCAAAAAGCTCGTCAAGGTCAAGATAGACACGACTAATCTTATGACGGCAGTGAGAACCCTTCGTATGGGCGACACCACCGGACTTTTTGAAAATATGTTCCTCGGCGGCTCGGATCTTGATCTCAAGTTTTTCAAAGATGCCATGGACGGCGGAGAAAAATCGCTTTTCGAGGCAATGAAGAAAAAGGGCTACCGCGTATTTGCGACAGAAGACGAGTCCCCTACGCTTACCCAAATCGGTAAATACTGTGAGGACGCCTATATGCAGTGTGTTGACAGCGCAAAGGATATCTCCTTTGGCGCAGAGGTCTGCGTTTGCTATCTTATAAAGCAGGCGCACGCAACTCAGCTGCTTCGTACGGTAGTTGCCGCAAAGCAGGCAGGTATCGAAAGCGCAAAAATCAAGGAAAAGATCGGAAAATTCTGATATTTTCCGCATTTACAAGTAAATCAAAGGTTGGTGACCTTATATGAACAAGATCGCTATAATAGGCGACACCGAAAGCACGCTCGGATTCCTTGCGGTCGGTTTTTCGGTATTTCCCGTTGAAAACAGCGAGCAAGCGGCACGCACGCTCGTGCGTCTTGCAAGCGAGGGCTACGCTATTATCTATATAACCGAAGACCTTGCCTCGGAAATAACCGATACCATATCGCGCTACAAGGACTCCCCCACTCCCGCGGTCATTATGATCCCCGGAAAATCGGGCAGCCGCGGTGTAGGTATGCACAACATCAAAAAGTCTGTGGAACGAGCTATCGGTGCAGATATACTTTTCAAAGATTGATCTAAATTCCCCATAAATCGGAAAGGACCGTTTTACAGCGGAGGTACTATACTAAAATGGTAGAAGGAAGAATTGTCAAGGTCTCCGGCCCTCTCGTTATAGCAGAGGGTATGAGAGAAGCAAATATGTTCGACGTCGTTCGCGTCGGCGAGGCACGTCTCATAGGTGAGATCATAGAAATGCACGGCGACAGGGCCTCGATACAGGTTTACGAGGAGACCGCCGGAATAGGACGCGGAGACAAGGTCGTATCAACGGGCGCTCCCCTTTCGGTAGAGCTCGGACCCGGTCTTATCAGCGGTATTTACGACGGTATTCAGCGTCCCCTCGACGTTATTTACGAAAAATACGGAACGAACATAATCAAAGGAATAGACGTTCCCGCACTCTCGCAGGAGAAGGTCTGGTCCTTTGAGGCGCTCGCCTCGATCGGAGACGAGGTAAAGGGTGGAGATATTTACGGAACTGTCCGTGAAAACGAGCTCGTTACCCATAAAATACTCGTTCCCCCGAAGACCGCAGGTAAGATAATCGCGCTCGAGAGCGGCGATTATACCGTCAGAGACGTTATCGGAAAGCTTGAGACCGAGAGCGGAGAGATAATTGATATAACTCTCTCGCAGAAATGGCCCGTCCGTATGGCGCGCCCCTACTCGGAAAAGCTTCCTCCCGTCACCCCGCTCGTTACCGGTCAGCGCTCGATAGACACTCTCTTTGCTCTTGCCAAGGGCGGTACCGCCTGCGTTCCCGGTCCCTTCGGAAGCGGAAAAACGGTCGTTCAGCATCAGCTCGCAAAATGGAGCGACGTTGATATCGTCGTTTACGTTGGTTGCGGCGAGCGCGGAAACGAGATGACCGACGTTCTTCTCGAATTTCCCGAGCTGAAGGACCCCAAGAGCGGCGAGTCGCTTATGAAACGCACGGTTCTTATTGCAAACACCTCGGATATGCCCGTTGCCGCGCGCGAAGCGTCGATCTATACGGGTATTACGATAGCAGAATATTTCAGAGATATGGGATACTCGGTCGCAGTTATTGCCGACTCGACCTCGCGTTGGGCAGAGGCCCTGCGCGAGATGTCCGGCCGTCTCGAGGAGATGCCCGGCGAAGAAGGTTATCCCGCATATCTCACCTCCCGTCTTGCACAGTTCTATGAAAGAGCCGGACAGGTCGTTTGTCTCGGAAACGACAAACGAGTCGGCGCGGTATCCGCAATCGGAGCAGTTTCCCCTCCCGGAGGAGACCTTTCGGAGCCGGTCGCGCAGGCAACTCTTCGTATAGTTAAGGTTTTCTGGGGTCTCGACGCATCGCTTGCGTACCGCCGTCACTTCCCCGCTATCAACTGGCTCACCTCCTATTCGCTCTACCGTGACCGTTTTGCCGAGTGGTTCCAAAACAACGTTTCTCCCGAATGGAATGCCAATACGGCAAAGTTTATGAAGCTTCTTCAGGAGGAAAGCGAGCTGGACGAAATAGTAAAGCTCGTCGGTATGGACGCACTTTCAGCGCAGGACCGCCTCACTCTGGAGATTGCGCGTTCGATAAGAGAAGACTACCTCCAGCAGAACGCGTTTGAGGACGTTGACTCCTACACGCCTCTTGACAAGCAGGACAAGATGATGAAGCTTATCCTGTATTTCTACGAAAAAGCCGAAAAGGCGCTTGAAGCGGGTGCAAACATAGACGATATTGCAACTCTCAGTGTAAGAGAGCAGATCGGACGTGCAAAGGCCGCCGACAACGAAAACTATGACAGTATTTTCGAAGTTATAAAAAAGGATATAGACAAGGAGCTTTCCGAGCTGGTATCCAAAGCATCGCAAATATAAAATTCTTAGCTTGGCTATTATGGAGAAGATATGATAAGAGAATACAGGACAATAGAAGAAGTCGCCGGACCTCTGATGCTGATAAAGCAGATAGACGGCGTAAAATACGACGAGCTCGGCGAGATCGAGCTCGATAACGGCGAGATCCGCCGTTGCCGCGTGCTTGAAGTAAACGGCTCGAACGTTCTCGTTCAGCTTTTCGACAACGCAGCGGGACTTAACCTCTCCACGAGCAAGGTGCGCTTTTCCGGACACGGCGTTCAGCTTCCCGTTTCGCAAGATATGCTTGGAAGAGTATTTAACGGAATGGGCGAGCCCATTGACGACGGTCCGCGCATCATTCCCGAAAAAACGCTTGACATTAACGGAACCCCGATAAACCCCGCGGCGCGTATGTACCCCGACGAATTTATCCAGACGGGTATATCTACCATCGACGGTCTTAACACCCTCGTTCGCGGACAGAAGCTCCCGATATTCTCGGGCTCGGGTCTGCCCCACGCAAATCTTGCGGCACAGATCGCGCGTCAGGCAAAGGTTCGCGGCAAGGACGAGAAGTTTGCCGTTGTTTTCGCCGCTATCGGTATCACCTTTGAGGAGGCGGATTTCTTCATTTCCGACTTCAAAAAGACGGGTGCTATCGACAGAACGGTACTTTTCATCAACCTCGCAAGCGACTCTGCTATCGAGCGTATCACAACGCCCCGTATGGCGCTTACCGCCGCAGAGCATCTCGCTTTCGACTGCGGAATGCACGTTCTCGTTATAATGACCGACATAACCAACTACGCAGAGGCACTGCGTGAGGTATCGGCTGCCCGCAAGGAAGTCCCCGGACGCCGCGGATATCCCGGAAACCTCTACACCGACCTTGCAACGATGTACGAGAGAGCGGGACGCAAGAAGGGCTCTGACGGAAGTATCACTATGATACCGATACTCACTATGCCCGAGGATGACAAAACTCACCCGATCCCCGACCTTACCGGATATATCACCGAGGGACAGATAATCCTCTCGCGCGACCTTTACAGAAAGGGTATGGCGCCTCCGGTTGACGTTCTCCCTTCCCTTTCCCGTCTTAAAGACAAGGGAATCGGAGAGGGTAAGACACGTATTGATCACGCAAACGTAATGAATCAGCTTTTCTCCAACTATGCAAGAGGCAAGGAAGCGAAGGAGCTTATGGTCGTTCTCGGAGAGGCGGCGCTCTCTCCTATGGACCGTCTCTACGCAAAGTTTGCTGACGCCTTTGAGGAGCAGTATATAAATCAGGGCTTCTACGAAAGCCGCGACATTGAGGAAACTCTTGATATCGGCTGGAAGCTTCTTTCGATACTGCCGAAGAGCGAGCTTAAGAGAATAAAGCCCGAGTTTATTGAAAAATATTATCAGGGTTAAGTAAAAATCCAAAGAACAGAGGATAAGATACTATGGCAGAAATCCGCGTAAATCCTACGCGTATGGAAATGAAGCGTATAAACGCTCGGCTGGCGACCGCCCGCCGCGGTCACAAGCTCCTCAAGGATAAGCAGGATGAGCTTATGAAGCTCTTTCTTGAGGTCGTACGCGAAAACAAAGCTCTGCGCGAAGACATAGAAAAAAGAATAATGAGCGTCCACCAAAGCTTTACTCTTGCATCTGCGGCAAGCTCGCCCAAAATGCTCGAGGAAGCGCTGATGCTCCCGAAAAGCGAATGCTCTCTCGACGTGGGATACAAAAATATGATGAGCGTAAACGTTCCGGTTTATAGTTTCGATATCATCGGAAGCGAGGGCGGCGGCTACAACTACGGCTTTGCCTTCACCCCCGGAGAGCTTGACGATGCCGTCAGCGAGCTTACCGAGCTCCTCCCCGATATGATAAAGCTGGCACAGACCGAAAAAACTGCGCAGATGCTTGCGGAAGAGATCGAAAAAACGCGCAGACGCGTTAACGCCCTTGAATATATTATGATCCCTCAGTATGAGAGCACCATAAAGAGCATCAAAATGAAACTCGACGAGGTGGAAAGAGGTAACATTACCCGTCTTATGAAGGTAAAGGACCTTATGCTCGAGGCGCAGCGCATCAAAAAGCGCAGTACAGAAACTGCTGAAGCTTAACACAGTCACGCCCTTTGCCAACTTTTACGGCAAAGGGCATGTGTCTTTACGACAAACATAAATTACGCTTTTTACGGAATACGGACAAACAGCACCAAATATAATTTATTAAAGTAATTTATATTTTTGCGGAGGTAAAATCAAAAATGTTCGTATATTCTCTGAAAGCAGACCGACTCAAGGCCTTTTTAACCCTCGCACTCGCTTTTACGGTGCTTGTAGGCCTCATTCTTGCGGTACCCGCGTACGGCGCGGTAGAAACGACAAGCGGAGATATCTCTTACACCGACGTCAAAAGCGGAGCTGATGCGGCAAATTTTTTAAGACAGTTCGGCTGGGACGTCTCCGACGAGCCAAACGAGAGCACCGAGGTCAGAATTCCGGCGCAGTTTGACGAGGTATTCACACAGTACAACGATATTCAGAAAAAGCAAGGGCTAGATCTTTCCAAATATCGTCGTAAAACTGTTACAAGATACACCTTTGAGGTCAAAAATTTCCCCGAAGCTACGGGAACAGTGATCGCAAGCGTTATCACGTACAGAAACAGAGTGATCGCAGGTGATCTTTATAAGATCGGAAACGGCGGCTTCGTCGTCGGCCTTGACGGAAAATAAAAAAACAGACCAATTTGTTAAAAATGAAAGGAAAAAAGATGGAACTTACGTACGTTGCCACCTGTCTTTTCGGACTTGAAAAATTTTTAGGAGAAGAAATTGACGCACTCGGATATAAGCGCATCTCGACTATTGACGGACGCGTGACCTTCGTCGGAGATATTTCGGCAGTCGCGCGCTGTAATATCGGTATGCGCTTTGCCGAGCGGCTTTATATAAAGCTCGGCGAATTCCCCGCCGACACCTTCGACTCGCTTTTTGAGGGGACGAAAGCTCTCCCTTGGGAGAATTTTATAGGACAAAACGACGCTTTTCCCGTTACCGGTCACTCGGTAAAAAGTAAGCTGTTCAGCATTCCCGACTGTCAGTCGATAGTCAAAAAGGCGATAGTAGAGCGACTTAAAACGAAATATCACCTCACCTATTTTCCCGAGGATAACCTGACTTACAGAGTGGAGTTTTTCATTCTGAACGATATTGCCTCTCTTATGATAGACACCTCGGGTGTGGCACTGCACAAACGGGGATACCGTCCCTCGTCAAACGCCGCGCCACTACGCGAAACTCTCGCAGCCGCACTCGTGAAGATCGCGCGCCCGAGAGACGACGTTCTGTTTTGGGATCCTATGTGCGGTTCGGGTACTATTGCCATAGAGGCAGCACTTATGCAAACAAACCGCGCGCCCGGTATGAACCGACGTTTTGACAGCGAAAGATTCCCGCAGATAGACTCTGATATATGGAAAAAAGCGCGCGAAGAGGCGCAGGATAATATAAGAACCGACTCAAGCTTCGAGGTCTATGCCTCGGATATAGATATGAGCTGTGTTGAGCTTACCCGTGAAAACATACGCCGCGCGGGAGTGGGTGCTCACGTAAAGGCGTTTGAGCGAAACGCCCTTGAGATCAAAACGGGCGGAAGACGGGGTACCGTAGTATGTAACCCGCCGTACGGCGAGCGACTCTTCTCTATGGAGCAGGCAGAGGAGCTTTACAAAAATATGGGACGTGCCTTCTCGCATCTCGATAATTGGCAGATCTACGTCCTCACCTCGCACGAGGGCTTCGAGCGTCTTTACGGACGCCGCGCGGACAAGGTCAGAAAGCTTTATAACGGTATGATAAAGTGCAACTTTTATCAGTTTTTCAAGAAAAGAGACGATTTTGCACCGAAATACAAAGGAAATTACAAAAAATGAAGAAAAACGATCTCTACACGGTAGAAATAATTGATATGAACAACCTCGGCGCGGGAATTTGCAAGATCGACGGCAAGGTTGTCTTCGTACGCGGAGGCGTCACTCTCGACAAGCTCGAAATCGGAATAATCAAAAATCTTTCCGACTATGCGGTAGCGAGAGTAAACAAGATCCTTGAGCCATCTCCCATCAGAGAAGAAAATGCTTGCCCGTCCTTTAAGCGCTGTGGCGGATGCTGTTTCCGTCATATAAACTATGAAAGCGAGAAGATCTTTAAGAAAAACTACGTTGAAAACGCTTTCAGAAAGGTCGGACTGTCGGTAAAGGTCGAGGACGTTATCTCGAGCGGATCGCCCGACAGATATAGAAATAAGGTTCAGTACCCCGTCGGAGAGAATTGGAAGATCGGCTTTTTTGCCGAGCACAGCCACGACATCGTCGAGGTGTCCGACTGCCTTGCACAGGACGGCGAGTTTACCGAAATTCTCGACGAAATAGTAAAATTCGGCAAGGAAAACAAGATATCCACGTACGATTTTGAGAGCGGCAAGGGACTCGTGCGTCATATTTATCTGCGAAAAGGTCGCGGAAGCGGCGAGATAATGGTATGTCTCGTTATAAACGGCAAAAACATACCGCACTCGGACAAGCTTTGCAAAGCTCTTACCGAGCGCTTCCTTAATATAAAATCGATAATTCTGAATATAAACGAAAAGCGCACGAACGTCATTCTCGGCGATAAAAATATCACCATTTGGGGTAAGGATACGATCGAAGATATTTTCTGCGGACTGAGAGTAAAGATCTCTCCGAGATCGTTCTATCAGGTCAATCGCGAGTGTGCCGAGCTTATCTGCAAAAAGGCGGCGGAGCTTGCCGAGCTTGAAGCGGGAGAGCGCCTCGTTGACCTCTTCTGCGGCATCGGAACGATTGGTCTTTCTATGATAAAAGACTTCCCCGACGCAAATCTTCTCGGTGTTGAAATAATTCCCGAAGCGGTCGAAAACGCAAAAGAAAACGCGGCGGCAAACGGAATGACGAACGCAAAATTCGTCTGCGGCGATGCAAATTCTCCCGAGATAACGGGCGCAGACGTTATAGTGGTCGATCCCCCGCGCAAGGGCTGCTCGAGCGAGCTTATAAAGCGCATCTCGGATATCTCTCCCTCGCGCGTGATCTACGTTTCGTGTAATCCCGACACCCTCGCTCGTGACTGTAAGCTCTTCGACAGCGAAGGATATAAGGTCACAAAAGCGTTCGCGGCGGATATGTTTTCGAGGACGGGGCATGTTGAATCTGTCGTTTGTCTGACGAGAAAATAACCGCAAAACCCGTAGGGCTGGCGCCCACGACAGCCCGTAACGCGCATTTGAGGCTTCTCGGGACGTCGAAGGCGCCGTCCCCTACCAAAATCGGTGTTCAAAATCAAAAATGCCCCAATTTTGCGTTGGGACAAATGTTACTTTTGAGCAAAACTCGAAAATACAATTTACAGCTGTTTAGTATAACATATCGAATGAAAAATCTCGTAATTATCAAGGAAAAATGCAGAGGTGTATGAAGAATGGAAAACAAGATAGCAAAAATCCAAATACTATCCAATAATATTGCATTTGGCCCTGAACCGCTCTCCACTGATGAAGTAGAACAACTTTTAACCATAAGAGAATCTGGTGAAGTTTCCTTAGAAGCATTTATCTATGCAAGTGGGTTCAATCATTTTAAACCGAGCAGGAGAGTTGACATTAATATTGGCACAGAAGCCACAAAAATGATATTTGATTTAATTGAAACATGGACAATATCAGAACCGGAAATACTTGCTACAGATGTTGGTTATTGGGAAATGACTATAACTGATTGCAAAGGTAAAAGACATAGTTATACAGGGGCTCTTATATACGATTTAACGGCAAAAGGGGTGTCTATATCTGATTTTATCAGAAAGTGTGTCCGCATTGATGATTTGTTTGTTTTTGATGGAAATGAACCAGAAGAAGCAGATGAAGACATCGACAAACTTCATCAACCTCAAAGACAAGATGCGGAATTGATTGTATCTGAGTTTCTTGATTTATACAGAGGGTACGGTCTCGTGGAATATGCTAACAACTGCAACGAATTGGTTGTCGTTGTTGCAGATACAGTAGTTTTTTACATTAAGTACGATATCGCTTGTAATTTTATGAGTTTTGAGGAAAATCGTGCTGGGTATCTTGCTGAAGGTGTTTGTGGTATTGATATTGAAGAACTAACACCTAATTTAATTATGCCAAAATATCAGCATGCACCGTTCTTACGCCATATTGAAGAAAAATTGAAGATATTCACCTCTTGGATAAGATATGGTCGTTTTAGAGGGGTTAATCAACACTATTTAGCAAACGGACTAACATCACAGACGCCTTATGTGATTGAGCATTATCCTACTGTTAAACTAAAAGAACGTTTAGATGCTTGGCAAGGGGATGCCTACAATATAGTTGTTTTTGAAATGAACGACAGTGAAGGAAATACTTCCTATGCAGCAGATGCAATAAAAGGACAGGTTCATCCGTATGTTCTAAGAATTGCTGACCGGTTGGCATCTCAATCATACGAATATAGTCGCATTATGGGGTTTGGTCTTTCCGAATTTAATCATATTCTGGACAAGACTTTTATAGATGCATTTCGTTCACATAAAGGGACTCGTCTTGTTGCTAGATTGCAAGAAAATCTAAAATATTTTTCTTTCAATTCGGTCTATATTAGAGAAGAGGCAGACATAAGAGCTTCCGTTCAAAAATACTTAGATGATGTAAAATCAGGAAAATATAAGTTCGTTGAAAGGATTCCGTACAGCAAGCCAGAGTATAGGTGGAAAACTGAGGAATACGTATATAAGATCGTAAAGAAACTATACAAAGAATATGGAGTCATATATCAACACCGTCCATTCTTTTTACATAGTTCTACTGGCGGTCAAATGTCGTATGATATATTTATTTCCGGGCTTAATGTGGCCATTGAATATCAGGGAAAGCAACATTTTGAACCTGTTGATTATTTCGGGGGCGAAGATGCTTTTAAGAAATTGCAAAAAAGGGATGCCGAAAAAAAGAAATTGAGTCAAGAAAATGGCGTAAAGTTAGTGTATATAAATTATTGGGAAGATGTGACTCCTGAATTAATTCAGCAACGAGTTGAACAAAGCGTTATTGCGTTATGATGAGGAAACGTTATAGGGATAAATGCCACTTTTATCTCTATAAAATATACCTTTTGGAGTCCCCACCCACATCAAGAGTGTGGTTACTCGGACACAGAAATAAGCTCAACCCGTAGGGGCTTGCGCCCACGACAGCCCGTAACGCGCATTTGAGGCTTCTCGGGACGTCGAAGGCGCCGTCCCATACCCCTCAAAAAAAGATGAAAATAGAGGAAAACACAAATGGCAGAAATGAAACTCCACCACGCTCCGTTCGAAATGATAAAAAGCGGAGAAAAGAATATCGAGCTTCGTCTGTTTGACGAAAAACGCAGGCAGCTCAAGGTCGGCGAAAAGATCGTGTTTACCGACACATCTACAGATGAAAAGCTGACCAAAACGGTCGTAAAGCTACACATTTTTGACAGCTTTGACGAGCTATACAAAGCTCTGCCCCTTTTACAGTGCGGTTATACAAAGGAAGATGTTGACACGGCACACCCTCGCGATATGGAGGCATACTACTCGGCAGAACAGCAGAAAAAGTACGGCGTCGTCGGAATAGAGCTTGAGTAACAATGAAAATATCGTTTTTATCTCAAAATCTCATTGACAAAAACATATTAAACATATAAAATGTAGATAACAAACTCACACACGGAGAAAACAAATGAAAAGACAGTGGACGATTCAGGAAGCAAACGAATGGTACGAAAAACAGGGCTGGCTTCGCGGCTGCAACTTTATAGGCAGCGACTGCGCAAACCGTCTTGATATGTTCCAGAGCTACAAATCCGAGGAAAAGCTCGCAACTGCAGAGCGCGAGCTCGCGCTTTGTCAGAAGATCGGCTTTAATACCGTTCGTATCTGGGCGAACTTTGACGTTTATTACGCCGAGCCCGATTCGTATATGGAAATATTCGATAAATACATAGACCTTTGCGCAAAATACGGTCAGAAGGTAATGGTAGTCCTTGCACACGAAGAGGATCTTCCCAGAGGTGATGTGTTCGTTCCGAAAAAGATGGGCGAGCAGACCTACGCCCTCGGCGAACATCAGGGACGTCGCCCCATGACTCCGGAAGAAAAGGCGATTCCCCCGAAGCATTACATGGAATACCCCGAGCTTCGAGAGACCTTCCTTGAAATGGTCAGAAAGACGGTTCGCAAATACGCCAAGGACGAGAGAATTATCTGTTGGAACGTAGAAAACGAGCCGGGAATCTCTATCGGAGACCGCGCGATCGAGCTTCTCGAGGTACTTTTCGAGACTGTCCGCGCAGAGGACCCCATTCAACCCCTTTGCGCCGACGTTTGGCGCGGAATAAAGAACGATGATCTCGTTTCCAATTCTGAAAAAAAGGCGTACGAGCTCTCCGACGTTATCAGCTTCCACAGCTATCAGTCCTTCGACAGAGTGGTCGCTCAGATACGCTTCCACCAGAAGAGAAGCGGTCGTCCTCTCATGCTTACCGAGTGGCTCCACCGCATAAATCACAACGATATTCACGATGTTTATCCCCTTCTCTACATCACGAACGTAGCAAACTACTGCTGGGGATTCGTCCTCGGAAAGACGCAGACTCACGAGCCCTGGCCCGTAATGTGGGAGCAGTGGGACAGAGGTGAGGATCGCGGCTACGACTTCACAAAGTGGCAGCACGATCTCTTCAGACCTAATCTCCGTCCGTACGATCCCCGCGAGATAGCTCTTATCGAACGCTTTAACAAGATGGCACAGGACGAAGGAAGATAAACCTCAAAACTAATATGAAAAAAATCCTATTTTCCCCCGATCCGTCGCTATATCCGAGTGACATCAGACCTCTTTTTGAAGGCGCGACAGTTTATAACAGCAGCTCTTCTCCCGAAGCACAAGTCCTCTTTATTGATAAGGACTGCGGATATTACGTCAAACGAGCCAAGAAGGGTACGCTCAAAAGAGAGGCGGTAATGACCGAGTATTTCAGTAAAAAAGGTCTCGCGCCACGCCTTCTCAGCTACATCTCGATCTCCGAAGATTTTATGCTGACCGAAAAAGCGCCCGGCGAGGACTGCACTCACGAGCTTTATACGTCCGATCCAAAGCGGCTGTGTGATATAACAGCCGAGCGTTTGCGCGCTCTGCACGAGCTTGACTGCTCGGACTGCCCGATAGATCATACCGCCTCTTATATCGCTACCGCCGAGAAAAACTACAAGTCGGGGACCTACGATGCTTCCCTTTTTCCCGACAACTGGGGCTATGCTTCGGCAGACGAGGCGTGGAGTGCCGTCCAAAACGGAAAAAAGCACCTAAAAAACGAGGTGCTTCTTCACGGAGACTACTGCCTGCCTAATATTATACTAAATAACTGGCAGTTCTCCGCATTTATAGACGTGGATCACGCGGGCGTCGGAGACCGTCACGTCGATCTTTTCTGGGGTGCGTGGTCACTATTCTTCAATCTTAAAACTGACGCCTACCGCGAGCGTTTTTTCGATGCGTACGGCAGAGACCTTGTTGATAAGGAAAAGCTGCACACCGTTGCCGCGTTTGAGGTGTTTGGATAAAAAAGATCCGCAGTCACGGAATTAAAGGTGAAAGGAAAAAAGACATGGCAATAAAAGACGGACTTTCAAGTGCATCTGCCTCTATGAATTCTTTTCTTATGATAGGTCAGTCCAATATGGCGGGCAGAGGTCATTTTAGTGAGGTAGAGCCGATAAATAACAAGCTCTGCCACATGCTCCGTATGGGCAGATGGCAGAAAATGAGTGAACCGATAAATCCCGACCGCGATATGTTCAACCCGTCCTGGCACAGCGGGATCTCGCTTGCGGCAAGCTTTGCGGACGACTACGCAAAAGCAAGCGAAAAACCGGTAGGACTTATTCCCTGTGCTGACGGCGGAACGACTATGGATCAGTGGGCGGTCGGCGGACTGCTCTACGATCACGCGCTCTTTATGACGAATCTCGCAATGCGAACCTCGACTCTGCGCGGAATACTTTGGCATCAAGGGGAGGGCGACTGCGGTAGCGACGAGCGTGTTAGTGCGTACAAGGACAAGTTTATAACTATGATAACTACCCTGCGCCACGATCTCGGTGACGAAAACATCCCCGTAATTATCGGAGAACTCGGAACTGCCACGGACGAGCGCCACAAGCTCGGAGACCGCCCGATAAAGCTCAACGCCATATTCCACGAGATAGCAAAAGAGCTTCCGATGTGCGCCGTTGCCTCCTCGGAGGGCTTCACTCTCAATTCAGACGGCATCCATTTTGACTCGAGATCTCTGCGAGTATTCGGTCACAGATATTTCGAGGCGTACCTTTCCCTTTTACAGAGGTAAAAGGTCATAAACTATATCCTTAAGATGGCAGGGTTCTACTTCGCCGTCTGCAAGTGACCAAAGAAATTCTCTTGCGCGGGAGACGTCACGGCAAATATCGTACGCATACTCCCGATCACCGCACATAGTGATCTCTACCGAGCAGATACTCTCGCCACGGTTTTCTTCAACGTTCAAAACGTACTCGGCAGATCGCATATTTGACAGTTGCTTTTCTATTTTAACAGTGCATATCATTTTATACCTCTCACAACATCTTGTGTTAACTTCTCGCTGTCGGTATCTATATGATAACATTTTATAAAGATATTGTCTCCTATCAAAGACGGTAGATTTTCGACATTCAGTGAAACAAAAAGCTCACTTTCGGCGTTTTTTGACCTTGCGTCATCAAAACCTTTGTGAATTTTTCACTCTTTTTCCAAAAAAACGACCGTGCTTTGAAAAATATCAAAGCAACACTATATATTGTAATACATTCCCCAATTCCCGAAAGGAAGAAAAATGAACGAAAAAAATCAAAAAGAGCAGAACAACATGCAAATGGCTCTTGCGCTTGCATGGGTATTTTTTAAGATCGGACTGCTCACCTTCGGCGGCGGATACGCTATGATCCCGATAATTCAGTCCGAGGTCTCCGAAAAACGCAAGTGGATAAGTGAAGAAGAGCTTATGCAGGTCATAACCGTCTCCGAGTCCACGCCCGGACCTATCGCAATAAATTCGGCAACCTACGTCGGATATAAGATCTGCGGTGTGCTCGGATCGCTCGCAGCTACCGTTTCGGTAGTGCTCGCACCCTTCACGATAATATATCTTATTTCCCTTTTCCTTGAAAGCTTTATGCGTTTTACAATCGTTGAAAACGCGTTTAAGGGAATACAGATCGCAGTTGCGTTCCTTATTCTTATGGCTGGCATAAAGTTTATAAAGAAACTAAAAAAAGAGCCCTTTCAAATAATTACCGTCTCGCTGACCGTTGCGGTAATGCTTCTCTTCGATATCTTTGCGATCTCATTTTCGTCGGTATATCTGATAGCAATGGGCGCTCTCGCAGGACTTGCCCTGACCTTTATAAATCTCTCTCTTAAAAAGAAAGAAGATAAAAAGGAGGGCAAGAAATGATCTGTTTACAGCTTTTTCTAACCTTTTTCAAAATAGGTATCGTCTCGTTCGGCGGCGGGTACGCTATGCTTGCCCTTATGACCGACGAAGTACTTGCACACGGCTGGCTGAGCAGTGAAATGATAAAGAACCTCGTTGGTATCGCAGAATCGACTCCCGGACCGATCTCGGTAAATATGGCAACCTTCGTTGGTAGCTCTCAAGCCGGATTTTTAGGCGCACTCTGTGCAACCCTCGGTCTCGTGACGCCTTCGTTTATCATTATTCTGATAATCGCATCTCTGCTCAAATCCTTTATCAAAAACCCATACGTAAACGGTGCTCTCTCGGGTGCGCAACCGGTCGCGGTCGGACTTATCGCGGCGACGGGTATAAGCTTTATGATATCAGTATTCTTCCCCGCTTTCGGAAGCACGGGCATCGCTTCGGCAATAAAAAATATAAACACCAACGCGGCGACATACGTTTTGTCCGCTCTGATCCTTACGTTTATTTTAATATTCAACAGGATCAAGAAGAAAAATCCGTCTCCCGTTTCTCTTATACTTTTCTCGGCAGCTATGGGAATTATAGTTTGCCCGATAATTGAGCTTATCAAATGAAGGATTTTGTTCCCGAGTGCGCTATATTAGGCAGCGAGGAAAGATTTCGCAAAGCGTGTGAGCTTGCACGCGACCACGCGTACGACGAAAGCACACAAAGCGAGATCGGGACTCTTGCCGAGCGCCGCCTCCACAGCGTACTTAAATTTTACTATGAGAGTGACGTAAATCTCCACGAAATAAAGATCGGACGTTACTATGCCGACATCGTCACGGCGGGACAGATAATCGAGATACAAACGGGTGATCTCGGTCGGCTGGGACGCAAGCTCGATACCTTTCTTAAAGAGCACACGGTGACCGTAGTGCATCCGATGGCAAAAAACTGCGTTATATCGCGAATAGATCCCGAAACGGGTGAGCGCATCAGCAGATACAAAAGTCCGCGTCACGAGAACATTTACAGCGCCGTACCGCGACTTTATAGAATAAAGCCGTATCTTCAAAATCCCAATCTTGCGATCCGTCTCGTTTTTCTCTCAGTGGAGGAATTCCGTACTCCGAACTGCAAAAAATGGGGCTCGCACAAGGGCTCGGTCCGTCTCGAGCGCTTTCCCGAAGCGCTTCACTACGAGATAGACCTTTCAACGCCCGAGGATTACAAGGTATTCTTGCCGAGCGGACTGCCCGAAAATTTCACGTCGGGCGATCTGAAAAAGCTTACTCGCTGTCCCGACGCTTCCCTGCTGCTCACCGTTCTCAACGCCGTTGGCTCGGTCGAGAGGGTTGGCAAAAAAGGAAATTCGTATGTTTATAGGGTAAAATAAAAACGACAGATTAAAAATCTGTCGTTTTTTGATTTTTTCACATTTCTCTCGCTCTCTCAAGAAGCGCGTTTCTTTCGTTTTCTATCTCGCCTTCAATTACGAGATAAAGCAGATTTCCCAGTATCTCGCCCATTTTCGGAGATTTCGGGACTCCTATCTCGGCAAGATCCTTGCCGCCGACAGCAAGCTGATTTATCGCAATGCACGCGTTCGCTTTTTTTGCTCTTTTCATAACGGTAGAAACACCGTCAAGCACATCTCTGTTTTCATTGCCAAACGCTTGCTTTATCTTAATTATCATTTCAAGGTCGGTATATCCGTTTTTCGAGATCAGGTGCATAACGTCCTTTTCAAAGCGCTCAGACGAGACGCTAGGCAAGGGATCCGACATACTCTCAACGAGCTTTTTGACTATACGCAGAGTCTCGTTATCGGTCTTGAGAAAGTGCATCTTTTCGCCGGCCGCGCGCGAGTCAAGATGTGCAAAAAGCGCGGCGTATCTTATCGCGCGATGCTTCGGGCATCTTTCGACCGCTTCGATATTTTCTATCGGAATTTCCCCGAAAAGCTCGAAAATCACGGGATAAAACTCTGTTATTATATTTTTTGCGCCGTCACCGATAAGGAGCTTCGTAAATTCCGAATATATCCTCTCCGCCGAAATATTGTGAAGGAGATTTTTGTTTCTTATCAGCGAATCCGCCGTGTTTTTCTCGATCTCAAAGCCGAGCACCGACGCAAAGCGCATGGCGCGAAGAATACGAAGTCCGTCCTCGTTAAAGCGCTCGTCGGGATCGCCCACGCATCTTATTATTTTTCTCTCAATATCCGCTTCACCGTCAAACATATCAACGAGCCCAACCTCGGGATTATACGCCATAGCGTTTACGGTAAAATCCCTTCGGGATAGATCCTCAGCGATATTTCTGACGAACGTGACCTCGCTCGGATGACGGTTATCAAGATATTCTCCGTCTGCTCGGAACGTGGTTATCTCTATATTTTCCTTATCAAAAACGACCGTAACGGTTCCGTGTCTCAGTCCCGTTAAAATAACGTCGCAGTCTGAAAAGCATTCCCTTGTCTCGGATGGAAACGCATCTGTCGTTACGTCAAAGTCGTGCGGCTCTTTGCCCATCAGCATATCACGTACGCATCCGCCAACCGCATAGCCACGGTATCCGCCGCGAGAAAGACGGTCTATCACAGCAAGTATCTTGTCGGGAAGCACTATATCGCGTCTTTCCATTTTCCACACTCCTTTCACGAAATTTTCTTACCTTTTGTAATTATACATAAAAAAGCCGCCCGTGTCAAGCGGCAAACAAAAACGGAATATGCCGAAAATGGCATATTCCGTTTTTTATTTTGATTAGCCGGTGATACCCGAGCGCTCGATACCCTGAATGAGGTATCTCTGACAGAACAGATAGATAAGGATAAGCGGAGCAATAATAAGAAGTCCGCAGGTATGCATTACCGACTGTTCGTAGAGCACGCGGTCAACGCCCGAATCCTCTATCGCCTTGAGCATACTGTTAGGTACCTCTGCGAAGTACGCAAGAACGTGGCTGCTCGTGTTACTCGTGTAGAAGAGCTGCGTGTAGAAGTTATCAGTCCACTGCCAGGAGAACGAGAAGAGGAATATCGTTATCATCATCGGAATCGATATCGGGAGTATGATCTTGAAGAAGGTCTTTACAGGACCCGATCCGTCGATGTATGCAGATTCCTCAAGCTCGTCGGGAACTCCGCGGTAGAACTGTCTCATCATAAAGATGTAAAGACCGTTCTTAAGGCCGAGACCTGTGAGCGAAAGGATAATGAAGGGCCATACCGTATCAAGGAGACGGCGAGACTCTTCGGCTATGCCGATCATCTCAAAAATTCCGTACGGATTGAAGTCGTTGAACATAAGGAAGAGTGAGAACTCTATCGTTTGAGGAGGCACCATAAGGGTGATCATAACCATAGCGAAGAGTATTCCGCTTCCTCTGAACTTATACTTTGCAAATCCGTATCCTACCAAGCTACAAACGAAGGTCTGTATAAACGCACATGCAAGTGAAAGTATTCCGGTGTTGAATACACAACGGAAATACTCGTTTTCCGTAATGAGCTGCTTATAGGTATCAAGCGTTGCGTGCTTGGGGATGTACTTTACCGTAACGTCCATAAAGTCCTCGGGGCTCATAAACGAGGTCGCGATCTTCGAGAAGAAGGGATTGAGTATTATGTAGCACATTCCGAGAAGAATTATGGTGCGGAAAAGCTTGAATATCGTCTGTGTAAGGAATCTCGTTGAGAGATATTTGATCTTGAACTTAGTCCACTTGGAGGTTCTGTCGAAATCCACCTGAATCTTGCCCTTGGTTTCTTTAAGAACTTTTGGAGTGTTTTTAGCAGAATTCATATCTTTTCACCTCCACTCAGTCTCTTCTCTGATAGAAGACGAACGTCTTTATCAGAGCTGCAACTACAACAACGATCAGGGCAACTATAAGGAAATATACCCACGCCATCGCGGTTGCGACGGTTCTGGATCGTGATTCATAGTTTACTATGAACGCCATTACCGAGTTGTCCGCCTTGGTGAACGAGTCTATGACCGTATAAACGGTGTTTACAAGGATCATAGGGCTGATCATCGGGAAGGTTACCTTCCAGAAGGTCTCCCACGCGGTTGCTCCGTCTATATCGCACGATTCGTAAATCGCGGGAGATATCGACTGAAGTCCTGCAAGGAAGATAAGTATCTGAACGCCTGCATCGTTAACGATATTATAAATATTGTTAACGAGACGGGTTATATAGGTAACGAGTCCGGTACCGACCTTCATATTCGAGAAAAGAACCGAGATGTCTGCTGCCGAGATGATCTCGTTTGCCGCAGATTCTCCGACAGCACCCGTATCAACGCCTTCGTTGCTTCCCATATAGTTAAGCATCGTGGAGTTGGCTGCATCGAGACTGTCGATAAGACCGGTAGAAAGAATAACGGGCACGAAGAGTATTGCTCTGAACGCCGCACGTCCTACCATCTTTTGGTTAAGAAGAATGGCAAGGAAGAGCGAAAGAAATACTATCGCGGGGATATTCAGAAGCATACTGAGAAGTCCGTCTCTGAGAACCTGAACGAAATCAGGATCCTCCATAAGAGCTACCTGGTAGTTTTCCCATCCAACCGGATGAAGCTCGAATCCTCGATAGTCGCTGAAGCTGATATTTACCGAGTTTACTATCATCGGAATGTATATAAGTATAAGACCGATAAGGAACGGAAGAATAAACAGCCAGCCGGCACGGGATTTCTTTCTTTCAAGCGAGATCGCCTTTTTCGGCTTCTTTATAGGAGAGCCATTGGTATTTACTTTTGTTTTACTCATTTTACGTCTCTCCTTTCTCACTTAGTGGGGTAGATCTTGATGAACGACATAGCGTCAACCTCGTAGGTGACTCCGTCCACCTCGACTCTTGTATCGAACAGGTTGTAGTTGAGAACGAAGCTTATTCCGTTTTCGTACTCCATATAAACGATAGTGTTATCGTCCACAGCAGTATATACCGAATCGGTATAGACGAATTCCTTATACTCGAAAGGAGCGATCTCCTCGGTATAGTCTTCGCCTGCAGCGATGGCTGCCTGCTTCTTCTCTTCTGCTTTTGCAAGCTCTTTCAGATATATCTCAAAAGCTTCTTCGCGACCTGCCTTATAAGCTGCAAGCTGCTTTTCGTAGCTTGCATCTCTCTCGCTCTGTTCGCTTTCGTCAAGCACTCTTTCGCCGATCACAAACTTGTGATCAACTACCTGTGCCGTCTGAACGTCATAAAGTGCCTTGTTTATCGTGTTATAGGTCTCTATAACGTCGCTCTTCCAGTTTTCAAAGTCGATCGAATAATAATCGGAATACTGGAAATATTCCTTAAGAAGCGAGGAGTTCTGCATTACGAGAACGTAGTAGGGGGATGCGCCGTTTTCGATTATCTTCAGCATTTCGTGCTCGATATTACCCTGCATATTTGTGGGCGAGCCCGCAATGTTGATATATCCGTGGAGAACCATTCCTATAAAGGGGATGCTCTCGCTGGTACGGATGTAGTTACTTCCCTCGAGCGCTACGTTAAGAATGTGTGACGCATAGGGCCAAGCGTATGCATTACCCTGGCTCACCATAACTCCGCTGGAATACTGGCTCTTCAGCTTGGACAGGAGCTCTACAGTGTAGCCCTTGCCGTCCTCTCTGTTGAGCGGATTATCCTCATTGAAGTCTGTGTTAACGTCGCTACCCAGCGTGGATACCGAAATACCGCCCTTGTTAAACTTTCTCATTGCCTTTTCAAAGTGTTCGTAGATCTTTTCGTAAGATGCGGGAGACACACATACAGAGCCCGTGTACTGGAAGGTCTGGTATATAGAGGTGTACTCTCTCTTACCCGCATAACGGTCGTCAACCGTTCTTGCTACGTCTTTGTTTTGGCTGAATTTATCAAAGAACTTCGTGGTATTTACGTTTGCAAAATCGAAGTCGGGGAACACCTCAAGGAGTCCGTTCGTCTTTTCTGCATTTTCAACAAGTGTGTTGTATCCGTCCTTGCCGCCGAGAACCTTTTCAAACTTGACGGTGCTGGGAGCAAGACTTGATTTCCAACCGCCCTCTGTGAAGCCGGTCAGCTTAAACTTAACGTTGTCGATATTTGCCTCGGCAAGAGCACCGTACATCTTTTCAACGTCCTCGAACGTAGAAAGAGGTGTATCGACCCATGTGGGGATGGTCATTATCATCTCCTGGACCTCGATCATACCGAAGGTCTCAAGGTAAAGCGGAATATTCTGCTTTGCATCGTCTATCTTACTGATAAATCCGTTTGAGACGAGGTGATCGCGGTAAGCGTTTGCCATTCCAACGTAAGTTGCATCGTAAGCGGAGTTTTCTTTATCGCTGAGCATTATGTACTTTACGGTAAATCTACCGGTGTACTTTCTGTCAGAGGTGATCGTCCACTCAGTGCTTCCCGCAACCGAGATAGAGTCTCCGAGGTTGTACGAGTCAGACGATCTGGGATAGAACTCTGCATATACGGTGTTGTAGTTGTGGCTGAGTCCGCCTCCGTGAGAGGAGGTAATGTATGCAAGTGCTTCACCCTCGGTGATGACTGCAAATACGCCGTTTGACGAGGTGCTCTTGAACTCCTCGTAAACGTAAACGGTCTCAGTCTCGGTAACGGGGCTTCCGTCAGGATACTGCATCGGACGTCCGTTACTGTCATACACGTAAACGATCTCGGGGTCGTTTGTACCCGGGATATAAACGATTTCTCCGTTCTCATCACGCTTATAGACTATTTCCTCTCTTTGGGAAATAAGATCGCCATATTCGATATGAGTCGTAGTGTTGATGATGCCGAATACGGGAGCGGTGAATACCTCGCTCTTTCCGTCCCAACGCTTATTTATAGTGTGATAAGCGTAGTCGGGACCGTAAACCTGACCGGTGAGCGTATATGCAGAACCGGCTTTGGTTATATCCGTGTTTCTTATAATGGTTCCGCTTCCGTCGGGGATGAAGGTGTAACCGTCATTCTTTGCTCCGTTGGATGCGCCCATATAAGGAAGAAGGATAATATTATCGAGGTTGTATTTTTCCTCATCATACGTAATGCTGTTGCCGGGAACGCTGGCAACGAGCCCTTCGTTGGTTATGGAATATTCTATTGAGAAATAGAATACTGCGTTCTGGTTTGCAGATCCCTTATAACCCGTAAGCTCGTGGTCGTTTACGACCTCTTCAAAGTTATAGTGGGGGCAGAAACGCTTGATGTAACCCTCAAGGCGGTTGAGCTCCTGCTCGGAGGACTCAACGTCACTGTCGATAGCGTATATTGCCATTTTGTCCTTTTTGAGTCCGGTAACACCCGAAACTATATTGGGACCAACAGTGTCCTTATCGTTTACCATAAGACCAATGTTGACCTCCTCCGTGTAATACGGCTTTGCAACACAGGGATATTTGGTTTCATATTCCTTTGCCGCTACGCTCGATATTTTATCAGAGTTGGTATTGATAAGAGAATAGTAAGAAATGAGCTTGTCGTAGATGTAAGCTTCCTCCACGCTCTTTTCGGGATCGATATAAGCCATTATCTGCTCTTCGAATCTCGTTGCCTCGATCCATCTGGGAACGAGCGAACGTGTGGACTCTTTACCGAGTACGTACTCAACGCGAATACCGGTCTTAGTGTTCTTTACGTCGATCTGGCCGAACAAAGCACTATCGGTATAGCTGATAAACTGTCTTTCCTTGCCGTTATCCTCAAGGTCACGGAAATTGATAATGACCTGAGAAAGGAGTTGCTTTCTTATATCCTCACTCTTGACGCTTGCGGCATCGTAAGG
Organism: Oscillospiraceae bacterium; assembly: GCA_015064385.1. Taxonomy (GTDB): domain Bacteria; phylum Bacillota; class Clostridia; order Oscillospirales; family CAG-272; genus SIG672. The sequence continues at coordinate 205,322 of SVSI01000001.1, read as the reverse complement.
GTTGGAAAGAAGTATCTCGCCGGTGGATACGCATTCAACTGCGACCTCACCCGAATGTGAGTCTATATAAAGACGGTAATTGCCGTTAGGGCTCGCCTTTTTATATTCCATCGTTGCGAGCTTCGCTCTTTCGTTCTTATATACCTTGGTAAGGTAGGTAGCAAGGATCTCCTCGGTAGCGAGAAGCTCCTCGCCCGTCTCCGGTGCCGCGCTGTCTGCGGAAACGGGGAGTAAAAATGTAAACATAGCAGTGATCATACAGATAAGTATGAACAAAGATGCAATTCTTGTATTTTTAGTAGTCATCATTTTTCCTCCTTTCCTTATGCACGGTACTGAATTTCGGTTATTATGTTGCTTATGAAGCTTGCCATCTTCACGAAGAGTCCCGAGAAGAGTGCGAGTATGAACATGATGATCGCCATACCTACGATAGTTACGATAACGGTGAGTATGTTCTTACTGAAGGTGTAATCGTGCGTTACCATCGTGGAGCAGAACAGAAGAAGTCCGAGCCAGATGTAGCAGATTGCAACGATAAGCGTTATGAACGTTGCTTCGCTTGCAGTCACACAATAGGTGAGAAGCGTGGACGGGAAGATTATAAGAACTATCGGAGCAAGGCAGTAGCAGCTTGCAATGAATATATCCTTAAGACTTCCCTCACCGTTGAAGAGTGTGGTAATACACCAGTTTGCAACCGTCCACAGAACGAGCGGAACGATAAGTCCGAGCATCTGTGAAACAACGCTCGTCATTGCACCTCTGGGGTTGAAGATGAACGCTTCACTGGTTGCCTGATAGGTAAACACGAGTACCGCAAGTCCGAGCCAAGCAAACGCTCCGCGCAATGAGCCGCGTTTTTCGTGTTTAAGATCCCAGAATCCGTCAAACGGATGGAATATTACGTGGAAACCATAGAAGAATTCTTCCTTAAAGGTTCTTCTGCGGCGTCCCGAAAGGGCTGCCTTCTTGTTGACCTTACCTGCTACCTTGAAGAGATAGCCGATAAGGAGTATTGCAATAACGGGAACGATTATGATCAGAATAATATTCTGTTCAACAAAATTCTTTCTCCAGTACTGGAAGGTGTCCGAATATCCGTCGGTATCGTACGCTACCTTATAGTATTCCATCGCCTCCGCAAACGCACCGCTTCTGTAATAAGCATCGCCGAGACCGATGTATGCCGCGTCGAAGTTATTGTTTCTCTGAAGAACATCGTTCCAGTCTCTGATGGAGAGGTCGTATCTGCGCTCGTTGTCATGCTTGATAGCTCTTATGAGCATATCGCCGTACTGGTTGCGGGTAAATACCGTAAACGAGTGGTTCTGCGAGTCGAGAACGAGCATTTTATCGCCCTGATATGCTATTGAAGAAACCTTACTGATGCTTCCGAGCTGCGAGCCCTTGTCTCCGAACACGAAGAGAAGCTCACCCTGATCGTTGTAGGTGTAGATCTTACTTCTCTTATCGTCAACGATCGAATAAGTACCCTCGGGGCCCATTGCTATGCTGACGATACTCGAAGTTCCGGTTACAACTCCCTGCGAGGAAGCTGCGTCCACGAACAGATTGATCTGAACCTCACCCATAGGTGCGAAGAAGCCGTTACGCTTCATTATGTCGTCACCCGAGGTACTTATCTTCTTAACCGTTGCATAGTCCGGCTTTTTGTTTTTGAGCGCCTTGCTTGCTTCGGCTTCGTCGATAGTATTAGTAGTTACCCAAAGGAATCCATCGTCGTCGATAACGATATTATTGAAGGCGGTGGAAAGCACCTTGCCCGACTGTTCGAGCTGTTCCTGAGTCTGGAAATTTCTCCAGATCATTTGGAAGAGATTGTACTTTGCCTTTGTAGCACCGATGTATCCGCAGAATTCACCTTCATTGTTCAGAGTCATAACACCCTGATGAGTTGAGGTACATACTACGTAAATACGCATCGAATCGCTGACCGCGATTGCCTTAGGATTGTACGATTCGCCTTCGTCGAACACGTCCGAGGAGGGCGCAGTGAGATGTCTTAAATATTTGCCGTCTTTGTCGAATATTACTATTCTCTTGTTTTCGGTGTCCGCTACGTAGATATATTTGGAAGTTATATATCCGCCGTCGTCGGTGGGCTCAAGACCTTCCCATACGAAAACGCCCTGGCAACCCTTCAGCGCGTCGTTTTCAACGCCGTTGCCGTTGGTGAATTTTGTGATTTCGAATTTTAACTTGTAAGTTTTGTCAAGAACTACTATTCTGCTGTTCTCAGGATCCGCGATGTAAACGTTGCCGTCGCTATCGGTCTTAATGTCCGAAGGATATTTAAGCGCGGTTTTAAGTCCCATCTGCGTCGCAGTTATCTGCGCGTGCGCGTGATACGCATCGGGAGAGTTTACGGGCTCTCCGTCAATATTGTAGGTGTACGTATCAGCGTAAGCACCAAACGAACCGAGAAGCATTATGAGGCAGCACAGAAAAGCAGCTATACACGTGATTTTCTTTTTCATCGCTACCTCCTTAGTCCTTCATACCCGACGTACCCATCGTCTCTATGATGTTACTCTGGCTGACAACGAATACGAGGATCGGCACTGCCATCATTACGACCGTGGAAGCCGCAGCCGCACCCGCACGGGTGATACCGCCGCTTATGATCTGGTTGATAGCGTAGTTGAGCGTCTTGAGCTGCTCACTGTAAATGTAAATAACGTTACCCGTGTTCCAAAGGTCCTTGAACGAGTACATTATAAGGGTAAGCCAAGCGGGCTTAACCATAGGCATCGCAATTACCCAGAAGGTCTTGAACTCGCGGCAACCGTCGATACGTGCGCTTTCGAGCACTGCGTCCGCTACCGCGCTTTCCATAAACTGCTTCATAAGGTAAAGTCCGAGCGAAGATCCCCACGCGGGAATGATTATCGACCAGATAGTATCTATCATGCCGATTCCCGACATAATGATGAACTTCGACAGGGATGCAACGGTCGTATGGAACATAAGTGAAAGAACGACCGTCTGGAAGAGCCAGTTTCTTCCGGGGAACTTGATCTTTGCAAGAACGTAAGCCGCCATAGCCGCAAGGATAAGGTGACCGAAGGTACCGCCTACCGAGATGAGCACGGTGTTGAATATGTATCTCGAGAAGGGCACCCAGCTCTGACTCATAAGTCTGAAGAGGTCAGAGAAGTTCTTGGTAGTCGGGTTCATAACGTAGAACTTCGGCGGGAAATACCAAAGCTCGTCAAGCGGCTTTAACGACTGCATTATCGTGTAAAGCATGGGGAGGAACATTACTATTCCCATTATTGCAAGGAAGAAGAATATTCCCGTATCGCCTCCAACCGAACGGTTGAGAACGACTCTGTGTTTTCTAACTCTCATTTTCTGTGTTTTAGCCATATCACTGTCCCACCTTCGATAAGAGTTTTTTGACGAGCTGGTTAGTTCCTACCATTACGATAAACAGTACCGTAGCGATAGCCGAAGCGTAACCTATCTCAAATCGCGCACCGCCGTAGTCGTCAAGGTGGTGCATTATCGTCCACGCCGCGTAGTCGGTAGAGGGGTTACCGCAAAGGTCGTTAACTACCTGACCGAAACCGAACGCCTGCGTGATCGCGAGTACCGCACTGAGAAGCAGCTGGGGCTTCATGTACGGAAGCGTGATATACCAAAGCTCCTGCCATCTGTTCGAGATGCCGTCAACCGCGCCCGCCTCGTAAAGCGAGTGGTCAACGCCCTGAAGTCCGGCAATGAAGTTAAGGAAGGACGTACCGAGCGAGAGCCAAAGGGCTACGACGATACAAAGGGGCATAATGTACTTAGCGTCCTCAAAGAAGGAGATCGCTTTCGTAATGATTCCCAGATCGAGAAGAATACCGTTTACGTATCCGTAAGAGTCACTCGAGAAGAGCGTCTTCCAGATAAGGTAAACAGATCCACCGATGTTAGGTGCGTAGAATATAAGCGTTACTACCGCACGGAGCTTGGGACCGAGCTCATTGATGAACCATGCCACGCAGAATGACATTATGTAGGAAACGGGACCGATTATCGATGCAAAGATAAGCGTGTTCTTACATGCAGTTACAAACAGGTCGTCTGCGAGGAAGAGTCTGGTATAGTTTTGGATACCAACCCAGACAGGAGGTTCTATCATATTAAATTCAAAGAAACTTAACACCAATGATACTATAACCGGAACGATGGTGAAAAGAAGAAAAACTATATAGTAGGGAGCAAGCATTGCGTAAGCTACCCAATTTTTCTTCATTTCCTTCCACGTCCACGCCGCTTTCGAAAGATCTTTTCTGGCGACCGGCTTTTTAACTTCATCATTGGAGTGTGTCTTTACTTTTGCTGACACTTTATGATCACTCCTTAATGTTGTTTACTGATATTTAGTTTTGGATTTATCCAAACGTAACCTCTTTGACTGCAAGATCAAACTCTGAGCGCTTTCTCGTGATCTCGGTATTGATATCACGAACGTAGTCTCTGAGTGCCTTTTCGGGTTCTGCACCGTCGTTATATACCTCATCAAACGCGAACTTGAGATAACGCGAGATGATGTATCCGCCGGGGTACTCTCTGATTCCCTTAAGACTTCCGATCTGTGCCATAAGGTTGTTGTATTCGCTGGTCGTCCAGGAAAGCGATTCAAGTGCGGCGTTGTTTGCCGTGTGGTACTTGTATTCGCTTCCGAAGAGAGCGGTAAGCTCGTTAGCGTAGTTTGCCTGAGTGTTTTCCGAAACGTACCACTTCATAAACTTCCATGCAAAGTTCGTGAGATGCTCGGAGCGATCCTCGTTGGCAAGCATAATTATTGCCGTCGTAGTTCCGATAGCGTTATTGTTGACCGATATCGTTCCATCGTCGTTGTAGGTCTCCCAACCGGGAAGCGGAACGAATTCCCAAAGTCCCTGTATCTCGGTAGCAAATATGCTAAGCTGAGTATAAGTCGAGTATCCTATGATACCGATCGGGATCTCACCGGTACGGAAACGGTTTACGAAGTCGTACTGCTTCGGCTGACCGTGGTCGGTAAAGAAGGACATAAGATACGAGAACGCCTCAAGAGCGGTATCGGTATCGTAACCGATCTCCATACCGTCGTTGATATAACGTACTCCGCAGAACTCTCCACCCTTATCTACCTCTTTACCCATCTGTGCAAGGAAGATATCGTGTCCGCCGATATAGGTCGGAATAGCTATCTGCATGTTGTTCTCGCCAAGGGTGTCCATTACCGTCTCCATCTCGCTCCACGTCTTGGGAACCGAAAGACCGAGCTCGTTAAGAACGTCCGCGCGGTAGAACATCATCGGGAAGTCGAGCGCCTCGGGGAGACCGTAGGTAGTCTCGGAACGGGTGCCGTCCTTCTTCAAACTGTACAGGGTAATCGGGATCCACGACGCCTCGGTAAAGTCATCTTTAAGCTCGTCAAATCCCTCGAAATCGTCAAGCGGCTGTACCGCGCTTCTTATTGCCCAGTTGATAACGTCTCCCGAGCCGTGTCCGTGCGATACGTCAGGTCCGACGCCTGCAAGAACTGAAGGAAGCAGCGCGCCGCCCGCAACGAGCTTTAGGTCAACGTTTGCTTCCGTATTATTCTTCGCGAAGTCGGAGTTGATAAGACTTCTGAGAACCTGCGCCTGGTCACGTCCGAGAGTGGTCCATACGACTATTCTGTTGTCGGGGTCGGACACTACGGTAGCACCAAGCTGGCTGTAGTCTGCAACGAAGCTTCTGAAGAACTGGCAGATCTCAAACCAGAGCGACTGCCAGAAGTTTGCCTCCGCCTTGGGGAGATTGTCGTTGCCCTGAGGAGTTCTGACTATAATGTAATCAAGCTCAAGGGGCTGCTTTGCTCCGTTCTGGATCCAGGTACCGATGGTACCGAGATTTTCCTTGAGGTTTTCAAGGTTCGCTGCAATATTGTGCTCGTTCTTACCCATTCTCTCAAGGAGCTGAGCAACGGTACGGAGGGTTGCGGTATAAGAACCGCCGCTTCCAACCTGTGCCTGAAGCTTATCGGCAAGAGCGTAAAGCTTACCTGACTGAACGAGAAGTCCGTTTACCTCGTCCGGAACGATGCTGTAGAAGTCATAGTCGCGATATTTATCGGGATCAGATCCCGTAATCATAAGGAACTTGATATAGATGTCGTTTATCGTGTTGAGCGAGTCGGTAACGTCGAGAAGTATCTCTGCCATATCTCCGAGTCCCGCTTCGAGCTCGATATAGTTCTTGCCCTTTTCAAGATATACCTTGTAGGTGACGTCACTTCCGCTGTTTATCGCGGAGACCTGCCAGGTATCCTTATAATTAAATCTTAAGTAGTTTGCCTCTTTGAAAGGCGCCTCGGGCGCTTTTCCCTCGTTTATCATGCTCTGGGTAGCAACCTTGAGCACACGGGTGGAATAAGCACCTTCGTTTACCGACTGGCGGTAACGAAGAACGATCTCGTAAAATCCGTCCTGCTCTACCTCTACGGTATAGCGTACCCACTGTCCTGCGCTCTGCCACTTATCACCGCCGTCACCGCCGATAGCGTTGAGGTACTGAATGTAGGGAGACTGGGGCTGCGATATGGCGCTCGTTCTGTCCGCAAGGGGATAGAGCGTGGTCTCGGACGTAGCGTCGGGATACTCTGCCTGAAGCTTCTTGTAGAAGTCGGCAACGTCGGCGGCGCCGTTGTCCTGCCAGTATTTTACGTATTCATCAAAGGACTTTACTTCCTTGTCGTAATCGTACGGGAAGATCTCAACTCCCACGAGGACCATAGCTTCGCGCTGTGCCTCGAGCTGGATCGTGTTGTTTCCATCAGGGAAATAGAACTGAAGGGGTTCTATGTGATATCCCGAGGAGTCGGTAGCAACGTACGTACAGAGCTCGTTGACCATATATTTGGACGGCTTGGATTCGTTACCGTCTATATCGTTTGCGAAAACGGGATATTTCTGATATCCGTCTGCCGAAACGGTCTCACCCGTCTTCTTAAAGACGAGTGCTCTGTTTTCAACTGCGCGCTCAAGCACGTTACCGTTTATATCAACGTATTCGAAAGCAAGCGTTCCGTCTGCGTTGAGATAACGGTAGATAACGTTACCGTCGGAATCCTTCTGATACGAATTTACGTCATCCACCCATACCTTTGAAATGGAAAGGTAACGCGCTTCGTAGTAAGGAACCGACTCGTTGATATAAAACGTTCTTTCAATGGAAGTCGTTTTCGAGATTTCCTCTTTGATAGGGACGTATTTGAATTTGACGGCGTACATACCCGCCTTCATTTCTTCGGGGATATTCCAACCTACGATTCCCGTAGCGGGAAGGTAGAGGCCCTTAATACCCCTTTCTTCATCAACACACTCTTCTCTGACTTCCGCGTTCGTGATATCCGCGTTGTAGTTCAGGATATCATCAGAGGAAAGAACGTAACTTTTCTCACCGAAGCCGACATTCTGATGCTCCAGCATATAATCCTCGTATTTGGAGAGGCGGAGCAGATCGGAAAGGGACGCTGACTGATATGCATCGTTAGTCTCCTTGGCCGCAACTGCGGTTGACGGGGCTATAACAGTCAGAACGGCGAGGAAAAATGCCAGAATTTTAGTTCTTTTCGAACGGGTCATTAAAAATTTTCCTCCTAACAGATGGTTTTGCGAAATTGCAAGCACTTTTGGCCGATTTTACACGGACGGTTCTGCCTTTTCAGCAGCTTCTCTCACATAAAAGCGTCAAAAAAACAAAAAAAATCGACGGTAACGCCAGTTCGCGCAGTCGTCACCGCGATTTTTAGTATTGATTTGCCTGCGAACTGTAACAAAATAATAGCACAAACGGGCAAAAATGTCAATAGAACGCCGTCCTAATATAATTGAAGAACACCGCACTTTTTTTGGTTTTCGAGGGATTTTTAACCTTTTTGTAAAGTTTTTGAAAACCGATCGGATTTTGCGTTTTGTTCACACGCGTCCGTGCGTTTCTTGTTGCTCTTTTCGTGCTTTTGCTCTCTTTAATCCATTTTGGCAAAAAGTCCCCGATTTAGCAGGCGTTTTAAGTCATTTTTTTGTTTTTTTAAGCCGCCAACAGATATGGTAATAGTGACGAAATTTATTTTTTTCTCAACGATCAAAAATCTCCGGTATTTAACTCGTTGTGCATTTTGTACAATTTTGAGATCGCTTTTTCTACATTTTGACGAAATTTCAAATTCTCGAAAAAAGATCCTCTTTTTTGATTTTATTTTCGGTTTTACGACGCTTTTTTCTTTTTTTCGCACTTATATTTTATCAAATCAGCTATTGACAAATCGAAAGCACGGTGGTATAATCAAAAACAGAACATTTGTTCGTATTTTTCGAAAGGAGATCTGAGATAATGTCTGGTTGGTTATGCAGATTCGAAAAATACCGTTCGGACAAGCTATTGCTTGATACCCGAAGAGCACAACTCCGCGTGATGCTCGATCGCTACGGATACGCCCGAAGCGACGACCGCGTCATTCCGGTGTTAAACGCCATTTCCGAGCTCGAGAGCTCGCTCGGAGAGGCAGAAAAAGAGCTCGACAGCTACGTCGCAAGCGCGCCCACTCCGCGCGAAGCCGCAAAGCGTGCCGACGAGAAGCTTTTTCTCACCTACCGCTACTTACATAATATGACTATGGAAGAAACGGCAGAGGAAATGTGCGTCAGCCGAGACACGGTATATCGGATCAGAAGAAGGATCGCAAATTAAAACTGCCCAAAAGTTACCGCATTTTCAAAAAACACTTGACAAAACTCTCTTACGGTGATATAATGCACTCAAGATAAACCGTTGAGGAAGAGATAAAATCGAGAAGCGCGCTCACAGAGAGTCGGGGATGCTGTGATCCCGACAGAAAGCGGCTCGGTAAATGGACTTCGGAGGGCTTTGGCGATAGCGCACGCGCGAAGGTAGTCAAAGACGGGCTTCTCCCGTTACAGAGAAGAGATGTTACGCATCTCAAAAGGTGGGCGCAAAACGCGTCAAGCAAGGTGGCACCGCGAGTAAGACTTAAAAAGTGTTTATTCGTCCTTGACAGAAGCACATTCTGTCAAGGATTTTCATTTTTAAGGAGCTTTTATGATACTGCTTACAAAACGATGGCGACTCTTCCCTGCCCTATCAAAAAAATAACGTCTTAAATAAAGAGAGGAAATATATTATGAAGATAAACAACGTCGATTTCGACACCTATTTTAACAACTATCCCGACAAAGACGGATATTTCGGCAAATACGGCGGCGCTTACATTGAGGATAAGCTCAAGGCCGCAATGGCAGAGATCACCGAGGCGTATTTCTCGATAGCACAGTCGAGAAAATTCATTGCCGAGCTTCGCAGAATACGTACCGAGTTTCAGGGCAGACCGACTCCCGTTTCGCATCTTGAACGTCTTTCGGACGCTCTCGGCGGAAAGGTACAGCTTTACGCAAAGCGCGAGGATCTGAACCATTCGGGCGCACACAAGCTCAACCACTGTATGGGCGAAGCGCTTCTTGCAAAATATATGGGTAAGAAGAAGGTCATCGCAGAGACGGGCGCAGGACAGCACGGCGTTGCTCTTGCGACGGCTGCGGCATATTTCGGACTTGAGTGCGATATTTATATGGGCTCGGTCGATATCAAAAAGCAGGCACCCAACGTCGCGAGAATGAAGATCCTCGGTGCAAACGTTATCGAGGTAACTCACGGACTCCAGACGCTCAAGGAAGCGGTTGACGCAGCGTTTGACGCATACAGTAAGGAATATAAGGACTCGATATACTGCATCGGCTCGGTTCTCGGACCGCACCCCTTCCCTATGATGGTGCGCGACTTCCAGAGCGTCGTCGGAATCGAGGCGAGAGAACAGTTTATCAATATGACCGGACATCTCCCCACGGCGATAGTTGCTTGCGTTGGTGGCGGATCGAACGCGGCAGGACTTTTCGCAGGATTTCTGAACGATCCCGTTGATATATACGGCATTGAGCCCCTCGGCAGAGGTCCGAATCTCGGAGATCACGCGGCAAGTCTCAAATACGGCAGCGAAGGCATTATGCACGGCTTCAACTCGATAATGCTCAAGGACGAAAACGGCGATCCCGCTCCCGTTTACTCGGTGGCAAGCGGACTCGACTACCCCTCGTCCGGTCCTGAGCACGCATTTTTGCAGGATATCGGCAGAGTCAAGTACGACGTTATCGACGACGAGGAGACTATCGACGCGTTCTACAAGCTCGCACGCCTCGAGGGTATCATTCCCGCTATCGAGAGTTCGCACGCGGTAGCGTACGGAATGAAGCTCGCAAAGAGAATGGACCACGGCTCGATCCTCATTAACCTCTCGGGCAGAGGCGATAAGGATATGGACTACGTGATCGAGAATTACGGAATAAGATAAGAAACGATTGAGGGAACTTTTTGTAAAAAGTTCCCTCAAACTCCCTCAAAAACTTTACAAAAAGCATTTTAAGTAAAGTTTTGGTCAAACTTTTCCAAAAGTTTGCGGGGTGAAAACGTCGCTTGCGACGTTGAGGGGCGGCGCCCTGATGCGGCGTATCTCTTTTTGGTTCTTTTTCTCTTGCGCTTTCGGTTTCAAGAGAAAAAGAACGTTCAATAATAAAAAGCAGATGAAAATTTTCATCTGCTTTTTGTATTTTTATTACTTCAACACCTTTTTGCACCAGGTACGCTTGCCGCATTTGGGACATTTCAGATAACGCGTCGTTCCTGCGTGCATAGCATTAAGTGCCTGCGAATAGGTGGGCACGATCTCGTGACCGCAGTTTTTACACTTATATGCACCCACGCTCACCTCAAGCTTCAAAGCATAGAAGCAAGGGCCCAAAAAGGCAATAACGAGTCCGACGACCGCAACGATCTGCCATACTCCTTCGGGTATAAGAAATGCGGCTACCGCGCATCCCGCAAGCAGACCTACTATGCAAACGCTCATAAGCACCCACATAGACGTCCAGATGGTTTTGTTCCTTTTTTCTACTTCCTTCGCCATATCAAGAAGGAGCTGTTCGTTTTTCCGTTCATTGTTTTCCATATCAATTTTCTCCCCACTCAGTAATTCGTTTACGCTGATACCCAAAACATCGCATAGCTCAAGCATAATGGACGAATCGGGCATCGACACGCCTCTTTCCCATTTCGATACTGCCTTGTCGGTGATACCAAGCTTTTCGGAAAGCTGCGCCTGCGTCAAATTTTTGTTCTTTCTGCATTCGGCAATAAATCTGCCGATCTTAAGTTGATTCATGCGTATTCTCCTTTCTGAGTACAGTATAGACGTTTTTATATGAAAAGTACACCCACCGTTGGTTTAGTTGGGGAAAATAAACCGTGGGTGCGAGAAAATTATCAGTCAAGTATGACCGATTTTTTCTTTCCGTTCGCCTTTCTCGGATATTCTCTGATACGGCTGACGAAATCGAGATTAATTACCTCGGCATTGCCCTCCTTTTCGATAAGGATTGCTCCGTCGGTCACCTCTTTGATTATGCCGTCGTACTGACGTCCGCCGTCAAACGAGCTTATTACACATTCTTTGCCTATAAATCTTTCTGCAAGCTCTTTCATTTCAGTATTGCCTCCTGATCTTCTTTTTTCAATGATTTTTCTTAATGTCACCGTTTTTCGCCGGTTTTGAAAGGTTATAAATATGATAATCCATAAAAAAATTATCGGTAAGTACGTTGCCGGATTCAATATATCACCCCGCTGATTTTCAGTTATTTTCTTTCTTTGTGGACTTAAAGCGGTCCCAAAGCACACAAATTCCCTTTTTGCCGCCGAAAGCTATGGCGTAGAACACGATATACGTGCCAAGCTCAAGCCAAACGTTTTCCGAGTGAAACACTTTAAGCATCAAGATGTCGGTCACTGCGAAAACCGCCGCGATAAGCAAAATATCAACTATGATACCGATTATTTTCTTTTTCATACGATCATTTTCCTTTCCAAAGTGGATTTTATTTCTTTTTCTTCGGTTCTGGAAGCTCTACGCACATTGTCTCGAACAGCTTTTTCAAAAGCTCTCCGTTTTCAATATCTTCTACAAGGATCATTTCCTTTGCGCCTTCGTACGGAAGTTCTCTTGGCGCATTCGGAATCAACAAATCTGCCGATTTCGTGGGTTTTACAAGCAGACGATTATCGTAAATGCCACCAACGACCTTGCCGCCGTAATATAATACGTATTCGCCCATCATAGCACGGGCAGAAAGACCGCTGCACTTTTCCAATACAAACTCAAGATATTCTTTACTGCTTGGCATAGTTATCTCCGTTAAATTTACATTCTATCTAACAGCCACAATTATATCACAATCTTTGCAAAAAGTAAATAGGGCGGCAGAGTTTTTACTAAATGAACCTATATAACACAAAAAGCTCTGCCGAAGCAGAGCTTTTGTATATGAGGTCGAAATTATCTCTTGGAGTTATAATGTAGGTGTTTTGCGCCGTTTTGTATCGTTTGAAAAAGTGCGGTAATGTAATGCCACTCTGTAATTATCGTGTTATATCTTAGTGTGAGTTTGGGTATGTTTTTATAACTTCGGACATCAAAAGGACATCAATTATTTTTTACAAATTAGAATCTCCATCCAAACCATCCTAAATAAAAGCCAATAGCAACTAAAATTAGTATACCCAAAAATGGGGCAAGAATTAAACCCATTACTACTTGTCCCAACACTTCCCCTGGTGTCATTTCTCCGCAATGTGGGCATCTTTTTGCTCTTGGCGATATTTCTGCACCACAGGTTTTACAAGTAATTGTTTTCTTTTTTCTCATATTATGATTATCTGTCTTTATCAGATTATTCAAAAGATACAGTTATACTATCTGTTTCTAAAAGTACATCGGAAAAGTTTTCACTATCTCTCAAAGTGATCTTGAATTCAAGTTTTTTAATATCATCTATACTATCAATTCCCAAATTGGCATATCCAAAGCCAAATCCTCCAACTGCATTTTTACTGGGTAAAATTTCCACGGGCATTCCAGTGAAAAACCATACGGAAGTGTCGTTAGCATATCCATCTGTCAATGACACCGTAACTTTTTTATCCATATTGTTTTCGATTTTCAAGAATAAATTAAAAGTTGTTACTCCTTGGGTTTCCGTAAATTTAACATAGGTTACTTTAATGTTATCATCGGAATAGAGCAATTTTTCTTCTTTATTCTCTCCTTCATTTTCTGATGTGTTGTTGCTTGAAGAATTACTTGGGGTGTCGCCTTCTATCGTACAGGCAACAAGTGACAGAGCCATTATGCCAGCGAGTAAAAGTGCTAAAAGGTTTTTGAGTTTGTTTTTCATTTTCTTTCCTCCAAAACATTTATTTATATATTTATTATAGCAAATCGCACTCGTGTTGTCAAGTGCAAATTACAATATATAATTATATGCATAAATAAAGTGTATATTGTTTTGTTTAAAAAAGGTATAATAATATTATGCAAAGGAGGAGTGCACATGTTTGATGTAAAAAAGCCTGAAATGGCAAATAAAACATTTCGTCTGCCTGTTGAACTTATTAAGCGGCTCGAAACTGTCGCACAGCAAAAAGGTGTTTCAGTGAACAATCTTGTGTTACAGTGTTGTCAATATGCCTTAGATAATTTGAAGGAAGAAAAGTAAAAATTAACCCAGCATAAAGGAATACCATATGAAAGAAAATCCAAAAGTCTTTATAAGTCACGCAACCGAAGATAAGGAAAGATTTATTTTAGAGTTTGCAACAAAATTAAGAAATAATGGAATAGATGCTTGGGTAGATAAGTGGGAAATGCTCCCTGGCGATTCATTAGTTGATAAAATTTTTGAAGAAGGAATTAAAGAAGCTGATTCCTTTATTGTTGTTTTATCTACTAATAGCATAAGCAAGCCTTGGATTAGAGAAGAATTGAATACCGCTATCGTAAAGAGAATAAGCAATAAGACAAAAATCGTTCCAATAGTACTTGATAATGTTGAAGTCCCAGAGTGTTTGAAAAGCACATTATACGAACCCATAAAAGATGTTAATAATTATGAAGAAGCATTTTCAAGAATTAAAAATAGTATTTTAGGGATAAATGATAAACCAGCACTAGGTAAAGTTCCCGCTTATGTTAATAAACCAGTGTTAAGAATCGGTGGATTAAATAATATTGATAACTTGATTATTGAAAATGCCTGCAAAATTGCTATTGAACAAGGTAGTGAAAAACTCATAGCAACAACTTCACTATATAATAAAGTATCAGCATCTGGAATAACCCAAGAAGATTTTAAAACATCAATAGATATATTATATAGAAAAGGCTATTTTAGTGGTATAAAAACAATGAGTAGAGAAAATCCATACCCATTTATAGATGTGAATTTTATATCATTAGAGAATTACATATTAGCAAACTATAATGATTATGAAATAACTTTCAAAATAGTTGCCATTGAAATTGCAAATGGATGTCGTTTTAGTGATAAGATTGCTGAAAAACATAACATACCAATAGTTATTGTAAATCATATATTTGAGAAATTAAAGAGAAGCAATTTAATTAGTTTTTCTGCTGTTTTATCTGGAAATTGTATTGTCAATGATATTTCACCAGAATTAAATAGAGTTCTATCTGACTAATAATTAAAACTGCTATTATTCCAAAAACGGATAATAGCAGTTTTATTATTTCTTTTTTAATTTTCGGTAAAACCAAAAAAAGAAAATCCCAGAAACGGCTTGTTTCTGGGATTTGAGTAGATAATAATTATCTCTTCGAGAACTGAGGAGCGCGACGAGCTGCTTTGAGTCCGTACTTCTTTCTTTCCTTCATACGAGGGTCACGAGTGAGGAATCCTGCCTTCTTAAGAGGTGCGCGGAAGTCCTCGCCTGCGAGAAGAAGTGCTCTTGCGATACCGTGACGGATTGCTCCTGCCTGTCCGGAGAAGCCGCCGCCCTTTACGGTGCAGACTACGTCAAACTTACCGGCGGTCTCGGTAACTCCGAAGGGCTGGTTTACAACGAGCTTGAGGGTGTCAAGGCCGAAGTAATCGTCAATATCACGTCCGTTAATGGTAACCTTACCGGTGCCGGCGAAAAGACGAACTCTTGCAACCGACTTCTTTCTTCTGCCGGTGCCATAGAAATAGGGTTTAGCGCTTGTGTACATCGTTCTATTCTCCTTTCACCGATTAAAATTCGTAGTTAACGGGCTGCTGTGCCTCGTTGTTGTGGTTTGCGCCGCGATATACTCTGAGGCGGGTGAGACTCTTGTCGCCGATCGAGTTCTTGGGAAGCATTCCCTTAACTGCGAGCTTCATAGCGAGCTCGGGCTTCTCTGCCATAAGAGTGCGGTAGTTGGTTGCCTTGAGGCCGCCGATGTATCCGGAGTGACGGTAGTAGAACTTCTGATCGAGCTTCTTACCGGTGAGAATTGCCTTCTCTGCGTTTACAACGATTACGTATTCGCCGCAATCAACGTGGGGGGTGTATTCGGGTCTGTGCTTGCCGTTAAGGATGTTGGCAACTGCTGCCGCAGTCTTACCGAGGGGCTTATTTGCCGCGTCGATAACGTACCATTTACGCTCAACGGTTTCTTTTTTAGCCATGTAAGTGGACATCTTGAGTAAACTCCTTTTAATATATGATAATTTTTTATTTTCTGAATTTAGACAGCTTTGTGATTATAACATTATTTTCCCGCCATGTCAATACTTTTTTTGGATTTTTTCGGCGCAAATTAAAAATTCGCACAATTATCTCGCGTTTTCTCTTTTTTTCTCCCGTTTTCTCACTTATATACTAACCACAAAAGAAAAAAGTTAACAATTTATTTTTTTCATCCTCCCGAAAATGACAAAATACTCGCGTCCTTTGCTGCATAATCTATATTTGCAGGGGGACTCCCGGATATGCCGCCAAAAATATTTGGGGCGCTTGCCGCGGCAAGGCATATTCGGTCTCCCGCACGAATAAAGATGTAAATGAAAACGACGTGCCAACACGCTGGAATTAATCAGGAAAGGAACAAGTAAAATGACCGAAACTCTACAAAAAAAATATCTTCCCGAGGGTTCCCTTCTCGGGAGCGTCAGCAACTTCGAATATCTCTCGTCCGAACGCGGACTCGAGCGCGCGATAGCCGACGGCGCGATAGTTGAGGCGATTGCAACGAGCTGTGACGGCGCTCGGAATCTAACGGTCGATCTCGGCTGTATGAAAGGAATAATCCGCAGATGTGACGCCGCTCTTGTTATGCCGGGCGAAGCTCTGAAGGACATCGCCGTGATCTCGCGCGTAGGCAAGGCAGTCTGCTTCAAGGTGCTCTCTATCTGCGAGGACGAACACGGCCGCCCGTACGCCCTTTTATCCCGAAAGAGTGCGCAGGAGGAGTGTATGCGCGCATTCCTCGGCGATCTCATAGCAGGCGACATAATCGATGCGCGCGTAACTCACCTCGAGCATTTCGGAGCATTCGTTGACATCGGATGCGGAGTTCCCTCCCTTCTGTCTATCGACTGCATCTCGGTATCGCGGATCTCCCACCCGCGCGACCGCTTTTTCGTGGGTATGCCGATACGCGTCGTCATAAAGAGTATTGACGCCGAGAGCGGGCGAATATTCGTCACGCACAAGGAGCTGCTCGGTACGTGGGAGGAAAACGCGTCCCGCTTTTCTATCGGTCAAACGGTCATGGGGCAGGTACGAAGCGTAGAGGAATACGGTGTTTTCGTTGAGCTTTCCCCGAATCTTGCGGGACTTGCCGAATATCACGAGGGTGTAAAAGTGGGCGGAGCCGCCGCGGTTTACATAAAAAACATCATTCCCGAGAGAATGAAGATAAAGCTCGTTATAATAGACGGCGCAAAAGGATGCGAGCCGCCCTCCCGCCTCGAATATTTCATTCCGCAGGAGACCGAGCACATCGACCTTTGGAGGTACTCGCCCGAGTCAAACTCACGCGTTATCGAAACGAGATTTAATTAAAAACGTACGGCACTCCGCTTTTTCGGAGTGCCGTTTCTTATTTTTGAATTACAAGCTCTCTTATGGCTAATATCAGGCGGTCTGCGTCGCCTCTCACTGAAAACGGTCCAAAGCTCACACGGACGCCTCCGCCGCTGTTGTAGCTACCTACACGTCGGTGTGCAAGGGGAGCACAGTGAAGTCCGCTTCGCACGCAGATCCCGCGACCGTCAAGATAATGTGCAAGCTCCTGACACGAAATACCGTCCACGTTAAAGAGAAAAACTCCCGCTCCCTTTTCGGAGAACATATATATTTTCACACGCGGAAGCTTTGAAAGCTCGCTTTTCGTGTATTCAACGAGGGCGCTCTCGTGACGCCCTATATCCGAGGGAGTGCGCTCTATAACGTATTTCATTCCCTCGCAAAGTCCCGCTATTGCGGGCGTTGGAAGTGTTCCCGCCTCCATTCTGTGCGGAAGAACGTTCGGCATTTCCCTTTCAAAGCTGCTCGGTCCGCTTCCGCCGAAATAAAAGGGCTCTATTTCGGAAATCCTCGCGTTTTCTCCGAAAACGAGCAGTCCCACACCCTGCGGGCCGCAAAGCCCTTTGTGTCCGGGAGCGCAGATCGCCCACGCCGAGCATTTTTTTATATCTATATCGGTGTTTCCTGCCGACTGCGAGGCGTCAACGACAAATTTTATTCCTCTATCCCTGCAAAGTGCACCTATTTCGTTTATCGGCAGAGTGATGGGTACTATATTCGATTTATGACAGGCAACAACGAGAACGGTATCGTTTCTTATTCTCTCCGCGATACCTCTAACGATATTCTCACTACTTCCGACACTCGGATATATCTCAAGAGCTATTTTTCCATCGCTTGCGAGCTTCGATACGGGGCGGTACACCGAATTGTGCTCTATATCGGATATAAGAACGTGACCTCCGTTTTTAGTAGCGGAAAATATAGCCATATTGAGTGCCTCGGTGGCGTTATGTGTAAACACCACGTTTTCGGGCTTTGATGCACCGAATATCTGAGCAGCAAGCTCTCTTGCCTCGCCCACCTTTTCGGCGGCACGTCTTGACAGCGCGTGTGAGCCGCGTCCCGGATTTCCACCGTATTCGGCAAGCGCACGTGCAGTTTCCCGCACCACCTCGGGCGGTTTTGGAAACGAGGTTGCGGCATTGTCAAGATAGACGAGCGGAGCGCTTGCGGGCGGCGGGACGTTCGGTCTGCTCTGCACCGGCGCGTGGCGATAATTTGAACTTCTTTTCATATCTAAACATCTTCCCTTTCGGTAATATCATTCTCTTACATTTTATGCACGCACAGATTTGTCGGACACAGTTAAAATCGCTTGCGTTTATTTTTACCTTCTTGACATCTTGACGTCAAAATGCTATAATTTTTATACCGAATCAAGGGAAAGGATCGCCGCTGTGAAACACGAATTTTCAGCAAAAGACAAAGAAAAGCTCGAAAAGCTCGAGATAACTCGCCGCCGTGGATTTCGTCTGCTCGATCTTTACAGCAATTTTCTGAATTTAGAGCCCGATTTTATAAAAAAAGAGCTTATCGACGAGCTCGTCTCCGACTGCGGAGTCAGCGTACTTGAAGCATACACGGCAGTACTTGCAGCCGCCTTTGACATAGACTCGGACGAGCGTGATGAGGATCTGATATTTGAAAACGAATATCTCAAAAAATCGGTCGAGCTTCTCGATCCGGACGTCTATAAAAGCTCGTCGTACCTCCAAAAGATAAAATTTCCCACCGTCAAGCGCGCAAATTGGGAGATGCGTACCAGCTCTTACGCGCCATTCGAGGCATTCGTTTGTCGAGAGATAACGGTAGAGGACGACCTTAAGGAGCTTCCGCACATCGGCTTTTTTACCGAAAGGTTCGACTTTCCCTCCGTCTTTGAAAACGGCAGGGAGTGGATGACGGTAACTCCCAACGAGATCGAAACCATGCGTTCACCGCTGTCCGAGGCACACGGAAGAGTGATAACTCTCGGGCTGGGACTGGGATATTTTGCACATCAGGCAAGCGAAAAGGAAAACGTCTCCTCGGTAACGGTCATAGAGCGCGACGAAAGCGCGATCTCTCTTTTTAGTGAGTTCATTCTGCCCCAGTTTGAGCACAAAGACAAGATCAAGATAATCCGCGCCGACGCGCTTGAGTATCTTGAGAAAAACGATCCCGAGGAAAGGTTCGATTTTATGTTTGCCGATCTCTGGCACGACTCCTCGGACGGACTTGCACTTTATATAAAGCTAAAGAGCATAGAGAAAAAACAAAAAAGAGAGGAAAGCTCCTCTCTTGTGCGTAGATATTGGATAGAAAATTCGATACTCTCGCGCCTTCGCTGGTTGATATATTCCGAAATAGTCGGAGAAAACTCAAAAAATCTCTCAATCACATCATACGGCGAGCTCGTAAAGCTCCTCTCAAACGAGTCGCTTGCAAGCATCGCGGGAGATATCAAGAACATATCGTTATAATTCTTCGTCGGGATATGCGACCGAGAAAAGATATTTCAGGCGCTCGTGCTCACCCGAGAGCCAGAGATGTCCAAAAAGTGCCTCAAAGCCGGTAGCACGTCTGTACTGTCCCGCCGATGCGCTTTTGGGAATACTTGCACTGTGCTGATTTCTGCCGCGCTTATATATTTCGGTCTCCTTTTCGGTAAGATGCGGGAGAAGTCTCTCGATCGCCTCTGACTGCGCCACCGCAGTTACGAAATGAAGCGCCTCTTTGTTAAGATTTCCCGCTCCGCGTATTCCCTTTTCAACCAGACGCTGTCTCGTAAGAATTTCGGTGACCGCGTCTCCGAGATATGCAAGCTCGCACGAGCTTATTTCGCCGTGCATAGTGTTTTCACTCATCTGTAAAAATCTCTTTTCTTTGTTACTTGCAAAAATTATATCGCGAAAATGTGATTTTGTCAACCAACAGACCGCATTTTCGCGATTTTTATTTTATTTTTTGTTTTTTGTTGCAATAAACAGAAATATGTGTTATACTTAAATAAACTATTTATTCTAAGCGAGGAAATCAAAATGAAGGTAGAACTTCTTGCATATACCCCCGACGCCGACAAGCTCGTCTCTGCGGCGGCAAAGCTCTGCTACGCAAAGAGCGATATCGACACTCTTATGGAAAATCTCACTCCCGAAAAGGTTGCCGAGTTTCTCGACACGCTCACAAAGCTCGGTCACGAAAGTCCCGTTGAGCACGCGTCGTTCACCTTCGGTATAGAGGGCGTTTCGCGTACTCTGCTCGCACAGATAACCAGACACCGCATCGCGTCCTTCTCGGTACAGAGCCAGAGATACGTTGAAAAGAGCGGCTTTGATTACATAATGCCCCCCGAGATCGCATCTATCCCCGAAGCAAAGGAGCTTTTCGAGGAGGAAATGAGACGCGACGCCGAGGTGTACAGCCGCCTGCGTGAGCTTCTCGTCAAAAAGCACACCGAGACCTTTATCGCTGAGGGCATGGACGAAAAGGAAGCCGCCCGTGCGGCAGGCAAAAAGGCGAACGAGGATGCACGCTTCGTGCTCCCCAACGCTTGCGACACGAGAATTATAATGACTATGAACACCCGCTCGCTTTACAATTTCTTTGAGCTCCGCTGCTGCACGCGCGCACAGTGGGAAATAAGAGCTCTCGCCATCGAGATGCTGAAGCTCGTCAAGGGAGTTGCTCCCCTGCTCTTCTCTGCGGCAGGTCCTGCCTGCGTAAAGGGAAAATGCTCCGAGGGTCCGATGTCCTGCGGAAGAGCACTTGAGATGCGCGAGTTTTTTAAGGGAATGTAACACTTACTAGAAAGCTTTACTTAGGCAATTTATTATTTTTACAAAAATTTTCAGAAAGGTTTGGAAAACCATTTTTCTAAAGGGCTTTCCAAAACAAATATATGTTTGACGGCAAAATGAAGGCGGTGACGTTCAGCTACGACGATGCCCCCTTTCAAGACAGACGTCTTGTTGAAATATTCAATAAATACGGACTTAAATGCACCTTCAACGTGAACACCGGACTTTTCGGATGCGGTCACCGCACGATAATGCCCGAGGAGATGCCCGCGCTTTACAGAGGTCACGAGATCGCCGTACACACAGTAACACATCCGCATCTTGAGCAGATCGATGAGGATGAAAGGATCGTCTCCGAGATCGAGAATGATCGAAAACGCCTCGAGGAGATAATGGGATATCCTATCATCGGTATGGCATATCCGTTTGGGACCTATAATGACAAAATCGTCGATCTTATGGCAACGAGAACGGGCGTTAAATACAGCCGCACGACAAAGGCGACCTTTAATTTTGACACACAGACCGATCTGCTGCGTTTTCATCCGACCTGCCACCACAAAACCGACCGACTTTTCGATCTCGCAAGGAATTTCATAGAAATGAAACCCGATAAGCCGCAGGTGTTTTACATCTGGGGGCACAGCTACGAGTTTGACAGAGAGGAAGGACAGTGGGAGCGCTTCGAGGAGTTTTGCAAGCTCATTAGCGGGCACGACGACATTTTTTACGGTACGAATTCGGAAACACTTATTAAATAAAGCAAAATCACCCGCATCTGCGGGTGATTTTTTCGTTTGAATTAAAAGAATACGCCCTTTGCCTGCTCCTTGATCTCGGCAGATGCAATGAAAGGAATACGTGTGGTGTATCCCGAGCGAGCCGCTACTATCTGCTTTGTGGGCCAACTGAAAACGTCTCTGTTCCAGGTATTGACCGTGTCGTTATAAAGCTCTCTTGCGGCGGTTATCTCTCTCTGAAGATACATATTCTGCTTCATAGCGTCTTCGATCTCCTTATGCGCCTTAAGATCGGGATAGTTCTCAAAAGCAACGTTGATGCTTCTCGAGAGTGAGTCGATATTGCCCGCAACCTCGTTACGTGCCGTATCCGAGTTGGCTGCGCCGCTTCTGTACTTTGCTATGTTCTCAAGCGTAGTTTTGTCAAGGTCTATTGCCTTATCAAGAAGCTTTGCACAGTTCTGGAGCACCATAACTCTCTGCTCGAGATAGTTGTCGATAGTCGAAGCGTCTCTCTGTATCTTCTGCTGAAGCTGCTGGAAATGGTTCTTTGCCTTTATCTTCATAAAGAGAAAGACGACTCCGGGAATGATTCCGAGCACCCAAAGAAGTATCTCGAACACCGTAGAGCCCGCTCCTACCGTAACCGGTATCTGCTTTGCGATAACCTTCGCATCAAGTCCCTCGTCTCTCGTTTCGGGGGTAAGTTCATCAAGTTCGTTTGCCATTTTTATTCTCCTTTACCTAAAATATTGTTTATAAGTTTATTTGCCTTTTCAAGTGCATCCGTATGTGCAAAGATTCCGCGGAAGCATACTGCGTTCTCGGGAAGCTCGTGAGCGTCGTACGAGGCAGTCTTTTGTGAGTACTGCGTAGTGGTGAGCCCGATATTTTTAACCGTTATATTAGTGCTTCTGCTAAGCGGTATGTACTCCGTCCAATAGACGGGAACGAGGTGCATTTTGCCGTCACCGCCGAGCATGGGAACGAAATCCGTTCGCGGCTCGCCCGCATAAGAGTGTGCCGTTACCTCAACCGTATCAGACGTGTCTGTACGCTCGACAAGTACGGTCTTAAGTATAGATTCGGTTGCCGTTCGTTCGTGTGCAAAGACACGGGCGTCCATTTTATTTGCGATCATTTCGTAGTTATACTGCGTATATCCGATATCGGAATATGACGGTGCCTCAAAGGTTGCCGTGGGTTCCTCCTGATAAGCGGGTATCGCTATGAGCGGAGCAAAATCAAAATAGACAGATTTGAAATAATCGTTATTAAAGTTATTGAAGAGACTCTTGATCTCGTCAAAATCGAAAGAATAATATCTCTTTGCCGAGGTATCCATATCGCGTGACTGCGAATGCTCCGAGCGTATGATATTTAGTTTTTTCCTCTTAAAAAAGTCAAAATCGTCCCCGTAGCCCTCTGCGGAACGCACGAGATCGAGCATCTCGCGCTGTGCAAGCGGTGTAAACATCAGACGGAACTGCTGCTCGTTATCTCGGTCGGTAGCATCAAAAAGGACGTCAAACTTAGTGTTTGCCATTTCGGTGAAGCTTTTTCCCGTTTTAAGTGCCTTGTTTGACTTCTTTTTGAGCTTTTTCGCACCCGAACGGACCTCGCGCTCGACCTCGTTTTCGCTTAATCTCTCATAGTGCTTGTTTTCTCTGGTGAACGAAAGGTCGGGAGCCGCCTGACAACCGTAGCTGAGCTGCGTGGAAACGGTATATTGCGGCTTTGGTTTTGTAACGTGTGCAACAAGCGTTTGCGAATGGTGATGTGCAACTCGGCGGCCTTTACTGTCAAAGGAATAGGTCGTCCAAGTTATAAGCAGCGTTCCCGTATAGGTGTACGGGACTATCTCGCAGGTGCGTATTCTCTCGAAAACAAAGGGATTTTTATATATTGTACCCGAAACTACGTCAAGAACCGAGCTGTTTTCTGCAATAGTACCGTTGAAATCGTAATTGTTTTTCAGATCCTCGAGATTTTCGCGCTTAAACTGCTTATCAAAGCTTATCTGCGGCATCGTCTTTTCGATAAGATCAAAGGTATCGTTATCCGAAAACAGGGCGTTCAGCGGTGCCATTTGCGCTCTCGCCTCACAAAGAATGACGTTCGCCTCGTCGCTTTCCTTTGCCACCTTTTCGTCAAGCTCCTTGATCTTTTTGCCCGTTTTCTTAAAGACCGAGACTATAACGAATACCGCGATCACGCCGATCGGGAGGCAGACCGCGATCTTCAAAGCGACCTCGGGCAGAAAAGCCGCAAGCAATACCACCGTGATAACAGACAGCACGATCGAAACAACTCTCAAAGTCTTGTTTTTGCGAAGCTCCTTTTTGAGTGCCTCGATCTTTGCAAGCTTATCGCGATAACGCTTTACAGTTGTGCGATTTTCCTCAACATCTACTCCGCTTTTTGCGGTAAGCTCATCAAAATACTCGCTGACGTTCTTTTTATGTGTGTCCTTACCGTAATTGACGTAATATTCGAGCGGCTCGAATATTGCATCCTTATAGTTGTCCATAAGATTCCCCTTGAGAGTTTACTTTATGAGCTTTTTATATATTCCTATCGCACGATCCGCTACCGATTCTGAGCTGAACTCGTTTGCTCGCGACTGCAAGTAACCAGTATCCATCTCGCCGTATCGCTCGCTCATTTTCTTTATTGCTCTTGCAAGATCCTCGGGATCCTCGGTGTTACAAAATTCAGCACAGTTTTCGTCGAGAAATCCCTCCGGACCCTTACATCTGGTGCAGACCACGGGTACGCCTGCGGCAAGCGCCTCTATCGCAGGAATACCGAAGGTCTCGATGACAGACGCCATAACGAGAATGTCGCTCTCGGAGAGATATTTTGCGATCTCTTGAGCATTCTTTCTTCCAACGAACTCAACGACGTCGTTCATTTCAAGCTCGCTCGTAACTCTTTTATAGTGTTCTTCCATAAATCCGCCGCCAACGACGGTGAATTTGAACCTTCCGAGTTCTCCTCTGTCGCGAAGGATCTTGAGTGCGCGTACGGTATCGTCGATATGCTTCGGCGGACGAAGAGCGGCAACGGTGGTAAGCCGAAGAGTTCCGTCTTCCGACTGCTGCTTTTCATTTGCCGAAAAGATAGTCGTATCAACGATATTTGGAAGCGTTTCCGACTCGTAGCCATACTTTTCGCGTAAAATATCGTTCATATAGTTGCCAACGCAAGTAACGTGTGCGTTTTCACACGCAAAGCGGGCATACTTTTCCTTGCTACCCGTGAAAAAGCTCTCGAAATACGTAGCGTGCTCGGTAATGACCACGGGAATACTATATTTCTTTCCTATTACCGCCGCAGCGTATCCCGCGCCGAGAAGGACCTGCGCGTGGATCACGTCGGGAGTACCGTGCTTCTTGACGTACGCGCAAAAGAGCTTGTCCAGCTTTTTGGTGTATGACCTTATATACGCTCCGTAGGCAAACTTTGAGTAGTCGAGCATTCTCTTTGCATAAAGAGTATATCCCTCGTACTCGTTCGTGTATTTCTTTTTGATAAACGGATATTTATATATATCACTGATTCCCTGCGGATCAACGTATATCATATTTACGTCTGCCTTTTCGCTTTTGACGAGCGCGCGGCAAAAGGTTTGATGATACGTGCCGGTTATTTTATCTCTTTTACTCGGAAACCAAGTCGGGATCACGAGAACGTGAAGCTTTTCTTTCATTTTTCAGCCCCCTATTTTACTTATATCTACATTTTAACACACGCCGCGTACTATGTCAAGAAAAAGAAAACAAAAAAGCGAAACGCCAAAGCGTTTCGCTTTTTATATTCAGAAGCTGTATTTATTTCCGTTTACGGTGACGGTTGCCTCGGCGCTACCCTCGACCTTTGCGGAAGAAAATGCCGAATCGGAGGTATTTACCGTAAGTACTCCGCCGCTGACGCTTATGAGCTGCTCGGACTTAACACCGTCGTCTGCGCTTTTGATATTGATATTTCCGCCCGAGATTATTACCTGCGTATATGCCTGAATACCCTCGTCACCCGCGACTATCGCTACGTTTCCGCCCCTGATCTCAACGAATCCGAGTGTTGCGTCGTTGTCCTGCGTCGCCTTGAGTCCGTCACCAAGCGCATTAACATTTACGTTTCCGCCTTTGATCTCAAGCGAATCCTTACCCTTGATGCCGTGATTTACCGAATCTACGGTGATATTTCCGCTCTCGATATTAACGTCGTCCTTGCCGGTAATTCCGTCTCTGTAATTTGCATCGACGATAAGCGATCCCTGGCCCATTATGAAGAGGTCGTCCTTGGAAAAGACGGTCGCATCCGGTTCGTCGAGTCCGGGCTCAAAGATATAGTTGTTTCCGTCCGAAACGCGGTTTTCGGTATCCTTTTCAAGAACTATATAGAGGTTTTTCGCCTGCTTGCAGTAAATAGGCGAAGAGTTATTGCAATGGATATTTACGCCCGCAAGAACGAGAAAAACGTCCCCTTTATTCAGAGTATCAATAATTATCCGTCCGTTTGTAAGCTCACCGCTGAGCTTATAGGTGCCGGGCGCGTTTACGGTCAGTGTGCTTCCCGAGATCGAGACACCCGTGCTGTTATCCACGCTTATCGTACTCTGCGAAAGAGTCACGTTGACGGGACTTTCACTCGGCTGAGGAAGATCTCCGCCGGGCAGAGGCGCATCGTCGGGCGCCTTACATGCGACCGCAGTAAACGCCAAAGCAAAAGCCATCGCGAGAAGTACCGCTATTTTGCTGATTTTTTTCATAAAAACCTCCAAACATCAATAAAATCTTGGATCTGTCTGCCTATTTTACGCCACACGGGAGAAAATGCTCTCCGGAAGCGTTACTTTTACATCTGCAATCTCGCCGTTTCTTTCGATCTTAAAGGTGACCTCGCTTCCCGCTCCCAACGACAGTATAAAGTCGTTGACGGTAAAACGTCTGTTTACCTCTCTTGAGATGCCGCCACTCGATACCGAAATTATCTTATCGCCCACGCTAAGCAGACCCTTGACTGCGGACGTATCCGATATCTCGGATACGATAACGCTCTCGCGTATCAGAGTACGGTCGTTTTCCTCATCGTAAACCGAGGAAACGCTTTCGCTCTTTATAACGATCCCGAGGACCGCTTTGTAAAGTCCCATACCATTGCCGCTCTCGTAGCGACCGATTATATTGTTCGCAACCGCGCAAACGACGTTTGAGGGGATCGCATATCCGATATTTGAAATACCGCTCGCCTCAAGCTTGGCGTTGACCACTCCGATAAGACGGCCCTTGCCGTCAAAGAGCCCTCCGCCGCTGTTTCCGTGATTGAGCGGAGTGTCGATCCTCATAAGTCGCATCTGCACGTTTCCGTTTTGCGTGTTCGTGTCAACGCTCTCCGAGTCAACGCTTACTATTCCCGAGCTCACCGATATTCCGTCGCTGTTCGGGTTTCCTATTGCAAGCGCGAGAGTACCGACCGAAATATCGTCCGAGTTTGCGCACAGCGTTTCAACAACGTTTGCGCTTTTCAGTATCTCACTGTTTTCGATCTTAAGCACCGCAAGGTCGTAGGTGGAGCTTCCTCCTATATAGGTTGCTTTTATCGCCATCTCTTTATACTGAAGTCCGTAAAGATATATGCTTATATCCTCGCTGATTCCGTCCTTTGAAATACAGTCTCTGTCATAGACCACGTGGTGGTTGGTAACGACGTACGCGTTTCCCTTTTCCTTATCGAGCTTATATATAATTCCCGCGCCGTTTCCGGGAAATTCAGTAATCGTCGGATCCTTGCCGGCTCCCTGGTAATTGTACTTTTTGAACTTGCAAAAAATGCTTACCGCGCTTCGTATCGCCTTTGCCGCCGAGCTTGCCGCATCTCCGTTTGTCGAGACGCCGTCTTTGCCGTCCTTACCGTCGGTTCCGTCCACACCGTCTTTGCCGTTTGTGCCGTTTGCACCGTCTTTGCCGTCAATACCGTTTGCACCGTCCTTGCCCGCAAGACTTTCAAGCCACTCCGCCTCGCTGCCCTCAAATCCGTTTCGCACGGCGATCTCGTACGCAGACTCTCCCGAGCAGGACACGAGAGTACCTGCCAGCATACACGCAAGAAGCAAAACGCTGACCGTTTTTTTAATAAAATGCCCGTTTTTATTCATATATAGCTCCAAATATGTAAAAATCAGTGTATAATTTCGGAAAATCATATTCCAACATCTATTATAACACAAAAAAGGAGAAAACGCAATATTTTCTCCTTTTTTTATATATGAATTTTATTTTAATACTGTCTGCCCCAGACGACCAGATGCTTTGCCTTTTTGCCACAGCATACGCAGGTGTCCGAAACGCTCTCCTCTTCAAAGGGAATGCATCTTGATTTTACGCCGCCGGTAACGTCCTTGAGCTTATCCTCGCACTCGGAGTCGCCGCACCACATAGCACGGATAAATCCGGGTTTGTTTTCGGCGATATCGAGGAACTCGTCGTAATTATGTGCGGTAGAAAGCTTGGACTGAAGATTTTCAAGTGCTCTGTTATACAGCTCGTTGTGAACCTGCTCGAGCATCTTGCCGACCTCGATAGCGATATTATCAAGCGAAACGACGGTCTTTTCGCCCGTAACTCTCGAAACGAGAACGCACGAATTGTTTTCGATATCTCTCGGACCGATCTCGAGACGTACGGGAACGCCCTTCATCTCGTACTCGCTGAACTTCCATCCCGCAGAGTTGTCCGAATCGTCGAGCTTTACTCTGAAATCCTTCTGAAGCAGTCGCTTTACCTCGTCTGCCTTTTCAAGTACGCCCGGCTTGTGCTGTGCAACCGGGATCATTACTACCTGAACGGGTGCGACCTTCGGAGGAAGGATAAGTCCGTTATCGTCTCCGTGAGTCATAATAATAGCACCTATCATTCTCGTGGAAACGCCCCACGAGGTCTGGTGAGGATAGCACACCTTGTTTTCTTTATCGGTATAGGTAATATCGAACGCTCTTGCAAATCCGTCACCGAAATAGTGCGAGGTTCCGCCCTGAAGCGCAACGCCGTTGTGCATCATCGGCTCGATAGTATAGGTCTCAACCGCGCCCGCAAACTTTTCCTTATCGGTCTTTTTACCGCAGATAGCGGGAATTGCAAGCGTTTCTCTGTAAAAG
Organism: Oscillospiraceae bacterium; assembly: GCA_015064385.1. Taxonomy (GTDB): domain Bacteria; phylum Bacillota; class Clostridia; order Oscillospirales; family CAG-272; genus SIG672. Next base: position 176,622 of record SVSI01000001.1, on the reverse strand, counting down.
TCCTCGTAGCATTTAAGCATCTGAAGAGTCTCTTGTCTTGCCTCCTCCTCGCTCGCGTGCATAGTGTGTCCCTCCTGCCAGAGGAACTCGGAGGTGCGAAGGAAGGGACGGGTGGTCTTTTCCCATCTTACGACGCTGCACCACTGATTGTAGAGCTTGGGCAGGTCGCGGTAAGAGTGAATTATGTTTTTGTAGTGGTCGCAGAAAAGAGTCTCGGACGTAGGACGCACGATAAGACGCTCGGAAAGAGTATTTTGTCCTCCGATAGTAACTATCGCACATTCGGGAGCAAATCCCGCAACGTGATCCTTTTCCTTCTGAAGCAGACTTTCGGGAATGAACATGGGCATATACACGTTCTCGTGACCGAGCTCCTTAAAGCGTCTGTCAAGATCGCTCTGTATGTTTTCCCAGATAGCGTATCCGTAGGGGCGGATGATCATACATCCCTTAACTCCCGAATAATCTACGAGCTCTGCCTTCTTTACAACGTCGGTGTACCACTGTGCGAAATCAACGTCCATCGCGGTGATCTCGGACACCGCCTTCTTGTTATCCTTTGCCATTTTAAGTGCCTTTCTTTATATGAGTCTTTATGTTTTAGTTGTTTTACTTTTTTACCAAAGCTTTATATCCCAGCTTGCAAGATATCGGCTGAAAAGTATCTCGTCCCAGTCGTTGACCTCTCCGTTTTTGTCGAAGTCGAGCGCCTCAGTGCAGATGTCAACGTCCCAGCCCGCAAGATATCTTCCGAGCAGTATGCAGTCCCAGTCGCTTGCAAGTCCGTTGCCGTCGGCGTCACCGCAGACGGTTATCGAGTATGAAAGAAGCTCTCTTGAGCCCTCGTAAAGAACGAGCCGCGATCCCGAACCGATGAAATCTTCTTCGGAAAGACGCTTGCCGTCTTTGTTTACTATCTTGATATCGGATGCGTTTTCGATCTTCGCAAGAACGTCCGCAACCGTGGTATTGACCACTATCGCCTCAAGCGTTTTGTTATTATCGTTCAGCTTAAGGTCGCTGTGCACGACCTCGGTCTTAAGCACCGCTATCGACTTGTTTTCATTAAAGGTGCATTTCGTGCAGTCCCGCCTCAAAACGCCCTCTTTAAGATACGTGGGCGCCTTTTTAACATACCATTCTCCGAAGCTGTGTCCGGTAGCGTCTATCGCCTTCGTTTTGACCTTTTCGCCGCAAACGTCGCACAAAACGGCTTTTTCGCCGTCTTTGGTACATTTCGGCTCCGCCGTTGTCACCCACTTGTTTGCATCAAAGGTGTGGCGGGCGGGAGTTATCTCCTCGGAAACCATATCGCCGCAGACCGTGCAGCTTTTTATGCGTATTCCGTCCACGGTGCAGGACACCGTCGAAACGGTCTCCCAAGCTCCCGCGGAGTGTCCCGTAGCGTTTATCACTTTAGTTGCAACGTATTCGTTGCAGACCGTACATATAACCGCGCTGAGTCCGTTTTCCGTACAGCTTGCCTCGCTTACCGTCTCGTATTTTCCGTCCGTATAAGTATGTCCGGGCGCCTTCTGAACGGTTCGCGTTTCTCTGGGCTCCTTGCAGTTTTCGCAGAGGATACCCTCAACGTGATCGGTAACGCAGCCAAGGGCGGTGACCGTCTGCCACTTGCCCTCAACGTAGCTGTGACCGAGCTTCGTTTTATAAACTCTCGTCTCGCTTACGTATCCGCAGTTGTCGCAGCAAAGTCCCTCAAGACCGTCCTGCGTGCAGCTCACCTCGCGGACGATCTCCCATATCGCGTTATTATAGGTGTGTCCGTTACGGCAGGCATACTCCATATGCGGTATGCCGTGTGCATCCGCATACGAAGCGGCGTAAGACGACGCCGAGCAGTATATCATTTCAAGAGACGATCCGGTAAAAGCATTTTCCGGAATGGTCTTTACGCTGTCGGGAATATATATCGTTTTAAGATCACGGTTTCCGTAAAATGCGCCGCTCGCGATCTCGGAAAGCTGATAGACGTAGTCTCCGCACTTTATATATCTTCCGAGATAGACGTTTCCGCCTCCAAGACCGTCGTAAAGTGCGTTTCCGTTACCTGCGCCCGGAACGCCCGCGATTATTCTTTTGAACTCGGCGCCAAGGGTGTATTTTACTCCCTGAGCGTCCAGCATATCTTCGTTAATGGGGAGCGCGTCCTCGATCGGCTTTATGTACGACGTGCTCACCCAGCCGAAATACGCGCCGTAAGGGGTGAACGCCCATTTTCCGTCACTCGAGAATTCGGTCACCTGCACGATTATCGTATTTTTGACCGAGCCGAGATATTTCGTAGAGCCGGGAGCGGGACGGATATTAAGATCGCTCGTATTGGTGGTTACGAAATACTGCTTTACGTTTTCACCCTGAATATCAAGGTCGCTGTTAAAGAGAGTCGCCTCGCGAGTTCTTCTCTTTACGAGCGCGGAAAGGACCTGACCGCCCGCCTTTACCCACATAAGGAAGGCCTCGGTTATTTCTTCTTCGGTCCAGTTACCCTCAACGAGAAGGCGCTTCAAGGTAAAGTCATCAAGCGATTTATTCCAGACGTACGCACCGCAGTTATACGAAAAGCTGACGAGCGCATCAAACTGATTCTGATTTAATTTTACCTCGTAGCTCTTCATAAATTTGTTGACCGCGTTGACGTACGACTGCATTTTATCAAGCATAAGTGCGGTCGCCTGAACCTCGGTTATACCGTTTTCGTATTGAGACGGATATGTATTCTTGTCCGTTCCGCACGACGTTCCGTAACCGACCGTCCACTGGCTGTAATCCCAGTACGGGTAAGCGTCAAAGCCCTCAAAGGACTTTATCATCTCAAGTCCGAACGCGCTGAGCTGCATCGGCACGAATTCTTCAACGGTTTCTTCGGCCGTATCCGTGTCGGTTGCGTAAGCTATCGGAATGCACGTCTGAAAGACTGTAAGTACGATCATTATAAAGCAAAGTGCTCTTTTCATAAATACGACCTCTCCTTCCGTTTCAAAATTACTGATGCGGCTTCTCCGCCACCTTACACGATTATATCACATAAACGTATATTTGTCAAACATTTTTTGGCGCGCCCGTTCGATTTTTTTCGTTTTTATACCTTATAAAGCACGAAAACGCCGCGGTTTTTGAGTTCCGCGGCGTTTTTATCTTATTTTTCGCTTGGATCAAACGAGTCAAATATCACTCCCGCGCCCTCTTTTTCGGCTATGCAGAGCGTGTCCTTATCCCTTACCGTCCAGTAGAAAACACAGGGACGGTAAAGCTCCTTACACAGCGAGAAGGAGAAAAGATCTCTGTCCTCGTGCGCGTACGCGATAAAGTCGGGCTTTGTGAGAAAATTGGTGAGAAGATTTTTCAAAACGAAATTTTTGATCCTTGAAAAGCACTTGTCCTCCCGTCGCACGTCGCACGAAAGCTGACCGCGCATTATCTCCGGAGCGGACTTTTTGAGCGCTATAAGAGCGTCGGGATAGAACGATTCTATGCAGTAGAGCCCCGTGTATCCCTCAAGCGCCCTCAGAGTATATTCAACCAGCTCTTTGGCGTTACCCTTATCGACCTTGAGCTCAATGACCATCGGGACCTTTCCCGCGTTCAGCTCAAGCACGTCCTCGAAAAGAGGGATCTTTTCATCCGTTTTTTCAAGTAAGTACGCAGAGATCTCGCCGTACGTTACGTCACACACCGAAATATCGGCGCCTGCCGTTCTTTTTAGCGAGGTATCGTGTATTACGACGAGCTTTTTGTCGGCGGTAAGATGCAGATCGAGCTCAAAGCCGTATCCGTTATCTATTGCGGCAGAAAATGCCGTGAGAGAGTTTTCGGGGATATTTTTCTCGCGCGAGAAAAAGCCCCTGTGCGCGTAACGGTATTTTTTTATCTCGTCCGTATTCCGATGCTTTCTTCTGGCAGGCATCAGCGACACGGGGTAAAGGATCATAATAAGCAAAGCAAGGGAGAGCAAAACGGCAACAAAAACGAGCATCAGTCGTCTCCTCCCGCAAGGACTTCCATCATAGCATCCTTGGTTTCAATGCGGCTGTCTCCGTGCTTTACCATAAGCATAGTAACGAATGAAAGCAGCACGCAAACGGTTGCGTACGGGAAAAGGAATTTATAGTCGATATTGAGGAAAACTCCCGAAAGTACGGGGGTTATTACCTGTGCCGCCATCGAGAAGGTGTAGTAATATCCCGTATATTTACCGATGTCGCTTCCGCGGCTCATTTCAACTACCATAGGGAAAGAATTGACGTTTATTGCCGCCCACGCGATACCGACGAGTCCGAAAAGAAGATTTATGTACCAGTCAAACTTACAAAATCCCGCAACGAGGAATGAGAGCGCAAGAAGCAGCACTCCGGCAAGGATCGTCTTTTTACGTCCGATCTTGCTTGAAATAATACCGATCGGAACGAATGCAACCAGCGCAACGCCCATAGCCACCATAAGGCATTTGGACGTTCCCGTGTCGGTGAGATGCCATACCTCTACCGAATATCTCGAGAACGCAGACGTGACTGCGTTATATCCCATATACCAGAATGCGACCGAGAGAAGCATAAAGACAAGACTGCGTCTTACGTCCTTGGGCATCTTTTTGCCCGTCGCAGAGTCGTTTTCGTCCTCGTCTGCAATTCCGTTTGCCTTCTCGAGAGCTTCCCTTTCGGCAACGAACTTGTTTTCTTTAACGAAAGCAAAGATAACGATCGCGGAAAGGACCATAATTGCGCCGAGGATAGCAAAAACGAGTGTATAATCGGGGTTTATTCTGGTAAGGTTTTCGTTTACTCCCGAATATTTTACCGAGCAGTCTGCACAAAGCGCCTCCTGGACTCCGCCGCCGAGATTTTCGGTAACGTGTCCCTTGGGGCAAACGTAGTTGTATTTAGAGGTGTCAAGCACCATAAGAAGCACGAGGGCGATAAGTCCGCCTACCGAGCCCATAAGGTTTATTATCGCGTTGCCCTTTGAGCGAAGGGGCTTGGGCGTGACGTCGGGCATCAGCGAAACGGCGGGGGAACGGAAGGTGCTCATTGCAACGAGCGCAAGGAAAAGCGCCGCGATAAAGAGCGTAAGGTTCTGCACCTTCGCGGATATCGGCATAAGCATCATAAATACGACTGCCGCCATCGTTCCGAACACGATATAAGGCATTCTCTTTCCTATTTTGGTGTGCGTTCTGTCGGACAGAGCGCCAAAAAGCGGAAGCATAAAGAGTGCAAAGATGTTGTCAAGCGCCATAATACCGCCAACCTTTACCTCGTCCATAACACCGAAGGTGTATTTGAGAAGCAGAGGGACTACCGTGTCGTAAAGCTGCCAAAAGGCGCAGATCGCCATAAAGGCAAATCCTATAAGTACCGTTCTTTTGGTATTGAGTTTCATTTACAGATCTTCCTTTCCAAGATACTTTTCGTATATTTCTTTTACGTTTTCACATATTGCAGTCGGTTTTATTTCGCTTTTCGCTGCGTCCTGTGCGCTCGTTTCTCCCGAAAGCACGAGGATAGTATCAATTCCGGCATTAACTCCGCAGGCAATATCGGTATATATCCTGTCGCCTATCATAACGGTATCTTCAAGAGACACACCGCAAAGCTCTGCGGCGGCATAGACCATATCGGGCTTTGGCTTGCCGATCACCCTCGGCTCCCTGCCAGTGGCAATGGTCAGCATCTGACAGACCGACCCGCAGTCGGGCACGCAGCCGTATTCGGTGGGACATACCCAGTCGGGATGCGTGGCGATAAACTCTGCGCCGTCAAAGAGAAGATGCGAGGCATCGTCCAGCTTCCTAAAGGTAAGCTCGGTATCGAAGCCGCAAAGAAGGACCGAAATGTTTTCGCCGTATTTATCGGTAATATCAAGTCCCGCCTCCGAGAGCTGTTTTTTGAACGACTCTGTTCCGAAGGCGTATATTTTCTTGTTCTTGTATCCGTTTTTGAGAAGGAAGGAGATGGTTGCCTCGGTGGAAGAAAAGAAGTCGCTCGGCTCTGCCTTTATACCGAGCTTCCCAAGCTTTTCAACGTACGCATCGGCGCTTTTGGAGGAGTTATTAGTAAGAAACATATATCTCGCTCCACGCTCCTTTATGAGCGAGAGAAGATCGGTGGTGCCGTCAAAAAGACGGTTTCCGAGGTATATCGTTCCGTCCATATCGAAAAGAAACAGTTTTTTATCTTTTATATTCATTTTTGCTTTTCCTTCCGATCAGACTGCGTCCGCGCTTACTGCCTTGCGGTAAACGCTGGGAGTGCAGCCCTTGATTTTTCTGAACATACGGTTAAAATACGTAACTGACGCAAAGCCCACGTCAAGAGATATTTCCATAATACTCTTTTTGCTGTCCTTGAACAGCTTTTCCGATTTACTGATACGTACGAAATTCAGATATTCGCAAAAGCTCGATCCGGTAGCCGCCTTGAAAAGACGGCAGAAATAGGACGAATTTACGTTAAGCACTCCGCTTATCTCCTCGAGCGAGATCTCTTTTGCATAGTTCTCGTCTATGTATTCAAGAGCGGGCATAATTCTGACGATGCTCGGCTTTGTAAGCATCTTGTTGTTGTTTTCAATTATTTTGTATCTGCTGAGATAGGCGATCGTAGAGTATATTTGCGACTTTACGTACTCCTCGTATCCCGTATCCTTGTTTATAAATTCCCGATACATAAGGTCGATACTGTCGCAAAGCTCCTTGCAGTTCTGAAGTACGAAGCACTGTCTGTCGGTATATTCGGAAAAACGCGCCAGCACCGTTCCTATCTTGCTGTGTGAATTATCAATATAGTCGTCTATACGGTACTGAACGAGTATCTGCTCGGTTTTGCCCTCGGCAACGGTAACGAGGTGCGGTACTCTCGAGTTTACGAAAATAACCTCGCCCGCATCGGCGAAATACTCGTCGTCTCCGACTACGCATTTGAGCTTGCCCTCAACGACACGAAGAAGCTCGATCTCGTCGTGAAGATGCACTCTGCAAAGATAATTGACCTTCGTTTTCTGGTAAGATATATGTACGCGTGTATTGGGAAGACTCGCAGCGACTATTTCGTTTTTCATCAAGTTCGACCTCCTTTTATGGCAATAAAACGGTTCAAATGTCAATTTTGTATAAGAATAGGTCAAAATTATTGTAGAAGAATTTCTTTAAGCGTCCTATAATTACATTAGTACTATATTGACATTCTGATTATAGCAGACATTCTGCCCGATGTCAATATTATACGAAATCTTTAAGTACATTTTTATAAAGCAAGGAGATTTTACCTATGGCAAACATTCTTGACGCATTCAAAGAAGACCAGACCGTCGTTACCATTGACGCGAGCAAAAAGCTCAAGGTAGGAATTATCGGTACCGGTTGGATAGCAGAAGCTCACATGACTCAGCTTCTCAAGATGCCCGACGTTGACGTGGTCGCAGGCGCTGACCTCATCCCCGGTAAGGCAGAAAAGTTTATGAAGAAATTCGGTAAAGAGGAAGCAAGATGCTATCTCAGCGGCCACGAGATGCTCGAGGCAGAAGAGCTTGACGCTGTCTGCATCTGCACCTATAACCGCCAGCACGCTCCTTGCGCTATCGACGCGCTTGAGCACGGCGTACACGTAATGCTCGAGAAGCCCTTCACCGTAACCACCGAAGAGGCAGTAGAGTGCATCAGAGCCGAGAAGAAGAGCGGAAAGATCCTTTCCATCGGCTTCCAGCCTAGATTCAACCCCAATATGCAGCTTGTTAAGAAGATCGTTCAGTCGGGACAGCTCGGCAAGATCTACTATATCCAGACCGGCGGCGGACGCCGCAGAGGCATCCCCACTCCCTTCGGCACCACCTTCATCGAGGACAAGACCGCAGGTATCGGCGCTATGGCGGATATCGGATGCTACTCGCTCGATATGGTGCTTAACGCTCTCGGTTATCCGAAACCCCTTACCGTTTCGGGATTCACCACCGATTATTTCGGAAAAGATCCCGAGTACTGGACCACTCAGAACAAGCCCGCAGAATATGCAGACATTTTCGAGGTTGACGATTTCGCAGGCGGTCTTATCCGTCTTGAGGGCGGCATAATCCTTGACTTCCGTATCGCGTGGGCTATGCACCTTGACACTCCCGGCGACACCATCATTATGGGTACCAAGGGATCGCTCCGTATCCCCTCGACCGAGTGCTGGAACGGCACCATCGGCGGACCTCTCAAGATCTACCACAACGTCGAAGGCACGGGCGTAGGCGTTGCTACCGAGATCCCGATGCAGGCAGCTCCCAAGGAGGGTGAGTTCTATCACAAGCTCCGTTCCTTCCTTGACGCTATCAAGAACGGCGGAAAAGCTCCCGTTCCTTCAAGCGAGATCCTCTACAATCAGGCAATTATCGACCACATCGTTAAGTCCTCGAAATGCGGACACGAGGTTGAGGTCATAATTCCCGAGATCTAAACAAAGCGCATAACAAGTTCTGCCTCGGAGCGCTTTGCGCTTCGAGGCGTACTCACAACATAACAGAAAGAAGGTAATTATTTTGAAAAATTATAAGATCGGATTACAGCTTTTCAGCGTACGCGACGAAATGGCAAAGGACGTAAAAGCTACTCTTAAAAAGGTAAAGGAGATCGGATACGACTACGTTGAGTTCGCAGGATACTTCGATCACAGTGCAGAGGAGCTCCGCGCTATGCTCGACGAGATCGGTCTTACCGCCATCTCTGTTCATCAGAAGGTCGATCTCTACCTCGAAAAAGGTCAGGAGGCCGCTGACTTTATGAAAACTCTCGGCGTAAAATACTCGGCAGTTCCGTGGTACGACAAGACGAAGCTTGCGGGATCGGAGAGCTGGGACAACACCGTCAAGGAGTTTGCAGAGGTATCAAAGCTTCTCTCCGATAACGGCATTCAGATGTGCTACCACAACCACGATTTCGAGTTCAACACCTTCGAAGGCAAATATCTCCTCGACATTCTTTACGAAGTATTCGGCAAGGGCGAGATAGATCCCGAGCTTGACCTGTGCTGGGTACACTACGCAGGACTTAATCCCGCAGAATACCTTGTAAAATACGCCGACAGAATGGAAATCATCCATTTCAAGGACTTCGCATGCAAGAAGCTTGGCGGCGGTCCCGTTTACGCACTTATCGGCAACAACGGAAAGCCGCAGGGCGGCAAGTCGAGAGAAGAGACCGGCTTTGAGTTCCGTCCTCTCGGCGAAGGAATTCAGGACTTCCCCGCTATTCTCAAGGCACTTGAAAAGACAAACGTCGAGTATATCATAGTTGAGCAGGACCAGTCGTACGACATCCCCTCGCTCGAAGCCGCAGCAAAGAGCCGCGCATACCTCAGAACTCTCGGTCTGTAATTTTTGAAAGGAATTTTAGATATGAAACTCGGAGTAATGAATCCCGTCCTCGCACAGTTTGATTTCGAGGACGCTCTCAAATATCTCGCATCGCTTGACGTTCATACCATCGAGATCGGTGCAGGCGGATATCCCGGAAACGCTCACCTCAACGCTCGTGAGCTTCTCGAGGACGCATCCAAGCTCGAAGCGTACAAGGCGCTTCTTGCAAAGTACGATATGGAGATCTCCGCCATCAGTTGTCACGGTAACCCACTCCACCCCCAGAAAGCTATCGCAGAAAAGTTCGACAGCGAATTTAAGGACGCTATCCTCGTTGCAGAGGCGCTCGGTGTAGATACCGTTATCGGATTCTCGGGTTGCCCCGGCGACTGCGAAAACTCGCTCTACCCCAACTGGGTAGTATGTGCTTGGCCGGACGATAATCTCAAGATCGTCGAGTGGCAGTGGAAGGAAAAGGTCATTCCCTACTGGAAAAAGACCGCCGCTTTCGCGAAAGAGCATAACATCACGAAGATCGCCTTCGAGATGCACCCGTCGTTCGTGGTTTACAATCCCGAAACTCTCCTCCGCCTTCGCGCAGAGGTCGGTGACATCATCGGCGCAAACTTCGACCCCAGCCACCTTTTCTGGCAGGGCATAAATCCCGTCGAGGCGATCAAGGCGCTCGAGGGTGCTATCCACCACTTCCACGCAAAGGATACCGCTATCGACAAGAGAAACACCGAGGTCAACGGAGTTCTTGATTATAAGTCGTACGGCGACATTCTCAACCGTTCGTGGGTATTCCGCACGGTCGGATACGGACATTCGCAGCTCGAGTGGAACGCTATTATCAGCGCGCTCAAGACCGTTGGCTATGACGGAGCTATCAGCATCGAGCACGAGGACGCTCTTATGTCACCCAAAGAAGGTCTCGAGAAGGCAATTTCCTTCCTCAAGAACGTACTTATAACGGAAAAAGCAGGAGAAATGTGGTGGGCGTAAGCTTACTCTGATAAAATCCACCACGACCTATAAAATCATGGAAAACAGCAAAATTTACAATCTTGCCATCATCGGCTTCGGCGGAATGGCGGGACATCACTTCACACAGCTCTCAAAGGGCGAGGTAAGAGTCAGAATCAAGGGAATCTACGACCTTAAGGAAGACAGACGCGAAGCCGCACGCGAAAAGGGACTTTACGTTTACGAGTCAAACGAAGCAATATTTGCCGATCCCGAGGTCGATATAGTTCTCGTTGCGGCAACGAACGAGGTTCACAAAGACCTCTCTATCGCCGCTCTGCGTGCGGGAAAGCACGTCCTTTGCGAAAAGCCGGTAACTCTTACGTCGGCAGAGCTTGAGGAGATAATGGCGGTCGCAAAAGAGACCGGCAAGATCTTCACCATCGACCAGAACCGCCGCGTCAACAAGGACTATCTCGCTATGAGAAGCGCGGTTGAAAGCGGAATCATCGGAAAGCCCTACGTTATCGAAACGAGAGTCGAGGGCTCGCGCGGTATGCCCGAGGGCTGGAGACGCACGAAGGCGCTCGGCGGCGGAATGATGTTCGATTGGGGCGTCCACCTTATCGACCAGCTCATGTATATGAATAAATCGAAGGTCACAAACGTGTTCTGCAAGATGTATTCGATACTTTACGACGAGGTTGACGACAACTTCCATCTCGTTCTCACCTTTGAGGACGGACTGACTGCATACGTCGAGATCTCCACGAACAACTTTATCCTCCATCCCCGTTGGTACGTTCTCGGAACCGAGGGTACTCTCCAGATCGACTCTTGGGAAGGAACGGGACGCGTGGTCAAGGTCAAGGAGCGCGAGGATACCTGGACTCCAGATATCAAGATAACCAAGGCAGGACCGTCCAAGACAATGGGCGCGCGCGATCCTTCTACGGTAAGCGTTACCGAGGTAGCGCCTCCCGAGGGAATCGAGGATAATCTCAACCCGGTTTACCGTCAGCTCGTTGACGCTATTGAGGGCGCACCCCTTAAGATCACACCCGAGCAGGCGCTCCGCGTCGTCAAGGTTATGGAAGCGGCGTTCGAGTCTGCAAGCACGGGCGAAGCTGTAAAGCTCAGCGTTTAAGAGGACGACGTTGCCAAAGGGGCTTGCCCCTTTGGAATCCCCACCAAAAAACTTTTCGTGAAAAGTTTTTTGGATTTTCAAAAGCTTTAATAAAAAGAAAAGGAAGCGGAGTTTATTCGTTTCCTTTTTTATTTATATGGATGGTTTTTGCTATCTGCGTTTAATTTCCCATTTCACTTAACCACAGTCAAAAGAAATTCAAACTCGCCGCTAAGCTTTGCGACCTCGCATCCGAGCGGCAGAAGCACGCTACTACCCGCCAAAACGTCGAGATCTCCGACCTTTCCCTTGCCCGAAAGCACGAGAATATGGCGGAATTTATCGGCGTTTCCGATTATTTCGCCGCACGAGGAGTCCTTCTTTTCAACTCTGAAAATATCGCAGTCGGCAAGCAGAGTGTCGCTTATCTCATCAGCACGGGAATATCTGATCTTATCAATATCCTCTTTACTGTAAAGCTCGATAACGTCGAGCGCTTTTTTGATATGAAGCTCTCTGCCGCGATTATAATCGTAAACACGGTAGGTCACGTTTGAGGACTGCTGTATCTCGGCTATAAGTATGCCTCCGCCGATGGCGTGAACGCATCCCGCAGGAATAAAGAAAACGTCGCCGCGGTGTACGTCCACGTAGTTAAGGCACCCGCCTATTTTGTTTTCCTCTACCGCTTTGGCAAAATCCGCTTTGCTTACTCCGTCGGCGAGTCCGTAAACGAGCTTTGCGCCCGCCTCGGCATCAACGACGTACCACATCTCGGTCTTCCCGAGGTCGCCCTCGTGCTTTTTGGAATACTCGTCACCCGGATGCACCTGCACCGAAAGATCGGACTTTGCGTCAATAAACTTGATAAGTACGGGAAAATTCTCGGTGCCTTCAAGCTCGGACAGATCTTTACCGCACATTTCGCCGCTTTTTACCGTATTCACCTCGTTTTCGCGAACGGTAAGCTCCCACGTCTCGGCAATTCTCTGCCCGCAAAAATCGCCCTTGCCAAACTCTCTCGAAAGACGCTCCCCGCCCCAAATTATATCCTTGCAAATCGGATCAAGCAAAATCGGTTCTTTTATACTGTATTTCATAATATTCTCCATAAATGAGTAAAGTCGGGAAATTCCCGACTTTATTTGTTTTTGAGTTTTACGCGAGAGCCGACTTGATAACGTCGTTATAGTTACCAACGATAACGGTAGTCTTATCGCTGCCGGTAAAGGTTGCAACCGCGCCCTTTGCACAGTTCGCAAATGCACTCTCGCCGATCTCCTTGACCTGTCCGAAGCTTATAGCGGAAAGCTTTGCGCAGTTTGCAAACGCGGATGCACCGACGGTCTCGACCTTTGCTCCGAGAGTTACACTCTCGAGAGAGGAGCACCACTTGAATGCGCCTTCTTCTACCGTAACGAGCTCCGCACCAAGATCGATCGCCTTAAGAGACGCGCAGTATGCAAATGCATTCTTACCTATCTTGGTAACGGCACCCTTGAAGGTAACGCTTTCAAGAGCGAAATTCTCCTCACAAAGATATGCGGGGATCTCGGTGATATTTGCGGGAATCTCAATAGATTTGAGCACGGGGCAATAGTTGAACACTCTGCTTCCGAGAACCTTGAGCGAATCGGGAAGCTTTACGCTCTCAAGTGCTGAGCTATACCAAAACGCCTCGTTGCCTATCTCGATAACTCCCTCGGGAACGGCAACCGAAACGAGCACGCTGTTCTTTTCAAACGCGTTCTGTGCGATCTTCGTAACTGCGATGCCGTTTATCTTATCGGGGATAACGAGTGATACGGTTTTAAGTTCTTCCTCTTCATCCTCAAGCGCTTCTGCATCGTTTTCAGCAACGTAATCGAAATCGTATTTGGTTATTTCGATCTCCTTGCCGTCATAAATATTGTATGTATAGCCCTCGTATCTGAGATTATACTTAACGTCTATATCGGTGCCGTCGGTAGTGCCTTCGCCGTCTTCGGTGCCGGGCGTTGCAACTCCCTCGTCGTAATTTCCCGAGCAAGAAGCAAGGACGGTGGTAAGGGCAAGAGTTAAAATGAGTAACAGCGCGAGTTTTTTCATTTCGTTATGCGTGGCTTCTCACTCACGGCAAGAAGCGTTTCCTTTCTTTGAGCAATTATTTCTATCGCATATTCGGTATAATTATATCATTTCAACTCTTTTTTGTCAATAATATTTTATTAAATTAAGGGCAAGTTATCGCTGTTTTGAAGTTATTTACTTTATATTAACGCAAAAACTAACACAAATTTACAAAAAATTTAACCGAAGCGGCTTTTTATATGATATAATAACATCGTATAAGTATAATTTGCAAATCGGAGTCGGATATGTTTGGATACGTAAGGGCGCTCCCGAGCGAGCTAAAGGTAAAAGAATACGAGCTTTACAAAAGCGTTTACTGCGGTCTTTGTCACCACATAAAGAAGCGCGGATTTTTCATGACCTTCTCACTCAGCTATGATTTCGTTCTCCCTTCTCTTTTCGCACTTGCTTTTACCGATAAAAAAGAACTGACCTTCCAAAAAAAGCGCTGTGCCGCGCACCCTCTTAAGCGACGCAGAGTAATTGACGGCGGAGACAATATGCAGGCAGTGGCAGACGCCGCCGTACTGCTCGTCTACTACAAGCTGCTCGATGACAAAAACGACCGCGACGGCAGATTTGTTAAAAGACTCTCGTCTATGTTCGCTTTCCCCTTTGCTTCTCTGGCCAGAAAAAGGGTAATAAAGAGCACGGGGTCTGACATCGACTCGATAGTGAAGGAGAAAATGGAATCCCTTTCCGTTATCGAAGAAAAAAGATGTGAAAGCATTTACGATGGAGCAGGGATTTTCGGAGAGCTTCTTGCCGAGGTATTCTCCAAAAACGTCAAAAACGATTCGGACAGACGCTGTATATACGAGATCGGCTTTCACGTCGGCAGATGGATATACGCTCTCGACGCTCTCGACGATATGGAAAAGGACCGCGTCAGCGGAAGCTACAACCCCTTCGTTCTGTCAGGAGGAGATTTTTACGACGAAAAATTCAGAGAGAATATCGAGCTTTCTCTTCGCCTCGAGCTTACAGAGTGCGAAAAGGCGCTTGATCTTATCCGCATAGACGACGCCGGACTGAAAAACATTATTGAAAATACGCTTTATCTCGGAATGCCCGAGGTTGTAAAGAAAATTCTTGCACGAAAAGACAAGAAGCAGCAATAAATCACGAAAATTCTGAAAGGACACGACCTTAAAATGAACGATCCTTATAAGGTTCTTGGCGTCTCGCGTGACGCCACAGACGAAGAAATAAAAAAAGCATACCGCGAGCTTGCGCGTAAGTATCACCCCGATAATTACGTCAACAACCCGCTTGCAGATCTCGTTCAGGAGAAAATGAAGGAGATAAACGAGGCGTACGACGAGATCCAGCGCTCGCGCGCTTCATCACGCTCGTCCTCTTCCGGATATTACGACACCTCCTCCACATCTGACGGCACCTACGACGGCGCATTCAAGGACATCCGCACGCTGATAAATCTCGGCAACTTTACCGAGGCGAGCATCAAGCTCGATTCTATGCCCAAAAGCGCGCGAAACGCCGAGTGGCATTTTCTCAAGGGCTGTCTTCTGATGCAGCGCGGATATTTTTACGATGCCGCCCGCCTTTTTGAAACCGCGTGCTATCTCGATCCGAACAACGAGGAGTACAAAAACGCACTCAACGAGCTTAAAACACGCTCAAACTCTTACGGTGACCGCTACCGCAGAACGAACACCTCACAGGGCTCGGACGATCTGTGTAATATGTGCACCGGTCTTATCTGTGCAGACTGCCTTTGTGAGATGTGCGGCGGCGATCTTATCGGCTGCTGCTGATCGGGAGTGTTTTTATGAAAAGAACGAGAGTAGTCACACTCACTGCCCTGCTTTCGGCAAGCGCGTCCGCCGTCCTTTGCCTCGGCTCGGCGCTCGGAGACCTTGATCTCACATTCGCTGCCGCAGCGTCACTGTTCGTCTTTTTCGCGTGCATAGAGATCTCGCTCGGCGCGGCTATCACCGTTTGGGCAGCAACGTCGGCAATATCGTTTATGCTCGCTCCCTCTAAATTTGCGGCACTTATGTTTACGGTATTCGTGGGACTTTACCCGATAATAAAGCTGATCTCCGAAAAGCACGTGCCTCTTATTTCGTGGACGGTAAAGATCGTATCTGTTAACGTTGCGACGGTTATTATCGAACTTCTTGCAAAATTCGTATTCTTTCCGAATATGCACGATCCCCTTTGGGTATATGTCGCCGTGCTCGTGCTTGCAAACGCGACGACCGTAATATTTGACCTTCTGCTCGGAAAGCTCGCCGTTCTTTATTTTGCCAAATTCAGAAAACGTCTCGGCATCGCAAAGTATTTAGGCAAAAAATAAAAATTTTATAAAAATTTTCACCTCGCGGATTAAAACTTCAAAAAAGTTCCGATAATATCCGCGAGGTGATTTTTATGCAATTTACGCAAAAAGAAAAAGATTTACTGAAGGATATGAAAGGACAGGAGCAGCTCTGTATTGACAAATACACCCGTCACGCAGAGTGCGCTCACGATGCACAGCTCAAGAATCTGTTTTCTTGCATCGCACAGGTCGAAAGACAGCATCTTGACACTCTGAATTCGCTCGAGGGAAATTCCTCCTCACAGAGTTCGGGATCCTCGATAAGCTGTCCTACTACCTTCACGGCAACCTACAACTCGAGCGAAACGAGTGAAAAGAAGGACGACTGTTTCCTTTGCAGCGACCTTCTCGCCATTGAAAAGCACGCGTCCCATCTTTACGATACCTGCGTGTTTGAGTTTTCGGACGAGAGTGTGCGAAACACCATCAACCACATCCAGAAGGAAGAGCAAAACCACGGAAAAATGATCTACGATTATATGAAAACAAATTCAATGTATTCGTAAAAGAAATTCCTCGCTTTTAGCGAGGAATTTTTGTTTAATTCTTTTTCCATGAGCCGGGCGAAAAGAATACGATTATCGGAAATATCTCGAGTCGTCCGAGAAGCATATTCAGTGACAATATCACCTTGGAAAGCGGCGAGAAGCCCGAAAAATTTTCCATAGGACCGACCCTTCCGAGACCGGGACCTATATTGTTAAGGCAAGAAAGCTCTGCTGTCAGGTTAGTGGTAAGGTCAAATCCGTCAAGCGATATCATAAGAGTTGACAGTACGACAATAAAAACGTAAATCACAAAATACGCAAGCGTGCTACGAACCACGGAGTTTTCCACAGGACTTCCCTCAAGACGCACGGTGGTCACCGACCTCGGATGAAGTAAATGCTTCATTTCCTGCACGAATGCCTTAAGGAGAAGTAGCACTCTGCTCACCTTCAGTCCGCCTCCGGTAGATCCGGCACAAGCTCCCACCATCATTAATATAACAATTATACTTTGCGACAACGAAGGCCAAAGCGCGAAATCTACCGTTGAATATCCTGTTGTGGTTATTATAGAAGAAACCTGAAAAAACGCGTGTCGCAACGAAATCCCGGCGTTTTGATATATCGAATATATGTTAAGCGCTACGGCGAACGTTGCGGCGCCGACCACAAGAAGATAGCACCTTAGCTCCTCGCTCCTAAGCGCTTCCCTCGTCCTTTTTATCAAAATAAGATAAAAAAGATTGAAATTTATTCCAAAAAGGATCATAAATATCGAAAGGACAACATCTATATATGCGCTGTTATAATATCCGATTCCTTCGGTGCGTACCGAAAAACCTCCGGTACCGGCCGTACCGAAAGAATGGCATATCGCCTCAAACAAAGGCATTTTTCCCGCGCAAAGAAAGACAATGAGCACGAGAGTCATAACAGTATAAACGGCATAAAGTATTCGTGCGGTTTGCCGCATTTTAGGAACAAGCTTTCCGACCACGGGTCCGGGGACCTCGGCTTTCATAAGGTGCATCGAATCTGACATAGGTATTATGGCAAGCACGAAGACGAGCACTCCCATACCGCCTACCCAGTGCGAAAAGCTGCGCCAGAACAGTATGCATTTGGGAAGTATTCCGGGATCGGGGCAAATTGATGCCCCCGTTGTGGTGAATCCGGAGATGATCTCAAAAATGCAGTCCCATATACATGAGAACTGACTGACTCCACCAAAAAACTCAAAGCTGCTTATATAAAAAGGCAGCGCACCGACAAGGGACATAAATATCCACGCTGCGGCAACTATAAAGAATCCTTCCCGAACGTATATTGCCGTGTTTTCCGGCTTTTTTATGCCGAACGTAAGACCCGCCAGAACAAGTATCAGCATCGGTATAATAAAGGAAAGCGTTGCTCTTTCCAGATATATCGCGCCTACTGCGACAGACGGTATCATTAGAAAGAACTCGGCCATCAGAACACGCCCCAAAAGGTACGTAATCATCTTTCTGTTCATTTGTCTACATCATTCCTTCGATTTATTCGGCTACTATGTCACCGAGACTGTTTATTCTTTGAGCTGCGCTGACTATAAGTACTCTGTCACCAGCCATAATCGAGTCGGAGCCCTTAGGGATAAGTACCTTGTTACTTCTGATTATGCAGGCAACGAGTATGTTCTTCTTAAGTCCGAGCGAGTAAAGGGGCTTTTCGATAATCTCCTCCATATATCCGTCTGCCTCAAATTCAAGCACCTCGACCTTTCCGCCGACGATCTTGTAAAGAGAGAGCGCGTTTCCCGCCGAATCGCTCGCCGCAAGCGCACGAACGTATCTTAAAATTTCGTTTATTGTAACAAGCTTCGGAGAAACGACCGTCTCAAGCTCTTTACCCTTAAACATAGAGAAAAAATTGTCGCTCGTCACCTTCGCTATGACCTTATTAACATTTTTTCTGCTCGCATAAAGCGCGGAAAGTATGTTTCCTTCGTCAAGACCGGTGAGAGATACGAACGCATCCGTTTTTTCTATACCTTCCTCGGAAAGGAGCTCGTGATCCGAACAGTCTCCGTGAAGCACTACCGCCTTAGGATATTTTTTTGCCATAGCTTCGGCGCGTTGCTTGTCGTTTTCTATTATTTTGAGCGAAAATCCGTCACCCACAAGCATTTCGGAAAGATAATCGGTTATCATTCCCGCACCCGTTATCATAACGCTCTTTACGGGATTGAGATACAGTCCCGTCTTTTTGAACGCTTTGACTATATCCTTCGGTGCGCCCGTAAAATAAAGATTATCACCTTCATTTATAACGAAAGTTCCGCCCGGAATAAAGACCTCTCCGTTTCTTTCTACGGTGCATATCAGAACGTTGATACCGAGAGAAGAAAGCTCCATTAGCTTCTTACCGACGAGGACATTGTCCTTTGGCACACGGCAGGATACCAGTTCCGCTTTTCCTCTTGCAAATATTTCCACCCCGGTAGCAGAGGGAAATCTGAGTACTCTTGCTATCTCCTGTGCCGCCGCACGCTCGGGATTTATAGTCATAGAAAGCCCAAAATCGTCTTTGAGCTCATAGAGTTGCCCCGCATATTCGGGATTGCGCACACGGGCAATAGTGTTCTTGGCTCCGAGCTTGTGAGCTGCAAGGCAACAAAGGAGGTTAAGCTCGTCCGAGTCTGCAGTTGCTATAAGAAGATCGCAATCCTCAACACCAACCGAACGAAGAACCTCAAATGTAGCGCCATTTCCAACGTACCCAATAACGTCATATGTATTACTTATTTGCTCAATAACGCGGGAATCGGTATCAATTACCGTAATATCGTGTCCCTCACTCAAAAGGTTTCCTATAAGGGAAACTCCTACGGTACCCCCGCCCACAAGTATGATCTTCATTGTGTTCTCCTTTATATTTCAGAGCTTCATTCTTTTATCAGTGTTAAAACGAGCTTCCAAAAGCGCTCAAAGCTGTCAAGATCGAGACGCTCATCGGGTGAATGAATATCGAAAACGTCGGGGCCTATTGCGATAGTGTCGCATCCGCCGAGACGCGATATTATAATACCGCACTCAAGTCCTGCGTGGATCGCCGCCGTTTTCGGCTCGATATCCAGATCGGGAAAGAGCTTTTTGAAGGTGGAAACGAACTGCTCGGCAAGCTTTGAGTCTGCGCAGTAGTCCCACGATTCATATTCGCCGCTCACCTCACTGTCCGCTCCGACGAGATCGCCCGTGCGAACGAGTGTGGAAATGAGCGCCTGATGCTCGCTCTCGAGAGAGGATCTCGTTTTCACCCAGATCTTGACTCCGCTATCGTCCGTTTCAACGAGACCGCAGTTGCACGAGGTACGAACGAGTCCCTTAAAATCACTCGACATCGCATATACTCCGTTTGGTGTGAGAGTAAGCAGGGCGATGATTTCAGAGGTATCCTTATAGGTGAACATTTTATCGGTAACTGCGCCTTTTTTGATATATATGTGCAGTCCCTTATCCTCTTTGCACGCCTCCGAAACGAGCTCTTTTTCTATAACTTTTATCTCGTCCTCAACAAGCTTTGCATCAAGCACGCAAAGGTCTGCCACGCACTCGCGCGCGATTGCGTTTTTCATATTTCCGCCGTTTATCAAGGTAAGATTAAACGGCTTTTTTTCGTAAAGACGGGATAAAATCCGTCCCATTACGCGGTTTGCGTTCATTCTGCACGCATCTATATCGGTTCCCGAATGTCCTCCCATAAGTCCCGTAACTATGATCCTTATCGGTCTTTCGGGGCAGCTTACTTTGTCCGTATTGACAGAGTAGCAAACGTCTGCTCCTCCGGCAGACGAAACGACCGCGATTCCCTCGCCCTCCGAGTCCATATTTATCATTTTTTTGGATCTTATGACCGAATAGTCAAAGCTTTCGGCACCGACGAGTCCGGTCTCCTCTCCGACCGTAAAAAGA
Organism: Oscillospiraceae bacterium; assembly: GCA_015064385.1. GTDB lineage: Bacteria > Bacillota > Clostridia > Oscillospirales > CAG-272 > SIG672. The sequence goes on along the minus strand of SVSI01000001.1, from coordinate 156,285 downwards.
CATTCTATCTCGGGAAGCTGCTCGTTGGACTCCAGAATAGCAAGCATCATAGCCACCGCAACTCCGTCGTCTGCGCCGAGTGTCGTACCCTCGGCACAAAGGAAGCCGTCCTTAATTCGAAGCTTCAGCGGATCCTTGGTGAAATCGTGCACCGTACCCGCGTTCTTTTCGCATACCATATCCGTGTGTCCTTGCAAAAGAACGCTCGGACGGTCTTCATATCCCACTCCTGCGTCCTTGCGTATAAACACGTTATCGACCTCGTCGCGGATATAGAAAAGTCCGAGACGCTCTGCAAAAGCGCATATATAGTCGGCTATTCCCTTCTCGTTTCCCGAGCCGCGAGGTATCGCGCTTATTTCCTCAAAGATCTGAAAGAGGCGCTCCGGCTCTCTGTTTTTTATTATATATTCCATAATATCTCCATGGATTTTATCCCGTATTATAGGGTAATTTTCAAGATTAAAGAGATGATACTCCGCATCCTGCGGCAACAAGAATTATCGAAATAATTGCGCAGGAAAATCCGATCAGCTTGCCGTTTTGGCGGAGCTTTCCGAAAAGTGAAAGGGCAAGAGCTCCCACGGGAAGAGCAATTCCCAAAAATATCAGCGTAAGTCCGCTGACCTGAACTGCGCCCATCGCCTCTCCGACGAGAGCGTCTGCGCCCGCAGAAAGCCCCGATATCGCTATGACAAATGATACCGAGAACAGCCGTATAACGAGCGGAAGCGTCATTGAGGAGGTCTCTCTGCGTGCAATAAACGCGGCGATCGAGGAAATAAACACACCCGCAAACGCGTACGCGTCAAATCGCATGACCGATGCCATTATTGCGGCAAAGACCGCTCTTACGGCTACGCTTTTTATGCCCGTAAGACGCGAATAGATATATCCGTCAAAAAGGATATTTTCGCAAAGCGCGATAAAAATGACGGTAAGTATAGAGAAAAACGTGACCGACGGACCGCTTACTATCGAGTAGATATTAAACGAGGTCGCGGCAAGTCTGGGAGCGAGGAGCTGTGAAAAAAGTATCGGTGGGATCGAAACGACGATCGACGCGGCGAGCAAAAGCGCTCCGCCTGCCGTTTCGCGTTTTTTCGGAGCGGAAAATTTCAGCACGGACTGTGACTTAAGTCCCGTGAGCTTCATAAGGATAAATACCGCAGCGACCGAAAGTACCGAAGCACCCCATATCGCCCAAACGCCTATGCTTTTTATTAAGACGCCGTACGCCACGGCAAAAAATATCAGAGAAAGAGTGAACGCCACGAGAGCATCAAGTATCTTCATTTTGTTCAGAGCTTTGCTTGCAAGCTCGTCGTTTGCACTGCCGTTGGGCTGTGCCTTCTTGTTTTCGGGCATATTCTCTTCTCCTTTCGTATCCATTTGGAATTTCTGCTAAAAAACATAAAGGGGGGTTACTTAAACTGTAACCCCCTTTCGCCTAATTTAATCAGCCGAGTTTAGAATAGTTAACCTTTACACCGGGACCCATGGTAGATGCAACTACACAGCTCTTGATGTACTGACCCTTAGCTGCTGCGGGCTTTGCCTTGATGATAGCTCCGAGAAGAGTGTCGAAGTTTTCGCCAAGCTTTTCAGCTCCGAAGGATGCCTTACCTATGGGGCAGTGGATAATGTTGGTCTTGTCAAGACGGTACTCGATCTTACCTGCCTTTGCCTCGTTAACAGCGCGGGCAATGTCCATAGTAACGGTACCCGACTTGGGGTTAGGCATAAGTCCCTTAGGTCCGAGCACACGGCCGAGACGACCGATAGCGCCCATCATGTTGGGAGTGGTAATGATAACGTCGAAATCGAACCAGTTTTCCTTCTGGATCTTCTCGATGTACTCATCCGAACCTGCGTAATCAGCGCCTGCTGCCTTTGCTGCCTCTTCCATCTCGGGCTTAACGAGTGCAAGAACTCTTACGCTCTTACCGGTTCCGTGAGGAAGAACGATCGCGCCTCTTACCTGCTGATCTGCGTGTCTCGAGTCAACGCCGAGACGAACGTGAACTTCTATAGTCTCATCAAACTTAGCTTTTGCGGTCTGGCAAACGAGCTCAATAGCGTCTGCCTTGTCGTAAAGCTTGGACTTTTCAAACAGCTTTGCGCTGTCCTGATACTTTTTACCTTTAATAGCCATCGTTAATTTCCTCCTTCTCAGTCAACAACTACGACACCCATGCTGCGTGCCGTGCCTGCGATCATGCTCATAGCTGCTTCAACGGATGCCGCGTTAAGGTCGGGCATCTTGAGCTCTGCGATTTCTCTGAGCTGTGCCTTGGTTATGTTGCCAACCTTGGTCTTGTTGGGGACACCCGATCCCGAGTCAAGACCTACTGCCTTCTTGATAAGAACTGCAGCGGGCGGAGTCTTGGTGATAAAGGTAAAGGTGCGGTCTGCATATACCGTGATAACTACGGGGATAATGAGACCTGCCTGTGCCTTGGTGCGCTCGTTGAATTCCTTGGTGAAGTTAGGAATCGAAACGCTGTACTGTCCGAGGGCGGGACCTACGGGCGGGCCGGGCATTGCCTTGCCGGCGGGAAGCTGAAGTTTGATATAACCTGCTATTTTCTTTGCCATTGTAAATATACCTCCAAATGTGGTTATACGACGGAAGAATGTAAGAAAAATTTTCTTCCTCCCACATATTCGGCGTAGCTTATCTGTACGCCATGATCATTTTGAGATCAGAAAGTGAGTATCTCAAGAGAATCGGCATCGATCTCTGCTGCCGTCTCGCGTCCGAACATATTGAGCATAACCATAACTCTCTGCTTGTCCTCGGAAATGGAGCTTACAGTTCCTATAAATCCGTTGAACGAGCCCGCAGTTACCTTTACGCTGTCTCCAACGTTGTACGGAAGCTCCTTGACAAGACCGATAGTTGCGCTATCGGCGATCTCAAGTCCCATATCCGCAACCTCTTTTGCAGAAAGCGGAACAGGTCTTGATCCGGGACCAACGAAGCCCGTAACACCGTTTATGTTACGTACGATATGCCAGGTGAAGTCGCTCATAATCATCTTAACCATAACGTAACAGGGGTAGATCTTTACCTCGATCTCTTTAACAACGTCTCCCTTGACCTCGGTTTCCGTTTCTACGGGAATACGTATATCGGTTATAAGGTCCTGAAGTCCGCGGTTTTCAACGATCTTCTCAAGATTGCTCTTTACTTTGTTCTCATATCCCGAATAGGTATGAATGACGTACCAATTAAGCTCGGGGGTGTATTCGATATCTGACATGATTATGATTCACTTACCGTTTCTCCGGCGGATTTTTCGGCGTTTACACGCCACGCACCGTCACAGCGCCGGACTGTGAGGCCGTTTTTGCGGTCTTATTATCTTTAGAATAAAAGATTTCCGAGCTCACCGATAAGGTTTACTCCTCTGCCGAGTATCATATCGACAAGACCTATAACGAGCGCTACGATTACCATAGTCACTACTACTGCCGCAGTAGAGCTTACGCTCTGCTTGCCCGAGTACCAAGTGATCTTTTTGCGCTCTGCCATTACGCTGCCAAGAAATCCGCTCTTTGCGGCCTTCTTTGCCTTCTTTTCGGCGGTTTCAGCATTGTTTTTTACGTTTTTCTCTGCCATATTAACCTCCTACTTCGATTCCTTATGCAAAGTGTGCTTTCTGCAGAAGCGGCAATACTTATTCATTTCGAGTCTGTCCGGGTCATTCTTCTTGTTTTTCATAGTATTGTAGTTTCTCTGCTTGCATTCACTGCATACCATTGTGATTTTTACTCTCAAGTCGGCACCTCCTAATTAGTTTTGGATCCTTGGCTCGCGGTCGAGTTTGCCGTGAGCGCGTTGTGTGCACGGATCCACAGATTTTACCTCCCTCAAACGGATACTTTTTCGGGCGTTTTCGGCGCAAAAGCGTCCCGGAATACGTAATTTTACGCGCAAAAAAATAGACCCTCTCCGCAGAGGTATATCGAGTTTACCACATTTTGCTCGATTTGTCAAGGGTTTTTTTCGATTTTTTTGCTTTTTTCTTCCTTTCGTATAACATCACGAAAAATGATTCAAAAATTCCGGAGCGCTTTGCTTTTTCGACAAAAAGGAAAGCGTTTTTGTGATAAACTTGAGCTCACGAACGATTTTGTCACATTATTTTCAAATTTCCTGTTGACACGGCGGACGTTATAATATATAATATAAGTTAGCAAAAAAGTTTTATGAAGGGAGCGTGCGTGTATGCTGCTGATATTTATCGGACTGACCATCCTTCTTCTGACGGCACTGGCAGTTTCGGCCGTGTTCTGTCTGCGTGAGTGCTACAAGCGCCTGCTTGAGCGCGCAGAGATCTACGCAGGGCGTGTACGCGAGCTCACAAAAGAACGTATAGACGTATATGAAAAGGCGTACGCGCTCGTTTTCTTCTTCGGCGGAGACCTCTCGCCCGACAAGGTGGAGCTTACTATAAAGGACGACACCCCAATAAACGAGATGCCCGCATTGAACTCAAGCATCGACCGCGCGCTCTCGTCCCTGCTTGGCGTTATAGAAAACAGCGAAACGCTTATGAAGGAGCGCGGCGCCACGGTTAAAAAGATCGGCAGCGACGTAGCCGAGCTCGAGAGCGATATGCTCGCAGCGATCATAAGCTTCAACAAGCAGGTCGCAAGGGCGAGATTTATCACCGCACTCAAGCCGCTCAGACGCTTTATAAGCGACATCGGCAAATGTCCGTACAGACAGATCTCTTTCCCGCAGTGATCTGCCACACCATCTAATCTTTAACGGAGACAAACAATGAAAGAACTTCTGATTTCTTATCTTGAAATAATAAAGTCAATGACTCTCAAGGATTTCCTTGACATTGCTCTGGTTGCCGTGCTTCTCTACGTTGCCATCGACTTTCTGCGCGAGAGAAGAGCGGGAAAGCTCGTCGTAGGCGTATGCGTGCTCGTGCTCTTCCAGCTCATTTGCCGCATTTTCGAGCTCACGGCAGTCACCTTCCTTCTCGAATATTTCTTCCAGTTCGGACTCATCGTTCTCTTTATCATATTCCAGCCCGAGCTCAGAAGCGCGCTTGAAAAGGTGGGCGGAGAGCCGATGCGCGGTATTAAAAACATCGCGGACGCAAAAAATCAGCAGAGGATAACCGAGGCGATAAAAGAGATCTGCGACGCGGCGGTCACTATGTCGGCAGAAAAAACGGGCGCGCTTATAGTAATAGAGCGTTCGACCAAGCTCGGCGAATACATAAAGAGCGGAACCGTAGTCGATGCGGAGCTTTCCGATTTCGCACTGCGAAACATCTTTTATAAGGGCGCGCCCCTTCACGACGGAGCAGTCATAATCAGAGGCGAGAGACTTTACGCCGCCGGCTGCTTCCTTCCCCTTTCGCAGAGAGAGGATATAGTAAAGGATCTCGGCACCAGACACCGTGCCGCGCTCGGAATCAGCGAAAACAGCGACGCACTCGTTATCGTGGTCAGCGAGGAGACGGGAACCATCTCCACTGCACTTGAAGGAAACCTCAAGCGCGGATTTGATTATCCTTCCCTTAAAAACGAGCTTAACAGAGTTCTCATCCACTCTCTTCCCGAGAACGCTTACAAAAACGGCTCGAAGAGACTCAAGAAGATACTTCGCAAAAAGTAATCTCACTGAAAAAACGCTTAAAGCGCTTGCCCGTTCGGAGGTGGCATTTTGAAAAACACGAAGAAAACATCGAGCAAAAGCTCTGCTTTGCATAGAGAAAAAAAGGGGAAAGGACGCCTTATTCTTTGGTGCGTATCCTTTGCGCTTGCATTTATTTTCTGGCTTTACGTTGCAGGTGCAAATAACGTACCCGTTGAAGAAACGTACGACCTTATAGAGATAGTTTACGACGAAACGGGACTCGCACAGTACGGGCTCACCGTACAGTCCGTAAGCATTGATACGGTGAACGTTACCATAATGGGTAGCCAGCGCGATATAAAAGCGGCAAACGCTTCGGATATTTCGGCTAAAATATCGCTTAACGCCATCAAGGAGCCGGGCGAGTATTCCATTCCCGTTGATATAACCACTCCCGACGGCACTACGGTAACCCATCAGACTGTAAAGGTCGTAAACGTAACGGTTGACCGCCCGAGCGAAAAAGTTTTCCGCATAGATACCCATTCGGTTGAACCGACAGACTACACGCTCGAGAGCGGATGCTACCTCGGTGAGCACGTCCTCAGCGAAAGTGTTATAAGCGTCAAAGGACCGACGCGTATCCTTGACACCATAGCAAAAGTCAAGGTTCGCACGGCGAGCATCGGCAGTGCGACCGACGGCAAAACGGTTACTGCGACCGTCGTCCTTTTCGATGCAAACGGCAAGGAAATAAACAACAAGAATCTCATTATTTCGGACAATGCAAGCTCCCTCACCGTAACTCTTAAAGTATATATGGAGAAAACGGTGAAGCTCACCGCATCAGGCAGATACGGATATCTTGGAGATAGCAACTTCAAAGTTACGCCTTCCGAGATAACTCTCGTCGGATCTCCTGACGAGCTATCGAAGATAGACGCGATAAATATGTTCACCATAGATGAGACTAAGCTCACCATGACCGAGGATCTTCTCGGACAAAAGACGGAAATATATCAGCTTGCAAACGGCGTCACTACCAAGGACGGCAAGACCGCCATTGAGGGAGTGACCGTTGACGTGCTCGTTAAAGACAAGGTTCGCCGCCAGGAGATAACCGTCGTTGCACGCGAGATCGAGGTCGATTCCGGCTCTAACGCCTCTCTCGGATACGGATGCGAGGCGGCAAACGATATCACCGTAACGGTATATTTTACGGCTTCTTCAAATATTGACAGCGTTACGAGCTCGGCTATACATGCCTACGTTGATGCGAGCGGTCTCAGCGACATTTCAAAAGAGCTTCCCGTAATTATAACGGTGAACGAAGCTTTCAGCGGTCATATTTACATAGTTGACGCAGACAGCTATACCGTAAATATCAGACCCCCGCTGATCAAGGATGACGCACCCTCCTTCGACGGCGGTGCAACTCCCATATCCGACTGAAAATCTTACATTTAATATAGAAGACGCCTGTAAAAGTGTGTTATGGGCGTCTTTTACCAATAATACACACATTTTGCCAAAAACACCTTGGAGGATAAATGGCACATTCAAACGAAGCAAACAAAAAATGGGAGCTGCGCTCTGACAAAACTCAAAGCGATCCCGAAATACTTAATATATCAAAAGAGCTCGGTATATCACCGATAAGCGCGCTGCTGATATATAACAGAGGTCAAAAAACGCCATCGGCGGCACGCGATTTTCTTTCGGTGCTGACGGGTGAATATTACGACCCCTTCCTTATGCCCGATATGGACAAGGCGGTGGATAGGATCATCAGCGCCGTAAAGAACAAGGAAAAGACGGTAATTTACGGAGACTACGACGTTGACGGAGTCACTTCCGTAAGCATTTTATATACTTATCTGAAGGAGCTCGGGCTGTCTAGCGATTACTATATTCCGTCAAGAAGCTCCGAGGGCTACGGAGTCAACAACGATGCGATAAAAGCGCTTGCCGATAAGGGCGTAACCCTTATGATAACGGTTGACACGGGCGTGACCGCACTTGAAGAGGTCAAATTTGCGGCTTCACTCGGGATCGACGTCGTCGTTACCGACCATCACGAGTGTCTTGCAGATCTGCCCGATGCCGTCGCGGTAGTAAATCCGCGCCGCGCGGACAGTAAATATCCCTTCTGCGAGCTTGCGGGCGTCGGAGTGGTTTTCAAGCTCCTCTGTGCGATAAACAAAAAGCTCAGCGGTCACGACAGAGACGCACGGAAATTTATCGATCTCGTAGCCATCGGAACGGTAGCCGACGTTATGCCTCTGAAGGATGAAAACCGTCTTTTCGTGGCGCAGGGACTCGAGCTGCTCAATACCTCTCCGAGAATGGGGATCTCTTCCCTTCTGAAGGCGGCGAGCAAAAACGACAAAAAGCCGAAAGCACCTCAGAAAATAACCTCGTCGGTCATAAGCTTTACGATAGCTCCTCGCATAAACGCGGCGGGACGTATAGAGAGCGCTGAAAAGGCACTCGACCTTTTCCTTTGCACCTCTCCTTACGTTGCAGATCAAATTGCCGATGAGCTCTGTGAGATAAACCGCAGACGTCAGGCGGAGGAGAACAGAATAATCGAGGAGGCGGCGGAAAAGATACAAAGCTCGCTCGATTTTGAAAAGGACAAGGTTATCGTGCTCGCCGAAGAAAATTGGCATCACGGCGTTATCGGAATAGTTTCCTCCAGAATAACGGAGCGCTTTGCTATGCCCTCGATACTTATTTCCTTTGACGAAAACAATATCGGCAAGGGCTCGGGCAGAAGCGTTAAGGGTATAAATCTCGTTGAAGCGCTCACCTACTGCGGAGATCTGCTTATAAAGTACGGCGGGCACGAGCTCGCGGCAGGGCTTACCGTTTCAAGAGAAAACTTTGACGCCTTCCGCGAGAGAATAAACGCTTTCGTGCGCGAAAACGCCGCCGACACCGTCGGAGCCGTGGTAGAAGGCGACGCTTACGTCTCGAGCGACGAGATAACGCTCGATCAGGCGAAGGATATTCTCCTGCTTGAGCCGTACGGAGTGGCAAACCCCAATCCGCTGTTCTTTATGAAGGACGCGCTTGTAAGAGATATCATTCCCCTTGCCGAAAAGCACACCAAATTCGTTCTTGAAAAGGACGGAAAGGTCCTGACCGCGCTTTATTTCGGCAGAAGCCGCGACCTGTTTGACGTTTACAAGGGCGATATGCTTGATATTGCCTTCACTATGGGAATAAACGAATTCCGCGGAGTCACCGACGTTCAACTGATCTTGCGCGACGTTCACAGACACGCCTCGGAAAACGAGATAAGCGAGAGCGACAAGGCAAGATTTTGTGATATCGCGCTCGGTGCAAAATACCGCAGAGACGAGGATATTCTGCCCAGCCGCGAGGATTTTGCACAGGTATATCTCTACTTGAAACGCCGTCCCGGCTTCCGGGACGACTGTCTCGGTCTTCGCGAGGTGATCTCTGCCTTTGGCGGAAGAATAAGCTATATCAAGATAAAGATAATTCTCGAGGTATTAAACGAGACCGGTCTTGCAAGTATAAAATTTTCAAGCGAATGTGACGAAAACTTCCATTTCGGAATAAATTACGTCAAAAACAAGATAGATATAGAAAAATCACCCTTCTATATGAAGATCCGCGCCGGTGCGGAAAAATAGTTTATCTGAAATCTCCAAAAAAGTGAAAGGAGAAACGAATATGAACAGTAGCTTCAACACTCTCGAGCAATCTGTGTCGAACTTCGACCGCCTCAAAGTACTTCTCAACGAAAACCCCACGAAGTACGACGTCCAGAAGATCGAAAAGGCGTATCTGTTTGCGGAAAAGCTGCACGAGGGACAGTACCGTGTAAGCGGTGAGCCCTACATAATCCATCCCGTAGCGGTTGCCGAGATAGTTTTCTCGCTCGGCCTTGATACCGATTCTATATGCGCTGCCCTTCTTCACGACACCGTCGAGGACTGCTCGGTCTCTCTTGAGACGATAAGAAAAGAGTTTGGACCCACCATCGAAATGCTCGTTGACGGTCTTACGAAGCTCGTAAAGATTCCCTTCGACGATAAGGAAGAGGAACACATGGAAAACCTGCGCAAGATGTTTCTTGCGATGTCGAAGGATATACGAGTTATATTCATTAAGCTTTGCGACCGCCTTCACAATATGCGTACTCTCAACGTACGCAGGGATGAAAAAAGACGAAACGTGGCGCACGAGACCATGCAGGTCTATGCACCGCTCGCTCACCGTCTCGGTATGCAGAGGATAAAGCAGGAGCTCGAGAACCTCTCGCTCTCCTTCCTCGATCCGATCGGATATGCCGAAATAAAGGCGGACATTGACGAAAAATACGGTCAGAACCGCGATTTTATCACACGCACGAAAGAGATGCTCTCCGAAAAGCTGGACGAATACCATCTCGATTATTCGCTCGAGGGACGTGTCAAGAGCGTTTACAGTATCTACCGTAAAATGTTCAACCAGAACAAGAGCTTTGACGAGATATACGACTTTTATGCGGTCAGAATAATCACCGAGACCGAGCTTGACTGCTATACCGCTCTCGGACTTATCCACGATGCTTACAAATCGGTTCCCGGACGTTTTAAGGACTACATCTCCACGCCGAAGCCGAATATGTACCAGTCGCTCCACACCACCGTTATCGGACGCGACGGCATTCCCTTCGAGGTCCAGATAAGAACCCGCAAGATGCACCAGGTCGCAGAGTACGGTATCGCCGCGCACTGGAAATACAAGAGCGGAGACAGGCGCAGCTCTGAGGAGATCGACGCAAAGCTCGAATGGATCTCCAAGCTTATCGAGACCGAGGACAATACCCGCGATCCCGACGAGTTCCTTCGCGCACTCAAAGTTGACATCTTCCACGACGAGGTATTCGTATTCACTCCCAAGGGAGACGTCATTGCGCTCCCGCAGGGCGCAACTCTTATCGACTTTGCGTACGCAATACACTCGGGTGTCGGAAACAGTATGGTCGGTGCCAAGGTAAACGGAATAATCGCTCCTATCGACAGAAGCCCGTCTAACGGAGATATAGTTGAAATTCTAACGTCTGCATCCTCAAAGGGACCGAAAAGAAACTGGCTCAACACGGTAAAGACGGGCGAAGCGCGAAACAAGATCCGCCAGTGGTTCAAAAAGGAAAAGCGTCCCGAAAACATCGTGGTCGGACGCACCGAGATCGAGCGCGAGCTCAAAAAATTCGGACGTCCGTACAACGCCGCGCAGCGTGACGAGATACTCTCGCGCATTGCGTCGAGAATGGGTATTCAAACGGTTGATGACCTGCTCAACACCATCGGATACGGCGGTCTGAACGTAAGCAAGATACAGACCAAGCTCCGCGACGAGTTTGACAAGGTAGTAAAGCCCACTGAGCCGGTAGCTCCCGCAAATATTCCCGTACAGACCGAGATAAAGACGACGGTCAAACGCCGTACCGGAAACGGCGGCGTCATCGTGGACGGACTCGAGGGCTGCGAGGTCAAATTTGCAAAATGCTGCAATCCCCTGCCCGGTGATAAGATCATCGGATTTATCACGCGCGGCTCGGGCGTCTCGGTACATAAGCGCGACTGCATAAACGTAATTTCGGGTCTCAAAAAGCCCGAAAAGGCGGGAAGATTTATCAGCATATTCTGGGAAGACGCTCCCGAGGATAAGAAAAACGAGGGACTTTACGAATCGTTTATTCAGGTCTTCGCGGAAAACGATATTCAGCTTATTGCAAACATCACCTCCGCTATTGCAGAGATGAAGGTAATGCTTTATCAGATAAACACGCACAGTCGAGACAACGATATTACCGTAAGTCTCGTGGTCGGTTGCAAGAACATCGAGCATTTTAAGTCGATAATGTCACGACTGCGTATGATAGATCACGTGTTTGACGTAAGACGCGGGTATATGTAAAAAATGACGGCGGAGCCGTCATTTACGGTTTACTTCGTAAACACTAAAACCGACGGTTTACTTCGTAAACACTAAGCCCAACACAACGGTTTGATACGCAAACGCTAAGCCCAACACAACACTTTGCTACGCAAAACTTAACGCCACAAAATAAAAAGACCGCTTTCGCGGTCTTTTTATTTTTATTCTTCGTCGTCGAATTCGTCTTCGTAATCGTATTCTTCGTTAAGTTCCTCGTCATCAAAATATTCTCCGTCGGGGTCCTCGTCGTATTCTGCGTTCTCGTCGTACAGTATCTCGACCTCGTCGGGATCCTCGCTGCGGCGCAGAGTCATAACCTCGTACGCGATATCCTCGATAAGATTCTTGTCGGTGACGAAATCGAGAATATACTCGTCCAGATCGTTTTTTTCAAAGCGTACTACCGCGGGAAAGTCGTTGATGTGCTCGTCCTCGTCGTCTATCTCGTAAAGATAAGCGTACGTGTCGCCGTTGTAATCGATAACAGCCACTTTTTCAAAGCGAAGCATCTCGCGGCGGTGGTTTATAAACTCAACGGGCTCCCAATTATTATCGTCTGTAAGCTTTTCGTATATTTGCGCGGCATTTATAATCATGCTTTATTCCTCCGTGCTTTTTATATAGGGATTATATCACATTCGTTGCGTTTTTGCAACTACAAGGGATATATAAATTACATTTTTTTGAAAAATTTACGTGCGCGCACAAAAAAATCGACAAAATTTTGCGTTTTCTTGTTGTAATCGGAATCTTTTTGTGATAAAATATCTTCTATAAATATCGCGATCTATACGCACGCGCGTGCGAGAGGAGGACAAAACGGTGAAAACTGTGAACGGCAAAACGGTACTTATAACCGGCGCATCACGCGGAATAGGCGCATCCTGTGCCGAAAAGTTTGCAAAAAACGGATTTTCGGTAGTTATAAACTATAAAAGCAACTCCGAAAAGGCGGAAAACGTTGCAAAAAGCTGTCTTTCCCTCGGCGCTCCGAGCGCACTCACGGTCAAAGCAGACGTATCGGTCGGATCCGAGGTAGATGCTCTCTACTGCGCTTGCAAGAATATGTACGTTGATACCCTCGTTTTGAACGCAGGCGTTGCCTTGTACTCTCTCTTCCAAGACGTCAGCGAGCAGGAATACGACAGGATAATGGACACGAACGTAAAGGGTGCTTTTCTGACGGTTAAAAAATTCCTTCCCGATATGATATCAAAAAAGCGCGGGAACATCATAATAATCTCCTCGATGTGGGGACAGACGGGCGGCTCGTGCGAGGTAGTTTACTCGGCGTCCAAGGCGGCTCTTATCGGAATGACGAAGGCGCTCGCCAAGGAGCTCGGGCCTTCGGGAATCAGAGTCAACTGCATAGCTCCCGGAGTAGTGGAGACCGATATGGTTGCATCTCTCGGAAAGGACACTCTCGCATCTCTTGCCGAGGACACTCCGCTCTGCAGAAACGCCGTTTCCGACGATATTGCAAACGCGGTATATTACCTCGCGTCCGACGAGGCGTCCTTCATAACGGGACAGGTCCTTGCCGTAAACGGCGGGCTTCTCACATAACGCGAAAGGATATTTCTTATGCGTATAACCGAACACGGCAGCTATACCAAAATAGAAAACGCCGATTTTTTCGATATATTTCAAACCTTTGACTGCGGTCAGACCTTTCGTTTTGAACGCACGGACGAGTTCACCGTCGAGGGCGTTTCACACGGCAAGCTCCTTCGTCTCACTCAAAAGGACGGCGAAATAATCATAAACCGTCCGATATCCGAGTTTCAGGGCGTTTGGAACCACTACCTCGCACTTGACTGCGATTATAAAAAAATAAACTCCTCGTTTGCACTCGGAAGCGACGAGGTGCTCAAAGCCGCGGCGAGCTACGGCAAGGGAATACGAATTCTCCGTCAGGATCCGTGGGAAGCTCTTTGCTCCTTCATAATATCGCAAAACAACAATATTCCCCGAATAAAAAAGATCATTTCGGCACTTTCCGAGAAGTTCGGAGAGCCGTTTGAAGACGGCGGAAAGATCTTTTACGCTTTCCCAACTGCCGAGTCACTTGCGAGCGCGGGCGCCGATGAGATATTCGCACTAAAAACCGGCTTTCGCGCAAAATACATCGCAGACGCCGCAGAAAAGGTCGCTTCGGGCGAAATAGATCTTAACGGCATATCGGCTATGCCGACTGCCGACGCCGAGCGTGAGCTTATGAAAATAAAGGGAGTCGGTCCGAAGGTCGCATCCTGCGCCCTGCTCTTCGGCTTTGATAAAACGGACGCTTTCCCGATAGACGTTTGGGTGAAAAAAGTATTTGCAAAATACTATCCGAGCGGCTTTGATATAAATTCATTCGGTGCCAACGCGGGTATCGCACAGCAATACCTTTTTTACTACGAGCGTTGGCAAAATATCAGTGAAAGTAAAGGAAAACAGTGATGACAAACAGAACGATTGAGATATACGATTGCACTCTGCGCGACGGCGCACAGAGCGAAGGCGTATCGTTCTCGGTAAGCGACAAGAAGAAAATAATAAACCTTCTTGACGATTTCGGTGTTGACTGCATAGAGGCGGGCAATCCCTTTTCCAATCCCAAGGATATGACGCTGTTTAACGAAATGAAGGGTGTAAAGCTCAAAAACGCCCGTCTTTGCGCGTTTGGAAGCACGGTCAAGGGTGATCACCCCGAAAAAGATCCCGGCATCCGCGCTCTGCTTGCAGCCGAGACCGAGGTCGTTGCAATAGTTGCAAAGAGCAGAAAAACTCAAGTAATCGAGATACTCGGTATCTCGCCCGAGGAAAATCTCGGATACATAGAAAAAAGCGTTTCTTATCTTAAGAGCTGCGGAAAAGAGGTCGTTCTTGACGCCGAGCACTTTTTTGACGGCTATATGGAGGATAAGTCTTACGCAATTTCCTGCCTGAAGACAGCGCTCTCTGCGGGCGCAGATACCTTAACGCTTTGTGACACGAACGGAGGCACTCTGCCGCACGAGGTCTCGCGCATAACCGCAGAGGTAAAAAAAGCTCTGCCTGAGGCAAAGCTTTCCATTCACTGTCACGACGACTGCGGATGCGCGGTCGCAAGCTCGATTGCAAGCGTTCTTGCGGGTGCTACCCAAGTTCAGGGAACCTTTATCGGTTACGGTGAGCGTTGCGGAAACGCGGATATATCCACTATTATCCCCGCTCTCGTGCTTAAATGCGGTCTCTCCTGCGGCGCGCAGCTCACAAAGCTTCGCCACACGGCAAAGCAGATCGCAGAAATATCCAACGTACGCCTGCGTCACAACCATCCGTATATCGGAAAGAGCGCTTTCGCGCACAAGGGCGGAATGCATATAGACGCAGTTCGCAAATTGCCCTCGTCCTTTGAACACGTCTCTCCCGAGGCGGTAGGAAATTCAAGAAAATATCTCGTCAGCGAAATGTCGGGCAGAAGCACTATACTTGCCGAGCTTGAGCATCTCGTTCCCGATCTGAAAAAGACCTCGCCCGAGGTCGAGCTGATAACGGCAAAGCTCAAGGAACGCGAATTTGAGGGATATCAGTACGAAAGCGCGAACGCCAGCTTTGAGCTTCTTATCAAAAAGGAGCTTGGTCGCTGGAAGGCACCCTTCAACGTTATAATGTACAAGTCAAGCGACGACTTCCCCGCTCCCGACGGCGAACAGCAGTCGAGCGCTATGATAAAGATAGAGGTCGGCGGAAAGACCGAGCTTTCGTGTTCGTTCGGAAACGGTCCGGTCAACGCGCTGGACGGAGCACTCCGAAAGGCACTGCTCGCCTTCTACCCGCAGGTTGACAGTATGCACCTTAACGACTATAAGGTACGCGTGGTCGATCTCGGAAAGAACACCGATTCAAAGGTAAGAGTTCTTATAGATTCTTCCGATAAAAATTCCTCGTTCTCCACTATCGGAGTATCCTGCGATATAATCGAGGCGAGCTTTATCGCGCTCGTTGACTCGTACGAGTATTTCCTCTCGAAGGAGCTTTGAGAAATTTAACTTACTATCGGTATTTTACCCACGATGATCGATTCTGCAAGAGGCACGGTAGTTTCCTTTTTGAAGCTCGCAGAGCTCGACATACATATCGCACGAACGTCTGAGGTAACAGTTATGCTCACGCGGTGGAGCGTCTGATTTATCCCCGCCTCAAGCATCTCGCTGTGAACGCGTGCCGATACAGAAACGTACGGCACGGCACGGAGTGCGATGTTCGGACCTCTGCCCGAGAAATATTTGGGCGCTATTACGCTCCCGAGCGGGACGTATATCTTTATATTTCCCGTCTTCTTCACCTCGGAGTTTACCGCTTTTACGACCTGCGCACATATTGCTCCGATATTTTCGGTGTTGGCGCTGAGTGAGACTACGCTCCCGTCCGCGCCGAGAGTCTTCGTACAAAAATCACTCCAGACGTAACCGCTTTCGGCAAGCGCAGTCCTTACCGCGTCGCAGTTTATCTGTTCTATACGCGCACCGACTACCGTTTCGAGAGCGAGCGCGGCGATCGGCTCTGCCCGTTTGTAAACTCCCATAGCGGTAAGAATCAGAGTTATCGCGCATAAAAGAGACGTCAGCGCTCTTGCGGGAAAATTTCTCCGTCCACGACGCTTTTGAAAAATTTTCGAAAGCTTTTTGCGAAATCCGTGAAAAGCCCTCTCGCATCTTACACTAAAGCTTATGATCCTTCACCCCTTTGTGATATTTATATTCGCAAAAGGATCGGTAAAACACTTTTTGGCGTAAAAATCCGCAAAATGCGGTTTTATAAATTTATTTTTTTAGTCCGACAGAGTCGGAAAGAAAGGACCCCTATATGCAACAGGATATGATAGTTATCATCGACCTCGGAAGCGAAGAAAATGCTTCTCTTGCACGCGAAATACGCGCTCTTGGAGTTTATTCCGAGATCCACCCTCACGATATTACGAAAGATGCGCTCGCAGCGCTTCCTAACGTAAAGGGTATAATACTAAACGGCGGCGCAAACCGTGTAGTTGACGGCGTGGAGATAGACGCCTCCGAGGCAGTGTATTCCTCGGGCATTCCCACCATCGCCTTTGATCATAAGGGCGCAGACGCTATGCCTAGCGGCGAGGACGAAAGAAAAAAGGTCCTTTCCGACTTTATTTTCAACACCTGCAAGGCACAGGCAAACTGGAATATGGAGAATTTCATAAACGATCAGATCGAGCTCGTTCGCAGACAGGTCGGAGACGGCAAAGTTCTTCTCGCGCTTTCGGGCGGAGTTGACTCCTCGGTCGTTGCAGCCCTTCTCATTAAGGCGATCGGAGATAAGCTCACCTGCGTTCACGTCAACCACGGACTTCTCCGTAAGGGCGAGCCCGAGCAGGTAGTAGAGGTGTTCGGCAAGGAGCTCGGCGCAAACCTCGTTTACGTTGATGCTACCGACCGCTTCCTTGATAAGCTCGCAGGAGTTGCAGACTCCGAGCGCAAGAGAAAGATAATCGGCGCAGAGTTTATCCGCGTATTTGAGGAAGAGGCGAGAAAGCTCGACGGGATCTCTTTCCTTGCACAGGGTACTATCTACCCCGATATAATAGAAAGCGGAACCAAGACCGCAAAGGCGGTCAAGGCGCACCACAACGTCGGCGGACTTCCCGACGATCTTCAGTTCGAGCTCGTTGAGCCCCTTAAGATGCTCTTTAAGGACGAGGTGCGTGCTTGCGGAGCCGCTCTCGGACTTCCCGATAATATGGTTTACCGTCAGCCCTTCCCCGGTCCCGGACTCGGAGTACGCTGTCTCGGCGCTATCACCCGTGACCGTCTCGAAGCGGTACGCGAATCGGACGCAATTCTCCGCGAGGAGTTTGCAAAGAACGGTCTTGCGGGCAAGGTATGGCAGTATTTCACCGCAATACCCGATTTCCGTTCGGTAGGCGTACGCGACAACGCGAGATGCTACGACTGGCCGGTAATCATCCGTGCGGTCAACACGGTTGACGCTATGACCGCATCCATTGAGGAGATCGACTACGCCGTTCTCCACAAGGTAACAAACAGAATACTTGCCGAGGTAAAGGGCGTAAACCGCGTTCTCTACGATCTCTCGCCCAAACCCGTAGCTACGATCGAGTGGGAGTGAGTCGATCCATTCGATCAAACTCCCAAACCCAACGATTTTGTACCTAAACAGGAGAAAACAATGAAAAAAGTAAGCAAGATTTTATGGGGAATACTTCTCGTTGCGCTCGGCGTGATTTTTGCGCTCAACGCTCTTGACATAACCAACATCGACATTTTCTTTGACGGCTGGTGGACGCTCTTTATAATCGTCCCCTGCGTAATAGGCGTTATAACCGAGCACGACAAGATCGGCAACGCCGTCGGTATCGTTATCGGAGTAGTTCTCCTGCTGTGCAGCAGAGATATTTTGAGCTTCTCCCTGTTCTGGAAGCTTATCGTCCCGGTAATTATCGTCGGGGCAGGTCTGAAGCTGCTTGTTTCGGGAATCATCGGAAACAAAGCGGGCGAGATGCTCGGAAAAATGAAAGAAAAGGGCGCAAATCCAAAGGTCGGATGTGCCGTATTCTCGGGATGCGAAATGGTCTGCGACGGCGAGGTGTTCGACGGCGCGGAGCTCGTTTCGGTCTTCGGCGGTGTGGACTGCAACCTGAAAAACGCAATAATCGAAAAGGACTGCGCTATTCGTGTGACGGCAGTATTTGGGGGAGTTGACATCATCCTTCCGGCAAACGTCAACGTCAAGGTGGACTCGACCTGCATTTTCGGAGGCATTTCCAACAAGATCGCTCCCGTCAAGGACGCGCCCACCGTTTACATAAGCGGAATTTGCATTTTCGGCGGTGCGGACGTTACCTGATGTTGCGGCATGCCCCGGAAAAACTCAAGGAGTGAGTATCAAAATGATATTAGAACTTAAAAACATAGAAAAGTCCTTTGGTGAGAAAAAGGTTCTCACCGGGGTATCGTTCACCGCAGAGGGCGGAAAGGCGTTCGGTCTTCTCGGACGAAACGGTGCGGGCAAGACGACGTCTATACGTATTTTAATGAACGTATTTCCCGCAAACAGCGGCGAGGTCCTTATCGACGGAAAACCGATAGATTACAACAAAGTAGGCATCGGTTATCTCCCCGAGGAAAGAGGTCTTTATCCTAAAAAGAAGATAATCGAGCAGCTCACCTATTTTGCAGAGCTTAAGGGCATGAGCAAAAAGGACGCCGTTAAGGCGGTCGATTATTGGCTTGGGCGCCTCGGTATGACAGAATACAGAAATAAGCGTCTTGACACCCTTTCAAAGGGAAATCAGCAGAAGATACAGCTCGTCACCGCACTTGCACACGATCCCGACATCGTCATTCTCGACGAGCCCTTTTCGGGACTCGATCCGGTAAACGCGATGCTCCTCAAAAACATCGTCAAGGAACAGATCGAAAAAGGCAAGATCGTCCTCTTTTCAAGCCATCAGATGAGCTACATAGAGGAGTTTTGCGACAGCATTGCAATAATCAAAGATGGCGTGATTGCCATCTCGGGAGACCTGCACGACATAAAGCGCGACTATCCGCGTGACCGTCTGCTCGTTCGCACCGAGGATACTGGCAAAATAATCGCCGATTTCGGCTCCGTCTGCACTAAAACGGATGGCGGCGATCTGCTTATCAGACTTTCCGATCCTTCCGAAAAGAAGGCCGTTATGACTCGCCTTGTAGAAAACTACGACATAGACGAGGTAAAGGTGTTCGAGCCCTCGCTTAACGATATCTTCGTAGAGTACGCGGGCGACGCGGCAAAGGAGGACTGAGAGTAATGAAGCAATTTGGAAAAATACTTAAATTTGAGCTTGCCTCTTACGTAAAAAACAAGGCGTTCGTGGGAATTACGCTCTTCCTCGTTTTGGCAATAACCGTCGTAATGTTTTTCCCAAGGATATCCACCCTTTTTAGGGAAGAAAGCACCGACGCACCCTCCGGCGAGCTCGCCGTAATGCTTATCAGCACGGATGATGCAGCGCAGGCAGAGGCGCTTAAAACAGCGTTTGCGGGTGCGTTCACCGATTATAGTGTACAGGTATCCACCGAAGATCTTGATCAGATCAAAAACAAGATAACCTCAGGCGAGGTCGAATGTGCATTCGTTATGACCTCTCCCGCCTCGTTTACTTACTACGTAAACAACCTTTCAATGTATGACGTAAATACCGAGATCGCCTCCGAGATACTCCGCCAAAGCTATCAGATGAGCTTTATGATGGGTAGCGGTATGAGTGCAGAGGAGGCCGCGGGCGTTATGAACGTGCAAATAGACGGCACGGTCGAAAATCTCGGAAAGGATCAGATGCAGAACTTCTTTTATACCTACATTATGATCTTCGCGCTGTATATGGTCATACTTCTCTACGGTCAGATGGTGGCTATGAGCGTTGCAACCGAAAAGAGCTCAAGAGCTATGGAGGTTCTTATCACGAGCGCAAAGCCGATAAGTATGATGTTCGGCAAGGTGCTCGCCTCCTGTATCGCGGGACTCGTGCAGATAAGCGCGATATTCGGCTCTGCGCTTCTGTTTTACAACGTCAACAAATCGTACTGGGGCGACAATATGATAATCGATTCGATATTCAACATTCCGCCCGAGCTTCTCGTATATATGCTCGTATTCTTCCTGCTCGGATTCCTTATCTACGCATTTTTGTTCGGAGCAATATCGTCCACCGTTTCAAAGCTCGAGGATATAAACACCGCCGTTCAGCCGATAACATATCTCTTCGTTTTCGGATTTATAGTGGTTATGATCTCCATGTCGAGCGGTGACGTTGACAGCACTCTTATGACGGTCTGCTCGTATATCCCGTTCACCTCTCCTATGGCAATGTTCACTCGAATTGCAATGAGCACGGTTGCGTGGTACGAGATAGCCGCTTCGATAGCCATTCTCGTCGGCTCTACCGTAGCAGTCGGAATACTTGCCGCGAAGATATACCGTATGGGCGTTCTTATGTACGGAAACGCTCCCAAGCTTAAAGACGTAATAAAGATGCTCAAAAAAGCTTAAAACAAAATAAACGCCTCTGAAAGAGAACTTCGGAGGCGTTTTTTCATAAACGACTATAAATTTCCTCTTATGTGTTGCAATTTTTCCGCATCTGTGGTATAATGGCAGAAATAGTTAAAAATTCAGGAGGTTGTGTATGGATTTTAATACCCTACAAACTCTGATAGCCATGGTCATCTATATGGCCGCGGTTATTTTGATCGGCGTATTCTACGCTAAAAAAGCGAACAAAAACAGCGAGGCGTTCTTTCTTGGCGGAAGATCTCTCGGTCCCTGGGTAACGGCAATGAGCGCAGAAGCGTCCGATATGAGCGGCTGGCTTCTTATGGGACTCCCCGGTGTTGCATACTGGTGCGGAGTTGCCGACGCGGCTTGGGTTGCGATCGGACTTGCCATAGGAACCTATTTCAACTGGCTCATAACCGCAAAGCGTCTCCGCAGATACAGTGTAAAGGCGGGCAACGCGATCACCCTTCCCGACTTCTTCTCTAACCGCTTTAAGGAGAAAAAGCCGGTAATACTTATGATCGCGGCGCTCTTCATTCTCGTCTTCTTCACCGTTTACGCGGCAAGCTGTCTGGTCACCTGTGGAAAGCTCTTCTCCACCCTTTTCGGTGCGCCCTACGTTGCAATGATGCTCGTCGGAGCACTTTTCGTTCTTCTTTATACCATTCTCGGCGGATTCCTCGCGGAGAGCGCCTCCGACTTTATGCAGGCGATCGTTATGATAACGGCGCTCGTCGTTGTCGTAGTTCTCGGTATATTTAAGGCAGGCGGAGTCAATGCTATAATCGAAAACGCAAACAACATTCCCGGATTCCTTGATTTCTTCGGAATGGCAACTCCCGAGCTTGAGGGCGGAAAGCAGGTAGTAGAGGCAGGAAGACCGATCTTCGGCGCTGCAGCAAAGTATTCTATTCTTACTATTGCTTCCTCTATGGCGTGGGGACTCGGATATTTCGGTATGCCCCAGGTACTGCTTCGCTTTATGGCAATAAGAAAAGAGAGCGAGCTCAAGACCTCCAGAAGAATCGCTATGATATGGGTAGTTATCTCTCTTGCGGTTGCAGTATTTATCGGAATTATGGGCAGACACCTCTTCCCCGTAGCTCACCTCACCGCAAGCAGTTCGGAAAGCGTGTTCATAACTCTTTCCACAAAGCTTCTGCCTCCCTTTATCGCGGGCTTCATCATGGCAGGAATTCTGGCGGCTACCATCAGCTCGTCCGACTCCTACCTTCTTATCGCGGCTTCCGCATTTGCAAAGAACATATATCAGGGAACGTTTAAGAAAAACGCGAGCGACAAGACCGTTATGCTCATAACCAGACTTACGCTCGTCGTTATCACCGCAATAGCTATGATCATAGCACTTGACGAAAACAGCGTTATATTCAAGATCGTATCCTTTGCTTGGGCGGGATTCGGCGCGACCTTCGGCCCGATAATGCTCTTCTCCCTCTTCTGGAAGCGTACCACACGCGCAGGCGCGGTTGCCGGAATGGTAAGCGGCGGAGTTATGGTATTCGTATGGAAGCTCGCTATCAGCAAGCTCGGCGGAGTTTTCGCGATCTACGAGCTCCTTCCCGCATTCATAATCTCCTGCCTCGTTATCGTTGTAGTTTCCCTTCTCACGAAGAAGCCCTCTGCTGAGATCGAAGAAGAATTTGAAGCAGTACGCGCAGGAAATATAGACTAAAATTCAAAATTGAAACGGACACACCGAACGGTGTGTCCGTTTTTTATTTGACATAACTTGCAGGTGTTTTGGATATACTGTTTTATAAATTTACTGCAAGGGTGAAATTATGAAAAGACAAATAGGACTCTGGCAATTTATCGGCTTCGGGGTGACGTCATTCGGAGGCACTCTGCTTCATTTTCTTTACGAGTGGCTCGGAGAGGCAAAATGGATAGCTCCCTTTTCGGGGGTAAACGAATCGACGTGGGAGCACATGAAGCTTCTCTTTTGGCCTACATTTATTTTTGCCGTCGTACAGAGCTTTTTCTTTCGCGACCGAAAAGATTTCTGGTGCGTAAAGCTGCGCGGCATTTTGCTCGGTATTGTCCTTATTCCGATAATATTCTACACTTATAACGGAGCCGTGGGCAAGTCTCCCGACTGGCTCAATATCGCAATTTTCTTTCTGTCTGCGGCTATAACGTATATTTACGAGACGCACCTCTTCAGATCGAAAAAGATCACCTGTCGCTCTCAAAAAGCGGCTTTCTCCGCTCTTTGCGTGCTTGGTGTACTCTTTATACTCTTTACCTTCAAAACTCCCGAGATCGGTATTTTCCGAGATCCTCTGACGGGAGCTTACGGGGTGTAGGCACGTCAGACGCGGCGGGACACCCACCACTGCCCAACCCGATAAAAAACTAAAAGGACGGAAAATTTCCGTCCTTTTTTATATTTACATTAAATCTCAAAGCTCGCGGTAGCGGCGCGCCACCTCCATCATATCCGCGAGCATCTCGTCCTTGCGTCTGGGATCGCGTAGAAGGAGCGACGGGTGGTAAACGGCAGTCATATCGTACTGTCCCTTCTTAACCCAGATTCCGTGCTCTTTCGTTATCTTATAATCGGCGGATATAAGTCTCATTGCCGAAATTCTGCCGAGGCAGACTATCATCTTCGGCTTTATAATTCTGACCTGCTCGCGCAGATATTCGATACAAATATCCTGCTCCGCAGGAAGCGGATCGCGGTTCTTGGGAGGGCGGCATTTGAGCATATTCGCTATGTAAACCTCGTCGCGGCTGATACCGACTGCCTCAAGATATTTGTCAAAAAGCTTTCCCGCTCTGCCTACGAATGGAGTGCCGCTGAGATCCTCCTGCTCGCCGGGTGCTTCGCCGACAAACATCAGCTTTGCATTTTCATTTCCCGTACCGAAAACGAGGTTGGTTCTGGTGTTGCCCAGCTCACACTTTTTGCAAGCTTCGCACTTTTGCCTGAGTTCTGTAAGTGTCATAATTATGTAGTCCTTTCGGATTTATATGTATTTCACAAAAACGCTTCGCGCCGCCTTTTTCTTTCCGAAAACGCTGACCTCTACTCTGCCGTACGGTCGCTCTCCGCAGGTATCGTGCAGCATAGCACGCAGAGAAATGCGACTTTTCGAGTCCGAAATATCAAACTCTCCACTTGGGAAATATCGTTCCCATTCGCGTGCATCTATCGTTATAATCAGCGTTTTTTCGTCTATTTCAAGCGTTTTCAAGGTTTCGTCCTCCATTTCGTTTACAGAGAAATTATAAACCCTTCGGCGCAAAATGTGAATACCTGAATTTTTGGTTTTTCGGGAATTTATTCCCTTTTTCACCGCAAAATCGGAGATTTATGCTCTTTTTATTCAATTCCTTCCGATTTTATGAAAATATACTTTTCTTTGGCGGATTCGTGTATCTTGTCGGAGGTGTGGATAAAGAGCACCACCCAAGCAATACGAAGCAAAACGTCGTATATCCAGAGATTATAGTCGGTAGCAACGAGTGCCATCTGAAGAACGGAGAGGATCGCGCTCAAAATTCCGAGCGCAAGCGTGAGGAGCACGAGTACTCTCTCGCCGACTGTCGAGCGCAGAAGTACTTTTCTGTCGTGAACCTGACCGAGCTCGTAAATATATTTTCCGCCGTGGCGCAGGAGCGCCTCCTTAAGCGCGCGTGTCACGAAGAAAAGGACGATTATAAACGCAAGTCCCTCAAGCGCCAAAAGAATACGCAAAACATCAAAATCGCGGCTGACCTGAGCGCTCGTACCGAGATAGGACGCCACCTGCTGGCCGTAACCTATCTGCATTCCGATCTGATTTTTGTTGATTACGATATATTTTGCGGTAAAGAACACCGAAAATCCCCAGCTTACCGCACTCGTCAGAGCATAAAGCGAGGACGCCGCGATTCCGTACAGTGAAAGCTTCGGGTATATCGCTTTAAGACGCGAAAATGCGGCGATAAAGAGTACGGCGGCGGCAAAATTGGGAATATAATTCACTCCGTCCAGCTTGAGTTCAAGAGCAAGTATTGCGCCGACAGCAAAAAGGGACACCGCCGAAAGGACCACGCGTCTGTCTATAAGATGCGGGCTCTCAACGGAAAAGCGCGCGTATTTTTCTCTTATTGCAGAAATATATTCGTTATCGGAAAAGAGCGCTTTGAAATATTTTTTCGCGCAAACGAACCAGAAAATTCCGACCGCAAGCGAGAAGATTATCATAAATATCGTAAGCGGTATGCGAAGATCCGCATAGCTTATAACGCCCGTTTCGGTGACAGTTCCGTACTCTCCGCCCGAAAGAAGCGTCAGCTCGGGGAAAAATGCCGCAACGGGACGGAATATACTGAACACTACGGTAAACACCCGCGCGCGGTCGTATCCCTCAAAGACCTTTGATCCCGCCGTACGCTCCGCGCTGTAATAGATGCCCTCAAACAGCTTTGAAAAGGCGATAACTCCGTAGAATATTTCAAGTCCGCCGAAGGCGAAGGCAAGGATAAGAAGCCAGGTCATCTCGGTGCTTGAAACGATAAAAATTATCGGGAGTGAGAGCGTTTTCGCAATAGAAATAATTGTAAGATTGCGAAAAGCGGTATAAGAATCGCGAAAATGCGGATAGAGTGCCGCGCCCGCGTAAAGAGTACGCATTATTATAAGATAGGCGACAAAATCGGGTAAAATATCAATAATATTTATGCAGGGGTTCATAAGAAAAACGAGAGCTATGACTATATTTCTGAATTTGATCTTCGACGCTTCCATTTTTTCTTCGCCCCTTTCTTTTATCGGTATCTTTTTAATCGTCGTCGTATTTTTTCTTTGCCTTCGCCGCCTTCTGAAGCAGGCGTACGAAAAGCGGTTCCTTTTCGGGGAGATCGTCCTCACCCTCAAATCCGATCTCTCTGTAATAAGAGAAAATAAGTATCAGCATCATAAAATACTGCACGAAAAAGAGCAGCGATATTATGAGAGTTGCAAAATATGCCCAGATTTCTCCGACGGGCAAAAGTGCCTGAACGCTCGTTCCCGTGTAGCAAAGCGCAGAAATCGCGGTAAATATCGCCGTCTTGCGGGAAAGCTTATCAAGTCCCACCGACGTTGCCACCTCGCGCAGTCCGCTCGACAGAAAGAGTATTGCCGCTATCATCACGGGATATTTGACTGCAAAGTAAATATCTTCCGCTACCGAAACTACGTTAAGTCCGCCGAGCTGTGCAAATCTCATTATAACGGCAGAGATCTGTAAAATCGCCCAGATACCGCTAAAAAATGCCATAAAGGTCGCGATATACGCAAAAATATTCAGGTCTCTTGAGCTTTTTCTTAAGTGCCTCATAGAAACCACCATCAAGATATATCCGATAACGTCGGGGAAAATATCAACTCCGACCGCGGGAGCGGTGCTCAGCGCCCAGCTCTGGTCGAGCATCATCATAAACCCGACAAAAAGCAATCCAAATCCCATTTTCGTCTCCGATTTTTTATTTTAATCGTTAAGTCCGCAGCATTTTTTGTATTTTTTACCGCTTCCACAGGGGCAGGGATCGTTAGGATTTACCTTGACCTTGCGTACGGGCGCCGCCTTCGGCTTCGGCTTTGCACCGGGCGCTCCCGCAAATCCCTCGGAGGTGACTGTCGCCACCTTCTGCCTTTCAACCTTCTGATTGGGACGCAGCGAAAGGATTGCCTTAACGGTATCCTCTCTTATTGTTCCTATCATCTCGTCGAACATTTCGCTTCCCGCAATGCGGTATTCGATTATAGGATCTCTCTGCGCCGCAGATTGAAGCGCGATACTGTCGCGCAGATCTGCCATAGCGTCGATATGCTCCATCCACTGACGGTCAACGCTGCGCAGAAGTATTCTTCTCTCAAACTCGCGCATAAGCTCTGCACCGATGAGGGTATCCTTTTCGGCATAGACCGCAAGCGCCTTGTCTATCAGCTTTTCCTCAAGCTCGTTCTCGGAAAGCTCCGCAAGAATTTCGGGAGTAAAATCTGCGTCGTTTTCGTATATAACGTATCCCTTAAGCTCCTCGCAGAGTCCATCGGCATTCAGAACACCGTCCGAGAAATAGAAGCTGATATACGAGGAAATGACCTGCGCGATCATATCCTTTATCTTTTCGGACACGTCTGCTCCGTCAAGCACTTCTCTTCTCTGGTCGTAAATAAGAGTTCTCTGCTGATTCATTATATCGTCGTAAACGAGGACGTTCTTACGGCGCTCAAAGTTCGCACCCTCGTGGCGCTTCTGTGCCGTCTCAAGTAAGCTCGATACCATTTTGGAATCAATAGGCGTGTCCTCGTCGAGTCCCATAGAATCCATCATATTGTAAAGACGCTCGCCTCCGAAAAGTCGCGCAAGGTCGTCGTCAAGCGCAACGAAGAATCTCGACTCTCCGGGGTCGCCCTGACGTCCCGCACGTCCGCGGAGCTGGTTGTCTATACGTCTGCTCTCGTGACGCTCCGTACCTATTATAAAGAGACCTCCTGCCTCACAAACGGCTTTTGCCTCGGGCGCTATCTCTTTTCTGTATTTTTCGATAAGCTCGTGGAAGACCTTTCTTGCCGCCCATACGTCCTCGGTGACGTTCTGCGAGCTTCCCGCAGCAAGTCCGATAACGCTTTCCTCGTATCCGAGGCGCGCCATCTCCTGCTTTGCAAGGAATTCGGGGTTTCCGCCGAGCATAATGTCAGTTCCGCGTCCCGCCATATTGGTGGATATGGTAACTCTTCCGAGCTTACCCGCCTCGGCAACTATCTCTGCCTCTCTCTCGTGGTGGCGCGCGTTAAGCACGGTGTGCTTTATGCCCTCGCGTTTGAGTAGCTCGGAGAGCTGCTCGGATTTTTCGACAGATACCGTACCGACGAGCACGGGCTGTCCCTTTGCGTTGCACGCCTTTATCTGCTCGATTACCGCGCGGAGCTTTCCTCTGCCGTTCTTATATACGATATCGTGATGATCTTTTCTTATCATCGGCTTGTTGGTCGGGATCTCGACAACGTCAAGCGCGTATATCTCGCGGAACTCCTCGTCCTCGGTGAGTGCAGTACCCGTCATTCCCGAGAGCTTTCCGTACATACGGAAATAGTTCTGGAAGGTTATGGACGCAAGCGTTCTGTTTTCCTTTTCGATATTTACGTGCTCTTTTGCCTCGATCGCCTGATGCAGACCGTCCGAATAGCGGCGCCCGGGCATAATTCGTCCCGTAAAGCTGTCAACGATCATTACCTTGCCGTCTTTTACTATATAGTTATCCCCGTTTTTCATAACGCCATGCGCTTTAAGTGCCTTGCCGATATGATTTGCAAGCTTTATATTGTCGGGATCGGAATAGTTTTCAAGTCCGAAAAACGCCTCTGCACGCTTTATACCCTTTGCGGTAAGCACGGCAGAGCCCGCCTTTTCATCCACGATATAGTCTGCCTCGGGATCAATGTCAAGCTGGTCGGTGGACTGCTTGGAATCTACCTCGCGCATCTTATACATACGGAGCTTCGCTACGAACGCCTCAACTCTCTCGTATATCTCGCTCGATTTTTCGCTGACACCCGATATGATAAGGGGCGTTCTCGCCTCGTCAATGAGGATAGAGTCAACCTCGTCAACTATTGCAAAAGCGCGGTCTCTCTGAACGAGATCCTCCTTATATACAACCATATTGTCGCGAAGGTAGTCAAATCCAAACTCGTTATTGGTTCCGTAGGTAATATCGCAGTTGTACGCATCCTGCTTTTCCTGTCTTGACTGTCCGTGGCGGATCAGACCGGTAGTCAGACCGAGAAAGGCGTAAACTCTGCCCATCTCCTCGCTACCCGTATGTGCAAGATATTCGTTAACGGTAACTACGTGTACGCCGCGTCCCGTAAGAGCGTTAAGATATGCGGGCAGAGTTGCAACGAGAGTCTTTCCTTCTCCCGTTTTCATTTCTGCTATTCTTCCCTGATGAAGGATTATACCGCCGATAAGCTGAACTCTGAAGGGGCGCTTGCCAAGTACTCTGTCGCACGCTTCTCTTACCGCCGCAAACGCTTCGGGGAGAATATCGTCCAGCGTTTCGCCGTTTGCAAGGCGCTCCTTGAATACCGTTGTCATCGAGCGAAGCTCGGGCTCGGGCATTTCCGAATATTTGGGTGCAAGAGCTTCGATCTCGTCCACTGTTGTAAGTATTCTCTTTATCTCTCTCTCGCTGTAAGTACCGAAAAGTTTTGTAAATATGCTCATTACTGTCTCCGTCTCTTGGAATTAGTTATAGTTAGATATCTTAATTATACACCATTATTTCCCAAAAGATATACTTAAATTGTAAATTATTATAATATATAAGCAAAAACGCCTCCCAAAAGAGAGGCGTTTTTAGTTTTGATTATAATTTACTGTGCATCGTGTATCCACTCGGGCTCGGTGAAACGAACCGCATCGTTTACGGTATAGCTTGCGCTTTCGTCAATGATCATTTCGCTTCCGTCGATAAGTGAAATGTAAACGTCTGAAGACGTATAGGTGAGCTCGCCGTTTTCGTTGATAACGTACACGATCCTAACGCTACTGTGCTTCAGCGCAGATACCATCATCTGGAAACCGGGATCCTCTATATATTCGGGATCTATGATCTCGGCAAATTTAACGTAGGTGGTATCAAGCGTATAAGTCGTATTCATTCCGTCCGAAACACCTTTGATTCCGGCGTTTACCATACGCGAAACAACGTTTTCTACGTCACCAAATCCGTAGCTCCCGAGATAATATTCAAAAATGAAATCGTAAGCGTCACCCGCTTCGGGAGTTTTCGATACGGTTCCTTCTACCCTTTCGTAAAGAGTACCCTCGGAATCGATATACATATCGTATCCGTCGGCAGCGCCTATCGCTTTGGACGTACCGTCGCCGCCTTTTACCGCGGTAAAGACTGTGTCGTAGGTCTCTTCTCCGTTAGTGGCGCTGATAACTACCTTGAGCGTATCCGACTCTTCAACTCCTTTAAGAGCGTCAACGAGAATGGAGGTGCCCTCAACGGGAGATCCGCCTTCACCGATATCACCGGGGTTGTCGGGATCCACGGGATTTTCGGGATACTCGGGGTAAGCTCCGCCGCCTACGTCCTCGTCGTCTTCGTCGTCGCTTTCGTCATTCTTCTTTTCGGTAACCCATTCGGGCTCCTCGACCGTAATGCTCGGATCGTTGTACTTGTTGAAAGTATAAGTATATCCCATGAACGCATCCTCGCCTTCAGAAGTTCCGCTGTATGAAAAGGCGATCTTGGCAAAATTACCGTCTGCGTAGATCTCTATCGTAATTTTTCCGTTAAAATTCGTGACTCCTTCCAATTCGCTGTCGGATGCCATTTCCTCGCCGGCCAGTGCCGTAAAGAACTCTATAATATCGGTAGTCTCAAGCGAGATAACGTACTTATCCCCGTCCTTCTTGAGGTCAAACGTTACCTTGCAGAGATTTTCTACCGCATCCTCGGGAAGATTATAGAAAACGTCCTCGAAGATGGTGTTAAGGATATATTCCATTGTAAACGCTCCTTCGAGATCGTACACGTCTATTCCCCAAGGGCCTTTCAGATATCCTTTAGAGCCGCAAGCATAGGTCTGCTCGTAAAAATCAACCGAGTAAAACACACCTTCGCCGTCGGAATTTGTAAAAAACTTTGCCGTTTCGGTATCGGTTTCATCGTTCCAAGTGTCTTCTATCGTAAACTCGAGTGACGTGCCTGCTTTGAACTTATTTATTGCGCCGTTAAGCAGAATTTTTACGTTTTCCATGGTGTTGGCTATTTCGTCACCTTCATAGCCGATATCGGGGTTTTCGTTTCCTGCGTTGCCTTCGTTTCCGTCCGCACCGGGAGTTTCGTCCTTGTTGTCGTCTTTGTTACCGTCCTTGTCACCGTCTTTGTCACCGTCTTTGTCACCGTCTTTGTCACCGTCTTTGTCGGTGTCTTTATCGGTATCCTTGTCTGTATCCTTGTCTGTGTCCTCTACGTCGTCGTCCTTGTCGAGCTCCTCGGTTTCGTCGCACGATACGAGTGCGAGCGAGAGCATCATAAGAAGCGCGAGAAGCAGAGAGAACATTTTAATGGCTGTCTTTTTCATGCTTTTTCTCCTTTTATCGTTTGATAATTTGTTTTATTTGAAAACTACCTTTTAGTTTTCATTATCTCTAAACGTACTTTCTATTTCGTCAATAGCAATCGCCCAACCGGAATTATATTCCCTTATAAGGTCGGCGGCTATGTTGTGAACTCCATTTCTGAATTCTGTTCTGAGAAAATCTCCGAGAGTTCCGCCGGTGTCCGAGCGGAAATGCGGTCTCAACCATAAAAAACAGAACTTGAGCTCCAAAATCCGCAGCACAAGTCCTGTTTTACTTACTTAGTTGTAAAGCGGATACTTTGCGCAGATAGATGCGACCTTCGCGCGAAGAGCTTCCTTTTTATCCTCGAAATCGTCACCGATAGCGGCAGTAATAATGTCTGCAACCACAACGAAATCTTCCTCAACGAGTCCTCGCGAGGTTGCCGCGGGAGTGCCTACTCTTATACCGCTGGTAAGCGAGGGCTTTCTCGGATCGTTCGGGACGGCGTTCTTGTTTACCGTAATTCCAATACTGTCAAGACGTGTTTCGAGATCCTTACCCGTAGTCTCGGTGCCGCGGAGGTCAACGAGCATAAGGTGATTGTCCGTTCCGCCCGAAACGAGCTTTACACCGTTTTCAAGAAGACGCTTTGAAAGTGCCTGCGCGTTTGCGGCGATCTGTCTCTGGTATGCCTTGAAATTCTCGGAAAGTGCTTCTCCGAAGCATACTGCCTTTGCGGCGATGGTATGCATAAGAGGTCCGCCCTGCGTGCCGGGGAAAATTGCCTTGTTGATCTTGGGACCGAGCTCCTCTCTGCACAGTATCATACCGCCTCTCGGACCGCGAAGAGTCTTATGAGTAGTGGTAGTAACGATATCTGCGTAAGGAACGGGCGAGGGATGTACGCCTGCAGCAACGAGTCCCGCAATGTGAGCCATATCGACCATAAAGTATGCACCGACCTTCTTTGCTATCTCGGAAAGACGGGCAAAGTCGATAACTCTGGGATACGCCGAAGCGCCTGCAACGATAAGCTTCGGCTTGCATTCAAGTGCTAGCGCCTCCACGTTATCGTAATCTATAAATCCAGTCTCGGGATCAACGCCGTAGGAAACGAAATTGTAGTTTATTCCCGAGAAGTTAACGGGACTTCCATGGGTGAGGTGTCCGCCGTCTGCAAGACTCATACCCATAACGGTGTCGCCGTGATTAAGAAGAGCAACGTAAACTGCGGTGTTTGCCTGTGCGCCGCTATGGGGCTGTACGTTTGCAAACTCTGCACCGAAAAGCTTCTTTGCGCGCTCGATAGCGATAGTCTCAACTACGTCAACGCATTCGCAACCGCCGTAGTAGCGCTTGCCGGGATAGCCCTCTGCATACTTGTTGGTAAGTACGCTTGCGTTTGCTGCCATTACCGCCTCCGAAACGAAGTTTTCGGATGCAATAAGCTCAATAGAATTCTGCTGACGTTCAAGCTCCTTTTTGACCGCAGATGCAACCTCTGCGTCGCGGCCCTCGAGGAGAGCAAGATTTTCGTAAACCATTTTTTGTTTCCTCCGTTTGAAACTGATTATATAATTAGCTTTATTATACTATATTTCGCCCGTTTTGTAAATAGATTTTTCCAAAAATCTTGTTGACATATCTTTTTTTGACTGTTATAATGAATTTACAGTATATTTTTGGAGATTTTTATGGATTTTTCATCTGTTGCGGCAATTTCCACCCCTTACGGGCGTGGTGCAATATCTGTAATAAGAATATCGGGGCACGACGCTACCGACGTTTTGTCGCGCGTTTTCCTCCCCTCGAGCGGCAAAAAGATCACCGACTACCGCGCGGGACAGATGATACGCGGAGAGGTGTTTTCGGCAGACGGATGTATAGACGACGGAATGGCGGTCTTTTTCAAGGCACCTCACTCCTACACCGGAGAGGACAGCGCCGAGATCTACTGCCACGGCGGAATACTCGTCAGCGAGGAGGTACTGAAGGCCGTATTTGCCGCAGGAGCTTCCCCTGCCGAAGCGGGCGAATTTACCCGCCGCGCCTTCATTAACGGAAAGCTCTCGCTGAGCGAAGCGGAGGCGGTTATAAACACCATCGACGCCGAAACTCGGGACAAGCTTGATCTCGCTCGCTCGCACAGAAAGGGCGTGCTTTCAAGAAAGATAGACTCTATCTATTCTTCCCTTCTGTCTCTCGTATCGTCCGCATACGTTTTTGCAGACTATCCCGACGAGGATCTTTCGGATATTTCGTCCGAGGAAATGGTTGAAAAGCTGAAAGAAATCCTTTCCGATATTAAAAATCTCGCCGCCACATATAAGGCGGGAAAAGCAATAAACGAGGGTATATATACCGTTATTGCGGGACGTCCCAATACGGGCAAATCGTCCCTTCTGAACCTTATTCTCGGCAGCGACCGAGCAATAGTCAGCGATACGGCAGGTACCACGCGAGACTCTATCGAGGAGAGCGCGTCGGTGGGACGCATAATGCTCCGCCTTTGCGATACGGCAGGCATACGCGAGGGCAGTGACGAGATCGAAAAGCTCGGAATCGAGCGCAGTATATCAGCGCTTGAGAAGGCGGAGCTCGTTATCGCGGTGTTTGACGGAAGTCAGGAAAAGACAGAAGAGGACGAAAAAGTTCTTGAAATAGTATCAAAGCTTTCCTGCGCAAAGATAGCGCTTATCAACAAGTGCGACCTTGAAAGAAAGCTCGTACTTGACACGTCCGCCTTTGACAAAACGCTGGAGATAAGTGCAAAATATACCGAAAGCACCGAAAAGCTTACGAAAGAAATAGAATCGCTCTTTATTGAAGGAGAAATTGATTATAACAGCGACGCTATCGTTGCCTCGGCGCGTCAGCGCGCTTCCCTTGACCGCGCGGCAGAGGCGGTTGAAAACGCGATCGACGCGCTCGAGGCGGGATACACGCCCGACGTTGCGGGACTCGATATCGAAAGCGCCATGGGCGCGCTCGGAGAGATAGACGGACGAGCGGTATCAGAGGATATTGTAAAAGACATTTTCGGTCGCTTTTGCGTCGGAAAGTAAAATTCGGAGGACATTATGCTTGATCTTAAAACTACCGAGAAAAATTTTCTCGTTCCGCACATAAAAAAAGGCGGCGTTGCCGTCGATTTCACGATGGGTAACGGACACGACACCCTCTGGCTCTCGCAGGCAGTCGGTGAAAACGGCAAGGTCTATGCCTTTGACGTCCAAGCAGCGGCACTCGACAGCACGAAAGCTCTGCTCGAGAGCGAAAATGCGCCCGAAAACTATACTCTTATTTTAGACTCGCATCACAACAGTGAAAAATACGTAAAGGAAAAGATGTGCGTTGGAATGTTCAACCTCGGCTGGCTTCCCGGAAGCGACAAAACTGTCAGAACGCACTTTGAGACCACCCTGCCTGCCATTGAGGCGGCTATCCGTCTGCTCGACGATGACGGCGCGCTTCTTATTGCGGTCTATCCCGGTCACGCCGAGGGCGCAGAGGAGGGCGTTATGATAGGCGATATTCTCGCAAAGCTCGACCGCAGATGCTACTGTGCCGCACGTTTTAATCTTATGAATTCGCCGACGTCACCGTATTTTTATCTCGTGGAGAAGAAATGATTGCGCTTAGGAAACTTTTTGAAAAAAGTTTCCTAAGAACCTTCAAAAACTTAAACTAAAAGACCGCAGGAAAATACTCTCCTGCGGTTTTCTTTTATTTCCTATACGCGTTATACGCGTAAAATCTGCCGTCAAGTTGAAAGCCGAGTGACGCGGCGATCCTTCGCGATCCTTCGTTATACCTGCTGCAGCAGTAGGCAACGCTATACCCGTTTTCGATGAGATATTTTGCAAGTGCCGTCGTGTTCGAGCGCGCGTATCCCCGCTTACGGTATTCGGGCGCGGTCTCGACCGTTATCTCAAGCATCCTCTGTCCCTCGCCGTATTCGTTAACGCACGCCATTGACACTATCTTGCCGTCTATAACGGTGGCAAACATCGGGATATTTTTCTCAAGATTTTCTTTAATATCAAGCGTGGTGAGATTTTCAAGATTATCTTCCTCTATTTTTACGCTTGACGGCAAAATCGCCGTTACGTCAAGCTTTTCAGCATTTCTCATTGAAAAGGAGTAGTACCATCTGAGCCGCTCGTGCATCTCCCCCTCGTATCCGTGAGAAAGAGCGTATTCTTCAAGCTTCTCGTTCAGATCGGTAAGCGACTCGTCCGAAAATATCGTATCAGCGTATCTTTTAACGTGATGTTTGACAAGTCTTTTTACGCCCGAATAGACCTCGATCTCAAGGGTGTCCCCATACTCGGTGACGAGAAAAGGGACTATCATAGGATAGTCCGCTTTGAATATTCTCTTTTCCTTTTCAACAGAAAACGAAATTTTCATAATTATTTTGTTACCGTTACCTTTTTAAGGTTTCTCGAAACGTCGGGATCGAGACGGCGGAGAGTACAGAGCTTTTCGGAGAACATCTGTGCAAAGATCGCCATTACGAAAACGGACGTATATTCGTTGCCGGTCGCGGGAAGCAGGCAGCTAAACGTGT
This sequence comes from Oscillospiraceae bacterium, assembly GCA_015064385.1. Lineage (GTDB taxonomy): Bacteria > Bacillota > Clostridia > Oscillospirales > CAG-272 > SIG672. The sequence continues at coordinate 121,001 of SVSI01000001.1, read as the reverse complement.
ACTTCGATGCAACGTCCTTGCTGTCGGTAACGACTAAAGGATCGACCTCCATACCGGTGAGGCGGTCTATAACCGCAAGATTGTCGCCGAGAGATCTTCCTTCGGGAGCGTAAACGATAATGGGAGTTCCCTTCTCAACCTGTGCAAAGGGTCCGTGGTAGAAATCGGATACAGAATAACCCTTCATTCTTATGAAGCAGGTCTCCTGAACCTTAAGGGACGCCTCAAGCGCAATAGGATAGGTCATTCCGCGGCTCAGAATAAATCCGTCGCGAGCGTATATGTATTTCTGCGCGATGCCTTCGATCTTTTTGTCGAGCATTTTGACCGTTTTTCCAACGATCGACGGAAGCTTTCTGAACGATTTCAGAAGCTCTGCGTTATCAAACCAGTAAGCCGCGAGCAGACAGATAAGTCCGATCTCCGCTACGAAGGTCTTCGTTGCCGCGAGCGCATACTCCTCGCCCGCCGAGCAGTCAAGGTGAAAATCTGCCGCCTGCGCCATTTTGCTGTCCGCGTGGTTGGTTATGGAAACAACGACCGCTCCGCATTTTTTTGCGGCATTCATAACCGAAAGAACGTCCTCTGCCGCACCCGACTGGGAAACGCCGATCACGAGATCGTCGCTCGAGAACTGCGGCTCTGCGCCGTAAACGGTGAGCGCGGACGGAACCGCAAGTCCCGCAACCTTGCCGCCGAGAACGGTCATAAGATACTGTCCGTATATGGATGCGTGGTCAGACGTGCCGCGCGCCGCGAAGGTGACGTGCTTTACTCCACGCTCCTTGAGTATATTTGTGAGAGCTACGAGCTTTTCCTTGTTCTTATTTTCAAGCTCCGAAAGCATCTTCGGGTTTTCGAGAATTTCCGAATGCATTTTAGTCTCTGCCATTTTTGTTTCCTCCGTAAAATGTCAAAAAGATATTATTTCAAGGTGCTCAAGAAGTATCTTCAGTCCCATAAGGCAAAGCACTGCTCCGCCCGAGAGCTCAGCCCACTTCTTGTATTTCGCACCGAATTTGTTGCCTATAATAACTCCTACGAGCGACAGCGCAAAGGTGATCACTCCGATAAGCAGCACGGAAAGTCCTATGCCGACGCTCGGCGCAATAAGCGCAAAGGTTATTCCCACCGCAAGCGCGTCTATGCTCGTCGCTATTGCAAGAATGAAAAGCTCGCCTATACTGAATTTATCACAGCACCCGTCTTTTTCCTTTTCAAACGCCTCGAACATCATCTTTGCTCCGATAAATCCGAGGAGAACGAATGCGATCCAGTGATCAAATGAAACGATATACTGCTCAAACTGTACGCCGAGAACGTATCCGATAAAGGGCATAAACGCCTGAAAAAAGCCGAAAAACAGGGCTATCAAAAGTCCTCTTTTATAATTTATCTTCCCCATTCCCAGTCCTTTACAAACGGCAACCGCAAACGCATCCATTGAAAGACTGAGTGCCACTAAAAGCAGTTCTAAAATACCCAAGCTCTTATCCCCATTCTCGTCTTATTTAGTATATTTTTCCACCAGATCGGGCAAATATTCGTATCTTTTCTTGTAAGTACCCTTGCCGAAAAATTCAAGCAGATCATTCGAGGATATGAGCTTTGCCTCGCTGACCTCTTCCTTTTGAAGCTTCATATCGGAGATGTCAAAGTTTCCTCTGAACACCCAAACGTCGCAAAGGGCGCGCGCTCCCTCGGGATAGTTGCGTCGGTATCTCTTAAAAAACTCTCCTTTTTCCGCATCAAGCGAAAGACCGAGCTCCTCGGAAACCTCGCGCATTGCCGCTTGAAGCGAGTCCTCGCCCGCAAGCGCACAGCCGCAAGTACATTCCCACTTGCCCGCAAAGGATTTTCCCTTTTGCCGTCTCGATATTATAAATTCATTTTTATCGTTAATTATCCACGCAAAGACGACGAGATGATATTCCCCTTTGCCGAGTGCGTGTTTGCCGCGCTCGGTTATTCTGCCCGGAATCTTCTCGCCGCGCGCGTCATAAACGTCCCAAAGCTCTTTCAAATTTCCTCCGACCGCCCAGGCGGTCCATTTCAAACGTATCTTTCGTAGATTATAGCACTTATCATCCGTTTTGTCAATCAAATTATCGAAATAGTACCGTTAAATAAAAATTCTCCGAAGGATCTTCGGAGAATTTTTAGGTTTTGGCTTATTTCTTTTTCTTCTTGATAACGATCACGATAACGACTGCCGCCGCAATTGCTGCTGCCGCCGCTGCCACGATTATCCAGATAAGCGACGAGGGCTTTTCGTCCTTGTCGTCATTTGCGGGAGCGTTGTTTCCGCTCGGAGTATCGTTCTCTACGTTGGGAGCTTTGATATCCTCATCGTCGGGAGTAACGTCGCCGCCGGGGGTATTTCCGCCGTCGTCGGGAGTAACGTCTCCGCCGGGGGTGTTGCCGCCGTCATCGGGAGTGGTATCTCCGCCTTCACCGGGATTTTCGGGTTCGGGTTCGGGAGCAATAACGTCTTCGGTAATGTCAACGTCAAGTGCGAGAGTTCCGAAAACGTGGTTATCTACCGAAAGGGATACTACGCTGCTCGAATCCGCAGTTGCGGTATAGTTAATGGTGTAGGTTCCGTCTCCGTTGTCGATAGCGTCACCGCTTTGCTGGATTCCGTTTCCTGCGAGAACGATCTTATCGCCCGAGTTGATAACGGAGCCCGCAGGGAAGGTCTTTACTACCATAGTTCCCTGATCGCCCGACTTGAGAGCGCCGTCGGCACTTACGATCTCGAGTGCCATTGCTTCCTTTTCGTTGTTTACAACGTAGTAAGAAATATTTTTGCCCGCCGTGTCAATTCTGATACCGTAGTATCCGCCCGCTAAAGGAGCTGCGTCGGTAACTGTGACGGTGTTTTTAGCGTTGAGCACGATGCTTCCGACATTGCCCGTAAGATCAAAATCAACGCTACTGAGCGTGCCGCTTGCATTAGAACCGAATATCCATTTCTTGTTGTTGGTGGCAAATGCAGTACCGCTGGTGGTGGTCATTGAGTTATGATGGTCTTCAACGTGTCCCGACCATACGCAAAGTCTGTTCTTGGATGCGTCTGCAACGTAGTAGGAGAGTCCGTTTCCTTCGCGCTTGGACGCTTCGTCAGTATGGTAAACTCCGAATATCGCGCCGTTTCCGGATCCGTCAAGATCACGATTAACGATAACAATCTTACCGTTTCTTACGGTACGGTTGGTGAAATATCCGAACGCTTTTGCTTCTTTTGCGGTGAGGGTATAAGTGTTGGGATCATACTCTACTTTTCCGTTAAGAGTTTTGAACTCAAGTCCGCCTTCAACCTCAAATCCGGAGACGCCGCCTGCAACACTTGCTGCTCCGTTATCGTACGCGATCTGTCCGCCGTAGGGGACGCAGTCCTTACGGACTACAACCGAGCCGCTCGCCTGGAAGGCCTCTCCGTTAACCTCGATTTTAAGAACCTCGATATCGTTGATCCAGAAAATAGCCGCGCCCGACTGCGAGAACGAGACGGTCAGCTTAACGGTGTCGGCATCAAACGCCGCCTTCCACTGCTCCTGGCCGAGCTTTGCTTTCAGATCTACCGATCTGCCCGTTTTGAAGCCGGATACCCAAGTTCCCTTGTGTATCGCACCGATAACAAGATTTTTACCGTTACCGTCAAAATATGCTCTGTAGTAGGACATAGTCGTGTAATCAACGCGCTCGGAGGTCGCTCTTTCGATTCCCTGACCGCCGAAGAAGATTCCGGGCATTTCTCCCTCTCCTCCGGTTATTGCCGAGGTCTTGATGTTCACGCTGAACTTTCCTTCGTAAAGAAGGCCGTCCCAAAGAACGATCTCTCTGCCCACCCCACCGTTTGCGGGTATGGTGAAGCCGTCTGCCGTGTTCTCTATGTAATCAAAGTTCACGGGAGTCCAGTCTGATGCTTCGGCAGCGCTTGCGCCGAACGTACAAGGTACGGCACATACGATCATAACGAGTACCAGAACCATGCTAAACAGTTTTTTCTTCATAAAATTTCCCCTCTGTTCCGGCGGGTGGATTTTTTTAATAACCCCGCCTTAATTTTGTACCATTATATCACAATTTTACACCTGTTGTCAATAAAATACGTGAAACCAACAAATTTTCGGCATTTTATACCAACAGAGCCGCCCGTTTTTGTAATTTCACACAAAACATCGGTAAAAATATTTTCAAAAGGACTTGACAAAAGGTTTAAGGTATGTTATAATCTGTCAAGTAAATTGCTTTACAGTGTGTTCGGAGGCGGAAAAATGCTTGAAAAAGGTGTTAATATTTCCCTTCTGCTTGAATCGTACGGAGAGCTTCTGACAGAGCGTCAGCGCGAGATAGTCGGTCTTTACAGAAACGACGATCTTTCGCTCGGAGAAATTTCCGAAATAACGGGAATTACCCGTCAGGGCGTCAGCGAGTGTATCCGCAAGGCAGAAAAGGAGCTCGTCTTTTACGAAGAAAAGCTCGGTCTGCAAAAAGCGTACGAGGAGAGAAAAGCCGTTCTTGGCAACGTGAAAAGCACCGTTTCGTCTCTTTTGAAAAACGGTGATATTTCACCCGAAACGGCTGAAAGCATCTTACTTTCGCTTGAAAAGGCGGAAAACTGAAACCAAGAATTCGGAGGTAACGGTTTATGGCTGTCTTTCAAAGTCTTGCCGAAAAGCTCGGCAGTGCCTTCAAGAAATTCAGAAGCAAGGGCAAACTGACCGAGGCGGACGTAAAAGCGGGAATGCGCGAGGTCAAGCTCGCACTGCTCGAGGCGGACGTAAACTATAAGGTCGTTAAAGATTTCGTAAAAACGGTAACCGAACGCGCCGTCGGCGCGAAAGTGCTCGAGAGTCTTATGGCCGAGCAGCAGATAATAAAGATCGTAAACGAAGAGCTTACCGCTCTTATGGGCGGAACGGTTGAAAAGCTTACTATTTCCCCGAAGCCCCCGACAGTCGTTATGATGGTCGGTCTTCAGGGAGCGGGTAAAACTACTCACGCGGCAAAGATCGCGGGATATTTCAAGAAGCAGGGTAAGCGCCCCCTTCTCGTTGCCTGCGACGTTTACCGCCCCGCAGCCATCACGCAGCTCCAAACGGTCGGAAAACAGCTCGACATTCCCGTGTTCTCGCTCGGAGACAAGGAAAGTCCGGTTAAAATATCAAAGGAAGCCCTCAAATTCGCCGAAAAGAACGGAAACGATATGGTGTTTATAGACACCGCCGGTCGTCTCCAGATCGACGAAAAGCTCATGGGTGAGCTCGAGGATATCAAAAACGCGGTAAATCCCACGGAGATCCTTCTCGTGGTCGATGCTATGACCGGTCAGGTCGCAGTAGAGGTCGCGGACGAATTCAACAAGCAGGTCGGCATCACGGGAGTCGTTCTCACAAAGGTGGACGGCGACACGCGAGGCGGTGCGGCACTTTCGGTAAAATATATCACCGGAAAGCCGATAAAATTCGTTGGAACGGGCGAAAAGCTCGACACCATCGAGCCCTTCTATCCCGACAGAATGGCGTCCAGAATTCTCGGAATGGGCGATATGCTCACTCTTATTGAGAAGGCGGAGGCGGCGTTTGACGAGAAGAAGGCGGCAGAGCTTGAAAAGAAGATCATGGAATCCTCTTTCACGCTTGACGATTATCTCGATCAGTTCGAGCAGATCAAAAATATGGGCTCGCTCGATCAGCTTGCAGGCATGATCCCCGGAATAAAGCCCGGTCAGCTTTCGGACGCAAAGGTGGACGAAAAGGCGATCGCGCAGACCGAAGCGATAATACGCTCAATGACAAAAAAAGAGAGACGACGTCCCGACATTCTCAACTATTCGCGCAAGGTGCGTATAGCAAACGGAAGCGGAACCTCGGTAGAGGCGGTCAACCGCGTACTCAAGCAGTTTGACCAGATAAACAAGATGATGAAGCAGCTTTCATCTGGTAAGTTCGGTAAAAAAGGAAGATTCGGTCTTCCCTTTTAACATAGAAGATAAAAAAATATAAAATTCATTTATTTTGGAGGAAACAAAAAATGGCAGTTAAAATCAGACTCAGAAGAATGGGCGCAAAGAAGGCACCCTTTTACCGCATCGTAGTAGCAGACTCGAGATCTCCCCGTGACGGAAGATTCATCGAAGAGATCGGATACTACAATCCTATGACCAACCCCGCAGAGGTTAAGATCGACGCGGAGAAGGCAAACACCTGGATCAAGAACGGCGCACAGCCCACCGAGACCGTAAAGGCGCTTCTCAAGAAGAACGAGATCATTAAGTAATCTCGGGCGGAGGTAAAAATGGCCGATTTGAAACAGCTTCTCATCGATATGGCCAGATCCCTCGTTGATGATCCCAGTGAGGTTACGGTCATCGTTACCGATGAGACCGAGGACTCCGTGACCTTCGAGCTCAGCGTCGCTGAAGGCGATATGGGCAAGGTTATTGGCCGTCACGGACGCATAGCAAAAGCTATACGCACCGTTATGAAATCTGCGGCTAACCTCGACGGAAAGCGAGTTATCGTAAATATCAAGTAATTTTATTACAAAAACAAAACCGCCGAAATTCGGCGGTCTTGTTTTTTGTTTTTTTCACCTATTCTTTTTACGTTAAAGTTTTTGGGAAAGTCTGAAAACACTTTTTTCAAAAAGGGTTTTCAGAGAAAGTTTTAATAGCATCGGCGATCTTGGCAAACTGTTCTACCGAAAGGGTTTCGCCGCGAACGGTCGGGGAAAATCCGAGAGAGACGAGAATCTCGGTCATTTTTTCCTTGTTCAGTCCTTGAATCTTGCCGCCGAGAGCGGAGACCACCGCATTAACGAGCGTCTTTCTTCTCTGCATAAAGGCGGCGCGTACGACCTCGAAAAAGAGCTTTTCGTCGAGCGGCTTCACGGGCCTGTCACGGTAAACGTCTATTCTCACGACGCTTGAATCGACCTTCGGCGCAGGAATAAAGCTTCCCGCCGAAACGGCTGCGATCTTATAGGGCTTTCCGTAGTATGCAACGAAGGTGCTGATAGCTCCGTACTGATCACTTCCCGCCTTGGCTACAAGGCGGTCTGCGACCTCCTTTTGAACCATTACGGTGATGCTGTCAAGCCCGAGGTCGGACTCGAGGAGCATCGTAATTATCGGGGTAGTTATGTAGTACGGAAGATTTGCACAGACGCGCACCTCGGCGCAGTCAGAGAAATTTTCCGCGATTATTGCGGGAAGATCCGCCTTGAGAACGTCCTGACATATCACCTTGACGTTATCTCTGCCCTCAAGCGTTTTATCAAGGATCGCGACCATATCGGGATCGATCTCGAGAGATACGACCTTTTTTGCCGCATCGGACAGCTCGACCGTCATAACGCCGATACCGGGACCTATCTCGAGAACGCCGCAGTCCTTATTTGCACCGCTTCCCGCCACTATTTTTTTAACGATCCCCTCGTTCACGAGGAAGTTCTGCCCGTATTTTTTCTTAAAATCGGTCTGTTCCTGACCGAGCAGAGCACGGATCGTGGATATATCGGTAAGTTTCATATTTTTTGCCTTCCGTTTTAAGCTTTTCGTCCTATTATACATTAAAAAAACAAAAAAAGCAAGATTGTACAGAGCTTTGAGTCAATTTTCTTTTATATATCGTAAAAAAATTTCGAAAAGGTCTTGCAAAACTCGGTATTTTATGTTATAATCACCTATGTTCGCTGGTGTGGCTCAGTTGGTAGAGCAGCTGATTCGTAATCAGCAGGTCGCCGGTTCGAGTCCGGCCACCAGCTTGTAACAAAAACGCGTCTTAAGGACGCGTTTTTTGTTTGCGTTTAACCGCGCACCGCAAGAGACGTGATACAAACCTTGGATTTAGGACTTGAAATGATATTCTTTCCGTGATATAATACCGTCAGAAAGCGAGGTGAGATCTTTGCTCAACGATTCGTTCAAGTTAAGGTACAAGGCCCTTCCGATTGCAACGAGCAGAAGCGTGGGCTTTGCCGCAACTCTGCCGCATAATCATTCAGAGTTTGAAATAATATCAATAGACGTCGGCCACTCGGAGATCCGTGCGGGAAACGAGGTTATCTCGGCAAAGGCGGGAGACGTCGTATTTATAAATCCTATGGAGATCCATTCGGTAACTACCGATAAAAGCTCCGATTACCGCCACCGCTGCATCTGCCTTGACACGTCCATAATAGGAGACGTATCTCTTGCAAAAGGTCTCAAAAACGAAAGGGCGGCAACCGTTCATTTTATAGACGGCAGTAGTGCTCACGCCGTAGCGATAAGAGGTCGCTTCAACGAGATCTTTGACGCCGCCGAGTCGGACACGGAAGCATCAAAAATCGAAATTCCCGCGTTCACTACCCTGCTTTTTTCTTATCTGTTCAAAAACCGCCTTATAAATGACGGCTCTCCCAAGAAAAAGAACTCCGCTTTTTGCAGAAGGATCCTTGACTATATTGCGGAAAATTACGGTAAAAAAATCACCTCAAGGCAAGTATCCGAGGCACTTTCCTACGATCAAAGCTATTTTTGCAGGGCGTTCAAGGAAAAATTCGGACTCAATTTTTCCGACTACGTCAATATGTACCGCATCTCGATGTCAAGAAAGTATCTTGAAGATGGACTTTCCATTTCGGAAACGTCGTCCTCGTGCGGGTTTACAAGTCCCGAATATTTTTCGAGAATGTTCAAAAAGCAGTACGGAATCCCACCTTCAAAATACAAAAAAGTCAATACAGTACAGAAATAAGGCAAAATCAAGGTATAGCACGGATAGATAATTCCGTGCTATAATTTTTATACAGGAGGTAGATTATTATGAAAAAGATCGCTGTAATTTACGGAAAATACGAAAACTCGCTTCAAAGGAAGGCAGTTTCGCTCCTTTCCGAGATAATTCTTGACTACACTTTTGAATACCCCGTCTGCACGGAGGTATCGGAAAGCGAAAAATACGCGGACAGATTTTGCATATACGTCGGAACGAAGGAGTCAAACGAATATATAAAGAAAAATTCGTGCGCCGTACTCTCTCACTCCGAAGAATACTCGATAGAGGTTTCGGGTAACAGGGCCATAATCGAGGGCTTTGACGATGCGGGCGCGCTTTACGGCTGTATCGATTTTTACAATAAATACCTCGTACACCTCGAATATCCTCACGATCCGGTAGTATTCAGAGTAAATCCGCTTGAAAAGGCGCTCCCCGAATTCAAGTATTCATCCTATCCGTCGATAAAGAGCCGCGGTATCTGGACTTGGGGACACGTTATTTACAACTACCGCGCGTTTATAGACAATATGGTAAAATTAAAGCTCAACACCATAATAATCTGGAACGATTTTGCTCCCGTCAACGCAAGAGAGATGATCGAATACGCGCACAGCTTGAATATAAAGCTCATCTGGGGCTACTCGTGGCTCTGGGATACCAACTGCGGAGAATTTTCGATCGAAAACGCTGAAAACAGCATTGACGATATAATCGAAAAATACGAAAAGGAATACCTTCCCCTCGGTGGCGACGGAATCTATTTCCAGTCATTCACCGAAACGGGCAAGGACTCGGTCGGTGGCGTAGTGATCGCAGAAGCGGTAACGAACCTCGTAAACAAGGCGTCTGCCCGCCTGCTTGAAAAGTATCCCGATCTTGAGCTTCAGTTCGGTCTCCACGCGGAGTCGGTCAAAAACAAGCTTGAGTATATAAAGAAGGTCGATCCGAGAGTACGCATAGTGTGGGAAAACTGCGGATCATTCCCATTCGGATATATCCCGAAAAAGATCGAGAATTTCGATCAAACCGTGGAATTCGTGGACAAAATATCGCATCTTCGCGGTGAAAACGACCGTTTCGGAGTAGTTACCAAGGGACTTATCAAGCTCGACTGGTCTGTTTTCGAGCACCTTGAAGGACCGATCTATACGGGCGTCTCGTCCAAATATATGGCGCGCAACCGCGTTGAACGCAAGAGTAAGATATGGCGCTACATTCAGGCGTACTGGCTGACCTCGGCTCCCAAAGCGCACGAGATGGCAAGGGCGCTGCGCGATTTCAAGGACGGCGATCTGATCGTCACCGCGCTCGTTGAGGACGCTATGTTTGAGGAAAATATTATGTTCCCGATTGCGCTCTATTCGGAGATGCTCTGGGACACAAACGGAAGCACGACCGATATGATAAACGAGGTGGCTCTGCGCGGATACGTTGATTTTGCGTAAATAGGATGTTCCTTGGGAAAACTTTTTGAAAAAAGTTTTCCCAAACCCTTTCAAAAACCTTACTTAAAACCAATCTAATATTCCTGCAACCAATCAATCAAAAACTCCGAAAGGAACGGGATTTTAATATCCCCGCACAAAATATGAATTACAGAAACGAACTTATAAATAACATTCTTCCATTTTGGCTAAGCGATGCAATTGACGAAAAGAACGGCGGTATTTTCACCTGCCTCGACCGCGAGGGAAAGATATACGGACGAGAAAAGAGCGTCTGGTTTCAGGGACGCGCACTTTGGGTATTCTCAAAGGCGTACAACCTTATAGAAAAACGGGAGGAATACCTGAACGCGGCAAAAACGATCTATTCGTTCCTGCCCAAATGTACCGATACCGACGGCAGAATGTTCTTTACCGTCACCGAAGACGGCAGATGCATACAAAAACGCCGCTACTACTATTCGGAGACCTTTGCCGCCATCGGATGTGCCGAGCTTTACAAGGCGACTCGCGACGCAAAGGTCCTTGCGGATGCCGAAAAATATTTCGACGTAGCATACCAGTGCTTTACGGGAGAGCGTGAAAATGCTCCGAAATTTAATCCCGAGACGGTCGGTGGAAAGGCACTCGCGCCCATTATGATAATGCTCTCGACCGCGCAGGTAATGAGAAGCGCCGCTGAAAACAACGCGAAAAAATACGACGATATCGCAAAAAAATGCGTAGAGGACATCCTCGGCGGTGGATTTCTTACCGACAAGGGACTACTGGAAAGCGTCGGCAAAAACGGCGAATTTATCGACACACCGAGCGGACGCGTGGTAAATCCCGGTCACTCGCTTGAAGCGGCTTGGTTCCTTCTCAGCGAGGGACTTATAAGCAAAAACAGTGCCGCAATTGAGGGCGCAAAAAAGATAATAGACGTAACCCTCCCCCTCGGTCTTGACGAAAAGCACGGCGGAATTATCGCCTTTACAGACGTCTGTGGAAAGCCGCCCGTGCAGCTCGAGTGGGATATGAAGCTCTGGTGGCCCCAGTGTGAGGCAATGATCGCGCTTCGTCTCGCTCACACCGTTTTCGGTGACGAAAAGTACGAAAGCACGTACAAAGAGCTTGTCAAATACTGCGAGGAAAACTTCGTGGACAAAGAGCACGGAGAATGGTACGGCTATCTGCACTACGATAATACCCCCTCGACAACGCTTAAGGGCAACATTTTCAAGGGTCCCTTCCATATTCCGAGATTCTATATGATAATGGCGTCTATGGACGAGAGCGGAAGTATTATGGAATATATGAAATAATGAGAAAACTCACTGGTATTTACCATATATTAAGAATAAAAACGCCCCGACAGATTTTAAGGTTTGTCGGGGTGTTTTTTAGAGTTTAGCGGCGAGAGCAAGCTCTGCCTTACGAATTTTTCAAAATTTCTTATGATAATTAGCAAAATCAACGCTTTTATTTAATTTCAAACCTTTTCGCTATGCCGTGTAAAGCACACGCTGAGCGTAAGCAGAACGTACGGCAGGTCGAGGAACGCCTCGTTTATCACGCTTTTTGCAAAGTTTATAAGCGTGAGAGTTTGGCTCAAATGCTCGCTCGCGGAAACAAAAATCTTTCCTATCTCAAAGCCGAGCGTCACCGCAAAGCAGACACCGAGCAGCACGAGACAGACGTTTGGGTATATCTTATGGAACTTGTTCTCCCGCTTTTGCATTTTTCCCACGAACAAGATCACGAGAAACGCCGCAAACGACAGTCCCTCTGCGATATTTTCCACGTATGTAAAGTCCTCGGTCAGGGACAGCTCCGATCCTCCGATCAGTCGGGACACGCTGTAAAAAACGTGCGCAAGCTTGGCAAAAAGAAGCATCGAGTCGGGCAGAAGGAGGACTTTGTTTTTTACGTCTGCAAGTAGTAGTACCGCAGTTGAGAAATAAACGAGAACGCATATAAGATCGAGCGCACCTATTGTATAATGCGCCTCGATATGTCCGTTTTGATACACGAAGGTCTCACACGCGAGAAGCTTTTCAACGGTGAGCGCAAAAAAGGCAATGACCGTCAGCAGCTTGAGCCGTTTTGCTCTCTTTTCCTGTGAAAGCCACAGCGAAATATCTCCCATTCTAAAGCTCTCTTTCTTTTATTCTCGTCACCGACACGGCTTTGAAATTTTCGTCAAGCTCAAAGAGTGCGCCGCAGAGGGTGATATCGCCCTCTGCAAGCTTAAAGCGCGCGGGCATTTTGCTTTTCAGCTTATCTATTATGATCTCTGCCTCAACACCGAGACAGGACTCCTGGCATCCGCACATTCCGAGATCGGTTATATATCCGCTTCCCTTCGGAAGCACCTGCTCGTCTGCCGTAGCAACGTGCGTATGAGTTCCGAAAATGACGTTCACTCTGCCGTCAAGATAGTACGCGAGCGACTTTTTCTCCGCAGTTGCCTCCGCGTGAATATCGAGCACCGAAATATCATAATTGCCCTTTTCTCTCTCAAGTATCTTATCGACCGTTTCAAACGGACAGGCAAGCGATTCCATAAAGACCGTGCCGAGCACGTTCATAACCAGCACCCTCGCCGCGCCCATATTCACGATAGTATATCCGTGTCCCGGATTTGACGGCGGATAGTTTGCGGGGCGAATTATCTCGCTTGTATCGTCAAGATAGCTATATATACGGTTCTTTTGCCATATATGGTTTCCGCCGGTTATTACGTCAACTCCCGAATAAAAGAGCTGATCTGCCTCGTCGGGCATTATACCGTTACCCGAGGAGACGTTTTCGCCGTTGATTATAACCATATCGGCGCCGTACTTTTTGCGCAGTGACGCGAGATTTTTACTTATCGCCTCGAGCGCCGCGGGACCTACCGCGTCACCAAGACAAAGTATTTTGAAATTCCCCATAAGAGATCCTTTCTAAAGACAAAACGGCACCGAGGGACTTCAGTCCGTCGGTACCGTCTTTTAACATATTCAAATATATACCATACGGAAATTTCCGTCTTTTTTCAAAGTAGTTTTATATTATAATATGTTATCCGCACGTCTTTGACGCGCAGTTAGTCAAAATTATTTCGCATAGTCAACCGCGCGGCTTTCACGCACTACATTGACCTTGATCTGTCCCGGATATTTCAGCTCCGCTTCGATCTTCTGTGCTATCTCCCTTGCAACGAGCACCATATCGGTATCCGATATCATTTCGGGCTTGACCATAATTCTGATCTCCCTGCCCGCCTGAATTGCAAAGGACTTTTCTACGCCGGAAACGCTTTCCGCAAGCTCCTCCATTTTCTGGAGACGCTTGATATAGTTTTCTACGTTCTCTCTGCGTGCGCCCGGACGTGCCGCCGAAATAGCGTCTGCCGCCTGAACTATAAACGCAATAACCGAACGCGATTCCACGTCGCCGTGGTGTGCTTCAATGGCGTGGATTATCTCGTCGTTTTCCTTATATTTCTTAACGAGATCAACGCCTATCTGAACGTGCGAGCCCTCGGTCTCGTGCGTCAGCGCCTTACCGATATCGTGGAGAAGTCCCGCGCGCTTTGCAAGCGTACTGTCAACTCCAAGCTCGTCTGCCATAACACCCGCAAGAAGCGATACCTCTATCGAGTGCATAAGCACGTTCTGTCCGTAACTTGTTCTGTACTTGAGTCGTCCAAGAGTTCTTACGAGGTCGGGGTGTATTCCGTGAATACCCGTATCGAACGTTGCGCGTTCGCCCGCCTGCTTTATGCTGGCTTCAACCTCTTTTTTGGATTTTTCAACGATCTCTTCGATCCTTGTCGGATGGATTCTTCCGTCCGAAATAAGCTTTTCGAGAGTGAGACGCGCCACCTCTCTTCTTACGGGATCAAATCCCGAAAGGGTGATCGCTTCGGGCGTGTCGTCTATTATAAGATCAACGCCCGTCAGGGTCTCTATTGCCCTTATGTTTCTTCCCTCGCGGCCTATTATACGGCCCTTCATTTCGTCATTCGGGAGAGGAACTACCGATATGGTGGCCTCTGCCACTTGATCGGACGCGCATCTTGCTATTGCAAGAGAGATTATATTCTTCGCCTTATCATCGGCGATCTCTTTGAGGCGTTCCTCTATCTCAACGAGTCGCAGCGCCGCGGAATGCTTCGCTTCTTCCTCGATCTGAGAAATGATCTCCTGCTTTGCCTGTTCTGCTGTATATCCGGAAATCGCTTCGAGACGTTCAAGCGCTTTAAGACGCAGCTGCTCGATCTTATCGGTCAGTTCGTTGTTTTCCTTGATCTTTTTGTCAAGAGTTTCTTCCTTACGCTCGATATTTTCGATCTTTTTATCAAGAGCAGCTTCTCTGGATTCGCATCTGCGCTCAAGTCTGGTTATCTCGCTTCGTCTTTCCTTGATCTCACGCTCAAATTCCTTGTTGGAGCGCATGATCTCTTCTTTAGCTTCTATCAAAGCTTCTTTCTTTTTGGTTTCAGCAACCTTTGCGCCCTCTTCAATAAGTCGCTTTGCTTCCTGCATCGCGGATCCTATTTTAGATTCGGCAACCTTTTTGCGGATAATGATTCCGGCAACGGTTCCTACTGCAAGAGAGGCAGCGGCTACTACAATCCAAACCCATGTTTCCATCTTTGCACCTCCTTGTTAAGTTTTATTTTTTGTCTCAGGTAGTATCATTACATCAAGTATATACGAACATATTCATTTTACAACAAAACGAGCCGTTTGTCAATACGGCAAACGGCTCGCAAAAGGGCAAATAATATATTATTTTTAATTTTTATTATAATTTACCGTCTTTTCTTAACTTTTTCGCTTTTCTCGAGTCGGGACACCATTACGTACAAAACGTACTGGCACACGAAATATCCGACAACGGCAAACGCGAGCTTATATACTACGGGAAGCGCAATAAAAACGTACGCAGACAGCGTCTTGGGCGCTCCGTCCTGTGCTATGATCTCGGAGACGTACGAGAGATGCGAGATAACATTTATCGCAAGAAGTGCGATAATACTGACGGCGGCGTGCATATTTGCGATCTTGTTTTCGGGCATGCCCGCAAGAAGGGTGTCCTCTCCGATCTTTCTGCCCCGTTTTTTCATTGAATTTATTCTGATCTTAACGCCGACAACTCCGACGCTCAGCGCAAAAACAAGCGCGCAGACGTCAAGAAATGCGGGAAGCATCGAGGTCTCTGCCATAGGATGCTCGCCGTGTATATGTGCGAGAGTATAGTTTGATATCGCAAAGCTTCCGATCTCGGAAAGAACGAACTCGTCTATAACCGCACCGAGCCAGAGAACGCCTCTTTTCAAAAAGACTGCGATCACAAGGAGAGATGCCACCTCGCACCAGAAAAGCTTCCACGCGAGAGCGTCTTTTCTTGCCAGCATACAGCAGATTATCACCGCGCACTCTGCAAAAAAAGCTACGTTTGCAAGAAGCGCAGAAAGCTGACGAAGTATCTCGTACACAACCTCTCCGCCGAAATTGTTTGCCTGCAGCATTCCGACGAAAGGAGAAAGGATAAGGGTGCAGACAAGGGGAACAATCAGTGCGAAAACGAGAGTATATCCCCACGCAATTCTATCAAAATCCCCCGCAAAAATGGAGTTTTTTTTACCGTTCATCTAAACAAAAATACCTTTCGGGCAAAAGCGTTTAATAAAATCTCATTACCGATATTACCTTGCCGAGTATAATGAGACTGTCCACGATTATCGGCTCCATCGTACTGTTTTCGGGCTGGAGACGGTAGTGTCCGTTTTCTTTATAGTAGGTCTTGACCGTCGCCTCGTCCTCAATAAGAGCAACGACAATATCTCCGTTTTCGGCAACCGGACATTTTTGCACTACAACGAAATCTCCGGGCATTATTCCTGCCTCGATCATACTTTCGCCCTTGACTCTTAATGCGTAAAGCTGACCGTTCATATGAGACTTTTTAACTATCGGGAAGTATATAGACTCCTCCTGATTTTCAACGGCAAGTATGGGTGCGCCCGCCGCGACCTTTCCGACGACCGGTATCTTCATAGATCTGCGCTGCTCGACCGGCACGTGAGAGGTCTCTACCGGCTTCAAGCTGCGCGATTTTCCTGCCGCGCGCTCGAGATATTTTTTGTCCTCAAGACGCTTTATGTAGGAGTGTACCGTGGATGTCGATTTTATTGAAAGTGCCTGCTGAATGTCTCGCACTGCGGGGGGATATCCGTTTTTGCGCGTTGATTCCGATATAAAATCAAGAATCCTCTTTTCCTTATCGGTAAGCGCCTGAGTTTTCATATTCTCTTTCCTTTCTTTGGGCTCTGCCCCAAACTTTATTTCTTCTTTTCTAAGCATTTTCCGAAAACTTTACTTTATGTTATTCAATAAGCAAATCGCTCCCTCTGATTCGCTCGGGATGGCAGCGTTCTTACACTTTGGTGTGTTACGCCGAGTTTCACTCGTAGGAGCAAACAAAGGTGCACCTGATCCTGCACCGCGAGTGACGACGGTGTTTTGCATATTTTTCACGCCATTTTGTCTTTCCTAATCGCATTATAACACACATTTCGACAAAAATCAAACTTTTGTTCGTTTTTTCTACACTCGAAAATGTAAATTTATTGTGAACATCTGTTCTTTTCCGGTGCACTCCTTTACCGTTTTCCCAATTAAAACAAAAAATCCCCGACAGATTTATACGTCCGTCGGGGTATTCTTTTTTGTTTTACTGTGCGGTATAGTTATCGAAATAACCCTGAATAAATACTATCGGCGTTCCCTTGTCCCCGCTTCCCGAGGTAAGATCGCAAAGCGAACCGATAAGGTCGGTGATACGTCTCGGAGTCGTTCCCTGCGACTCCATCGAGCCAACGAGATCGTCTCCTTTATTCTTGATGTAATTTTCGATAGCGTGGCGAAGCTCGTCACCCTTAAGATCGGCAAAATTATTGTCCGCCAGATATTTCAGCTTGACCTCGTTCGGCGTTCCCGCAAGACCGTCGGTAAAGCCGGGAGAAACTACCGGATCGGCAAGCTCCCATATCTTTCCTACGGGATCCTTGAACGCGCCGTCTCCGTAAACCATTACCTCTACCTTCTTGCCGGTAGATGCCTTTATCTTTGCCTGGATATCGTAAACGAAATCGGTGCAGTCTCTCGGGAAGAGCTTTACCTTGTCCTCGGTCGCCTTGTTGGAGCCGAGCAGACCGTAATTTTCATTGTATCCGCTTCCGTTTATGCTTTCGGTAAGGATATCGTCAAGTCCGAGAACGACCTTTGCGCCCGCATTACTAAGTATTCTCTTCGTGCGTGCTCTCGTGTGAACGTCACAGGTGAGGACCTTGTCGGTATAGTTAAGTATAACGGTAGGATTGTTTGCAAAAACGACCTCAACGTCCGCGCCCTCCTCACGAATAAGCGAGGAATAGTAGTCAACGTAGTCAACTCCCGTGAACGGATGGAGATTTTGGCCGAAAAGCTCTCTGTATTTTTCGAGAGAGAGGACGTCCGAATACGGATTCACTCCCTTTTCGTCAAGCTGATCGAGCGAAACGAGATGGTTTCCGACCTCGTCCGAGGGGTAGCTGAGCATAAGAACTATCTTCTTTGCTCCTCTTGCTATTCCGCGCAGACAAATCGCAAAACGGTTTCTGCTGAGGATCGGGAAAATGACTCCGACGGTCTCTCCGCCGAGCTTTTTCTTGACGTCTGCCGCAATATCGTCGGTAGTAGCGTAGTTATTCTGCGCTCTTGCAACGACCGCCTCCGTAACTGCGACAACGTCGCGATCGCATATTTCAAAGTTTTCGGACTCTGCCGCATTCAGAACGGACTGTGCGACGATCTCCGCAAGATCATCTCCACTGCGTATTATCGGCGCACGGACACCGCGTGAAACGGTTCCAACCATTCTTTCCATAAATAGTTATCTCCTTTTTAAGTGGATTACTTATATATTTTATCACTTTTTTTGCCATTGTCAAGAGTTTTTTATCATATATCTCGGATTTCTGCGAAATATCCAAAAAAGAGCCGTTTTGTGCCTTTATTTTCGTTTTTTGATAAAAAACGATCAAAAATCCGAAGCCATCCGGCTTCGGATTTTTATCATATTTCGTGCACCGTGCGAAGTATTACCTCCTGCTGCATCTCAAGACTTTTGAACGCAAAAACAAAAGCAACCCTTCCGCAGAGTTGCTTTTGTGTTTTTCAAAGGGATATTTTTATAAAATCCACCTGATTTTCGCTCTGTGGGAGAGCAAATTCAAGCTTTCCGTCTTTATCGGAGGTGACCGTGATCACCGTCTTTTTCGGTTCCGCTTTTGCGGAAATGAGCTTTTCTTCCTCTCTCGTAGGAAGCTCGGTAAAGCCGCCATCCAGATAAGCATTATAAACGTCACCCATTTTATATCCGAGTGTTTCAACAGACACCGTATATGCTTTTTCACACTCAAATCCCGAAAGAACGATGCTTACGTCCTCGAGCTGTTTGGCAGGAAGGGGCTGTGTAAAATACTTTTTATTGGACATCTCCGTTTCCGGATGCACGTAGTTCCAAAGAAGCAACTGCATCTCTCTTTCCGAACGGCACGCGTAGGCGCTCTCGTCATCACAGAAAAGCTCCGTGTCTCCGAGTTTGTTGAGGAATGAATAAACGTGGAACGTCGGCTTTTTAAGCGACTGCACGTTTATAAGTCCGAAACCGCCGTGGAAGGGTGTGGGCGGAGGTCCGACCTCCTCAAAAATATCGGTGTACGTCCAATACGACATCATATCGGCGTGTCCCTCGCACTGTCTTATCGCGCGAAGGAGGTATGGCGCGCTCACGTAGCTGTCATGGATCGGATCTCTTGGGGAATACGAGCTTGACCACTCGGTAACAAGCAGCGGGTATCCCTCTTTTTTACAGATTTCGCTCGCGCGGGACTTTATAGCGTCTGTGAGATATTCAACCGGTTTGAGCCGGGTAACTCTCGTTCCGTCCGAATCGAAAGCTCCCTCTACACCGTAATAATGAGTCGATATGAAGTCGAGCGGGACGTCGTTTTTGCGGCAGTGATCAATAGTTTCCGAAACCCACGCAAGACCTGCGCTGGCGGGACCGCCAACTCTGTAATCGGAATTTACTCTCTTGACGGCGCGAGATGCGCCGTCATAAAGCTCGAAATATTTATTTATATCGGTATATTCAGAGAAAAACGCGGGATGGTTCGGCTCGTTCCAAACCTCGAAATACCATTTTTTCACCTCATCCTCGCCGTATCGATAGGTGAGATGCTTTACCGTCTCGTAAACGAGAGATTCCCACTCGGAAATATCCTTCGGCATAGAAACATTCATTTTCCACCAAAATACGTATTTTTCCTTTTCTGCCATAATTTCGGGCATAAGTCCGAGCTCTACTATCGGGCGAAGTCCAATTTCAAGGAGCGAGTCGAAGAGCATATCGACGTACCGGAAATTGAATTTGAGCTTGCCGTCATCATCGCGCGAGACGATTATCATTTCCTCGTGAAAAAGTCCGTGAAAACGGATATATTTGAAATCACACTCTTTCTGCACCGTTTTGAGCTGCTCATACGCGTTATGACGCATGACCTCCCCCGCTCTTCCCGCGCCGATACACTCGCTGAAAAATCTGTTTAATTTTCCTTTTTCTTTGCCAAGATCGGAAGATATGATTCTCATAACTTTTCTCCTATCAATAAGTTCTCCACCTACAGAATATCACGCCGTTTAGCAACTTTCTAGTCAAACGATACTGTTTTTTTGGTCATTTTTTGACATTAAGACAAATTCCGCCCAAGAGGGCGGAATTTTCATTTTACTTAAAATACTTGACTGCCGAGCTGAAGAGCCCCATCTCGTACTCGCCGATAACGTTCTTGTACAGATTCTTGCCAACACGCTCACTGTGTCCCATCTTACCGAGAACACGTCCGTCGGGAGAGGTTATACCCTCGACGGCAAGGATAGAGCCGTTCGGGTTGAACGCGCTGTCCATCGTGGGATTTCCGTCAAGATCAACGTACTGCGTTGCGATCTGTCCGTTCTCTGCAAGACGGCGAATAAGCGCTTCGTCTGCAAGGAAGCGTCCCTCTCCGTGAGAGATCGGAACGGTGTAGATCTCGCCGACCTTCGTGCCTGCCAGCCAGGGAGACTTGTTGGTACAAACTCTCGTACGAACGAGCTTCGACTGGTGGCGTCCTATTATATTATAGGTGAGCGTCGGGCAATTTTCATCGGTATCGATTATCTTACCGTAAGGAACGAGTCCGAGCTTGATAAGCGCCTGGAAGCCGTTACAGATACCGAGCATAAGTCCGTCGCGCTCGTCAAGAAGCTTTCCTACCTGCTCCTTGATCTCGGGATTACGGAAGAATGCGGTTATAAACTTTGCAGATCCGTCCGGCTCGTCGCCGCCCGAGAATCCGCCGGGAATGAATACCAGATTGCTCTCTGCGAGCTTTTTCGAAACGAGCTCTACGCTACGGCTGACGTCGTCCGAGGTGAGGTTGCGGATAACCACGATCTCCGCCTCTGCGCCCGCTTTTTCAAGAGCGCGTGCCGAATCGTATTCGCAGTTCGTTCCGGGAAATACCGGAATAAGTGCCTTAGGACGAGCGGTCTTAATTGCAGGAGCCACTACGATGCCGCCTTTATATTCAAACGCGGGAACGTCGTCGCCCTCTGCCTTTGCAACGGTAGGATATACGTCCTCAAGAGTTGCCTCGTTAAGCGCAAGAAGCTCGGATATTGCTACCTTTTCGTTTCCAAGGTCGATTACCTTTTCGCTTACCGTTTCACCGATCTTCGTAGCGTATTCGGACGAAATATCCTCGCAAAGCTCTGCGACGATAAAGTCGTACATCATGGTGTTATACCAAGAATCCTTGATGGCGCCGCCGGACTTAAATCCGATCTCGTTACCGAAGGACATCTTCATTACCGCCTCGGCAATTCCGTTTTCAACGGCATAAGCCGCCTTGACCTTGCCGTCAAGACAAAGCTTGTGGAACGCGTCCCACGCCGCCTTGGTCGAGTCTGCACTCTCGTTTTTAGGGGCAAAGAGGTAAACTCCGTTGCCTGCTTGCTTGAATTCGGGAGAAATTACGTTTTTAGCGTTTATGGGTGCTATTGCGAAGGAGATAAGTGTGGGCGGAACGTCCTTATCAAGGAAGGTTCCCGACATAGAGTCCTTACCGCCGATAGCTGCCGCCGAAAGCTCAAGCTGTGCGTCCATAGCGCCGAGGAGTGCCGCAAAGGGCTTGCCCCAACGGTTCGGCTCGTTTCTGAGCTTTTCAAAGAACTCCTGGAGCGTAAGGTAAGCATCCTTATAATCTGCACCCGAAGCTACGATCTTTGCCATAGAGCTATATACAGCCGCGCGTGCGCCCGCATAAGGATCTACGCACATTGCGTCAGGATCAAGTCCCCAAGCCATTACGCTTGCCTGCTCGGTAACCTGACCGGGAAGCACGGGAAGAAGCGCCGCCATAGACTGCGCGGGTGTTTTCTGCGTCTTACCGCCGAAGGGCATAAGCACCGAGCCGGCACCGATAGAGCCGTCAAAGCGCTCAACGAGTCCGCGTCTGCTCGCGGTCTTAAGGTCGGACGCCATCTCGCGAAGATCACCGTAAAGTGCCTTTGAGAACACCGAAAGATCCTTCTTGCTTACCTCGAGTGTAGTATGCTTATCAGCGCCGTTGGTATTGAGAAAATCGCGCGAAAGGTCTGCGATCGTCTGTCCCTTCCAGCTCATAACCATTCTGGCTTCCTTAGTTACTACTGCAACTCTGTACGCCTCGAGGTTTTCGCTTTCTGCACATTTAATGAATTTATCTGCGTCACACGCCTCAACGACGACCGCCATTCTCTCCTGCGATTCGGAAATTGCAAGCTCGGTTCCGTCGAGACCGTCGTACTTTTTGCGAACTGCGTCAAGATCTATCTTAAGGCCGTCTGCAAGCTCACCGATAGCAACCGAAACGCCGCCCGCGCCGAAGTCGTTACAACGCTTGATAAGACGCGTAACCTCGGGATTTCTGAACAGACGCTGTATCTTTCTTTCCTCGGGAGCATTTCCCTTCTGGACCTCGGACGCCATAGTGGTAAGCGATTTCATATTGTGACTCTTGGACGAGCCGGTAGCACCGCCGATACCGTCACGTCCGGTCCTTCCTCCAAGAAGGATGATAACGTCACCCTCCTCAGGGCGCTCACGGCGTACGTTATACGCAGGAGCCGCCGCAACGACCGCGCCGCATTCAAGACGCTTGGCAACGTATCCGTCGTGATATATCTCGGCAACGTGACCGGTCGCAAGACCTATCTGGTTACCGTACGAGGAATATCCCGCCGCGGCAGTCTGACAGAGCTTTCTCTGCGGGAGCTTTCCTTCAAGAGTTTCGTTCAGCGGACGTCTGGGATCAGCCGCGCCGGTTACGCGCATCGCCTGATGAACGTATGCACGTCCCGACAGCGGATCACGGATACAACCGCCGATACAGGTCGCCGCGCCGCCGAAGGGCTCGATCTCGGTGGGATGGTTGTGCGTTTCATTTTTGAACATAAGAAGCCAGTCCTGATCCTCGCCGTTGACCTTTGCATTTACGTGGATAGAACAAGCGTTGATCTCCTCGCTCTCGTCAAGCTCGGGGAGAAGTCCTCTTTTCTTAAGTACCTTGCCCGCGATAGTGGCAATATCCATAAGCGTCTGCGGACGCTTTGCTGCTTTTTCTTCGCCGTAAACCTCTATTCTTGCATCAAGATATCTCTTATACGCCTCGGCTACCGACGTATCGGATATTTTAACGTCGTCGATATGAGTTGAGAAGGTGGTGTGACGGCAGTGGTCAGACCAGTAAGTATCAACGACTCTGATCTCGGTTATGGTCGGATCGCGATGCTCCTCGTTTTTGAAATAATTCTGAAGGAATTTAAGATCGTCAAGGTCCATAGCGAGACCGAGTGTGTCGAGAAGCTCGGAAAGCCCCTTTTCGTCAAGCGAAATAAATCCGTCAAGCGTAGCAACCGTCTCGGGGATAGCGTAGTCGATGGCAAGCGTTTCGGGCTTTGCAAGATCGGCTTCACGGCTCTCGACTGCGTTGATCACGTACTTTTTAACGGTATCAACGTCCTTTTCTGTAATGTTTCCGCCGAGAATATATACCTTTGCGGAGCGAACGGTAGGACGCTCGCCCTGGCTTTGAAGCTGGATGCACTGCGCCGCAGAGTCCGCTCTCTGATCAAACTGACCGAGCAGGGGCTCGACCGCAAAGATCACGCCGTCCACGTTCTCAAGCTCGCTGTACACGTTATCGAGCTGCGGCTCGGAAAATATCGTATTTACCGCCTGATCAAAGAGGGCCTTGTCAATATTTTCAACGTCGTAGCGGTTGATAACGCGCACCGAGGTGAGTCCCTCGATTCCGACGAGATTTTTGAGCTCGTTATACAAGCCGTTTGCCTCGTGTGCAAGTCCCGCTTTCTTTTCCACAAATATTCTGAATACCATATTCGTTAAAACTGCCTTTCTTTATTTTTCCTGATACGCTTTGAGCGCTCTCTGTCCGATGTCTTTTCTCCAGAAAGCGTTGCCGAAATGAACCTTTTCCACGTTTTTGTACGACTCCTTGACAGCACTCTCGAGAGTATCTCCGATAGCGGTAACTCCGAGAACTCTTCCGCCTGCGGTAAGGAGCTTGTTATCTTCAAGCTTTGTTCCCGCCACAAAGAGCTCTGCGCCGAAATCAGCGTCAACGCTTATCTCAAATCCCTTTTCATAGCTTGCGGGGTAACCGTTCGATGCCATAATCACACAGCAAGCGTGCTTACTGCCGAACTTGACCTCGACCTCGGAAAGTCGCTCGTCTGCGACTGCCATCATAATTTCAAGAAGATCGCTTTCGAGAAGCGGGAGAACCACCTGCGTTTCGGGATCTCCGAAGCGGCAGTTGTACTCGATCACCTTGGGCCCGTCGGGAGTTATCATAAGTCCGAAGTACAAACATCCCTTAAAGGTACGTCCCTCGGCGTTCATCGCCGCAACGGTAGGAAGGAAAATCTCCTTCATACAACGCTCGGCAACGTCATCGGTATAGTAGGGGTTGGGAGCAACCGTTCCCATTCCGCCCGTGTTAAGACCTTCGTCGTTATCGTGCGCGCGCTTATGGTCCATCGAGGAGACCATCGGAACGAGCGTTTTGCCGTCGGTAAAGGCAAGCACCGAGACCTCGGGACCTGTGAGGAATTCTTCGACAACAACTCTGCTTCCGCTGTTACCGAAGACTTTATCTTCCATCATCGATATGATGGCACTTCTTGCCTCGTCTCTGGTCTGCGCGATTACAACGCCCTTGCCGAGCGCAAGTCCGTCCGCTTTAATAACGGTTGGGATCTTTGCGGTCTCGATATAGTCAAGCGCGTCCTTTGCGTTTTCAAACACCTCGTAAGACGCCGTAGGTATCGAGTATTTTTTCATGAGGTTTTTGGCAAACACCTTACTTCCCTCAATAGCCGCCGCCTTTGCGGTCGGGCCGAATGCGGGTATTCCCGCCTCGGAAAGTGCATCGACCGCGCCGAGAACGAGCGGGTCGTCGGGAGCTACTACCGCAAAATCGATCTTCTTTTCAACGGCAAAATCGACGATAGCGTCAATGTCCTTTGCGCCGATATTTACGCACTCTGCATCGCCTGCCATTCCGCCGTTTCCGGGGAGAGCGTATATTTTTTCAACGCTGCTGTTTTCCTTTATTTTCTTTATAATGGCGTGCTCTCTTCCGCCTCCGCCTACTACAAGTATCTTCATTATGTTTCTCACAGAAACCCTTTTGCAAAAGGGTTTCCGCACCTTCCTAAAACTTTACTAAAACTCTTTCAAAAACCTTTCTTAAAACTCTTACATATTCTTGTTTTAATTAAAGTTTTTGAAGTTCCAAGAAACTTTTTTCAAAAAGTTTTTTGGTGGGGTTCTTAGGGGTGAAACCCCTAAGCAGAGCCCTTAGTGATGGAACAGTCTCATTCCGGTAAACGCCATCACCATACCGTACTTGTTGCAGCACTCGATAACGAGATCGTCGCGTATCGATCCGCCCGGCTCTGCAATATACTTAACGCCCGATTTCTTCGCGCGCTCAATATTGTCGCTGAACGGGAAGAACGCGTCCGAGCCGAGAGCTACGCCGTCGATGGTATCGAGATATTCTCTCTGCTCCTCTTTGGTAAAGGGGGCGGGCTGCTCGGTAAAGTATTTCTGCCAGTTTCCGTCCGCGCAGACGTCCTCTTCGTTCTGGTTTATATAGCCGTCGATAACGTTATCTCTGTCAGGACGTCCGAGAGTGTCCTTGAAGGGCAGCGCAAGCACCTTGTCGCTCTGACGAAGGAACCAGGTATCCGCCTTACCGCCTGCAAGACGGGTGCAGTGAACTCTCGACTGCTGACCTGCGCCAACGCCGATCGCCTGTCCGTCGTACGCAAAGCATACCGAGTTGGACTGTGTGTATTTGAGCGTAATAAGCGAGATTATAAGGTCGCGCTTTGCGCTGTCGGGAAGCTCCTTGTTCTCGGTAACGAGGTTGTTAAGGAGCGCCTCGTTTATCTCAAAGTTGTTTCTTCCCTGCTCGAAGGTAATTCCATAGACCTGCTTATGCTCGATCGGAGCGGGAGTATAGTTCGGATCTATTTTAACTATATTGTAGTTTCCGTTTCTCTTGGTTTTCAGAATCTCAAGCGCCTCGGGCTCGTATCCGGGGGCGATGATTCCGTCGGACACCTCTCTCTTTATAAGCTTTGCGGTGGTAACGTCGCAAACGTCGGAAAGTGCTACCCAGTCACCGAAGGAGCACATTCTGTCGGTTCCTCTCGCTCTTGCATACGCGCAAGCGAGCGGTGACTCGTCAAGACCTTCAATATCGTCAACAAAGCACGCCTTTTTGAGCTTTTCGGGGAGAATAGTTCCGACTGCCGCGCTCGTCGGGCTAACGTGCTTGAACGAGGTGACTGCGGGAAGTCCGAGCGCCTCCTTAAGCTCCTTAACAAGCTGCCACGAGTTGAACGCGTCAAGGAAATTTATAAATCCCGGTCTGCCGCAAAGTATTTCAATGGGAAGCTCGCTTCCGTCCGCCATAAATATTTTCGCCGGTTTCTGATTGGGGTTACAACCGTATTTGAGTTCAAATTCTTTCATTTTTGGTGTTCCTTTCTTTTTTTGAGGGATACGTTTTTTGAGGGAAACTTCTTGGAAGAAGTTTCCCTCAAACTCCCTTCAAGAACTTTTATGTAATTTTGTGTAATTCGCCTTTACGCGTTCTTATTAACTATTCTAGTTTCACTCTCGCCCGACTCAATGTCGATATATCTTACGAAAAGCGAAACCTTATTATCTTCGTTAAGATTTGTCCAGATAAGGTCGGTAAGAGCGTCGATGTCCACATCGGGAAGCTCCAAGGTCTTGGGCTCGCCCTCAAAGGACGGGAGCGGATTACCGTCGCCGTTATAGGTGTGGATAAACTTTGCTCTGCCCGCTATCGGATTTGAATACGCATAAGTAAATCTCTCGCAGGAGGAGTCGTCTCCCTCTGCACTCTTGAGAATCGACATAGCGTAGTTCATATCGCCGTTTTCTCTATGGATTATACCCGAAATTCTCGGTGTGAAATTCGGCTTATCGTCCTCGAACTCGCGAGTTCTGAGCGCCTGCTCGAAGGTCATCTGCTTATCCATAAGGTCGTATATCGTATCGGTCTGGTCGCCGTTGGTTACGATAGTCTTGTTTCCGAGCACTCTTACGGGATAGTAGATGATAAGATGAGGATCTACCATCTTGGATTCATCGAACGCCTTGGTTCTCATAGCGTCGCCCTCGGACACGAACACTCTGTTTCTGCTGTTTACGCTTCTTCCCATAATGAAGTAGGCAGTGACCGCCTTTTTGCCGTCTGCACTCTTGCCGATAATGATTCCTCTGCCGTGATATGCGAGAGAGTTCAGTTCGTCTTTGATAGTTGAAATCTTCATATGCTTTCTCCTGAATATTTTTATTCGTTTATATCAATTAAATTTTGAATACGCTCTGGATTTTCGCTTGAAGCCCACTCTTTAAGAGTATCGCAAGGGAATTTACTACATTTCCCGCAATGATCGAGTTTTTTCTCGGCAGCGCAATCGTAAAGCTCGCAGCGTCCGTTCCATACGGTTTTACATTCGGGTGCAACTATGCGGCAACCTGCGCAAGATTTCTCCAAATGGAATTTGCAAGCATCGCAGTCAATGCCGCATACAGACAAATTTTTGTCCTTTTTTATATACGCCTTCCCGTTTTCCACTACGACCTTTCCCTCGCAGAAAAGCTTTACCGCCTCGGGAAGTATCTTCCACTCGGCTTCTTCCATAATTCTCTTTTGGAGCGTTTCGGGAGTGTCGTCCTCTCTCACCTCGACCGCCCTTTGAAGTATTATCGGGCCTGCGTCACATTCGGGAGTGACGATATGTACGGTAGCACCCGAAACCTTTACGCCCTTTTCAAGCGCCGCCTCGTGAACGTGCAGTCCGTAAAAGCCCTTTCCGCAAAAGGACGGGATGAGCGCAGGATGAACGTTTATAATTCTGTTCGGGAACGCCTCATATACCTGCTCGTCGATAATGGTAAGAAAGCCCGCGAGCACGACGAGGTCGATGCCTTGCGCCTTCATCTCATCGGCAAGCGCCTTTGAGTAAGACGCGATAGAGTCGTAGTCCCGTCTTGCAAGGACTTTTCCCTCAATATTTGCGTTTTTTGCTCGCTCGAGCGCATAAACGCCCGGCTTTGATGCAATAACGAGAGTTATCTTTCCGTTTCCGAGCTCGCCTCTTGCCTCTGCGTCGATAAGCGCCTGCAAATTCGTGCCGCCGCCCGAAACGAGAACTGCTATTTTAGTCATTTTTATTACTTGAGGAAACTTTTGAGAAAAGTTTCCTCAAACTCCTTCAAAACTTTTTCTGAAAACCCTTTTTGGAAAAAGGGTTTTCAGACTTTCCCAAAAACTTTACTTTTTTTATGCGAGGATCACGCCGTCGTCGCCCTTGATTATCTCACCGATAACGTAAGCGTCCTCGCCGTGTGCTCTGAGTATTTCAAGCGCCGTATCGACCTCGCTTGCAGGAACGACCACGCTCATACCAACGCCCATATTATAGGTGTTGAACATATCTCTTTGGGGAATATTACCCGTCTTTGCGATAAGCTCGAATATCGGAAGCACCTTAACTGCGCTCTTATTTATTTTAGCGCAAAGTCCGTCGGGAATTGATCTCGGAATATTCTCGTAAAATCCGCCGCCCGTAATATGCGAGATGCCCTTAACGTCAACCTTTTCGAGAAGTGCAAGAATACTCTTAACGTAGATTCTCGTAGGAGTGAGCAGCGTTTCTGCGATACTCTTCCCGCCGAGGTCTTCGCAAGGAGTATAAAGACTGTCGGGGTTATTATCTATATCGAAGACCTTACGGCAGAGCGAAAATCCGTTTGAATGAACTCCGCTCGATGCAAGTGCGATGACGACGTCTCCCTCCGCCATTCTCTTATTATCGAGTATTTTCTTTTTATCGACAATACCGACCGCAAAGCCCGCGAGGTCGTATTCGTCTGTTGGCATCATACCGGGATGCTCTGCCGTTTCTCCGCCGATAAGCGCCGCACCCGACTGAACGCAGCCCTCGGCAACTCCGCCGACGATGTCGGCGATCTTCTCGGGAATATTCTTTCCGCAAGCGATATAGTCAAGGAAAAACAGCGGCTTTGCTCCGCAGCAGATTATATCGTTTACGCACATAGCGACCGCGTCGATACCGATAGTGTCGTGCTTATCCATAAGAATAGCCATTTTGACCTTCGTTCCGCAGCCGTCGGTGCCCGAAACGAGCACGGGCTCTTCCATTCCCGCTATCGGAAGTCCGAAGCAACCGCCGAATCCTCCGACGTCATCGAGGCAACCCTCGTTTTTAGTACGCGCGATGTGCTTTTTCATAAGCTCGACCGCTTTATATCCGGCGGTAATATCAACGCCTGCCGCCGCGTAGCTTTCAGATCTCGAATTAGAATGCATAATTTTCTCCTTTTTACGAGACAACTTTTTGAAAAAAGTTTTCTCGTGCTCTTTCAAAAACTTTACTTAATTTTTATTCCTTGCCGTCCCAGCAATAGGTGCAGACCTCGCAAGCGGGAAGTCCGATCGCTTCAAGGAGTCCGTCAATAGACTGAAATTCGACAGAATCGAATCCAAGCTTATTGCAGACAACCTCGCGGAGCTTCTTGCCTCTCTCTGTATCGGGACTCGAATACTCACTGATATGCTTTTCTCCTTCTTCTCCCTCAAGCTCGCGGATAACTCTTCGTGCTATGAGCTCAAGCTCGGATGTACTGCGGGAAAAATTAAGGTATTTGCAGGAGTACATAACGGGCGGACATGCCGAGCGAATATGGACCTCCTTTGCCCCGTGCTCGTAAAGAAACTCGGCAGTCTCACTCATCTGCGTACCGCGCACGATCGAATCGTCAACGAAGAGAAGCTTTTTCTCTCTTATGAGATCGTGAACGGGTACGAGTTTCATTTTTGCTATCTGATTTCTCACTTTTTGGTCGCTTGGCGTAAAGCTTCTCGGCCAAGTAGGAGTATATTTTATTATCGGTCTCGCGTACGGTATATGGCTTGCGTTTGAATAACCCACGGCGTGCGCGATTCCCGAATCGGGAACTCCGCAAACGTGATCAACTCCCGCACCGAGAGCGACCTTCGCGTCGTGTCTTGCCATTATTTCACCGTTTTTGTTACGCATACGCTCAACGCTCACTCCCTCGTAGCAGGAGGTAGGGTATCCGTAATAAGACCACAGAAAAGCACAGATCTTCTTCTTGTTTCCGGGCTTGGAAAGCTGCCTTACTCCGTCCGCAGAGATCTCAACGATCTCGCCCGGTCCAAGCTCGCAGTACTCCTCATATCCGAGCTTGGTTGCGGCAAACGATTCAAATGTGGCGCAGTAGCCATCCTCTGCCTTACCTATCATTATCGGCGTTCTGCCAAGCGAGTCTCTTGCCGCGATCACCGTTCCTCTCTCGGTGAGAATGAGTATAGATGCAGAGCCCTGTATCTTGCTCTGTGCATATTTTATTCCTTCTACGAAGTCCTTACCGTGATTTATGAGCGCGCCGAGAAGCTCGGTGACGTTCGTTTTTCCGCCGCCCATAGCGGACAGATAAAGTCCTTCGTCTTTTACAAGCTCGTCAAGAAGCTCGCTTGCGTTCTTTATGGCACCCACCATTATAAGAGCGTACGTTCCGAGCCGGGAGTGAAGAAGAAGGGGTTGCGGGCTCGTATCGCTTATACAGCCGATGCAAGCGTTTCCCTTCAGCTCGCGCAGATCCGAATCGAACTTGGTACGAAACGGTGTGTTTTGAAGATTATGTATTGATCTTTGGAATTTGTCGGTCTCGTTAAACGCCGCCATACCGCCGCTTACCGTACCGAGGTGAGAGTGATAGTCCGTTCCGAAAAAGACGTCAAGCACGCAGTCTCTCTTGGAAACGGCTCCGAAAAATCCGCCCATACAGTGTGTCCTTTCATTGCTTAAGTGGGTAGTTTTTTGAGTTAAAAAAACAGGAAGCGGTCAGCCCTGCGCGGCAGTAGCTGACCTCATCCGTTTAGTTTTTATTGTATTTTGCGCTTATCTCGGCATCCTTTGCAAGAACTGCCGCCGAAGCAGCCGCGCAAGCATCGGCGAGACGCTTTGAAAGGTCTTCGTCCGAGACTGCGATTATCTGTGCCGCAAGAATTGCCGCGTTTACAGAGCCGTCGATAGCGACGGTGGCAACGGGAATGCCTGCGGGCATCTGAACGGTAGAAAGAAGCGCGTCTATTCCCTCAAGAGCGGATGCCTTGATCGGAATACCGATAACGGGAAGAACGGTGTTTGCCGCAATAGCGCCCGCAAGATGCGCCGCCTTGCCCGCAGCCGCGATTATCGCGCCGAAACCGTTATCCTTCGCAGAGAGAGCGAACGCTCTTGCTTCTTCGGGAGTTCTGTGCGCCGAGAAGATATGTACCTCAAACTCAATACCGTACTTCTCAAGCGTGCTTATTGCCCCCTCGACCTTAGGAAGATCGCTGTCGCTGCCCATAATGATCGCAACCTTTTTCATCTTTCAACCTCTTCGTTCTTTTATTTTTTGCCGTACCTTTTTCAAGTATATCAAAAAAGGACAGTTCTCGCCTACTGTTAAGGTAAGAACTGCCCAGACGGTCGGCGTAGGACGTGTTATGATCTTTGCTCCCCCGCGGTAAACCGCTTTATCCGTCAGTCACAAAAAACACGTTAAGTTTGGGTGAAACAGTCACCGTTTACATTATAGCATACGCCTTTATCTTTGTCAATAAATATTTTATTATTTTGATATGACAAAATTAAAGAAATTTTTTAAGTTCTTCGATGTTTTTTTCTTCAGTTTTTACAAGTTTTTCGGCAAAGCTACGCGTGGAGGGTGATATATCGCAACTATCGTTCAAATGTCTGGTTATTTTAGTCACTCCCGACGACGTACCCTTTATCATATCCTCGGCTATCTCCGAGTCACTCGAATAGACGAGAGTTTTTGCACTCGAAAACATTTTTGCATACAGCTTTGACGCGCCCGTCTTGCTCTCGACTGCGCCACCGATATCGTTGAGTCGGCTTCCCGCCTCGGTCAGGATATTTCTGTACTCGCTTCTCTGTTTGTCAAGTACGTTGAGAAACTCCTCGCTTTTAACTTTCTTTCTGACGGTATTGATCCCGTCTATTCCCATTTCAACGTTTTGCCTGATATTTTCAAGCATTTTTGCTTCTTCGGTCATAGATCAAATTTCCTTTCGGTTCTTTTTGTGTTTATTATTTCCGTTTTTTCTGAAAAAATACGAAAAGATCGGTCTTTTGACCGATCTTTTTCTTTTAGTAACATTTGATCTTCACGAAAACGAAACGTTCGTTTTCCATTCCCTTATACGCTTCGGGATTATTGACGTAATAGAGGTCTCCGCTTTCGTCAACGTAAAATCCGGGACTGTATCCGCATTTCACACCGTCAGAGCTTCTCGCGACCGAGATAGGATTATTTATCGTAACGAACGTCTTTCCGTAATCGAAGCTGACAAAGAGATCACAGCCCGTTTTAGACGCGTCGCTGTGATGCGCTGTAATAAACAGCGTTCCACAGTCACCGCCGCGCGGTGTCCACGCTATTGCGGGAGCCGAGCCGATCCCCTTTCCGTCTTTATCCAGAACGGGCGTACCGAGATCAGCGACCTCCCACGAGTCAAGCGTATCCGCAAGCTTCAGATATATCTGACAGCCGACCTTGTCATCCGAACCACACAGCTCATACGCAAGCGCCCATTTACCGTTACCCATTTTTGCAAGAGAAACCATTCCGGGGCGGTGCTTGGGATTTTCGGATGCCACGCATTCGCGCGCATCGCTCCAGCTTTTCATATCCGCGGTATATTTATAAACGAGCTTCTGACAGTGCCCGCCCGTATGAGCGTCCCCGACTCCGTTTTCGCGCTCGTCTGAATAAAAGCAGTACAGACGGTTGTTTTCATACATAAGCACGGGCTCCCAAAGTCCGTCACTTATCCACTGATCTTTATTGTATCCTCCGCCCACATCAACGTTGCAGAGAGTTTTCCACGTTCTGCCGAGATCGGTGCTGGCGTAGAGGACCATTACAGTTTTATTATCGGTCCTTGAGCAACCCGCAAAAAGGAGTGTTCCTTTTTTATATTCGCCCACGTCATCGGGAAGCTCGTAAATATAAGACTGATAACCAACCAGACACTCGGTGTTGAGCTCGTCTTTAACTCTTGAAACTATCTCCCAGCTTCTTCCGTCATCCTTACTGCAAAATACGGGTGGCGGAAATCCGTCAAGCGTCTCGTGAGTTGCAAACAGCAGACCGTTGTTTTCTCCGTTGTGCTCGAGCTTTATTATCTTTCCGTACGAAAATTCACCCTCGTTTGTTCGCGGGTGAAAAATATCCGCCGATCGCTCAATGACGACTGCGTCGAGATCTTCGGAAAAATAAAGAACGTTGCCCGTTCTCTCGGCGCACGAATATCCCGGTTCTACCCAAATAACGCCCTTTTCGTCAGACGTTTTGACGAATTTGTTTATAAAGCTCTTAACGCCGAGCACAACGTCATCGTCGCTGTGACCGACTATAACGATCTTGTTTTCGGTAAAGGTGATCGAGAACGCACGCTTTTCGGACGCGCTCTTTAATTTCTCAAGCGCGGCGGTACTTTCAGCTCTTTCGGTGTCACCTATAAGTATCTCGTATTCGCGCTCCGATCTTGAATCCTTAGCAAGAGAAACTCCTACCCTGAGGTTTTCGCGTATTTCTTTTTTTACAAGCTTCGCCGCTTTCACTATGTTTTCGGACGCTTCCGCAGATCTTACAACGGTATATCCGCGGATGTATATTCCGCCCTCCACCTCGCGCCGTCTGATGCAAGAGGTAAACAGAGTCAGCATAGTAGCAAGTACTATCACAAGGGATAGTATTCGTTTAAGCGCTCTCATTTTATATTCTCCTTAAAAGGTTTATGGCTACGAAAATTATAGCACGGATCGCAAGAAAATGCAAGTGGAGAAAATCAAAAACAGCGCGCCGAGGCGCGCCGTTTTGTTTTTACATTCCGTCTATAAATCTTGATACGACGAGTTCTCTGAATTTTGGCGAAAGAGAAGCAAAATATGCGGTAAATCCGGTAACTCTTACAACAAGATCGGGATATGCGTCCGGATCGTCCTTTGCTTTCATTATCGTATCCTTGTCAATAACGTTTATGTTGATAAGCGTTCCGCCGAGTGCAAAGTGCCCGAGAACAAGGTCCCTGACGCGCTCAAGTCCGCCCTCCTCAAGCGAAACTCTCGGATCAAACTCTATTTGAAGAGGCGCGGTATTTCCGTATCCGCACTGAACGCTCGCAATACCGCTTGACTGTGCGGTTACGGCTCCGTCCGTTCTAAAACCGCTTTCGGGATTTGCTCCGTGAGTGAGTGGCTCTCCCGATCTTCTGCCGTTGGGAGTTGCTCCCACCGTTTTACCGTACTCGATACTGCGCGCCCACGAGAACCAACCCGGAACCAGAGTGCGTCCCTCGGGCATTTTCTGTCCTTTGACCTTACACACGAAATTGTCGGTAAGTCTTTTTGCAAAGAAATCAGCCACGCTGTTTCCCGAGCAATATCTCGGCACACTTTTCATCATGGCATAAATACGCGGATCTTCAAAATCGTTTTCGAGAGCGGCGTACATCTCGTCCCACGAGAGGACCTTTTCGTCTTCAACTCTCGTTTTCAGCGCCGCAAAAGAGTCGGCAACCACGGCAAGACCTGCGCCGTCCACACCTACCGTATATATCTCTGCACATCTCGAGATATCCTCGCCCTTTTCGAGCGTGTTTTTCATCATAAGATTCATTATAAGCTCGGGAGTCACCTCTCCTATATGGTCTATATGCAGATTCACACCCTCGGCAACGACGGACACCGCCTTTTCAACGTGCTTTGAATAAAGCTCAAAAAGTCTTTCTACGCTCTTTTCTTTTTCGTTTTTCATCTCGTAAAGCGCAACCTCAAAGACCTTTGCAACGTTGATTTTTACCGTGTCGTTCATCGGAAATTCGCGCCCGGGGACGCACATCCAGTTGCATCCGACGGCAATTCTTTCCCTTGCCGTCTTTTTGTCGATACCGTTTCGCATATATCCCTTTGAAAGCGCTTCGTCGTTTGCAAACCGAGGCCAGCCGTTTTTGTTTTTCATAAGATAAAAGACGGCTCTTTCAAGGAATTTTCGGTCACAGTTCGGATGTACTCTTACGGTAAGATTGCACGAAACGTTTATGGCGTCCGCTGCGTCAAGAATGAGATAGGAGAGCCGATTCGTCATGTCATTGTCATTCTCGTCAACTCCCGAAAGCTGATAATAGTGCGGATCCGTAAGAAGCAGATTCGCTATTAGAAATTTTGCTTTTTCATCATCGAGTATTCCTGCTGCCTTGTCGCGCTCATAGTATGGATAAAGCAGAGTGTCAAGCTGAAATCCCGCGCCGTCTCTGGTATAGATACGGGAAGCACAGTTAAAGTACGCAGTCCACTGGCAGACCTCGTGAAAGGTCTTTGGAGCGCCGAGGATTATATTCTCGTTCACCCTCAGCATATCCTCGAGATTTTCCCGTATTTCCGGAGATTTTTCCTCGTTTATCATCTCTTTTATTTTGTCGCAGTGACGTTTTACAAAGTCGATGATCGCACGGACACATTTTTCCTCCGCGTCGTAAAAATCCTTCTTTTCGGGATTTATTTTGCGGTATTTTTCTATTTTTTCAAGAAATCCGCCAAATCCAAGCTCAAAGCCGATCCGATAGTCGCACGCAAAATGCGCGTCCGAATCTATTCCGCTCGTTATGTTGTACTTTTTCTGATCATCCTTGAGGTGATCGTAAGGAAACCGCTGCTCGTCCCAACGCTTGCTCCACTGCGCGTTTGCTCCATTCTTGATAAATTCAAGATTTTTGAGATTGTTTTTGAGCCAATCGGGCATATAGTGAACGTCTCCGCGATAGTTTACGAGCATATCTCTCCATCTGCCGCAAAGCATCTCGTTTTTGTCAACGTACGGCTCGTGAGCACCGATAACGCGGCAAAAATTCTCACTCATTCCGTCAAGACCGTAAAAGCTGCCGTTTTCGCTGTTATACCACGGGGTGACGCAGTATCCCTCCGATATCGGAACGGTACCGAAATCATCAAGATCGGTAAATCCGTTCTGTTTTCTTTTGGCAAGAGTGTGCTCTATCTTTTTTTGGCGCATTGCGTCAAGTCTTTTTTCGTACGAATACATATTTTTCAGAAAGACCTTTCATATATTCTTTGCTCGGCACCGAAAACTCGGTAAACGCTTTTCCGAGCGCATCGTATTTCGATTTCCCGAGCGGATGATATGGTAACAGCTCATAGGAAACGGCGTTTTTCAGCTCTTTTACAAACTCGGAGATCTTATCTATTCCCTGATCGATCTCGGGTATTACGGGTGTACGCACGATGACGGGAACGCCGAGAGTGTCAAGGCGCAGAAAATTCTCTTTTATCCTTTCGTTCGAGACGCCCGTGTATCTTTCGTGCGTAGCCGAGTCCCATATCTTAAAGTCTGCCATTACGAGATCGCACGCACGCAGTATGTCCTCGTTCCAAATATACAGCGAGGTTTCCACGGCACATTTTATCCCGTTATCGTGGCATTTTTTAATAAGCTCTAAAATTATCTCCGAGTGAGAGAGGGGCTCTCCGCCCGAGAAAGTAACTCCGCCTTCGTCGCCGAAATATTCTTTGTCCGTGAGAATCTCGGCAAATATTTCACCCGCGGTCATTTCTCTGCCGCAAGGGACTTTGGCACCAAGATAACAACCCTTTTCGCACAGTCCGCAGCCCACACATTTTTCGGGATAAAATAGGATCTGCTTTTCAAATGACAGACACTCGGGATTGTGACACCACGCGCACCTGAGCGGGCAACCCTTGAAAAAGACTACCGTACGCACGCCCGGCCCGTCGTGAAATGACGCTTTTCTTATCTCGGTAACGAGTGCTTTTTTCATATTTTTATTCGCTTCCCGTCAAGGCGAGCAGACTCGTAAGCCGCAACCATAAATTTTACCATATCGATGGCTGCATCTATACCGTAATCCTTGTCTGATCCGCCGTTCACACAGGCATCTACCCAAGTGCGGACGGGAGAATTAAGGCACTGCGGGAGATTCTTTATATCAAGTATCTCGCTCGGCTTACCCGCGAGACGAAGCTCCGCAACGTCGTTTCCGCCAAAGCGAGCGTAGTACGAGCCCTTCGTGCCGTAAACGGCAAGCTCGAAAACGCTGAGAAGAGGCGAATCAAAGGTCGCCTCGATAAGCCCCATAGCGCCACTACCGAAACGTACGTTGCACGATGCGTTGTCCTCAACCTTTTTATTCATAAGTGAGTAGGAAAAGCTCGAGCTTACCGACTCTATATCTCCCATTACGTATCTTGCGAGATATGCAGAGTTAAATCCAAGGTCGATCATGGCTCCTCCTCCGCAGATGTCGGGGTCGTACCAATATTCCGGCAGAGTGTTCTCTATACCCTGATT
Organism: Oscillospiraceae bacterium; assembly: GCA_015064385.1. Taxonomy (GTDB): domain Bacteria; phylum Bacillota; class Clostridia; order Oscillospirales; family CAG-272; genus SIG672. The sequence goes on along the minus strand of SVSI01000001.1, from coordinate 83,605 downwards.
ATGTCCGCACATGCAGCGAAATCCTACCGGTTCACCGATGATCTTTTCGTCAACAAGCTTTTTTGCGTACGCAAGCTGCTTTATTGCAAGGCGGTTGAAGGATATGCAGAATTTTACGCCGTTTCTCTCGACGGCTTCCTTTATGGCATAGGCGTCCTCAAGCGAGAAGGAAAGCACTTTTTCGGTAAAAATATGCTTTTTGTGTTCTGCCGCCGCAATAAAAATCTCTCTGTGCTCGCTTGCCATAGAGGTAACGAGAACGCCATCGACGTCATCCCGTGAAAGCACCTCTTCGAGATCGGTGAAATACGGAACGGAAAATTCTTCTCCCCACTCCCGGGCGACATCTTCATCCTTGTCCCAAACGCAGGTGACCTTGCAGTCGGGCAAAGTTAAAAACTCTTTAACGTATCTTTGATCATTCTTATGAGAATGAACGTGCCAACGGCTCAAAAGTGCTATTCTGAACATAAGATCGCATCTCCTTTAGTCTTGGAAATAGTAGGGCTTGCCGGTCTCCGCCGAGATGTATATTCCCTCAAGTATTTGGGTAACGACTGCCGCCGCCTCGGGCTTTGTTACAAGCTCGCCCTTTCCGAGTATAGCGTTTGTAAAGGCGATCTGCTCGAGCACGGTCGGAGAGGATTCCTTAGAATCATAGAAGGCAACCCCACCGGGCGCAAGGTCGGGAGTGTGAATAAACTGTCTGTTGTTGTTTACTCCGTTTATCTTGAATTTTCCGCCGTAGTTATCGGCTCCGCCCTCGCTTCCGCAAACCATATAGCGAACACCGCAAACGTCCGTAGTGTTGAGCGCCCAGCTCGTTTCTAGAATTATAGTCGCACCGTTTTCCATAACGACGTATCCGAACGCCGCTTCCTCTACGTCGTAATTATCCGGATCCCAAGGTCCGAAGGGGTTTGCGCTCTCCTTCTGACCCTTGAGCTTATCGTAGGTCGTTCCAACGACGAATTTCGGCTTATAGTTATCCATAAGGTAGAGAACGATATCAAGCACGTGCGTTCCGATATCGATAAGCGATCCGCCGCCCTGCTCCGCTTTGCTTGTAAAAACTCCCCAAGTGGGTACTCCGCGGCGACGGATAACGTTACCCTTTGCAAAATACATTTCGCCGAACGCGTTTTTCTTTGCTTCTTCCTTTGCGTACATTACGTCGGGATCGAATTTATGCTGATAACCGACGGTGAGCACCATTCCCGTCTCTTTTTGAACCTCGAGCATACGCTTTGCGTCCTCGTAGGTAGCCGCCATCGGCTTTTCGCAAAGAACGTGCTTACCGGCGCGCATTGCGTCTATACTTATCTGCGCGTGCAGACGGTTCGGAGTAAGAACTCTTACGCTGTTTATGCTCTCATCCTTAAGCAGCTCTCTGTAATCGGTATAGACCTTGGCGTCCGGTGTGCCGTAGTCCTTTGCCGCCTTGATTGCTCTTTCCTCGATAATGTCACAAAAAGCGACCATTTCGAGATTTGCGACCTTCTTGATAGAGGGCATGTGCTTTCCGTTTGCAATGCCTCCGCAACCTATGATACCAACCTTAAGTTTTTCCATTTTTGATCTCCTTTTTTCTGCTTTTTGCAGTTTTATTAATATGATTATATCACGCGTTTTTCCTACCTTCAAACCCCAATCTTCAGAAAAAGTATTGCAATATTACGATTTATGTGCTACAATACAAAAAACGATCTGTTTAGGAGACGGCTCTATGAAAAATCTTTTCACAGCTCTTATCGAGCACAAGGAATTCAAAAAATCGCGTCCGTGGACCGTCGTACGGCAGAGATACGACAGCGCGGTGATCTCCACTCCGCACTATGCGGAAACCATTGAGATCCTTGTGTGCAAAGACATATCGGGAAGCGCTTATATCGACGGTGTAAAATACGATATGAGCGGTCAAAAGGTGTTCTATATTGCTCCTATGACGGTACATTCATTTGAATATCAGCACAGCGAAGGTACGGTGGCGGTGATAAAAATTCACATAGAAATGATGCGAAAGTTTTTGGACGTGGATTCGCTGTTTGCACAGTACGGCGCGACGGTGGCAGATCCGACCGCTTTGCAGACCGATTACTCGGTATTCGCACAGAGCGCCGAAAAAATGGAAAGCGACGACGTTTCGGAGGCACTTATCGGCGTTCTCTCGATAATACGCACTCTGGCCACAGGCGAAAAAAAGAAGCCGTCCGCACCCGCAACCGCGGGACACGACGTCGCAATAAACGATATAATTGCGTGGACCGAACAAAATCACAGACGAAAGATCCTGCTTAACGAGGTAGCAGGTCATTTCGGATATACTAAAAACTATTTTTGCGATATGTTCAAAAAAAGTACGGGAACGACCTGGCTGCGTTATCTGAACAATTTGAGGATATCAAGTGCCTGCGCTATGCTCCGCCGTGGAGAACCCGTTAAGAACGTATGCGCCGAATGCGGCTTTGAGACAGATTCACATTTCATAAATCTCTTCAAAAAGACGGTCGGAGTTACGCCAAAGCAGTACCAGAAAAGCTTCAAGATGGGCGCCGATCTCTGAAAAATCGCGTATTATATGTAATTTATTATATAAAAAGTAAAAAAACGGCAGTTTTACTATTGACAAAAGTCAAAAAGTATGTTAGAATACTGTCTCGAAGTGTCGTTACACGTCTGTGATACCGTACGCAGATCGCGCGGCATTTCTCCTTACCGCAGGTAAATAAAAATTCAAATCAGCTTGCGGTCTTATGTCCATAGGGAGGTGTAAATAATGGAAAAAGCAGTTAACAAGTATGAAACCGTATTCGTCCTCAACGCTAATCTTACCGAGGAAGCAACGGCTGCTCTCATCGCCAAGTTTTCCGACCTCATCGCATCCGATACGGAGGCGCCCGAGGTAAAGGAAATCGGAAAGAGAAAGCTCGCTTATCTCATCAACGATATGAGCGAAGGATACTACGTTCAGATGGATTTCAGCGCTTCGCCGAAGTTCGTTGCAGAGCTTGAGAGAATCTTCAGAATTACTGAAGGCGTTATGCGTTCTATCGTAGTAAAAAAACCCGAATAAGGGAATAAACATTACCGTTTGCTTGAAAGGATGGTATAAAAATGGCTAACTTTAATCTCAATAAGGTAATTATAGGCGGACGTCTCACGGCTGACCCCGAGATCAGACAGACTTCTTCGGGTATTACGGTATGCACTTTTTCGGTAGCGGTAAACCGCCGCACATCCGCAGAGGGCGCACAGCAGGCAGATTTTATCAACGTCGTCGCTTGGAGAAACCAGGCAGAGTTTGTTTCCCGTTTCTTCCGTAAAGGAAGCTCGATTTGCGTAATCGGTTCCATCCAGACGAGATCCTGGACGGATCAAAACAATCAGAAGCGCTACGCCACCGACGTAGTTGCAGATGAGATCAACTTCGTTGATTCGAAGGGTGAGTCTCCTGCGGCAAGGGGCGGTAATGCGCAGTACACACCGGAAAGCTACGGCGCACCGTCGTTTTCCACTCAGGACGCAGACGCTCCGAGATTCGAAGACATCCCGAACGACGACGATCTCCCGTTCTGACACCAATAATTAAGGAGGTTTCATAACATGGATAACGAAAAGGAAGTTCAGGCAGCTCCTGCTGCAAAGCCCGCTCGCCCGAACGTAAATCGCAAGAGAAAAAAGGTTTGCCAGTTCTGTGCTGACAAGACCGCAAACTTCATAGATTACAAGGATGCAGCAAAGCTCCGCAAGTTCACGTCCGACAGAGGCAAGATCCTCCCCAGACGTGTTACCGGCACCTGCGCTATGCACCAGCGTGAGCTGGCTATCGCCATCAAGCGTGCTCGTGTAATCGCTATTCTTCCTTACGTAACTGACTAAGGCAGAATCTCAAACGTAAAAAACGCACTCCGCTTTCGGAGTGCGTTTTGTTTTTTATTATTGTTCTATACCACAACAAGCAGTTCGCGTTTGGACGATACCGATACGTAGGCGTACGAAAGGAGCTGAACCGCTCCGACGTCTCCACCGGACGTATCGCTCGTTGAAGTCGCCTTCTTTATACAGTGTCCGCAAGGCGTGTATCCCGCAGTACTGTATATTACCTCACGCTTGGATGCCGCAGGCAGATAACTACACGTGGACAAGTGATATACTTTAGACTCGGTGTTAGCAATATAGCTCGTAGTACTTTCGCTGCCGCCACCCGAATAATTCTTCAGACAACGTCCGCAGGGCGTATATCCGGCAATATTGATTATCCACCAATAATTATACATCGTGTTACGCTTGGATGCCGCGGGAAGATTGCCGCAGGTGGGAAGATGGAACACTTTAGTCTCGGTGTTACCGATAAAATACTCGGTAGATGAGGACGAAGAACCGCTTGAGGACGAGCCCGAGGAGGTGCTTCCCGACGAGCTTCCGCCAGAGGACGTGCCCGATCCGGATCCGCCGCTGACCGTTCCGCCTCCCGGCAGAGTCAAGGTCGCGCCGTTGGTGGAGAATACTACGTTTCCGTCCTTGTCCGTACGGTAAACGGTTATTCCCGCAGACGAAAGTCTGCTAAGCGCATCGGCCGTGGGGTGTCCGTAAGAATTGCTTCCTACGCAAATTACGCCGTAGTCAGCGCCCGTTTTACTGAGGAACGACGCCGTGCTTGAATACTTACTGCCGTGATGTCCGACTTTAAGAACGTCACAGCTGAGGTTTGCGCCCGAGCTTACGAGCTTGTTTTCAACCTCTTCGCCCGCATCTCCGGTAAAGAGGAATTTGTAGCTGCCGTATTCAAGCATCGTCACGATAGACGAGTTGTTGGAATCGGAGCCCGTTGATGCATAAAGAACGGTAAGTGTCAGATATTCGTATTTATAAACGGTTCCCACCGTCGGCTTTTTAGCGGTCAGACCCTCGCTATTTACCGCGGAGATAAAGTTCTTGTAAACCGTAGTCGTGCTCGTTTTGGGAGAGATCCACACCTGCTCGACCACAAAGCTGTTAAGAACCGCGGTCAGTCCGCCGCAATGGTCAGAATCGGGGTGGGTATTTATCAGAAGCTCAATATCGTCAACGCCCTGACTCTTCAGATAGCTTGAAACGGTAGAGCCGTAGCTTGACGTACCCGCGTCGATAAGAATGTCACAGTCACCGACTTTAATGAGAATGCTGTCTCCCTGTCCTACGTTTATGTAGCTTACGTAAAGCTTCTCGCTGTATCCGGACGAGGAGCTTGACGAAGAGGAACCGGATGAAGAGCTTGACGAGGAGGAACCGGATGAAGAGCTTGACGAATCGGTCGAGGGCAGCTTACTTCCTTCGGTCGCACCGCAGGTTGTGCAGGTTTTGGGCGCAGACGTCGTAGCCGCCTTCCAGTTGTGACCTGTCGCAGCTACCGTGTTTGAGGTATAAGAGGTAGAGCAAACCGTGCAGGTGTACGTGGTGTAACCGCTCTTCACACAAGTGGGTGCAGTTACCGTTGATTTGTAATTGTGCGGAACGGTTGAAACCCGATCGGTCACGTACGAGTCCCCACATATCGAGCAGGTGTAGGTCGTATATCCCTCGCTCTTGCAGGTAGGCGCAGTTACGGTTGCCTTATAATCGTGGGATATTTCCGGTGTCTCGGGTTGATCCACCGTGGGTTTATCCACGTTAGGTTGATCCACCGTGGGTTTGTCCTCGTTGGGCTGATCCACCGTGGGTTTGTCCTCGTTGGGCTGATCCACCGTGGGCTTGTCCTCGTTGGGCTGATCCACCGTGGGCTTGTCCTCGTTAGGATCTTCCACCGTGGGTTTGTCCTCATTGGGATCTTCCACTGTGGGTTTGTCCTCATTGGGATCTTCCACTGTGGGTTTGTCCTCGTTGGGATCTTCCACCGTGGGTTTGTCCTCGTTAGGATCTTCCACCGTGGGTTTGTCCTCGTTAGGATCTTCCACCGTGGGTTTATCCTCGTTGGGATCTTCCACCGTGGGTTTATCCTCGTTGGGATCTTCCACCGTAGGTTTGCCGTTCTCGGGTCGATCTATCTCCGTCTCAATGTCGCCGAAAAAATCACCTTGCGCATCCCCGTCTTCGATGTCAGGCGGAGAATAGTTCGTGTATCCCGCATTTATATTTTGATCAGAGTCAGCTCCGTCGAACAGATCTTCAACGGGAGCGCTGCAACAGGTTAGTAACAGCATCAACGCTAAAAGTAACGCAGTCAGTCTTTTCATGTCAAAAACTCCTGTAAAATGCTATTTATACTGTATTTACTTCATTATATCACGTACTTTTACGTTTTTCAAGAGCAAATTCGATAAATATTACAATTATTATAACAAAATAGGACAATAAAGCAAACAAACAAGATATTTGGAATAAAGCACTTGCGCTTTGGTCTTTTTTGTGTTATAATCGGGGCAAGATAAACTATTCCGGTAAAGTTTTTGAAGGGGTTTGGGAAAGCTTTTTACAAAAAGTTTTTCAAGAAAAATGAAAAATCTGTTTCGTTATCTCGCTCCGCACAAAAAGCGGATCGCCGGTGCGCTTACGATAAAGGTCATCGGCACGGTCATGGATCTTTTTATTCCTTGGCTTCTTGCAATAATGATAGACGACGTGATCCCGACGGGCAACATTCGGGCGGTCGTCTTTTTCGGCGTTCTTATGATCGCCTGCTCGTTCTGCGCGCTTCTTTTCAACGTTCTTGCAAACCGCTCGGCGTCAAAGGTGTCTTCCCTTTGCATAAGAGCGATAAGACACGATCTTTTCGAGAAGATATCCTATCTTGACGCATCTCAGATAGACGAGTTCTCTATCTCCTCGCTTGAATCAAGACTTACGACCGACACCTACAACGTCCAGAGAATGATAAACGTAATGCAGCGTATGTCGATCCGCGCGGCGATCCTTTTTATAGGCGGACTTATTATAACGTCCATTCAGGATCCGCGCCTGACTCTCACACTTTTCTGTACCCTTCCCTTCATTGCCTTTTTTACGGTAGCAATAACGAAAAAGAGCATACCTTTATACGACGATCAGCATAAGGCAACCGACGAGCTCACAAGAGTAGTGCGCGAAAACACGTCGGGCATCCGCATAATCAAGGCACTCTGCCGAAGCGAGTACGAAAAAAAGCGCTTTGACGAGGTAAACAAAGAGGCGATCCGCCGCGAAAAGAAGGCAAATATGACGGTTGCGGCAACAAATCCGCTTATAAGTCTTTTTCTCAACGTCGGTCTTTCGGCGGTCATCGTGGTCGGAGCCACACTTATCGAGGGCGGAAAAAGCTCTGTCGGTAACATTATTGCATTTATCAGTTATTTCACGATAATCTCTAACGCTATGATAATGGTCACCCGTATCTTCGTCAGCTATTCGAGCGGCGCGGCGGGAATGAAGCGAATAAACGCCGTTCTCTTTTCCGAACCCTCTCTGTGGGTGGAAGAATATACAAACGAGCCGCGCGTAAAGGAAAACGCTCCCCACATCGAATTTTCCGACGTTTCGTTTTCTTACGGTGACAAGCAAGTTCTTGAAAATATATCGTTCTCGCTTCAAAAAGGTCAGACTCTCGGTATAATCGGTACTACGGGAAGCGGAAAAAGCACGCTCATTTCCCTGCTTATGCGTGTTTACGACGCCGGGTCGGGCGAGATCAAAATAGACGGAATAAACGTCAAGGATATGCCCACCGAGGAGCTTCGCCTCCGCTTCGGAAGCGTTTTCCAGAACGATTTTCTGTTCAAGGATTCAATAAAAGAAAACGTAGTTTTCGGTCGTGATATCAGCGACGGCGAGCTTGAAAGAGCACTTTCGCTTGCACAGGCGGGATTTGTAAATCAGTACAGCGAGGGCGCCGACTATATGCTCGACATCAAAGGCGCAAATCTCAGCGGAGGTCAGAAGCAGCGTCTCACCCTTGCAAGGGCAATGGCAGGCGATCCCGAGATACTCGTTCTCGACGACGCTTCGTCCGCGCTTGACTACAAGACCGACGCCGCGCTGCGCCGTGCCATACACGAAAACTTCAAGAATACCACTACTATTATAGTCTCACAGCGCGTCAGCTCGATAATGCACGCAGACCACATCATCGTACTCGACGGCGGGAAGCTCGTCGGCGCAGGTACACACGAGGAGCTTCTGCTCTCCTGCGAGTATTACAGAGAGACCGCAAAGGCGCAGATGGGAGGTGTTTACCTTGGATAGAGGCTTCCACGGCAAAAACTTCTCGCGCACTCCGTCAAACGACGACGGTGTGAAAATGTCGAAAAAATCGGTCATAGTGCGAATACTGAAGTATCTTCTTAAATACAAGGGAACGCTCATTATAGCAAGCGTTCTTATGATAACCTCCAATCTTCTTTCCCTTCTCGGTCCGTTGCTTTCGGGACGGGCAATAGACTCCATCGGCGAGGGTAACGGACTGGACGGCGTGCTTAAATATGCGGGACTAATGGTACTTTTCTACGCCGTATCCGCAGGGCTCTCGTATCTTCTCTCGGTAATTATGATCTCGCTCAGCAAGAGCGTTACCTACCGTATGAGAAAGGATGTTTTCGAGCATCTGTGTGACCTGCCCGTAGGTTATTTCGACAAAAATCAGTCGGGCGATATCGTCAGCCGTCTGACCTATGATATAGACACGGTGAACGCGTCCCTTTCAAACGACCTTATACATATCTTTTCGGGCATCATAACCGTAGTTTTCTGTGCATATCAGATGTTTTCCATCGCACCGATACTTATGCTAATATTCCTCGTAACCGTACCCGCACTCGTATTTTTCTCAAGATACAGAGTTAAAAAGGTACGCCCGCTGTTCTCGTACAGATCAAGAAAGTACGGCGAGCTTAACGGCTACGCAGAAGAAATGCTCTCGGGACAAAAGACTATCCGCGCCTACTCAAAGGAAAAAACTATGATAGGCCGCTTTGACAAATATAACGACGAGGCGGTAGAAGCAGAGAGAAACGCCGATTATCAGGCGTGCATACTCGGTCCGTCGGTAAACTTTATAAATAACGTCACCCTTTCCCTCGTCGGAATGTTCGGAGTTCTTATCTATATAAAAACAGGTTCATCTGCGGCGGGTGCTATGTTCACTATCGGAGCGCTTTCTTCCTTTATACAGTATGCGCGCAGATTTTCGGGACCGATAAACGAGGTCGCAAACATCGTCAGCGACATACAGTCGGCAATATCCGCGGGCTCGCGAATCTTCCGCCTGCTTGACGAGGAGTGCGAGATGCGCGACGCGGACGCCACCGAAAAGCTCTCCGAAAGCGGAAGTGCCGAAAACGGCGATCTGAAAATAGACGACGTGACCTTTGCTTACGTCAAGGACACTACCGTTCTTCACAATATAAGTATAGACGCGCCTCGCCACAGCACTGTTGCACTCGTAGGAGCCACCGGTTGCGGAAAGACCTCTATAATAAATCTTCTTATGCGCTTTTACGATCCGGACAGCGGCAGGATCCTTCTTGACGGCACAGACACAAAGAAAGCTCCTATGTCGGACGTGCGCCGCTCGTTTGCAATGGTGCTTCAGGACACCTGGCTCTTCGGCGGTACTATTGCCGATAACATTGCATACGGTCGGGACAGCGTCTCCCGTGAGGAAATAATCGCCGCCGCAAAAACGGCGAAGGTCCACGATTTTATCGAAAGCTTGCCGGATGGATACGACACGGTAATAGACGAAAACGGATCAAACGTATCAAAAGGACAGAAGCAGCTTATCACCATAGCGCGTGCGATTCTGCTCGATACCCCATTTCTTATCCTCGACGAGGCAACCTCAAACGTTGACTCGCGCACGGAGGCACTTTTGCATACTGCAATGGATGCAGCAATGCGAGACCGCACGTGTATAATCGTCGCTCACCGACTCTCGACCATACGAAACGCAGACACCATAATCGTTATGGACAAGGGTAAAATAATCGAAAAGGGCGACCACGAAACCCTGCTTGCGGCAAACGGAATCTATGCGGCGCTCTATAACTCGCAGTTCGAGATCACGCCCGAAAACTGACATTTTATTCCATTTTTTGCCTTTTTGTTCATTATTTCTGTGAATAATGTGTTAAAATTCCCGTTTTTGTGTGAATTCACTATTGATTTTTCTTCCAAAATCATATATAATAACGGAGGTAACTGTGTGCAAAACGCATTGCCCATTCATACGAAAACCCCGACAGCCGTTCTCGGCGCGGGCACAACAATTCGGAAGGATACTTATTTTATGAATATTTTCGAAGAACTTACGCAGATACTCTCAAAGCAGCTGCGCGTAGAAGTCGAAAGCATCGAGAGAAGCGCTGATATAATGGAAGACCTCGGCGCCGATTCACTCGACATCGTGGAGATCCTCATGGTGGTTGAAGAGCAGTTCTCAGTTGCTGTTCCCGAAGAGGAGTTCCCCAACCTTCGTACGGTCGGTGACCTGTGCGATTACATTGAGGCAAACCGCTAAAAACGAAGAAGCAGTCGGCAGAGTTTGATCTGCCGATTGTTTTTTGCACAAATTATTTTCTAAAAGCACGAAAGGCAAGATATTATGAAGATCGCCGATGCACACACACATATTTTCCCGCACAAGATCTCCGAAAAGGCGTCCAAGGCCATAGGCGATTTTTACGGCATCGAAATGGCTTTTCCCGCAGACGTTGAGCTGCTGTGCGAAAACGAAAGAAAAATAGGTACCGAGTGCTGTCTGGTCTGCTCTGCCGCCACGACCGCGGCACAGGTAGTCAGCATAAACGATTTTATTGCCGCAGAATGCAAGAAGGCAAACGACGGCAGCGACATAGAATTCGTCGGTCTGTGCGCTATGCACGTGGATTTCGATGGCATTCCCGACGAGCTTGACCGTGCAAAGGAGCTCGGTCTTGTCGGAGTTAAATTTCACAACGATTTCCAAAGATTTGATATAGACGATCCGCGCGCCATGGATATGTACCGCGAAATTGCAAAACGCGATATGGTGGTGCTCTTCCACGCAGGGGACGACAGATACGACTACACCGCTCCGCAAAAGATCGCAAACGTGGCAAATAAATTCCCCGAGATGACGATAATAGCATCACATTTCGGAGGATACCGATGCTGGGACAAGCTCGACTGCCTGCCCAGAGACACGAACGTCTATTTCGACACCTCCAGCTCGCTCGACTTTATCTCAACGGACAAGGCAATGGAGCTTATCGAGCATTTCGGAGCGGACAGATTTATGTTCGGAACCGATTTTCCCATGTGGGATGCAGAGACCGAGCTTGCGCGATTTATGAAGCTACCCCTTTCAGAAAGCGAGCGCGAGGACGTTCTTTATAACAATTTCAGAAAGCTTTTCCCGAAACGTTAAGTCAAAACAGACCTATACCTTATATATAAGGAAACTATTTTCGTACATTTTTCAAAAAATTTTGCTTTTTGCTCTTTTTTGTATTGACAAAGCGGTATTTTTATGTTATACTATGGAGCACGCGGAAATTTTCCTTGTAAGGGCCATTAGCTCAGTTGGTCAGAGCTACCGGCTCATAACCGGTTGGTCCGGGGTTCGAATCCCTGATGGCCCATTTTATTTGACCGCTTGTTTGTTTTACGCGGTCATTCCTTACAAAACACAGTCCGTAAACAGGAGGATTATATAATGGAAATCATTATCGGAGTATCACTCATTATCTTTTCTATCGCCCTTATCGTATCGGTTCTCTTCCAGAGCAGCAAGAACGCCCGTCTTTCGGGTGCTATCGCAGGTACCGCAGAGACCTTCTTTGGCAAGAGCAAGGGCAAGACCATTGACAAAAAGCTCAGCAAGGTCACCGTCGTGATCAGCATTATTTTCGCCATCATCGTTCTTTCACTTTACGCTATTCAGCCCGGTAAGGCAAGAATCAAGTACAACTACGATTATCTTGACAACTACGTCGAGGGTGTAAAGGACGGTTCGATCACTCTCACCATTTCCGATGAGGAAGCAGAGGACGAGCACGAGGGCCACGACCATTCCGCAGAATAACAAATTAGGAAGTCGCTTAAATCAAGCGACTTCTTTTTTTATAAAAACTATTGATTTTATCCGCCTTAAATGGTATAATTAGTAAACTCTATCGACGAAAGGATTTTGCTTATGGTAATTAAAAAAATATCACTCAGAGCAGACGATCCCGACATAACGCTTACCGCGTACGTGAACGATATAAAAAACGCAGTCCCCACCAAGGCGAGAGATACGATGTTCATTATACCGGGCGGCGGATATTTCAACGTCTGTGCAGACCGCGAGGGTGAAATGATCGCGCTTGCGTATCTGGCAAAGGGCTATAACGCATTCGTTCTTAATTATTCGGTCAAGGATAAAGCAAGATTTCCAAGATCGCTTTGCGACGCTTCGCTTGGTGTGAGCTACGTCAGAGAGCACGCCGAGGAATACGGCGTAAACCCCGATCGCATATTTGCAGTTGGATTTTCAGCGGGCGGACACCTTGCCGGCTCGCTCGGACTTATGTGGGATCTGCCCGAAATATACGAGACCACGGGTATTGCCTTCGGCTCAAACCGTCCAAACGGCATAATACTCGGATACCCCGTAGTATCGGGAAAAAGGTGGGTATCTCACCCGGCGTCCTTCCAACGTCTCCACGGCAAGACCGACGTTTCCGACGAGGAGCTCGAGCTCTATTCGCTTGAAAATCACGTAAATCCCGAGACGGCCTCTCCCCTGTTCGTGTTCCACACCTCGACCGACGGCACGGTACCCGTATCGAACGCACTTTTACTTACGCTGGAATACGCAAAAAACAAGCTTCCCTTCGAGCTTCACGTTTTCCCGAAGGGCCCGCACGGCTTTGCGCTTGCAAACGAGGCAACCTGGTGCGGACATAATACACAGGTAATTCCCGAGGCGGCGAGCTGGGTAGATCTTTCTCACCGCTGGATACAATCTCTTTAACGAAAGGATATTTCAAAAATGAACGAGCTTAAAAGAAGTATTATCATCCGTTTCCACGACGTTTGCGACGAGTGGATAGACATTCTCAAAAAAGGCAAATACAACACGCTCGGTCTCCACTTTATAACCACCAAAAACACGATGGAGGATTATATTGAGTGGCTTGAACGCGACGGACGAGCTTTCATAGAGAAAGTAGAAGCCGAGGGAATCCTCGTTGAGCACGAGCTTCACGCTCTGCGTTATCTGCTTCCTCGCGACCTTTTCGACGCTCACCCCGAGTATTTCAGAATAAACAAGGATGGCAAGAGAGCAAACGACCATAATCTTTGCCTGCAGTCAAAAGAGGCGCTTGAGATCGTTGCAGATCGTTCGTACGGTCTTGCAAAGATACTCAAACAGACGGGACACAGATATTATCTGTGGACAGACGACGTCGAGGACGCTTGGTGCCACTGCGAGGAGTGCGAAAAGCTCTCCGCATCCGATCAAAACCTTATAATGGCGGAATATATCCTTAAAGGTCTGCGCCGCTACGACGAAAAGGCAGAGCTCTGCTATCTGGCATATCACGACGCGGTAGTTCCGCCCACGAGACCTGTTCCCGAAGGCATTTTTGCAGAGTACGCGCCTATACACAGAGATATGTTTACTCCCATAACCGAGGGAGAAAACGCCGTCCACGCAGAGACTGTAAAGGATCTTTTCAAGACCTTCCCCGCAGAAAACGCAGAGATCCTCGAATACTGGCTCGACGTATCCTTCTACACCAAATGGGGCAGACTGCCGCTCATTAAGGTTCCCTACCACGAGAACGTTCTGAACGCAGACTTTGATTTCTATAAATCTCTCGGAGTTTGCGCTATAAAGACTTTCGGCGCTTATATGGACAAAGCTTATCTTGAAGAGTACGGCGATAAGGAAATTATCGACTACGGCAATCTTTTGAGCGAGAAATGATCCTTATGAAAAAAATATTATCTCTTTTACTTGCGCTTTGTATGGCGTCCTGCCTTTTTTCGTGCAAAAAGGACGAGAGCGATGAAAAAGGTGCTTTTCAGACCTACTGCGACGCAGTAGCACTGACGAGAGATCTTTCTTATCAAAAATTCGAGCTTTCGCGTAGCGTTACGGCGGACGGTGTGAATTACAACGAGCCGTACTACGTATTCTGCAAGCTGATCAGAAAAGACGGAAAAACGTCGTTTTATTCCGAGCGCACGCTCAAGGTGGAAACACAAGCCGGAATCACCGAATCCGTTCTATACCACCACTACGAAAACGGCGTGATGTATCAGACGCTGGAAAAAAGCAAAATGAAGCACACCTTGTCACAAGAAGCGTTTGAAAAGCAGTACCCCACGCTCCAAGGCATAATTCTTTCCCTGCCGAGCGTGTCGGGCGAGAAGATTGCAGACAATTCTGACGGCGGAAGTGATTTCGTACTTTCTCTTGACGTCTCGAAGCTGGAAAAAAGCGAACAAGACAAGCTCTATTCCATATTTGAGCTGTATTCCTCGCACGCGCTCGAGGCGGGCTATACGATCGGCGGTAACGTCGATATCAGCTTTTCCACGGATTTTGACGGTTATTTCGTGAAATACGCACTTTCCTTTAACGTTTCGGGGACTGAAAACGGCGAGCAAAAGGATCTCAAAATGACTCTGTCGCTTGACGTATTTAATCCGGGAAGCCATTTTTCCATGGTGGATCTTCCCAACACCTCAGGATACGTAGAAGGAACTATGAATATAAAATAAAAAGTAAAAAACGGCTGTAAAACAGCCGTTTTTCTTTTACTCATTTTCGGGCGCGTCGGGATTTTCAGCGTAGCTTATATAGTCAAGAGGATCCATCGCAACATCGTTGACAAGTATCTCGAAATGGAGGTGCGCTTCGTCTGAAAATTCTACCATTGCACTCTCGCCAACGTAGCCGATCACCTCGCCGCTTTTTATCTTTGCGCCTTCCTTTACGCTCTCGGGAATATTTTCGCCGAGGTTTTTATAACAGGAAACCATACCGCCTTCGTGAGCAACACTCACGCAGTATCCCATCATAGGATCGTAGAAAACACCCTCGACCGTACCGTCAAGGCAGCATTTTACCTCGCTTCCCGCCTCTGCCGAAACGTCTATTCCGCTATGCGTACGGTAATCTCCGAGAGTGAGCGAATATACGAGCTCCTCATCGCTGTGTCCCTTGAAGAGGTATCCTTCAACGGGAGTCGTCCAAACGGGCTTGTCGGGTACCGGCACTACCGTTTCCTGATCGTTTTTGCCGTTTTCGTCGTCCGGCTTTTCGATCGGAGGATCCTTGGGCTCATCCTCCTTATTGTTTGCGTTGTTTTCGTCGTCGGGGATAGGTGTGGGCGTTTGCTGATCACTCGGGGTATCATCGGGGAGAGGCGTCGGCTCGGGAGCGCTCTGAAGCGCAAGGGCAACGGTCAGGACCGTTACCGTAACGGCAAGTATAACCGCAAGGGATATCGACAGCACCGCCGACATTTTTTTGCTTGAGAATTTGAATCGATCGTTCATTTTTGAAACTAATCCTTCCTTTTTCTTTTGAATTTGTCCTTCTTATTTTTGCCGTTTGTTTCCCTTTTATGCAAAAAATTTGACGTTCGCACTTTTTTACCTTTGCTTTTTCTGCCTTTTACCGTAAAAAGCGCTCTTTTAGTGCTCTCTGCGATAAAAACCGTCCAAAACTTATTTTTCGCGCCATCTCTCTTTCGACCTTTTATTTAACGCGGATATTGTAAAATAATAAACACAAATCTCGTAAAAATCGAAAGGAATCGAAAAAATGCAAAATAATACGTACAATCGGGCAAATAAACTGTTAAGGCGGATTTACAAAGAGGTCTCCGACCGACTCCGCGGTGTAAAAAAGGCAACGCTTTCGTTTTTGGGTACTTTGGGACAGGAACAGGACAAGCTCGTGCTCGGAAAGGCGGCCGAAAACGCGAACGTCAGCGAAAGCTACCGAATAAAGAGGCGAGTCGCCTTTTCGCTCTTCTTCGGCATACTCGGATTTTTGTTTGCGGGTGCAAAGATTTTCTATAACTGCCGTCCGTTTGCTCTCGCGCTTATCTGTGCATCGGGGTACGCGGGAACGGTGTTCGTTTACATAGGTGCACTCGCAGGCGCGATAGTATCGGGCGAAGCGGTCGCCGCAAGCGTTATCGCTTACACGGTAACTCTCGGAGCACGGCTCGTGCTGTCGTCAAATGCGGACGCGAGCATTTCCGTAAAAAGCTTTGAAGAAAATCTCACCTTAAGATGTCTTATCGGCACGCTCGCCGGATTTGCGCTCGGTCTTGGAAACGTAATATCTATGCGCTTTTCTGCCGAGTCGGTTTTCGCAATGCTCTTTATGACGGCGTCGATCCCCATTTTCACGGCAGCTTTTCGCTGTGCGCTCGGCAGAAACGTCTCCTCAACTCTGCGTGACTTTTCGGTGTGCGTGCTTCTTTTCGTGCTCGTTTACTCACTTCGCGAGCACGTATTCTTCGGGCTGTCCTTTGCCGCCATTGCAGTATCCTTTATAGTTTTCTATACGTCCTGGACGAACGGATTTCTACGCGGAACGCTGGTAGGAATAATTTGCGGACTTGCCTTTGATCCCTTGGTCGCACCCGCCTTTGCCGTACTCGGTATGGTGTCGGGCGCTCTGCGGACGGTAGGCATCGGCGCATCGGTATTTATCTCGTCCGTACTTACCTTTATAATGCTTCTTTATACGGGCGGCGTGTCTGCTCTGCTCCCTCTTGCGGGCAATATACTTTTTACCGCCGTGATCTTCTGGCCGCTTGCAAAAAGCTCGGTGCTTCCCTCCTTCAAATTCTTTTCGGGAGTCCACGAAAGCGTTGAGCAAAGGTTTGCGGAAGAAAAAAGGCGGACGAGCGAGAGAAACCGGCTATCCGCTATGTCAGAATCATTTGACGCGCTTGCCACCACCTTTCTGAAAATGTCGGACTCGCACAGACATCCGTACACCTACGAGATAAGAGAGATGTGCAACGCAGTAATAAGCAAGCATTGCCGTCACTGTCCGCTGAACGTATTATGCTGGCAAAAGGATTACGAGGAAAGCTCCGAGACGGTCGATGCAATAGTTAACAAGATACGCGTGGGCGGTACGCTTGCGCGCGAGGATCTTGACGAGAAATTCAGAAAACGCTGTCGAAGCGTTGAAAGAATAATATCCGATCTTAACGCAGGTACGGCAGAGCTGCTCGAGAGTGCTGTAAAGCGCGATAAGACCGAGCTTTTCGCGCTCGATTACGAGGCAATGTCCGAGCTTCTTCGAGACGCGGTGCATGAGAGCGACAAGGAATTCGAGTCTGACGACGAGCTTGCAAAGCGCGCCTCGGAAACACTCGGAGTTCTTGGGGTGCGCTCTTGCGCGTGGGGCGCTTGGGGCAAGCGCAAAAAGACGCTCGTTGCCTCGGGAATAGACATCGGTACGCTTGCGGTCACCTCGGCCGAGATAAAAAAAGCACTCAGCGACGAGACCGGACTGTTTCTCGACGATCCGAAATTCGTTTTCGACGGAGACTACGTCACGATGACTCTTGAAAGCAAGGAGCGCTTTACTACCGACAGCTTTACCATTGCAGGCAAAAAGAAGGATGAAAAGGAAAGCGGAGACGTGATACGTACCTTCCGCTCCGATTTGAAGCTAAGCTACGCTATGATCTGCGACGGTATGGGAAGCGGACCGCGCGCCGCCGAATGTGCCGAAATATCCGCACTTTTTATAGAAAAGATGCTGTCCGCCGGAAATTTCAAGAACGTGACTATGAAAATGCTCTCAAATTTCATTCGCTCGCGCTCGGAGGAGTGCCACTGCACGGTAGATCTCTTTGAGTTTGACGAGCTCTCGGGCGAGGGGACTTTCGTAAAATGCGGTGCTGCCGCCTCCTATATCCTGAGAAACGGAAATCTGTTCAAGATAGATGCAAGCACGATGCCCCTCGGTATCACGCGAGAGATAAACGCAGAAAATATCAAAATGACGCTTCAGAGCGGAGACCTCGTGGTAATGATGAGTGACGGAGTTGCACATTGTCTCGAGGACGCCCTTTGGGTACCCGAGGTGATAATATCTTGTGCAAAATCGTCCCCCGAGGAAACCGCAAGGGAGATATACTCACGTGCCGTCAAAGAAAAAGACCGCGCGGACGACGTGAGCGTTGCGGTCATTCGTATAAATGACGCGGCATAAAAAAGCAGAGACCTTTTGGCGTGATGCTCTTATCGGAGTATCACGCCGGTTCTATTCGCCTGCGGCGAGTGATATTGCTACGCAGTGATATTCGGCTCACTCCGAGTGGTATTCGCTTCGCGAGTTTTTGAGGCGAATAGAATATCACTGTGAGGCGTAACCGAACAATATCACTGCCCGCAAGGGCAATATCACTCTTTGCGAAAGCAAAGAATATCACTCATAGACAGCAGAAAAAGAGAGAGTCTTACGGAATTTTGCTTCCGCATGACTCTCCCTTCTGTTTTATCGCCGGTTTCGCATTTGTTTTACAAATGCATCGGGATGCGCCCATACCCCTATCTTATTTATCTGCTAAGAACATCCCGGATTTCGGTCTCTGCTTTTTTATTTTATCCTATAAATTTCATTATCTGTTCAGCAAACAGATGTCCGAGCTTTATCTCGCTCATTGAATCGTAGTGTGGGATGTCCGGCTCGTTCTCGGGTTCTTCAGAACAGACGAGCGATCCGGTATCAACAACGGTGTTGATACTTGAAAGCTCGGCAACCTCTCGCTTTTTCTCATTGACTACGTCGCAGTACGTCCAAAGCGACGGATTATCCGCTATGTAAGCGTCAACGAAAGCAATTCCGCCACCGGGTGCATACTCTTCAAAGCTTTTGCGAACGTCTTTTATAAATTTCTTCAGATTCTTCGCGTAATCCTTGGCGCTTTCTTTGGAAACCGAATCCGATTCACCCTGCATCCAGCACATACCCGCTATCTCTACGTCATAATTTTTGCTGTCAAGATACTGCAAACTCGTTTTTACGAATGCATCAAAATACGCGTACATCTCTCCCGTTTTGCCCATTGACGATGGCGAACGCCACTGCCTGAAAAGGTTGGAGCCGCCCCACGCGCATTTTATAATAAAAAACGTTTTTTCGGGATATTGCTCGTGAAGCTTCTCGGCAAGTCCGAGCTCGGGGCCGAAACGCTCTCCAAGCTCTCCTTGACGAACCGCGCATTTAACGAAGCCGCCGGATACGTTTGAATCTGTCACGTGATAGTTGATATAAACGTTATCAAATCCGTTTTCGTACTCAGCGTACTTCTCTTTTGAGACGTTTTTCTTAAGATACTCGTCAAAGCTGCAACCCGAAGCGTTGGACTGGCCGCCAAGAAGAATCACGGTCGCTTTTTTACCGTTACCGTCGGGCAAGGTATCGTTAATATCAATGGAAATATCAGAGGTCTTCTCGTCTCGCGTAATAAAAACCACGGCAAGCACCGCCACAACAGCGAGCAAAAAGATCCCCGAAATTATGAAAATCTTTTTCTTCATAAAAATCACCGATTATTTTTTAACAGACTCAAACACCTCGTCTGCATATCTGAGCGCTTCCATCGCGTCACGCGCATATTTATCTGCTCCAACGAGCTTTGCGTACTCCTCATTAAGCACCGCGCCGCCTACGAGTATCTTACAAAACGGGGCTTTTTCACGCAGAAGCTTTATCGTTTCCTCCATTGCGGGAACGGTAGTCGTCATAAGCGCGCTGAGTCCCACGAGGGGCGCATTGAGCTCAAGTACCTTGTTTACTATCTCACACGGAGGAACGTCACGACCGAGGTCGCATACGTCAAACGCGTAATTTTCAAGAATAAGGCGCACGATGTTTTTGCCTATATCGTGTATATCTCCCTTAACGGTCGCTATGACAAACGGGCATTTCGTTGCCGCCTTACCGCTCGGCATAGCTGCCTTGATCTGCTCAAACGCCGCCTTTGCCGCCTCTGCGCTCATAAGGAGCTGGGGCAGATAGAGCGTCTTTTTCTCGTACTGCTCGCCAACGGTATCAAGCGCAGGGATTATCTCGCCGTTTACTATGTCAAGTCCGTCCTTCTCCCGAAGCAGCTCGCGGCTGATACTTGCCGCACTGTCGCGGAGACCCTTTATTATAGCCGCACGGAGCGTGTTTTCCGAAGACGCATCCTTCGTCTGCGACGAAACGGTCGTCAAGGTAGGCGTCTCAACGCTTACACTTTGAGCAAAAGTGATATAGTCACCGCAGTTTTCATCCATTCCCGAGAGCGCAAGATAGCTTCTGTACGCCTTCATCATCTCAAGCGAATAGGGGTTCATTATCGCCGCGGAAAGTCCGTTTTGCATAGCGAGAGCAAAGAAGGTCGAATTTATAAAATCTCTGTTCGGTAGTCCAAACGAGACGTTTGACACACCGAGTGAGGTGTGACAGCCAAGCTCTTCTTTTATCATTTTTACCGCACGCAGGGTTTCCTTTGCGGCGTTTTGATCTGCACTTATCGTAAGCGCGAGCGGATCGAAAATAATATCTTTTTTGTCAATTCCGTAGCTCTCTGCCTCTGAAAGTATCTTTTTTGCTATTTCAAGACGCTCTTCGGCGAGAGCGGGTATTCCCTTTTCGTCAAGCGTGAGGGCAACGATCAGTCCGCCGTACTTTTTTGCAAGCGGGAAAACGCGGTCCATGCTTTCCTTCGTGCCGTTCACCGAGTTTATCATCGCTTTTCCGTTATATCGGCGAAGTGCCTTTTCCATTGCATCCCCGTTTGAGGTGTCTATCTGGAGAGGAAGATCGCTGACCGCCTGAAGCTCGCTCATAACGCTCGTAAGCATCTTGCGCTCGTCGATCTCGGGCAGACCAACGTTTACGTCAAGTATTTCCGCACCCGCACTCTGCTGATCGAGTCCCTCTTTCAGAATATAGTTTACATCGTTGCTTTTCAGCGCTTCCTTAAAGCGTTTTTTGCCCGTAGGATTGATCCTCTCGCCTATAAGTATCGGCTTTTCTCCGAACACTACCGCGTGAGTATAAGAGGACACCGCCGTAATATTCTTCTTTTCAACTGTCTGCACCTTGATGTCAGTACACGCCTTTACCGTTTTAGCAATATATTCCGGAGAGGTTCCGCAACATCCACCGACGACGCGCACGCCCTTTTTGACAAGCTCTTCTACCTCAAGTGAAAAATCCTCGGCAGAAAGATCGTAAACGGTTTTTAAGTTTTCAACGCGCGGAAGTCCTGCGTTGGGCTTGAAAATAACGGGCAGCGACGAATATTTCAGATACTCGCAGACAACCCCCTCAAGCGCCTTTGGACCTCTTGAGCAGTTTGCTCCGATAGCGTCCGCTCCGAGTCCCTCGAGAAGTGCGACCATAGCAGCGGGGGATGCGCCCGTCATCAGCTTGGAGTCTTCTCCATAAGCGTTCGACACGAAAACGGGAAGATCGCTGTTTTCCTTTGCGGCAAGTACTGCCGCCTTCGTTTCATAGCTGTCGCTGAAGGTCTCGATAAAGATAAGATCGGCACCGTAACGCGCGCCCAGCTTTACCGTCTCGGAAAAGACGGCAATTGCCTCCTCGAAATCGAGGTCACCGTACGGGGCAAGCATTCTGCCGAGCGGTCCAATATCGAGCGCGACGAACTTTTCCTGAGGCGAGGTGCTTTCCTCTCTTGCCGCAAACGCGTTTTCAAGAGCCGCTTTGACTACGCTCTCAAGCTCGTCCGGTGAATATTTAAGAACGTTTGCACCAAAGGTGTTCGTGCAAACTATATTCGATCCCGCATCAAAATACGCCTTGTGTATCTCTCTTATCACGTCCGGATGACTTACGTTCCACCTTTCGGGAAGCTCGCCTACGCCGAGCCCTCTTTCCTGAAGGATGGTCCCCATAGCGCCGTCCAGATAAACGATGTTGTTTTTCAGAAATTCTCTTACGTTCACTTTGTTTCTCCTGATCTATCTCGCTTTTTCGGGATATACGCCTATTATAGCGGTAACCGACTTTGACGGTGACATCAAAAGCGAGGAGTTGAGCGTCAGCCCTATCTTTCTTTGGCAGTCGAGAACCGAAACGATCTCCCTTTGGATCTCAAGCGGGAGATCTCCGTATCCCGGACTAAATCGTGCGCGGCAAGCTTTGCCGATGGCGTGCTTCTCTTTCGCGATCTCCCTTGCAAAGGTATCGCAAAGCAGCTCTACCCGCTCTGCTCCTATTGCCTCAAAAACGAGAGCTTTCAGCGGGGACACTCGCGAATATTTCGATATAAGGCGGTCAATGTCAAACCCAACGGTCGCGCCGAAGAGTATAATACTCTCGCATCCGTCGAGATTTTTCGCAAGATCGCTTGAAGACGTCTTTACAAAGCCGAGATCGAGGATCCCGTCCTTTTTTGCCACGTCAAATTCGCGACAGCACACTCTTCCGAGAGTGTTCTCGTTTATCTCTCCGATACACTCGTCTATAAGAAGCTCGAGATCCTCGTTGCCGAGAGCGGCTCCCGCATAGCGGCATATTTCTTTTTTGTTATATTCTGCCGCTCCGTAGGAACGGACGGAAACGGCGGTCAACACTGCTTTCCTATAATGTCCGACAGATTTGCCTTTATCTTTTCGGCAACGTCGGGCTTATTCATAGAATAAACGTGGACGCTCGTTATTCCGTTGGCGTAAAGGTCTATTATCTGATCGGTAGCGTACGCGATTCCCGCCTGCTTCATTGCCTCGGGATCGTTTCCGAACTTATCGACTATACTCTTGAATCTCTGCGGCATAAACGAGCCCGAGAGCTTTATCGCACGTTCCACCTGCGTTCCGCTCGTTATCGGCATAATTCCCGCAATTATCGGAACTTTTATGCCCGCTTCGCGGATCTTATAAAGGAAATTGTAGAGAAGATTGTTGTCAAAAAACATCTGCGTGGTAAGAAAATCGCAACCCGCGTCAACCTTTTCCTTTAAGTACTTTATATCGTCCTTCTGGTCCTTGCTTTCGGGGTGTACCTCGGGGTAGCACGCTCCTCCGATGCAAAATTCGTTTCCGCTGTTTTTTATGTCGTAAATGAGGTCAACTGCGTGACGGTAGTCCCACGCCGTGCGGTCGCTTTGACGCAGCTCGTCCGTAAGATCACCGCGAAGCGCCATAATATTCTCTATGCCGAAGCGCTTCATCTCCTCGATACGCTCTCTCACCGTTTCCCTCGTCGAAGACACGCAGGTTAGGTGCGCGAGCGTGGGTACGCTGTAGCTGTCCTTTATGTTTTTTGCTATTTCAAGAGTGTATTTGCTCGTTCCGCCGCCCGCGCCGTATGTAACGCTCATAAACGAGGGGCGCAGCTTGGCTATTTCTTCGGTAGCGTGCTTTACGCTGTCAAAGCTGCCGTCCGTTTTCGGCGGAAACACCTCAAACGATATTGAAAATTCGTTTTTCTTTAAGATCTCACTTATCTTCATTTCAAACACCTTTTCTTTATATAAACACCGCATTCTCCGGAATATTACTTATACACCTTGCGCGGTATTTTTTAATTACGTCTTCTTTTTTGCCCGAAAGCTCTTTTTCAAGATTTTTGCTTATCTCAAATGCAAGCAGAGCGATAACGTCACTCGGCAGCTCGGTCGCAGTGATCTCCTCGAGAGAAATTGCTACGTCCTCTATTTCGGGAGAAAGTCCGCCTTTTTTAAGATTCATTCCGATTCCGATAACGGTAAAAGATTTTTCGCCGCAAAATACCGACTCGGCGAGTATTCCGCAAAGCTTTTTGCCGCTTGCGATAATATCGTTGACCCATTTTACGCCGAGCGAAAGTCCGAAAAGCTCGCAAAGCGCGTCCGTAACGGCGTTCGCCGCGGCAAGCGTCATCGGAAAGCCGAGAATGAAACGAGTACAAAAGCTCATATACAGCCCCGACTCGGGCGACTCAAACACCCTGCCGTACTGTCCGTGTCCGCTGCTCTGACTAAGCGCAAGCACGACAGTTCCCGCCTCCTGCGGATTTTCCTTGACGTACGCGTTAGTTGATCCGACCGTATCGAAAACGATCGCGCGCCGTCCTTTTTTTAATAAATATTCTTTTATTTCACAGCCAGTCATATCACGCATTCTCCGTTTCGGTCTTTTCGTAAATGCCGTTTATCACGAAGCTGGGGTGATTTATCTGCAAAAACGTGCGTATTTTCGCCATATCTGCGCCTTTTACCGAAAAGGTAAAGCGGAAGGCGGGAGAATCTCCGTACGCCGAAGGGAGGGGTGACGTGACGTCCTCAAGCAGCGCCCCGTATTCTCCGAGTGCGGCAGGAAGAGTTGAGACGTCCTTTCCGTCCGATGCCACGGTCAGAACCATTGTATGAGCATTTTTTCGCAGACACGGGAGCGACGAAAAAAGCAGATATCTAACGTAAACGTCACCGTCCGACTGCATATTCACGCTCATTACGGGCGAGAGCGCATATCTTACGGTGTATCGGTAAACGTTTTGCATAAAGCCGTCTGCCGACGAGTATATCGGAAGCATCCCCAGCTCACATCTACCGTCCGCGACCTCCTCGCAGAGTGCGGCTATGCTGTCGCAAATCACCTGTCTTGCGCGCGGGATGCGCCTTGCGAATGCTCCGTACGCTCTGTCCGCG
Source organism: Oscillospiraceae bacterium (assembly GCA_015064385.1). GTDB lineage: Bacteria > Bacillota > Clostridia > Oscillospirales > CAG-272 > SIG672. Next base: position 58,994 of record SVSI01000001.1, on the reverse strand, counting down.
GCGCGGTTTGAAAAGCAGGCGATCCTTATATCGCCGTCAAAAATCTCGTCAAAGCTCTCGGGCTCCGCAGGATATATTCCGCGCTCGGCAAGAAAATCGGAAACGAACGAGCAGAATTTTACCTTATGCTCAGCGTTTTCCATATCGGGACTCGCTTGCGCGCCATTTGATACAAACTCGTTGTAGCGGCTTCTTATGCCGTCGCACGCGAGCTCAAAATCGTACGCGTTATCCTCGCTGAGCGTTTCGCTCACGATGAGGTACGCAAGCTCCCTTATATGCGCGTTGTAAACGAGCATTCTTTTTGAAACCGCGGCACTTGCGGCGGCGAGGTTTTCGCGCACTGCGTTTGCGCCTGTTATTTTATCCATACTTAAACTCACTTTTGCGGCAATAAACCGTATTTTAATATATTATAGCACCATTTTACATTTTTTCATAGGTTAAAATGTAAATTAAATAAGCGAGATCCTCACTTTTGCACCGTCAAGTACTTTCGATACGGCATCCGACACCGCCTGCTCTCTGTCTGCGTACTCTTTAGGCAGTAAAACCGCCGTTTCGTTCTTTGTGTCCAGCTTTTTGCCGAGCTCTCTGAACTCCCCGGAGATTATAACCGACGTTTTGCTTTCAAAAAACTCAGACGCGGCAAGATATTCTTTTTTCGCGCCGATGATATCACCCGCCGAAAGAAGCGCACCGATATATTCGACGTAAAAATCCTGACACATAGGATCTATCTCTATGGCGCGACGCGATATTTTCGCTAAAAGCGAAAAGCTTTCTTCTCTGCGCAGTGCTCCGAAAAGAACGGACATAACGCGCTTGTAATCCGAATGATATTTTTCGCCCGAAAGCTTGTTTTTTTCGTCAAAATAATTTCCGTCGAGGAAAAAACCGCGATAGATCTCCGATGCTTTGAGCGCCTTTTCCTTTATACTGCGAACGTCGCCCCCGGAAAAGACGGCGGACACGAGCTGCTCAAAGCAATCGCGGTCGATCTCTGCCCCGTCAGGAAGCTCTGCAAAGTACTTTCCGGATAAGTGTTTTATATGTACGGGGATCCCTGCTTTTTCAAGCGTTCCTCTCGCTCGGTGGAGAATGGCGTTTAGGGCGTTGAGTGCCTTTTCGCTCTCGCCGAAGTACGCGCCGTAGCCGAAGGTGGCGTCGATAAGCTCGCGACGTTCTACAGCGCGGTCGCGATTAAGCAGAAGATATTTTATAAGCCGCCACTGTTTGTGTGAGCGAAGGGAGTCTTCCCGAAGTACGCTTTCGCCAAAGGACAGCGTAAACGGTCCGAAAAAGGATATTTTCAGCTCGTACATTGGCTTTTTCTCCTTCTAAAAACATTTGGGGACATATTCGACCTTAATTAAAGATAATTATAGCACGTTTTTACAAAAATTGCAATAACATTATAAAAAAGGAGCGTTCACACAAATTTAACATTTTTAGGTATTGTAAAACGCCCAAAGATGTGGTAGAATTTATGTTGCGACCGACGATAACCTTGGAGAAGTACTCAAGAGGCCGAAGAGGCGCCCCTGCTAAGGGTGTAGGTCGTTTATAGCGGCGCGAGGGTTCAAATCCCTCCTTCTCCGTAAAAAAACAAAGAACGAGCAACTGCTCGTTCTTTTGTTTTTTATAGTGAACTTACACGATGCAGAACCCCGTAAATTGCCAAAGGCAATTTGCCGTAGCGGGCGGAAAACGAGATGAACGGCAATCACCTCACGACGCCCGCGCCTACGTTCGTAAATCTCTCCTTCTCCGTAAAAAAACAAAGAACGAGCAACTGCTCGTTCTTTTGTTTTTTATAGTGAATTTACACGATGCAGAACCCCGCGAATTGCCGCAGGCAATTTGCAAAAGCGGGCGGCAGATGAGGTGAGCAGCAACCGCCGCACGACGCCCGCGTTGGGTTCGTAAATCCCTCCTTCTCCGTAAAATATAAAAATCCCGAAACTACGGAAAAATCCCATAGTTTCGGGGTTTTTGTTTTGTTTTACCGCGTCCGTTTAAGCAGAAAAAACATTAAAAATACTGATATTTCTGCATAAAAATTTGTCACGAATTTGTCACGACATTTTTTCGCCGTTACATAAGCATCTGTCTTACTGCTTGGGTTCTGTTTCGGAGGGAATATTTTTCACTTTCATTATTACCTCTCCGCAGATATTCTTCACCTCGCGCGTTGTCATATTTGTTTTCAGACGAGTCGCCACCTCTTCCATAGCTTCCGTTGTCTCCAACATATGGCAAATTGCGAAGATTTCCTCCTTCGTCAGCTCGAAATACGAAAGAATCCCCATAAATCTCGACAGTTCTTTGTTCGTAGGACTGCTCATATCTTTGCCTAACCTCCTCGTATGTTCCTGTAAATAGTTCAATATATCCATCTGTTGTGGCTTTCACCAAACCGTATTCTTTTCTGTGTTTGTTAAAATAATTGACGTCTCCTTCTTCGGTGCTTGGACTGTGTGCCCACTGCATTACGTTGCTTGCGTATTCATTATAGTACGATTTTCTTCCCTTTGCAATACCTTTGCTGTTATTCCTCAGCGAAAATTGCTTGCCGGGAGGAGGCAGTACGGTTTTTCTGCCCGATTTGTAATCTCTTACAAACCTATCGACCACATCGTGCGCTATGGGATAATTCTGATGCCCACCCTCGTACTCGTCAAGCATCGTCGCCGCCTCGCCCATATTGAATTCGGGCGATACCGCCGTCTGAAGCGAGCCGATGCCGTCGTTGTCGTACATCTTGAAGTCGATGAGGGGTTTGTGGTAGCCTTCACTCCTATTGTCAAACGTCCGTATCAACGTCCTCAATACTAAACTCGCTGTGCAGATCATACTCGGTCATCGGGTTGATCTTACACTGAGGGAGCATCCAGTCGAGCACCTTATCAAAGCAGTCACAGCATAAATTCAACCGCAATCGCTGGAGATCGTACGAGGAGCCGTATCCGATATAACAGTCAAAGCAGAAGTTCTCATTTGTGTCCCAAAAATCGAAAACCTTTCCGCACATATTACATATCTTCGCTTCCTCGCCGCAGTTTTCATTCTGTTCTCTTAAATCTTGCTTTTTATCCATACTACACCTCTTTTTCATTTTCAGTGCCATTATACCACACATCGTGCGACGAATTCGTCCCCTTATATTCAAAAAGCCACAAACTCGGCTTTCTTTTGCCAAAAATTATATATTTTACAACTTAAACGAAAACCCCGCGGACATCTGCGGGGTTTTCACTGCTTCCTTGCTTAGTTATTATCAAAATTCAGCGTATTGAGTATCTTGCCGTCTTCGGTGATGACCGAAAGAACACATCCGGCGTAATAAGACTTATCATTCCAGTTGCACGCCGCCATCTCAATGGTGATCTCCTGACCGTCGAACTGCTTCAAGAATTCATACTGCTTTGCGCTCGAGCAGTAGAGAGACACTTTGTTCGTGCCGTCTGTGAGCTTCAGGTTGGTATAGTACTGATTACCTTCAACGAGAACGGTCGCCTTGAGAACGAATACCGTGGTCGAGTACTGATCGTTTACACTGAGCTTATAGAAGTCTGCGAGAGTCTTGTCGGTTACGAACGTGGACGTGTCGTAATCGTGCTCGCCGTAGAAATTGACCTTTACACTTGCATTCGTAATGGCTATCTGCCCTGCGTGACTTCCCTCTCCGTCGTGGAAAAGGTCGCGCTTACCGGTAATAACCACCTTGTTTCCTATCTCGATCTCCTTGAATACCGAAAGATCGTTGACGATAACCGCGATAACGCCGGTCTCGTCGATAAGATAGAAGCCGTTTCTGTTAACGAGAGAGGGACCGATTATTCCGACTACGTCAACAGTCTCGTCGAGCTGTGCGTCTATTGCCTCTTTTACGGTACTTGCATCAATGTTTTCGGGATCGGCAACGGTGATCTTTATCTCCGTGCTGTAAGTTTTGCCGTTATATGCTCCCGTAACGGTTACGGTAGCCATTCCCGCGTCAGCGCACTCCATAACGAGCTTGCCGTCCTTTTCGGTAAAGAATACGCTAGCGGTATTGGACGAGAAGTAGGAAATAGTTGCGTCGGTAAATCCGAGAAGCTCGGAGGACACCTTCGTTACGAGCTCAAGCTCGGGATTTCCCGTATAAAGCTTGTTGAACTGATCGAGCGCGTAATATTTTACGACGTGCTCGGGGGTATTATCGAGGTTAAAGGTAAAGCCCTCGTCATAAACGGCAACGGGGAGGAATCTGAAAAGACATCCCGTGCTCGTGGATTTAGCGTTGAGCGCGGTAAGATATACCGTGCAGATCTTGCCGTCGAACTCGTCGAGCCAAGCAAAATCCGATCCGTTGCACTGAGTGTATGCATAGGATCCGGTAACACCGTCAAGATCGTTGAAATAGTAGTTTACAAAGCCGCTTCCGGGCGCCTTTTTAACGAGCGCGTTGACCTTGAAGATCTTCGTGGTAATATCCTCGGTAACGGGAGTTTCAAGTATGTCCTTAACGGTGCTCTCCTCTATCCACGTCTTGTCAAACTCATTGTCGGTCTTATTGTCGTTAGAAACGAGGATCACGTCGGTAAGCTGATTACAGCCCTTATATCCGAATTTGTTTGCGCTCTCCTGCTCCTTATCAAGGATCCACATGTCCTTTCTGCCCGCAACCTCGACCTTGTTACCGACCTGTACGCGTCCTGCGGCATCGCCGTCGTAAACGTAGATCGAGGAGGTCTCGTCAACGAGGATAAAGCCGCTCGGCTTCATTCCGTTTGCATAGGTAATGCGTGCAACGACACCGTCCACCTTGAGGGGATCGCCGACCTCGGCGTCTCTTGCCTCGGCAATGCTTGCGGGAGCGTACTGCGAAACGTCAAGCTTGCCCTGATTGTTCACGTACTCGATGAGCCACGCATTCTTTACCTCTTTGGTTCCGTTATAGTTCTGAAGAATACAGTAAAGAAGGACCTCGTCTCCCTTTACCGGCTTGTACTCAAACTCTGTGTATCCAACGCTTCCGTCGGACGAATAGGTACCGTAAACGTCAATTGTTCCGGTCTCGTCCTCGATTATCATAGCGCCGTACTGGGGGTTAGTTACCGACTTGATCTTTGCGCGGATATAGTAGCGCTCCTCGGTAATATTTCCCTCCTCGCCGCAAAGCTCGAGAGCTTTTGCTATCGTGATGGTTTCGTACTCGGTGGGCGTGCCCGGAGTATCGTCCGCAGGCGGTGTATCGTCAAGCGGAGTGGTGATCGGACCGAGATCGTCCTCCTTTTCGCACGCTACGAGCGCAAGGGACAAAAGCATAACGAGCGTCATCAAAAGCGCCGTTACGCGGGTGAATCTTGAAGTGTTTTTCATACAAGCTACCTCTTTTTCGTTTAATAACTACATTATATACCCTTTTTCCCCGCTTGTCAACAAAAAAGGCAGAGAAACGTTACCGCGTTAATTACATTATACTCTTATTTGGTGTATCTTCAACATCAAAAGTGCCAAAGGCATTTCGTTTTGTTATACAAAAGTAGATTTTCAGAAAAAAATTTAATTTTTTTGAATTTTTTCCGAGAAGCATTGCATTTTGTGTTCGAGTATGATAAAATAAATTTACAATTGCGGGGAGGGACAAAAATGAGATTCGTGTACAACGAGATAAATTATTCGGTGACCAGACAAAACGCCGGGGTTACCAGGCATTTTGAGAATAACGTACACGCCCTGTACGAAATAATTTTCGTTTACACCGGCGTGGGTAATTTTGTCATTGAGGACGAGGTCTATGACGTTTCCGAAAATACACTTTTTCTCATTCCGCCCGGAAAATGGCATCTAATGAACGTTCCGAAAGACGCGGCGTACGACCGCGTCGTCCTCTATTTCCCAAAATCGCTTATACCGATACCAATAAACAAAAACTCTCCCGTTCACTTTTTGGTCGGCAACAAGGTCCGCGAGCTTTTCTCCAAGCTTGAACTCTACGGCAAAAAATATCCACCCGAATCGTTTTATGCTCTGCTTTGCGCATTCATAACGGAGCTTTTCATAACGGTTATCTATGACACCGCGTACAACAACGCAGAAAGCGACTGCAACAAAAACACAATGCCTTCTCTGGTGAAAAACACGATAGGATATATAAACCGTAACATCACCGCAGATCTCGGGGCGCAGTCTATTGCAGACGCGATGTTCGTTTCGCGTGCGCATCTTTGTCACGTATTTTCTAAAACGATGCAGACCGGGCTCATGCACTACGTCAACACGAAAAAGATGTACAAGGCACGCTCAATGCTCGAAAAGGGTGCATCGCCGCGAGAGGTGTGCGAAGCGCTTGGATATAAAAGCTATCCGACCTTTTGGCGAAATTACAAGGCACATTTCGACAAGCTTCCATCGGAGGAAAGAGCCCAGCAATGAAAAAGGAACGAGGCAAGAGCTTCGTTCCTTTCTTTTTATATTGCTTTGTAATCAAAGGGCTCGTCGGTGTATCTAACGAGCTTGTCCTCTTCAAGATGGGTTCTGACGTTTATAAACTCAACATCGCCGTTCTTTTCGGAGTTAAATGCTTTTACAAGATGATCGCACTTGCAGTTTCTTACGGTAACGTTTTTGAATTTTATCTTATCGTAGTATCTTGCAAGCAGGAAGGTAGTGTCCTCGCAGCCCTCCTTGAACGAAAAGTCAACGTTTTCAAGGGTTACCGACACTCTTTGGTCGGGATCGCCGTAAGCCGCACTCGGCATAACGATACCGCTCGCCTTGACGTTCATAAACTTAATGTCAAGCATCGGCTTGCCCATCTGCCACTGGGCATTGCCCGAATAGTTGTAGTTAAGGAATCTGTCCGCGTTTTCGATAAGACAGTCGCGGATCGTTATGTTCGTACCGAGATTGTATATATTGGTTGCAAGTTCTGCATAGTAGGTAAACACACTGAGCATGGTTCTCTCGTTATCTTTATAGTGCTGACCCTCGTTTGCGGAAATGCCGGCTTCTTTTTCCTCTTTGGTAAGACGTCCTCTGAAATAGAATTTGGGCGGGGAGAATATATGGCAGCGGTGGACAAGCACGTTACTTCCGCTGAAACGGAAAGCTGAGCAGGCGCTGTTTATCTCGCAATCCTCAACGAGCACGTTTTTATTGTTGTATCCCGCAACGCAGTCGTCACCCGTATAGAACTCACAGTTTCTGATTATAACGTCCTCGCAGGTGGTGATGTGGACTCCGTCGTGTCCCGCCTCGTTTATTACGTTTTCAACAAGAATATTATTCGTATTCCAGATAGACTCTGCCCAGTTGCCCGTGTCCTTGGTTTTATATCCTCGAAGAACTACGTTTTCGCAGTTTACGATACTTATACCCTGCGGACCTCTGTAAAATTCTTCGCCGAGCGCGTCGTAACAGTTGGAGCCGTCGATGACCGAGCCCGCCTCTCCGATTATAGCAATATTTTCGGCGTGATACGCGCGAATGAGTCCGTTGTGCCAACGGCTCGCCCATTTATGAAGCTGTTCGGGCGCGCCGCCGACTCTCTTCCAGCAGCTATCGTCGAGCATAGCAGGATCGACCGGCTCTATTTTGTCGTTTTTGAGTATCGAATAGTCCTCGGGATTGCGCGTTCCCTTAAGAACCGCATTTTCAAGCAGGTGCAGAGTGGTGTTCGAGCGAATACGAAGTCCGCCGACCGTGTAAACACCCTCGGGTATCTGTACCTCTCCGCCGCCGGCAAGGAACACGTGATCAAGCGCCCTCTGAATGGCAGGGCTCTGAAGCTCGTCGCTTCCCGCCACCACGCCGAAATCTTTTACCGAAACCGTAATTTTGTTATCCATAACAAATGTCCTTTCAAGCTCATCTTTGACCTTATGGTAACACAACGAATTTAGATTTACAAGTAATTATATTACGATTTTTCCCGAGATAATATTAAAATATTAAGAAATTCCGTGCCAGTATCACCGTCTGTGGGTTCGCGTTTAGTAATTCTTAAAAAATACCGTTTCGCTCCTTTTCAAAACGAATCCTCCACAGTCTATCTCGGTCTCGGTCATAAAATGCTCCTGATCAATAAGATAAGCCTTCATATTTTCGGGAAGTCCGATACACATCTCAACATCCTCTCCTATATTCGTCAGAAGCAGAGCCTTTTTCTCGCCGTCGGTCGCGCCTACGGCGTAAACTCCTTCTTTGTCGCAGGAGCACTCGACCTGACTGCCGAGCCTGTAAAGCTCGCCGAACGCTTTAAACGAATAGTAGGTGCAGAACGGCTTATAGTTCAAGGGACTGAACATTCCGGCGTAATCTCCGACGCCGATACGGGCGTCGTAGTAGCAACAAATATTCACAACCTTTTTGTTCTGCAAGGCACACATCATAGCGGCGGCGTGTGCGGAAGCAAAGGACGTTCCTCTCGTACCGGGTGTCCACGCGGCGGCATTATTCCACTCGTTCAGTTGAGTTTCAAGACCTGCATAGCCGAGCTTTGTCAGCTCTCTTTCGAGAAAATCTGCCATAACCTCGACGTCGGGAGTATCGAGATAGCTGTGCCAAGAGAAAAAGTCGATCGGCGTACCCGTCTTTTTAATATGATCGAAAAAACCGTAGAAAAAGTCGAGCGCGTACTGCACGTTATGATGCTTGATCTCGCGTTTTTCGGCGTCAACAGCATGCTTTTTGGGATCAAGCCATATACCCTCAAATCCACACGAGGCGTAACCGCCGACCTTTATTTCGTCACCGAAGATGTTTTTCAAGTGCTTTGCGGCGACCTCGTAGAGTCTGAAAAAATCTGTATCGCTACCCTTCCACATCGTATTTCGCTCAACAAACGGCGAAAAATCGGGCTCGTTCCATATTTCCCAATATTTTATACCGTACTCAAAGCCGTCCGCCCAACCGTAGTTATAATGACTTATGATATGCTCGCAGATCCTCGCCCATTTTCCGTAATCCGCAGGCGGAAAAATTCTATACGCCTTTATGTGCTGTTGATTTTCGATAGTCACTCCAAGGCGGAAGATCGGTTCGCAGTTATACTTATGAAGAGCTGAGAGCAAACAGTCGGTAAAGGCAAAATCGTAGGAAGCCGGGTCGTTTTCGTCGGCATCAAAGTCACGAAAGATGTTCGGAATATCGACGAAACGGTTTGCGCCGTATGCTCCGCCCACATCGTGAAGACGGGAGTACGGAATTGCGGCGTCACTAAGATAGTGCATATGTCTGTCAGAGCACCCCGAAAAGGGCGGTTGTCCCACCGCGTGCATCGGCTTTATTTTGCCTACCGTTTTGTTAAAATCAAGATTTATCTTAGCCATAATCTTCTCCTTACTTACCATATTTTTATACGTGCGAAAACGACCTTTGACTGTGTTCTGGTTTCGTCGGTATTTACACTGTTCATATAATAAAGCGTGTGCCCATCCTTAGAAAATCCAAGGTATGCGCTATATCCGCACTTATTTCTCTCGCTGTCCATTATTTGCAGATAGGGAAGCGGATTTTCCGTTGCGATATACGTTTCTCCGTAGTCAAAGCTTATAAACATATCGCTTGCTCCCGACACGCTCTTGCCGTTTACCATATGATGTCCCGTAACAACAAGAACTCCTTTTTCTCCCCCCGAGGCACTCCAGGCACACCACGGAGCCGAGCCAAGAGTCTTTTTATCGACGGTTTCAATGAGCTCACCTCTGTCCGACGGATCGCCCCAATCGTCAAGCCGTCCCGAAGCGGTAGTCTTTGCGTACACAGGATTGTGCGCTATACCGACCATTTCATAGGTCATATAATATTTCCCGTTACCAAGCCTTGTTACAGAACACATACCCGGACGCATATTTTCTTTATCCGAGCAAGAAATTACCGCCGTCGGTTTGCTCCATTTCTTCATATCGGTAGTATATCTGTAAACGATCTCCTGCGCCTTGGATCCGTTTTTGGTTCCGGTTGCATTCGACTCGTCCGAATAGAAGCAGTAAACTCGTCCGCTTTCCTCTTCGTAGATAAAGAAGGGCTCCCACACACCTGTCTTAGAGGTTGCGCTTCCGCCACTTGCAAGGGTGTGGTAGCAGGTCCACGTTTCTCCTACATCCTCGCTATAATAGAGCATAATGGCAGACGCCTGAGTCTGAGTAACGTAGTCTTTGCCTCTTGTCAGTGCCCCAAGAAACAGCGTTCCCTCCTTAAACTCACCCATATCGCAGGGCAGCTCAAACAGACAGGGCTGGAGAGCACAGTCCTGCTTGATTATTCTGTTGGTGTTTTCCGAGCTGTAATTATCTATTGCGGTGGATATCTGAGTCCAGGTTTTTCCGCCGTCAACACTCTTGTGAATGCGATACCCCGGATAGCTCCCAAAAAGCCCCGCATAGGTTGCGATCAGAGTGCCGTTACTTTCGCCGTTGTGAGCAAGCTCTATCATAGTTTCATAAGAAAAAATGAGGTCCTTTTTCTCGGGGATAGCAAGGTCGGTAGTAAACTCAATGCTAAACTCGGTCAGACTGTTCTCAAAGAAGAAGGAATTTAGATTGACGTTTCCTTTTTCGCAGTAGCCTTCCTTGGCAAATATTTCTTCGTAGTTCATAATAAACACCTTCATTGCTCTGGCGGTTGCGTCCTCATTCTTTCCGCAGATCACTATTTTTCCGCCTTCGTTTTTAATAATATAGGCATCTTCGCCCATTGAGTCAATCTCATCAAGCGCCGTCACGCTTTCTGCTCTGTTCGAGTCTCCGAGAATGATCTCGTACGCACTCGTCTCGCTCTCATCGGTAACGATGCTCAACTCTGCGCCCGTATTTTTGTAAAGCTCACGCTTAAAAAGAACGAGGAAATCCAAGAAGTCAATATTGGATGCCTCAGGACGCACTATTGTATAGTCGCTAATATCCACGTCTATACCTTTTTCTTCATTCTTACAGGATAGCAGCACAGAAGCAAGTAGCGAAAAAAAGAACAAAAAAGATACTATTTTTTTCATAATACACCTCCTCTTTTGTTTCATTTTACACCCGATACACTTGACAAATCTATTCTTTCGGTATACAATTATAGAAAAAAAGTAAGGTGTGAGATCATGTTTCATCAGATCAAGAACTCAAAAACTCACCATTTCAGCGGTATAATATACGAGCATCAGAGCTGGGATTGCCATTTTCACAACAGCTTTGAGCTGATCTACGTCATAAGCGGAGAACTGACGGCAACTGTAAACAATATAAACATCTCGGTAAATACCGATGATTTTCTGCTAATATCACCTTGTATGGCACACTCTCTCGAGAGCTCTGCGGGAACTAAGTTTTTTATCGCCATTTTTACTCCCGATTTTGTCAGCGAGTTCAACAATACGGGCAGCTTTTACAAATTTTCCGTCAAGGGCACAACATTAGAATATTTGAAAGAAAACCTGATATTCTCATTAAAACCATCCCGACTTACTCTGCGCTCTCTTTTATACGCAATCTGCTCGGAGGCGGAAACTGCGGGAGCGGATGACACACCCTCCAACCGAAGCTCTTTTGTGATCGCTGTCAACGCCTATATCTCCGAAAACTTCTCTCACGATTTCAGGCGGAAGGACGTTTCCGAGGCACTCGGTTACGAGGAGCATTATTTCAGCGATCTGTTTCACAAGAGCTTTGGAGTCGGACTAAAAAAATATCTGAACATCTACCGCTTTTCAAAAGCCCGCAAGCTCCTCGAAACTACCGATCAAAGTATAACCAGCGTTGCTTTTGCAAGCGGATTTCCGAGTGTGAGAAGCTTCAACATCATCTTTAAAGAGCTTTCGGGAAAAACCCCGAGCGAGTACAGAAAAGTGCACGTGAATTAGGACAATGTCAAGAAAACTTCCTACTAAAAAAAACAGACCTTTCGGTCTGTTTTTTTAAAGTCCTTCTACTCTTCTTACGCTTTCAAGGTCGGCTATATCGCGAAGGATTTCTTCCTGGTCGATCCTTGCGGGGAATTTTAGGGTGAACACCGCGCTTATCCCATCGTCGTCTGGGCTTTTATTGATCTCGGTGTTTAGCACCTCGATCTTTTTTTCGCTTATCTTCTCGTTTATTGCATATATTTCCTTTTTGTCCGAAAAATCAACGTAAACGTTCATTATTTTCGAGCTTGCTATGAGATAATATTCCGCCTTGGAAAAGACTAACTGCGCAAGAATTATCATAAACGTGCAGAAAAGCACCTCGATATAGCATCCCGCGCCCGCGGCGAGACCTATTATTGCGGTAGTCCAAAGACTCGCCGCCGTGGTGAGTCCCTTTGCCTCTTTACGTCTTGTCACGATTATCGTTCCTGCGCCTATAAAACCCATTCCGCTGACCACCTGCGCGCCGATACGCAGAGGATCGGTCAGAGAGGTCTGTGCAAGAAACTGTCCGAGAAGAGCGGTCATTGCCGCACCCATAGCTATAAGAATATGCGTTCTGAATCCCGCCGCGCGGCGCTTCTGCTCGCGCTCGATTCCGACAATGCCCGCACAAATGACTGCAAGAGCGAGGCGGAGAACCATACTGATTTCGTTAAAGGAGTAGATCGTTTCAAGGAATTTTTCCATAGACGCCTCCTTATATCTCTTCCACGGTGCGAACACCGTCGAGTGATACCAGCTCTGCCATTACGGACGAGTGTGCAAGCGATCTCGGAATACGCACCGAGATAACGCATCCCGGATAGGGAGAATCTGCGTTTTTGCCCCTGTTTACCTCTATGTCGTATATCTTGACTCCGAGTCCCTTGAGGGCGTCTATCATCTTTCCAACGTCCGAGCCCGAGGTGTATTCAACGTAAATATTCATATTTCTCGCCACCAAAACGAGCTTTGACTCTATTTTAGAGAAAACGGTCATGGCAAGGATCATAAACAAAAATCCGACGACCGCACCTATGTAAAATCCCGCACCGATGGCAAGTCCCATACAAGCGGACGCCCAAAGTCCCGCCGCTGTGGTAAGTCCTTTGATCTTCTGTCTGCCCGTTACGATTATAGTTCCCGCGCCGAGAAAACCGATGCCGCTGACCACCTGTGCGCCGAGACGCGAAACGTCGGTAATATATCCGCTTGTTATAAGATGCTGACTGATAAGCATTGTGAGAGTGGCGCCGAGACAGACTATCATGTGGGTACGAAATCCCGCAGGACGGCGCTTTCTGCCTCTATCAATACCGATTATTCCTCCGCATACGATGGCGAGCGTCAGACGTACTATGGCGCTTACAGCGTTGTATTCGGAAAGCATTTCGAAAAATTCTTTCACGGTAGCATCCCCCCCTTTTTTAAGTTATTTGACTATATTTATGCGTCTTTTTCCCTTTATATTACCATTATAGCATATAATATCGAAAATTTCAACCATTATAAAACGGCGATCTTACGACCGCCGTTTTTATTATCTGAAATAATTAAAGCTCTTTTTGATCGCCTTTATCTGCGAAAGATCAGGCTGCGGCGGTGCCGAGTTTTCGTTACGCTCGTCAACACAGAGCCACATACACGATCCGAGCATAGGCCCTATTCTGCGAAGCAGTCTACACTCTCCGCCCGAAAGATAGAGAAAAGGAATTCCAAGCTCCTTTTTGAGCAGGGTTACAATTCGGAGATTTTCGACCTCGTCGGTGTGATCGTTTGCACCCGTAACTATCTTACAGACGTCTGCACCGCGACGCTTCTGCTCGAGCGCTATTTCAAGAACTCTTTCCGCACTCGTGAATTTCAAAACGTGCGCGGACATAAGCACCTCTGCTCCGTTTTCGTGGATCTTGTCAATAAGCTCCATCTGCTTTTTGATCGCGCTCTCATCGTTTGCCATCTGATCGGGAGCACCACACTGATAAAGATCTCCCACAACGTCGCAAAGCGTTGCTCCGCACCTTGTAAGCTTTACGAGCCCCTCCCCGATTTCGTCCTCACTCTTACCCTGATTTTCGTGACTGCGGTAGTAGGTAACGTAGGTCGGAAGTCCGTTTGATGCCGAAAGAATATCTGTAATATCCTTTTCGTTATGGCAAGCCTTGTCAAGATAGCAAAACTGCAGTCCGAGCGCGTCCGCGCCGTTTTTTATTGCGCGATCCATATAATAAAGGATCTTTTCCTTGTCTTTTTCAAGTATCATTGCCGTCATAAGCGGCTCACTGCGGTTCAAAAAAGTGGGTTTCATTCGTTATGCCTCCTCTACTGTAAGAACCACCTTACCGGTGCTATTTCCCGAATACAGCATATCGTGCGCCCTTTCTGCCTCACTAAGCGGCAGTGTGGCGTAGATCGTCGGGCGGATCTCTCCGGAAGTTACCTTTTCCCAGACGTCGCTCACGAGCGATGAGAGTATTTCCCCCTTGACCTCGGGAGTTTTACTGCGAAGCGTGCTTCCGATAAGACGAATGTTTTTAACGTACATAGTACGCATATTAACGCTTGATATATCACCCGCAAGCGTCGCTATCATTATCCAACGGCAACCGTATGCAACGTAGGGAAAGCACTTGCCAACCTCCTGCCCTCCGAGACAGTCTATGGCAATATTTATTGCTCTGCCCGCCTCTGCTTCGCGCTTTAACACCTCGGATATATCTTCCTTTGAAGTATCAACTATAATATCGGCGCCGAGATGGGTGATCTTTTCGGCAAGCTCGGAGCTTCTGACCGTCGTTATAACTCTCAGTCCGAACGCTTTCGCCATCGGGATTATCACACTCGCAAGTCCGCTTGCACCCGCGTGCATAAGCAAATTGTCACCCGCTTTTGCTCCGCCTTCGATAAAGAGATTGAGATAAGCAGTTGCGAACGCTTCGGGAAGGGCCGCCGCCTCGATCATCGAAATCCCTGCGGGGATGGGCATTACCATCTCCTGCGGCACACAGACGTACTCTGCATATCCGCCGCCTCCGAGCAACGCGCACACCTTATCTCCTATCTTCCATTTTCCGTCTCTTGCGGCTTTTTCGGAAAGCTCGCAGACCTCTCCCGAAACCTCAAGTCCGGGCCATTCGGGGCATCCGGGAGGCGGAGGATAGCTGCCCTCTCTTTGAAGAAGATCCGCACGGTTGACCGCCGCGCAAGAGACCTTTATTTTTATTTCGCCGTCGCGAAGTTCAGGACACTCGACCTCTCTGAACGCGAGACTTTTGTCTTCGTTTATAAGTATTGCTTTCATAATAAGCTCCTTCTTTATATTTTTTCACACTATAATTTTAGCACCATTGACATTTTCAAGATATATGCTATAATATCAAAAAACGAAACTATTCTATCATTTTTAAGATCAGGAGAATAAAAATGAGTTCTTTCACGGATGCGTCCGGTCTTGTTTTCTTCAAATGCGAAAATTATATTCACGGCAAGGGCTACGTCTTTGACGCATCTCTTTGCCCGCGTCCGCACTACTGCATGGGTTTTGTCCTTGAGGGGAAGGGAGTTTTCACCGATTCGGAAAACGGCGAAAGCGTTACGGTAAGCTCCGGGGATATCATCTTCGTTCCGATGGGCTCGCGATACGTGGCTCGCTGGGAAGACGATGGCGCCTCGCACTACGTCAGTATGCATTTCGTGTTCGAGTGCTCGGATATTTTTCCGCAGAAAAACAGATACCGTTTTTGCAGTGTAAAGCTTAACGATATTAAAAAAACGAAAGATATTTTTCTGAAAATGCTCGCGTTTTCGCGGGCAAACGACATAGAAAAGCTGACTTTTCTCGGAGATTTTTACGCACTTCTCTCGCAGATGCTCCCACAGCTCTCAAAAAAAGAGGCGCTGCCGACAGACTCCCGTCTTGAAAGGGCGATGGAATATATTGAGAAAAATTACAGAGAAAAGATCTCGGTAGAAGCCCTCGCGCAGGCGTCCCAAATGAGCGTTTCGCGTTTCTTTCCGTATTTCAAAAGGGCGCTCGGAGTAACCCCCATCGACTACGTGAACAATTACAGGGTGTCACAGGCGATAATTTTACTTATGAACGGCGAGGGGCTGTCGGTTGAGGAGATATCCGAGACCGTCGGATTTGAGTCGTCGGCTTATTTTCGCAGGGTTTTCAAAAAAATAACCGGTCACTCGCCGCGCAGATACCGAAGCACCGCGGCAGAAATGTAAGGAGAAAGCAAAATGATCAAAACCGATATTAAAATATCGTCTCACGGCTACGAGGCGTACTTTCGAAGCGATCTCGGCGGAAACTGCTACCGCCTTTACCACGCACCCACACAAAGCGAGCTTCTTCGCACCCCAAAAGACGAAGACGAGCTTTTTGGCGAAATATATCTTTTCGGAAATCCGATACTCTTTCCGTGCAACCGTATCCGTGGCGGAGAATTTACGTTCGAAGGAAGAAAATACTCCTTCCCGATAAACGAGCCGTCCACCTCCTGCCACATACACGGCGCGCTTTACAAAACTCCCTTCGAGGTAAAAGATCTCAAAAACGACCGTGTTTCCTTCGTTTTTGAGGCAAAATCGGGTGAATATCTCGGCTTTCCGCACGATTTTGAAATAGAGAGAACGTACGAGTTAAACGAAAACGGACTCCGTGAAACGGTAAGGGTAACAAATCTCTCACGCGAAAATATGCCTTTTATGCTCGCATTCCACACCACGCTGAACGTTCCGTTTTCGATCGGTAGCAGTGCCTATAACTGCACGCTGAAGCTCCCCGTCGTGCGCGAACAGCTCCGCGACGAAAATTATCTTCCGACTCTCGAGTACGAGTACGGACGAGAGCGTGACAGAGCTCTGTGCGACGGCTCTTATAAAATAAGCGCGCAAAGCGTTTCCGCACTCTACGAGATCAGCGCTCCGAGCGCCGAAATATACGACGCAAAGTCAAAAACGTCGCTGATTTACGAGGGCGACGGCACATATAGGTACCGTATGCTCTGGCGCAGAGACGGGGCAGATTTCGTTGTTATCGAGCCGCAGACCTGCGCTATCGACTGCTTCCACCTTGAAAAGAGCGCCGAGGAAAACGGACTTGTTATCGTAAAGCCGAGCGAGACGGTGTCTCTCTCAACGAGATTTTCGATCAAAAGCTAACAAAAACGCCCGCAAACGCGGGCGTTTTTACTATTTTTATTCGGGTTTATAAGGAAAAGACGGCATCGGCTTTAACTTAAACTCGTTGATCCTGTGCAGATAGTCGATGCGCTCCTTTTTGGCAGGATCGTCGCAGATTCCCGTGCGGATATATTTATCGAGCATAGCGTAGGTAAATCCGAGATTATCCTCGTCGGTCTTGCCGCAAAGTCCGTCGGACGGCACCTTTTTAACGATATAGTCGGGCAGTCCCGCCTCGACTCCGAGTGCGACCACCTCGGCAACCGTAAGGTTTGCAAGCGGACTGAAATCTCCCGCCGCATCGCCGTATCTCGTCGAATATCCGACGTAGTCCTCTGACAGATTGCAGGTGTTCACAACTCTTCCGTTTCTCGACTGCGAAACGGCGTAGAGCACCGACATACGCACTCTCGGTGCAAGATTTATTCTCGTCTGATTTGAGATCTCGCCGATCTCGCCGACGATGGTTTTCATAAGAGCGTCGTAGCCCTCTTTTATATCGATTTCGTAGCTCTCGATCCCGAGAAAGGAAACGAGATCGCGGGCGACGTCAATATCGCTCTGCTCGCCGTTGGGCATAAGAACGCCGATAACTCTGTCTTTTCCGAGCGCGCGTACGCAAAGAGCCGCCGCAACCGACGAGTCCTTTCCGCCCGAAATTCCGAGTACTGCGCTGCATCCCTTTCCGTTTTGGTCAAACCACTCTCTTATCCAGAGAGTTATATCGTCAAGCACCTTTTTTGCGTTAAATTCCATTTCAAAAGTCCTTTCAAAGCGTCTTTCTGCTTTAAGTTTAATATTTTACCTTCAAAATGTCAACAGAAATATAAAAAATTTATAAAACTTTTAATTATTGTAGTGACTTTTTGATTTTTTTGTGATATTATATCACTTATGGAAACCCTTTTTGAAAAAAGGGTTTCCATACCTTCCCAAAAACTTTACTTAAAGGAAAAAATAAAATGAAAGAAACCATACTTTGTAAATACGGCGAGATCGTCCTCAAGGGACTGAATAAGCCGCAATTTGAAAAAGCACTCAGCGCCGAAATGAAGCGCCGCATCGCACCTGCGGGAGAATTCGACATCTTCCATTCGCAGTCGATACTCTATCTCTCGCCCAAAAACGAGGAATGCGACATCGACTTTGCAGTCGAGTTCGCCAAAAAGGTATTCGGTATCGCTACCGTTGCACGCGCCGCAGAGTGTGAAAAGAATATGGACGCGATAATTAAGACCGCGGTAGAATATCTTCCCGAAAAGATCCGTGGACACAAGTCCTTCAAGGTCGAGGGCAAACGAGGAGACAAGCGCTTTCCTCTCACCTCGCCTGAGATCGCGCGCGAGGTCGGATCTGCCGTCGGAGACCTCGTCCCCGAGGTTGACGTAGATCTTAAAAACCCCGAGATCACCGCAATAGTCGAGATCCGTGAGGACTGTGCGTACATTCACGCGGGAAGCGAGAAGGGCGCAGGCGGTATTCCTTACGGAAGCTGCGGCAAGGCAACTCTCCTTCTTTCCGGCGGTATAGACTCCCCCGTTGCCGGATATATGATGGCTCGCAGAGGCGCTCTTATAGACGCCGTTCATTTTGAGTCCTTCCCTTACACCTCCGAGCGTGCAGAGGAAAAGGTGGCGGAGCTTGCATCCCTCGTTTGCGAGTACACGGGAAGAATGAGAATGAAGGTCATATCTCTCACCGAGATCCAGGAAGAAATGGTCAAAAAGATAGATCAGGAGTATTTCACTCTCCTTCTGCGCCGCTGTATGATGCGCCTTGCTGCAAGAGCGGCTCGCGAGAGCGGTTCTATGGCGCTCGTTACGGGTGAATCGCTCGGTCAGGTAGCAAGCCAGACTATGCCCGCGCTCGTCGTTACCGACAGCGCGGTAGATATGCCCGTTCTTCGTCCGCTTATCGGAATGGACAAAGAGGAGATAATCACTATTGCCCGTAAAATAGGAACTTTTGAAACCTCTATCCAGCCCTACGAGGACTGCTGTACCGTGTTTACTCCTAAACACCCCAAAACCCGTCCCGAGCTTGAAAAGGTGCTTATTCAGGAGGCAAAGGTCGATTTTGAAGCACTTGAAAACAAAGCATACGAGGCAATGCGCGTACGCGAGATCCGCAGAGCCATAGATAACTAACGGGGAGTTGACTAAGTGGGCTATTTGTTTTTGTCTATTGCGCTTTTGGCAAATATAACGAAGGGATACAGCGGGAAAAAGGTCAGCTCATACATATCGGGTTACAGCGACGCCGCCCTTTCAAACTTTATAAGAATGGTGATATGCGCGGCGGTAGGTCTCGTGCTGTCACTGGTGCAGGAGGGGAATTTCTTTTCCGAAACGAGCTTAACCACCCTTCTTTGCGCGCTGCTCTCGGGTGTTGCAACGTCCGCTTTTATCGTAAGCTGGATAATTTCAATCCAGCGGGGCGCGTTCGTAACGACCGACATTTTTCTCACGCTCGGCGTTGGCCTTACCATCGCTCTCAGCGTCGCATTTTTAGGAGAAACGGTCAAGCTCACGCAGATTATCGGCTTTCTTATACTCGCGCTTGCGGCGTACGTTATCTGCTCCTACAACATATCAATCAAGGGTAAGATGAGCTTCGGCTCGCTTATGCTTCTGATCATCTGCGGGGCATCAAACGGACTTGCCGATTTCGCCCAAAAGATCTTCGTGAAAAAGGTCGAGGGAGAAAGCGCGGCGGCGTTCAACTTCTATTCGTACGTATTTTCGGCAATAACGCTCTTTGTGATATATCTCGTATTCAAGTCCCGCAAAAAGGACGGAGAAAAATCGGTGTTTTCAACACCGTCTGCAAAAAAAGTGATAATGCACGTAGCAGTTATGGCAGTCCTGCTTTTCGTGGTCTCATATTTCAAAACGCTTGCGGCGGCAAGGCTTGACGCAGCTCTGCTGTATCCGCTAAATCAGGGCGCAACGCTGATTCTGTCCATGACGCTTGCGGCGGTCTGCTTCAAGGAAAAGATCACCGTCCGCTCGCTGATCGGAATATCTCTGGCGTTTATAGCGCTCGTTATCATCAACGTGCTCTAAACAGCTCTTGACAAGCACAAAAAATCACGCTATAATATATAGGTTACGTTTATTTATTTTCATAACGGAAGGAAAAAACACTATGAAATGGACGTCTGTAAACGACATTCGCGAGAAATATCTCTCGTTTTTTGAATCAAAAGGTCATCTTCGTCACAAGAGCTTCCCTCTCGTGCCGATAAACGACAAATCCATTCTGCTTATAAACGCGGGAATGACTCCCCTTAAAAAATATTTCACGGGCGAGGCGGAGCCGCCGCGCCACAGAATGACCACCTGTCAGAAGTGTATCCGTACACCCGATATTGACAGAGTTGGTATCACCGCGCGTCACGGCACTTATTTCGAGATGCTCGGAAACTTCTCCTTTGGCGATTACTTCAAAAAAGAGGTTATTCCGTGGGCGTGGGAGTTCTGCACCAAGGTCATCGAGCTTCCCGAGGAGCGCATCTGGGTAACCGTTTATCTTGAGGACGATGAAGCGTACGACATCTGGACTAAAGAGGTCGGCATCCCCGAGGAGAGAGTCGTTCGTCTCGGCAAAGAGGACAACTTCTGGGAGCACGGAAGCGGACCTTGCGGACCTTGCTCTGAGCTTCACTTCGACAGAGGCGCAGAGTTCGGTTGCGGAAAGCCCGACTGCAAGCCCGGCTGCGACTGCGACAGATATATGGAATTCTGGAACCTCGTTTTCACACAGTTCGACAACGACGGCCATAACAACTACACCCGTCTTGCAAAGCCGAACATCGATACCGGTATGGGACTTGAGCGTCTTGCTTGCATTATGCAGGGTGTAAACAACCTCTTTGAGGTAGATACCGTTCAGAACATTATGGGCGCCATCGTTGAAAAGGCGGGCGTAAAATACGGAGACGATCCCAAGACCGATATCTCGCTCCGCGTTATTACCGACCACGTAAGGGGCTCCACCTTTATGGTATGCGACGGCGTTGTTCCCTCTAACGAGGGACGCGGATACGTTCTCCGCCGTCTGCTTCGCCGTGCGGCACGTCACGGAAGAATGCTCGGCATAAAGGGCGCTTTCCTTGCCGACATCGCAGCGGTCGTTGCACGCGAAAACTATTCCGAATATCCCGAGCTTACCGAAAAGCTCGAGTATATAAGCAAGATCATCTCCATTGAGGAGAGCCGTTTTGCCGCAACTATCGACTCCGGTCTTGCCATCCTTGGCGGACTTATCGAAAAGGCAAAGGGCGAGGGTGCGGAAAAGCTCCCCGGAGACGAAGTCTTCCGCCTTTACGATACCTTCGGATTCCCCATCGACCTCACAAGAGAGATCGCCGCAGAAGCGGGACTTTCTCTCGACGAGGAGACCTTCACCGCTCTTATGAAGGAGCAGAAGACCCGCGCCCGCGAGGCAAGAGCTAACATCAGCGGCTGGAGCGACGCCTCCAAGGGACTGCTTGAGGGCTTTAGTGCAACCGAGTTCGTCGGATACGCACAAAACACCTGCGAGGCAAAGGTCCTCGGCATAATTTCGGACGATAACCTCCTCGAAACCGTAAACGAAGGCGAATTCTCGATCATCCTTGATAAGACCGTATTCTACGGCGAGGGCGGCGGTCAGGTCGGCGACAGCGGCAAGATCACTCTCGGCGACAGCGTAATAAACATCCTTGATACCAAAAAGACCGACGGCGTATATATCCATATCGCACAGATGGAAAACGGCGCAGTTTCGGTAGGCGACACGGTAAAAGCAGAGATAGACACCGACAGAAGAAACGCTATCCGCAGAAACCACTCGGCGTGCCACCTTCTCCAGGCAGCACTCCGCGAGGTGCTCGGCGCTCACGTTGAGCAGGCGGGCTCTTACGTTGACGAGAGCCGTCTCCGTTTTGACTTCTCGCACTTCGAGGCGGTAAACGCAGAGCAGCTTGCAAAGGTCGAGGCACTCGTAAACGCTCACATCCTCGCAGGCGTTTGCGTCGAAACGGTCGAGACCGACATTGAAAGCGCAAAGAAAGCGGGCGCTATGGCGCTCTTCGGAGAAAAGTACGGAAAGACGGTCAGAATGGTCAAGATGGGCGACTTCTCTACCGAGCTTTGCGGCGGAACGCATATAGACAATACCGCAAAAGCGGGACTTTTCAAGATAATTTCCGAATCATCGGTAGCGGCGGGCGTCAGAAGAATAGAGGCAACCACCGGTCTCGGCGTTCTCGAGCTCCTTTCTAAGAAGGACGAGCTTATTACCGAGACGGCAAAGGAAATGAAGCTTGCAAATTCCGCAGATCTTGCAAAGCGCGCATCCCAGCTCCAGAGCGAGCTCCGTGATGCAAAGAGCGAGATCGAATCGCTCGAGGGCAAGATCGCGGCAGCGCAGTTCTCCGAAACCGAAAAGTCGGCGATCGACGTTAACGGGGTAAGCGTTATCTCCTCCCGTCTTGACGGAGTAAGCGTTGATTCGGCGCGTGCTCTTTGTGACAAGGTAAGAGACAAGAATCCCGCAAGCGTTACTCTGCTTGCACTTGTAAACGCAGACCGCCTTAACTTCGTGTGCGTATGCGGAGCGGACGCGGTAAAGCGCGGCGCTAACGCAGGCAAGATCGTAAAAGAGATCGCAAGCATCTGCGGCGGCGGTGGCGGCGGACGTCCCGACAGCGCAAGCGCAGGCGCAAAGGATCTCTCGAAGATCGACGAGGCACTCGCGGCAGTTACCGCGGTAGTCGGAAACTACGTTAAATAAGCTGAAACAAAAACGGAGAGCCGAAAGGTGTTGTTCTTATCGGAGAATTTGTAATCATACCTGTTTCTGTTAAGAACCAGCATCGCATTTGTATGCACAAATTCAGTTGGGCAGTAGCCCAAACCCACTAACAACAGAAAAGAGAAGATTCGTATATTAACGAGTCTTCTCTTTCTTTTTGTCTGTTAAGTGATATGCTGACCAAAGTCAGCGTGATATTTTCTTTTGAAAAAACCTCGCCTGTGGCGAGATATTTCCAAAAGAAAGTGATATTGAAGCCTTGCGGCTTCAGTGATATTCTATTCGCCCATAAACTTGCGAAGCAAATATCACTCGGCGTAAGCCGAATAACACTGCGTAGCAATAGAACTCGCCGCAGGCGAATAGAACTGGCGTGATACTCCGTTAAGAGTATCACGCCAAAGGTTCTCCGTTTTTTGCTTAAAATCATCTTTTTTGTAAACACACGCATGCGTTGATTGACAACACACAAACTTTGCTGTATAATATAAAAAACACCCTTTATCAAAAGGAAAAGACACCAAATGAAGAAAATTTCAATTCTTTCACTTCTTATAATATTATGTATGTGTCTGTCCTCGTGCTACGCCTTCGGAGGCGCGCAGAAGGTCACTCTGCCCTACTCTCCGAGCGCGGACGATATAACTCCTCCCGAGAAGCCGTCTGCCGATCTGCCGAGTCCGCCTACGTCTCTTGACTTCGGCATCACCGACTCGTTTGATCCGAGCGCAGCGCTTGACAAGCTGTACGCATACGATTATAATTTTGAATTTATCACCGTTGCGACAACAAGTAATAGCAGTACGCTCCTGCCGGCAACGAAGCATTTTCTTGACAACTGTGCGTACGTCCGAAATGACGCGCTTGAAGAAAAGCTGCACTTTGCTTTCTCGGCACTAAACGAAAAAAATGCCGCAACCGTAGTAAAAAATCTTACCAATGCACAAAAGAACAAGACCGCGTACGCCGACGTCGTTGCCGTCTCGCTGTCGGATATTTCCGCTTTTGAAGGAAAGGATCTCCTTTTCTCCTACAGTATCCTTCCCTTTGCGGGAAGCGCGGCAGGTCAGACCGTAAGTAGCGAATCTTTCGGATTTGAAAACGAGTTTTTCACGATAAACGAAGCAAGCGTTCTTCCCTCTCGCACGAGAGTAGTATTTATAAATTCCGAGCTTATGAAAAAGGCAAGCATCGGAAAAGCAGATCCGACTACTCTTATCTCGGGCGGCAAATGGACGTGGGATATGCTCGATTTCTATATTTCAACGACATATCCGCTCGTCACGGGAGATGACGTTTCCGCTCTTATGAACGCCTGCGTCACCGAAAAATCGGACGATGCTACCGCAAAAGTAAAAGCTCTTGCCGCAAGTATCGCCTCAAACACGGCGAAAACGAGCGATCCGAAAGCAAAATTCATTGCAGGCGAGGCACTCGTTTATATCGGCACGCTTGCCGATATTTCGGAAATTTCGGAAGCAAAAACCCCGTTCAGTATTATGCCCGTCCCCGTTTTTAACGAGGGTGACGACTATCTCGATATCCACAACGCGAGCGACGTGACCGTTTATGCGTGTCCGAAGAGCGCGCCCGACGTTGAGCGCTCCGCGTTTCTGCTTGCCGCTCTCGGCAAGGCATCGGAGGGCTCGCGTGCAGACGCCTTTTTGCAGATACTTGAAGGAAAGTTCCTTTACGACAACAGCTCGCGTCTGGCGCTTGGATATATTTTTGCTGCAAAAATGAGGGCGATTTACTAAACCGCCAAATAAAAAGAAACCAAAAACTGTCGCTCCAAAAGCGACAGTTTTATATTTTATTCGAACGGTTTTCTCTATAACAATTAATAACCTCTATTACAGAAGCAATTTCTCTGTCCGTGAGTCCCTCTACAGAAACAGTTGAGGTCTTCGGCATGTCAAGAAGATAATCCGCCGAAACTCCAAAAAGCAAGGACAACTCAACAATATACTGAGTTGACGGAACAGAAATGCCCATTTCCCACGCATTAACACCTGACCTCGTTATTCCTATCTGCTTTGCAAGCTCGGTCTGCGTCATTCCGCTTTGTTCCCTCAACATTCTGATTTTATCATATATCATATCATCACCGCCTTATACAAGTATTGTACAATAATCAATTCGATATTTAATTATCAAAATGATATTTGTGCTTGACAAATCGAAATTATTGTGCTATACTCTAAAAAGAAACGGCAAACTTGCCCAAAAACGAAATAAAAAGCAGTTCTTTTCTTTTTGTGCGAAATTTGTTTGTTTTTGTAAATTTAAGATAGGAGATATACAATGGACAATCAAAACATGAATCAGCAGAACGACCAGGTGCAAAATCAGCAGTATCAGCAAAACAGTCAAAATCCCAACCAACAGTATCAACAGCCCTACCAGCAACCCTACCAGCAGTATTATAATCCGTATCCTCCACGTCAGCCCAGAAACCCAAACGACGGATGCGGTTTTTCAATAACAGCTTTGGTTCTCGGTTGCTGCGGAATCGTTTTCTGCTGGGCAGCCGGACTCAACTTTGTTCTGCTTGCTTGCGATATTTTAGGAATCATTTTTGGTGTTAAAGGAAGAAAGAAATCAACATTAGCATACGGCAAGCCGTCCGGTCTTGCTACCGCCGGATTTGTTCTTGGAATCATCGGTACCGCAATCTGTGCTCTCGGCGTACTTTCGTGCGTCGCTTGTGCTTCGTGCGATGCTTGCTACGGATGTGCTATGGCAAGTGCATTCGAGTCAATGCTATAAGCTCGAGAAACAACACGTGTACCCTCAAATTGATTTTTTTGGATTTAAGATCGCGTCATACGGCCTGTTTGCCGTAATAGGATGTCTTGTATGCGGCTTTGTACTTTGCTATCTTCTCAAAAAGCGCGGAATTATGATGGAAGATGGAGTCATCTTTCTTATGACCGTTATTGCAGGAGTTTTTATCGGTGGCCACCTGCTTTTTGCTCTTACCAATATCCGTCTGTTTCCATACCTTTTCAAAAAAGCGGAATTTCCTCTTTGGCTCGCGCGTGTACAATACATATTCGGCGGTTCGGTTTTCTACGGTGGACTGTTCGGTGGGCTTGCCGCAGGGGCGATAGCGCTTAAATGTATGAGTCATGACAGAAGAATATACGCCGATATAATGGCTCCGATAATTCCCCTGTTTCACGGCATTGCCCGCATAGGATGCTTTTTGGCAGGATGTTGTTACGGAATAGAATCCGAGTTTGGGTTCCGCGCGCACGGAAACACTCTCGTTCCCGAAGTAAACGACGTCAGACGCTTTCCTGTCCAGCTTCTCGAAGCGGGTTGTAATTTGTTTTTGGTTTTAGCTATGTTCTTGCTACTTAAAGCAAGCAGAAAAAAACCTTTTCTGCAAGGAAAGCTTATTTACTTTTATCTTATAACATACGGAATCATTCGCTTTTTAGATGAGTTTCTTCGCGGAGATGAAGTACGCGGATTTATAGGAATCTTTTCAACCTCTCAGTGGATAAGCATAATAAGTGTCGGTATCAGCTCTCTCCTTCTAGTAAGTTCTATCATTAAGGAAAAACGGCTTCCGATATCCGTTTCGTGCAAAACGGTGTGATCCCGAACTGCAATCACACTTTACTTTTCACAAACAACAAAAATCCCGAAGGATTGGGGTTTCCATCCTTCGGGTATTTTTATTTTCTGTACTCGCTCGGAGACAGTCCTATATGCTTCTTAAAAAGCTTACTGAAGAAATGCGGATCGTCGTATCCCGACATCGCCGCCACCTCTTTTACGCTCATATCGGTGTTTTCAAGCAGATCGCAGGCATATCTGAAACGAAGCTCGACTATATACTGCATCGGCGACATTCCAATATCAGAGGTAAAGCGTGCAACGTATCGCGAATTGCTCAGGTTTTCCATTCTTGCAAGCTCGGGGATCTTTATCTCCGAGGTATAATGATCGTGGATATATTTGAGAGACGTGCCAAGCCGACTTTCACTTCTCTTTTCACCCGCAACCGAGCGCGAGGCTTCGAGCAAAATTCGCTCTAGCGCGCAGGAAAGCTCTTGCCTTTCAAACACACTTTTCCGTTCAAAGCGCTCAAAAAGCGAGCGAAATCTCAACTCCAAAAGATTATCCGATGAGAGCTTTTTTATAAACGGCGTTCCGGAGAATCCGAGCTCTGAAAGCAGTCGGTCAGCATAAGAACCGGTAAAATGCACCCACAGATAAACGATGCCGTCCGCTCCCGTGTGAGAATACCCGTACGGATGCTTTGCACCGAATATAACAAGAGTCCCCGCCCCTGCTTTGATCTCTTCTATCTGAAGATCGCCGCTAACAATATACATAAGATAAAAATCCGATCTTCCCGTTTTATTATGTGTGGCAAACGGAAAGGCGCTTTCGGTACGTCCTGCGCAGTTAACCATAAGAGGATATTCTTCGCTTGCGCGATCGCAGGCGTTTATCCCGCGCAGACGGCTTTCAAATGCGTGATATGACAGATTCATGGCTTTCCTTTCATAAACAGTAAAAAAGTACACCTTTTTAGCAAAAGAGTCGATTGATTTTCCTTTAACGACATTATATAATATGCGTAGTTGAAAGTCAAGTTTTTTCAGAAAGGAATCAAAAATTATGAAAAAAATCATCGTTATCGGTGCAGGAGGCAGAGGAACCTGCTATTCGGAGCTTGCCGTACAGAAGATTGGCGGCTTTGAGATCGTTGCAGTTGCCGAGCCGATAGACACAAGAAGAAACTACATCAGAGACACCTTTGGTGTCCCCGAAGAGCTTTGCCACACCTCGTGGGAAGACCTGCTTTCCCGTCCGAAATTTGCCGATCTCGTTATTATCGCGACGATGGACAGAGACCACCTGGCTCCCGCTCTTGCCGCCATTGAAAAGGGATACGATCTGCTTCTCGAAAAGCCGATGGGTGCAACGCCCGAGGAATGCAGGACCATTGAGCTTGCGGCAAAGAACAAGGGAGTTTTCGTGCTCGTATGTCACGTTTTGAGATTCACTCCTTTCTTCATCGCACTCAAAAATCTGATAGATTCGGGAAAGGTTGGTAATATCGTCCACATTCAGCACGCCGAATGTGTCGGAAACATTCACCAAAGCCACTCCTTCGTTCGCGGAAATTGGGGAAACAGCGAAGAAAGTACTCCTATGATCGTTCAAAAGACCTGCCACGATATGGACATTTTGCAGTGGCTTATCGGAAAGGATTGCTCGCGCGTCCACAGCTTTGGCTCGCTGAGTTATTTTAAGGAAGAGAACGCCCCCGAGGGCGCTCCGAGTCACTGCATCGACGGATGTCCCCACGCCGAGAGCTGTCCGTATCACGCAGAGAAGGTTTACAAGAATATGCCCAAAACGAGCGCTTTCGTGCGCGCGATCGCGAAAAAGCAGAATCCCACCGACGCCGACATCGACGAGGCGATCAAAGGCGATTACGGACGTTGCGTTTTCCGCTGCAACAACGACGTAGTCGATCACCAGACGGTAAATCTCGAATTTGAGGGGGGCGAAACGGTCAGCTTCACGATGTGCGCCTTCAACAAGGGCTCGAGAAACATAAGAATTATGGGAACGGCGGGCGAAATAAGTGCAAATATGGGCGCAGATCACGTTATGCTTTACAGCTTCGCTACCGGAACAAGCGAGAAAATAATGCTCGCCGACGCTTTGGCAGATCAGACGATAGACGGAGGTCACGGCGGAGGTGACAGCGGCATTATTGCGGCGCTCAGACAGTGTCTTGACGGAAGCTATAACGGTAACTCGGTCTGCACGATCGAGCGCACCTACAAAAACCATCTCATTGCTTTCGCCGCCGAAGAGTCACGCCTTAGCGGAAAAGTCGTTGATATGAAGGAATTTGAAGAAAGATTTGTAAATAATTTGTAAACATATCCCGATAGGTTTGCAAAATGCTTTCATATATGATATAATGCTTTTCGCTTGCGAATGTACTGTATTCGCAGCAAAACATACTCCGTATGACTTGGTTTGCGGGTAAACGCCTGCTTTTTCGGGCGGTTTCACCATACCGCAAGCTCAGTTTTATCGGAAATAAATTTACAGAAAGGTGAAGAAACTATGCTCGCAAAGGACAAGAAGCAGGAAATCATTCTCGCTAACGCTATGCACGAGGGCGACACCGGTTCGCCTGAGGTTCAGATCGCTATTCTCACCCAGAGAATCAACGACCTCAACGCGCATCTCGCTAACAACCAGAAGGACTTCCACAGCCGTCGCGGACTTCTCAAGATGGTAGGTAAGAGACGTAACCTTCTCAAGTATCTCCAGAATACCGATATTGAGCGTTACCGCGCAATAGTTAAGAAGCTCGGACTCAGAAAGTAAGTTCGCGCCTCAAAACTTGTTTTCAAGAAAATGGGAGGCCCTTTGCCTCCCATTTTTGAGGTAAACACAAATTAAAACGCAAAAAAGCTCCTGCCCGGACAAATACAATAATGAATAACGAATGCGCTCCCGAAAAAGCGGCTCGGACGTGTTCGCTATTCATTATTTCTCCGGTAGGGGCTGTAAAATAAAAAAACAAAGAAAGGTTCAGAAAAATGTTCGACAACTACAAGATTTTTGAAACTACTCTTGCAGGCAGACCTCTTACCGTTGAAACCGGAAAGATGGCAGGTCTTGCAAACGGATCGGCTCTTATCAGATACGGCGAGACCTCGATCCTCGCTACCGCTACCGCATCGGCAAAGCCCCGTGACGGTATCGATTTTCTTCCCCTCTCGGTTGACTTTGAGGAGCGTCTCTACGCTGTAGGAAGAATCCCCGGCGGTTACCTCAGACGTGAGGGCAGACCTTCCGAGAAGGCGATACTCACCTCCCGTGTTATCGACCGTCCCATTCGTCCCCTCTTCCCGAAGGACCTCCGCAACGACGTTGCTCTTAACCTCATGGTTCTCAGCGTTGACAACGACTGCTCGCCCGAGATCACCGCAATGATCGGTGCTTCTATTGCTCTGTCCATCTCGGATATTCCGTGGAACGGACCTATCGCAGGCGTATTTATGGGACTCGTTGACGGCGAGATCGTCGTAAACCCCACCTCCGAGCAGAGAGCAAAGAGCGATCTCGAGCTTACCGTTGCAGGTTCTGCAAAGAAGGTCGTTATGATCGAGGCAGGCGCTAACGAGGTTGACGACGACACTATGTTCGAGGCAATTATGAAGGCACACGAGGAGATCAAGGTGCTCTGCTCCTTTATCGACTCTATCGTAGCAGAGGTAGGAAAGCCCAAGTTTGACTATCCCTCCTGCGAGCTTGACCACGATATGTTCGACAAGATCTTCGATTTCTGCGAGAAGGACGTCATGGTCGCTCTCGACACCGACGACAAGACCGTTCGTGACGCAAGAATGCAGCCCATTACCGACGCTATACTCGAGAAATTCTCCGAAGAGTATCCCGAGCTTCCCGACATTATCGGCGAGCTCGTATATAAGATCCAGAAGAAGATCGTCCGCAGATGGCTCCTTCAGGACAAGAAGCGTGTTGACGGCAGAAGAATGGACGAGATCCGTCCTCTCGCCGCTGAAGTTGACCTTCTCCCCAGAGTTCACGGCTCGGGTATGTTCACCAGAGGTCAGACTCAGGTTCTCACCATCGCAACTCTCGGTACGGTAGGCGACGCACAGATGCTCGACACTATCGACGAGGAAGAGTCCAAGCGTTATATGCACCACTACAATATGCCCGGCTTCTCCACCGGTGAAGCAAAGGCAACCCGCAGCCCCGGACGCCGCGAGATCGGTCACGGTGCGCTCGCAGAGCGTTCGCTCATCCCCGTACTTCCCTCTGTTGAGGAGTTCCCCTATGCAATGCGTCTCGTTTCCGAGGTTATCTCCTCGAACGGTTCTACCTCGCAGGCATCGGTTTGCGGATCCACCCTTGCTCTTATGGCAGCAGGCGTTCCGATCAAAGCACCGGTTGCAGGTATCTCCTGCGGACTTATCACCGCAGAGGACGGCTCTTGGGACACTATGATCGATATTCAGGGTCTTGAGGACTTCTACGGCGATATGGACTTTAAGGTAGCGGGTACTCACAAGGGTATCACCTCCATTCAAATGGACCTCAAGATCGACGGTCTTACCCCCGAGATCATCAAGGCAGCGTTCGAGATGACTCACAAGGGCCGCGACTATATCATCGACGAGATCATTCTCAAGGCGATCCCCGCTCCTCGCGAAGAGGTCAACCAGTACGCTCCTAAGATGATCATTATGCACATCAAGCCCGAAAAGATCCGCGAGGTCATCGGTAAGGGTGGCGAGGTCATCCAGAAGATCGTTGCCGACACCGGCGCAAAGATCGACATTGAGGACGACGGAACCGTTTATATCGCAGCAGTTAACCGCGACAGCGGACTCGCTGCACAGTCCATCATCGAAGGAATCTGCTTCGAGCCCGAAGTTGGCGCGGTTTACACCGGTAAGGTTAAGAGAATCATCCCCATCGGCGCGTTCGTTGAGTTCGCTCCCGGCAAGGAAGGTATGTGCCACATCAAGGATCTTTCCAACACCTTCGTTGAAAAGGTCGAAGACGTTGTTAAGGAAGGCGACGAGCTGACCGTTAAGTTCATGGGCGTTGACGAAAAGGGACGTTACAACCTTTCGGCAAAAGCACTTCTCCCCAAGCTTGAGGGCGAAGAGAGACCTCCCAGACGCGAAGGCGGCGACCGCGGCGACAAACGTGACGGCGGCAGCAGAGGTTTCAGAAGACCTTTCAAGAAGAAAGAGGACTAACTTAGGGCTCTGCCCTAAGAACCCGCCAAGAAACTTTTGAAAAAGTTTCTTGGAACTTCAAAACTTTAATAAAAACAAAAAATTTCGGCAGGGGAAATCCTCTGCCGCTTTTTTGTTTAAGAACAAGGTGCAAGCCCCTCTCAACGCAAAACACAACGGATATTATCCGCGGGAGCAGACCAAGGCACCCTTTTTGTGCCGCATCTTGCCGTTTACGCCGCGTTTTCTCCGCGGCGGGCAAACCGCGACGTGCTCCTTGGAGCGTGTTTGCCAAGCGGGGTGGGTGTGCCTTAAGGGAGGGGTGCCCCCTCCCTAACAAGCCACTCTTTGCGAGACTTTCTGTTGGCACAGAAAGTCGGAAAGTAATGCACGTTGTCGTTTTCGTGTGTTCGCACAGATCAAACTCCTTCTTTCGCTTGTAGGGAAACTACTCATCCACTACTGTGCGTCGCTCGTGGCCCCTTCCCTCGCAAGGAAATGCTTTTATAGCGAGAGAGGAAACCTCTGCCGATTTTTTGTTTGAAGCTTTACTTAAGCGGGGATAATAAAGCCCCGCTTTTTATTTGTCGGCGCGCCCTTGTTGACAAGCGCCGCATCAGATGGTATAATATTTTCAGCTTTATTAACACGGAGAGAGAAAAATGCTTATTCAGTCAGACGTACATTCATTTCTGAAAAATCTCGGGATAAAGCCGAGCGACACGGTAGTAATGCACACCTCGATGAAAGCGCTCGGAGAGGTCGAGGGCGGATGCGACGGGCTTATAGATTTTTTCAAAAGTTACCTCTATGACGGACTTTTTGTCATTCCAACGCACACGTGGGCAAGCGTTGGTCACACCGTTTTTGAATACGATCCGAAGCGTTCCGTTCCCTGTATCGGCGCCCTTCCGACAGTCGCCGCGTTTCGTCCCGACGGCGTACGCTCTCTCCACCCTACGCACTCGGTAGCCGCGTTTGGGGCGCGTGCGGCGGAGTTTGTAAAGGGCGAGGAAAAGTCAACGTCTCCCTGTCCCGTCGGCGGAGTTTGGTCGCGCTTTTATGACGAGGAGGCAAAAATTCTGCTCGTGGGAGTTGGGCTTAACAGAAATACATATATTCACGCAATAG
The DNA here is from genome assembly GCA_015064385.1 of Oscillospiraceae bacterium. GTDB lineage: Bacteria > Bacillota > Clostridia > Oscillospirales > CAG-272 > SIG672. The sequence continues at coordinate 26,240 of SVSI01000001.1, read as the reverse complement.
ACGAGCTTATAGACCTGCCCGGTCGCCTGACACCGAGCGTGCATATCACGATTATTGACGGCGAAAACAGATACGAAACCGATTTCAGAAAGCACAGCTCAAACACGGGATCGGAAAATTTCGGCGTTTTTGAAAGGCCGCTTGCAAAACTCGGTGCTATTAAGTACTCAAAGCTGGGAGAAGCTGACGTTATGTGCGTCGATGCGCGAAAATGCACCGAGATCATTAAAAATCTTTGGGCAAAAGCAGACTACCATCTTTGTAAAGCAGAAAAGGATATCCCCGAAGAATATTATACGTAGATTTATAACGGAAGAGCGTTTGCTCTTCCGTTTTTTCGCGGGCAAATTGCGTCATTTCACTTGACATTTCCCGTGAAATCGATTATAATGTAGGGTGAATAATTTTTGTCAGACGGAGCGTTTGACATACGGGAGGGCTGATATAAACAATGAAAAATACACCCGCGTACGTCAAAGCAATGTCCCTTCTCGCCATAGGCGATATGAGCGAGAGAAAAATGCGCGAAAAGCTCGCGGCAAAGGGCTTTTCCGCAGACGAGATCACCGAAGCCGTTGATAAACTAAAGCTCGAGGGCTATATAAAAGACGAGCGGCTTATGGAAAACCTCGTCGCCTACTACTCCAAAAGAAAGCATTTCGGCAAATACCGCATAAAGCTCGAGCTTCTCTCAAAATTTGACAGAGAAAGCGTAGATAACTTTTTCGACGCGCTCTGCGAATGCGTGGACTTTAAGTCGTTTGCGGCAGATGAGGCACAAAAGCAGGCGGACAAGGGTACCGACAGAAAAAAGATCGCCGCACGTCTTACCCGTCTCGGGTACGACGCGTCCTCTATAAGGCACGCGCTCTCGGAAATAAAGTGCAGCGAGCGCGATACAGATAATTAAAGGAGAAGACCTTATGTCAAAACAGATAAAAGTCGGATTCGTTTCTCTCGGTTGCTCCAAAAACCGCATAGATACCGAGGTTATGCTTCACACTCTGCTCAGCGCGGGATACGAGATCACCGCAGACGAAACCGAAGCCGACGTAGTTATAATAAACACCTGTGCATTCATCGAAAGCGCAAAGAAAGAGGCGATAGACAACATTCTCGACATCGCCTGGCTCAAGGAAAACAGAGATCTCAAGGGGATCGTAGTCTGCGGTTGCCTTGCAGAGCGTTACGGCGAGGAGATACTCACCGAGCTTCCCGAGGTCGACGCAATAGTCGGTGTAGGCGGACTACCCAAGATCGCAGAGGCAGTTGAAGCGGCTTACGAAGCGGGATTTCGCAACAAAAAGAGCCGCGAGATACCGAAATACGTCTGCCTTGACGACAAGAACACTATGCCTCTCGGCGGAGACAGAGTGGTCACCACTCCCGAATACAGCGCATACATCAAGGTGGCGGAAGGATGCGACAACCACTGCACCTACTGCGTTATAGGTAATATAAGAGGAAAATTCAGAAGCCGTCCCATTGAGGATATCGTTGCAGAGGCGAAAACGCTTGAAGAGCTCGGCGTGAAGGAGTTAAACGTAGTGGCGCAGGACACCTCGCGCTACGGACTTGACATTTACGGCGAGTACGCGCTTGCAAAGCTCGTAAAGGCACTCACAAGTGAGACGAGTATCCCGTGGATACGCCTTCTTTACTGCTATCCCGACAAAATCACCGACGAGCTGTGCGAGGAATTTAGAACTAACGACCGTCTCGTCAAATACATAGATATGCCCATCCAGCACATCTCGGACGGCGTGCTCAAGAGAATGAACCGCCACGGCGGAAGCGAGGTCATAAAGGATGCAATCGCACGACTGCGCGCGGCTTGTCCCGATATAGTTCTGCGTACCACCGTGCTTCTTGGATTCCCCGGCGAGACCGAGGAGGACTTTGAAGAGCTTTGTGAATTTATAAAAGATACGAAATTTGACCGTCTCGGCGCGTTCACCTACTCGGCAGAGGAAGGAACTCCCGCCGCAGAGATGGAAGATCAGATCGACGAGCAGATCAAGCAGGACAGATACGATCTTATAATGCGTCTTCAGGGCGAAATATCCGAGGCAAAGAACGAAGAGAAGCTCGGAAAGATCTTTGACGTGGTTTGCGAAGGATACGACACGGTATCCGAGATATATTACGGAAGAAGCGCTTCGGACGCGCCAGAGATCGACGGAAAGATATATTTCTCGTCAGACAGAGCGGTAAGTGAAGGCGAATTTGTTAAGGTCAAAATCGGAAACGTGCTCGACTACGATCTTTTAGGAGATCTGTGCGAGTAAAGCTTCTTGGAGGAATACAAATATGGAAAAGAAGAAAATATTCAGAAAAGAAAACGTTCCTAACATACTCACGGTAATAAGAGCTCTGCTCGTTCCCGTATTTATGGTAGTTATCATATTTACTCCGCGCGGAGCTTACGGAGAGAAAATGGAGCTTTGCGAGATAATTATGCGCCTTGTAGGCGCCGCCCTTTTCGGTCTTATCTCCCTTACCGATATGATAGACGGAAAGATGGCAAGAAAATATAATCTCGTTTCCGATTTCGGAAAGTTTCTCGATCCTCTCGCCGACAAGATCTTGGTTTTCGGCGCTATGATCTCGCTTATCACCTTTATGGGCGGTGACGAGGGCATCCCGTATATATTTGAGATCTGTATGGTTTTTGCGATATTTATATTCTTCACCCGCGAGATAGCCGTTACCTCTTTGCGTCTTCTCTTCTCAAACAAGGGCGGACACGCGCTTGCGGCAAACTTTGCAGGTAAAATGAAGACGGTATTCCAGATGGTGTTCATTCTGGTGGCTCTTATCGAGCCGATCCTTTGGGATCTCTGGATACTCACCTTCGCCTCGATGTTCGCTATGGCGGCAATGACCGTTATCTCGGGAATTATCTATTTTAAGGAATATATCCCGCTGATTATGGGAAAAAGCGAGTAAGATCACGAAAAAATCCGTAAAAGGAGGACTGTCTCTGCCATGACCGTAAAAGAGCTTGACGAAAAAATCAAACACGGACTCGGCGGAGTTTACGTGTTTTACGGTGAAGAGGAATATCTTAAGCAGCGTTATCTCGAAAGAGCACGAAACGCGATTTTAACAGACGAGACCGACGCGGTATTCAATCACGTAAAAATAGAAAACGGCGAAATCGAGCGACTCGGAGACGAGCTTGTCGGCACCGCCCTTTTCGGAAGCGCGGGCGGTCGCCTTATAGAGCTTTGGGGAGTGGACTACAACGCAATGAGCGACTCAAAGCTCGACGAGCTCTCGGATGCATTTGATAGCGTCACAGAGGACACTCTGATAATATACGCAAAGCCCGACGAGTTTTCGGAGGGTACGAAGAAAAAGCCGAGCGCACACTTCAAGAAGTTTTCCGCCTCGGCAAACCTTATAAATTTTGAAAAGCAAACTCCCCAAAAGCTTATCGGCTGGGCGGGAAAGCATTTTGCCTCTCACGGCTGTGCGGCAGATCCGCAGATATGTAAAAAGCTTATTGACTACTGCACGAACGATATGTTCGTGCTTGCAAACGAGATCGAAAAGGTCTCCGCGTATGCCAGATATAACGGAAAAGTCGTTATATCAGAGGATATGATATACGCGGTCTGCTCCCCGAGTACCGTTTACGGAGCGTTCGATTTTGCAAACGCTATAATAGATTCAAACACCGCGCTTGCGCTCAGTATTTTCGGCGAAATGAAGCTTCGCAAAGAAAAGCCGGAGTACGTTTTGTCCTCCGTTTCGAGAATATGCTCCGAGCTTTTATCGGCGCGTATCCTTACGGATGCAGGAAAAAGCCCGCAAGAGGTCGCAGACAAAATGGGTATGCATATTTATCCCGCAACTCTCCGAATAAACGCGGCGTCAAAAAAGGGACTTGCGGCACTTGAACGAGCGGTTACGCTTTGCTCGGAAACCGACGTCAAGATTAAAACATCACGCCTTGAGCCGTACACCGCCATAGAGATGCTGATACTCTCTCTCGGGGGAAGGCGGAATATATAATGAAAATAAAAATAGACGAGATCGTTATCGTCGAGGGAAAATACGACAAGATCAAGCTCGATTCCCTGCTCGACGCTACCGTGATCTCGGTCAACGGATTCGGACTTTTTAAGGACGAAGAAAAAAAGACCGTTCTTCGTGCGCTTGCCGAGAAAAAGGGCGCGATAATCCTTTGCGACAGCGACGGAGGAGGCACGGTCATTCGCAGACACCTTAGCTCTATACTGCCAAAGAACCGATGTAAGCACCTATATATTCCCGAAATTTTCGGAAAGGAAAGGCGAAAGAGCGAACCGTCCAAGGAAGGAAAGCTCGGTGTTGAGGGAATTTCGGCAGAGCTCCTGCGCGAGCTTTTTGCGCCGTTTGAATCGAGTGCCGAGAGAAAGATCTCCGCTCCCGTCAGCACCGCCGATCTCTTTGAGGACGGCTTTTCGGGAACGGACGACGCTTCAAAAAAGCGAGCAGAGCTTGCGAAGGCGCTCGGATTGCCATCAAACATTTCGTCAAAGCTGCTCGTTGATGCGATCAACGTGCTCGGCGGCAGAGAGATTTACGAAAAAGCAAAAGGGTCGGTTTAATCAAGACCTGCCACTTGACTGCCATAAGCAATGCCCGCTCCTCCGCGGCGCGGAATTGGGCGCGCCTTGGTCAGCTTCTACGAATGAAACTCGGTGTGACACACCAAAGTGATTAAAAGATCAGTCTCTTTAAGTAAAGTTTTTGAAAGAGCGCGAGAAAACTTTTTTCAAAAAGTTGTCTCGCAAAAAGTTTTTGGAAAGGTCTCAGAAAACCTTTTTGCAAAAAGGTTTTCTGAGTAAAGTTTTTGAAGAGTGCAAGAAAGGAACGCAAAATATGAGATGTCCCGTTTGTTCACACGAAGACAGTAAGGTAATAGACTCCCGTCCGACGGAGAGCGGAACGATCCGCCGCCGCCGCGAGTGTCTTGCCTGCAAGCACCGTTTCACCACTTACGAGGTCGTTGAGGTTATTCCGATTTTCGTAGTCAAGAAAAACGGAACCAAAGAGATTTTCGACAAGCAGAAGCTCCTTGGCGGACTTATCAAATCCTGCTACAAGCGTCCCATAACCATTCCCCAGCTCGAGGAGCTGGTCGATACTATCGAGCAGGAGCTTTATAACTCTCTGCGCGGCGAGGTGTCGTCCACCGAGATCGGCGAAATGGTAATGAAGCACCTGAAAGCACTCGACGAGGTTTCGTACGTCCGTTTTGCGTCCGTTTACCGCGAATTCAAGGACATCGACACATTCCTGAGCGAAATAAAGGAACTCATAAAGAAATAAAGGAATAAAATATTATGACCAAGAACATTTCGTATAAAACGCGAGGCGTTTGCTCGCGCGAAATAAATATAAGCGTCACGGACGGTATAATTGACGAGGTTCGTTTTCTCGGCGGATGCCACGGAAACACTCAAGGTGTAGCCGCACTCGTCAAGGGAATGGCAGTTGACGAAGCGATCAGCCGTCTTTCGGGCATAAGATGCGGGTTCAAGAATACGTCCTGCCCCGATCAGCTTGCCGAGGCGCTCAAAAAGATCAAGGAAAACAATTAACAACCCACATACAAAAGGCAAAACAGCAAAAACAAAGGAAATTAACGCAAATGAACTACAAAGAAAACTACAACCGCTGGCTTACTGAAAAGAGTGTATCGCAGGAGCTCAAAGACGAGCTTATCGCAATCAGCAACTGCGAGGACGAGATAAAATACCGTTTTTCGAGCTATCTCAGCTTCGGAACGGCAGGTCTGCGCGGCAAGATGCTCGCAGGAACGAACGCGATGAACGTCCACACGGTAGCGCACGCTTCGCAGGGCTTTGCAAATCTTATAAACAGAGAGGGTACGGAGGCAGCAAAGCGCGGAGTTGTTATCGCGTACGACAGCCGCAATAACTCGGTTCTCTTCTCAAGGGTAGCGGCAGAGGTCTTTGCCGCAAACGGAATCAAGACCTATTTCTTCGAGTCGCTCCGTCCCACGCCCGTTCTCTCCTTTGCTATCCGTCATCTCGGATGTATCGGCGGCGTAAACGTCACGGCATCGCACAACCCCAAGGAATATAACGGATACAAGGCGTACTGGGAAGACGGCGCACAGCTTCCGCCCGAGCACGCGAAAGTAGTATCCGAATCTATCAGCGAAACCGATATTTTCAACGGCGTAAAGCGTATCGACTTCGATAAAGCCGTCGAGTCCGGACTTATTGAGATAGTCGGGACTGTAATTGACGACGAATATATCAAAAACGTCACCGCGCAGGCGGTTGACAAAAACGCAGTAAGAGCAGTCGCGGACGATCTTCGCGTAGTTTACACTCCCCTTCACGGTGCGGGCTACCGCCTCGTGCCCGAGGTCCTTCGCCTTTGCGGGCTGAAGCACCTTTACACCGTTTACGAGCAGATGGTGCTTGACGGAAATTTCCCGTCGGTCATCTCCCCCAATCCCGAGCATCCCGCAGCACTCGAGCTCGGAACTGCTCTCGCCAAAAAGGTTGACAGCGACCTCGTTATCGGTACCGACCCCGACGCCGACCGCGCGGGCGTAATGGTACGCCGCCGCGACGGATCTTTCGTGCCTATGACCGGCAACCAGATCGGCGCACTTCTTCTTGAATATATCATTACCGCGTATAAAAACACGAACACTATGCCGTCCGAGCCCTACGCAGTCAAGACGATCGTTACCAGCGAGATCTGCACGAAGATTTGTGAGAGCAGTAACGTACAGCTTTTCAACGTTCTTACCGGATTTAAGTTCATTGGTGAGGTCATCAAAAATCACGACGACATCGGCAATGGACACTATCTCTTCGGATTTGAGGAAAGCTACGGCTACCTCAAGGGCACGTACGCTCGCGACAAGGACAGCGTTGTCGCAGTAATGCTGATCGTGGAAATGGCGGCTTACTACAAGGCAAAGGGAATGTCACTGTACGACGCACTCATTGCAATGTATGAAAAGTACGGCTATTACAACGAAAAAACGGTGAATCTCGTATTCGACGGCTTTGACGCCGCAGAGCGTATGAGCGGCTTTATGAAAAATATCCGCTCGAACATCCCTGCCGAGATCGGCGGTAAAAAGGTACTCGCCGTCCGCGACTATCTTGCAGAGACAGTCACCGAGATCGCTACGGGCAAGGTCACAGGAACCGGACTTCCTGCATCCGACGTTGTATATTTTGAGCTTGAGGACAACAACGTAGTAGTCGTTCGTCCCTCGGGAACCGAGCCCAAGGTCAAGCTTTATTTCCTTCTCAACGGGAATTCGGCAAAGGAGTGCGAGGAGCTTATGCTCGCGTGTGCCGAAGCAATAAAGCTTTGGAAATAAGAAGCGAAATTCAAACGAGCCACCCGCGAGGTGGCTCGTTTTTTATCTTTTACTATTGACTTTTGCATCTGTATGTGCTAGAATCCAAGGTAAGCGGCAAAGCTGCATCACTACTCAGGAGGAGTTTTCACTATGCGTCTTTCCGAAAGAGATTTTTTTCTAAATAAGCTGGACACATCCATAAAAGAAATGAAGTGCGCGGCAGATCTTTACGAGCGCGGCGACACAGATAGTGCGCGCAAGACCTTCGTATCCTATATGAAAGGCGCTCTGCGCCCCGAGCTAAAGCTTCAAATGCCCGCCCCAACGTTCAGAGAACAATACGAGTATGACGACGAAACGTGGACGGAAATGATCCTTGACGGATACGTTGCGCCCGTCGGATACGTATATCAGTTTCCCGAGGGAAAGATAAAGTGGGACTTTAACGCAATGCCGAACGGCTACGTTGAATGGGTATTTCACCTCCAGTATCACGGCGAGCTCGTTTTCCTCGGAAACGCTTACAGAAAGAGCGGGGACGAAAAATACGCAAGGCGCGCATCCGAGATCGTTTCCTCTTGGATAGAGCAGGTAGAGTGCCCCGAAAAGGGTAATATTCCCTGCTACCGCACGCTCGAAACGGGACAGCGCCTCTGGAATTCTTGGCCTTATTTCATTCACGTTTTCACAAATTCTCCCGCATTTTCGGACGAATTGTGGACTAAAATATTTATTTCGATCTGGGAGCAGGCAGACCACCTCAGAAGATCTTTTGCCAACCGCAACTGGCTGATAACCGAGCTTCGGGGAATTCTGTCAACGGCTGTACTATACCCTTTCTTTAAGGACGCGCAGCTTTGGTACGACCACGCAGTCAAAAGATTTATTTCCGAGCTGTCCGTTCAGGTATATCCCGACGGAGTCGCGACCGACCGCTCGTTCTCTTATCAGGAGCACGTCGTCGATGGATTCTGCTTTGCCATCGATCTGCTTAAGCTGTACGGCAAGGACGTGCCCGAGGAGCTTCGCACCGGAGTACTGAAGATGTGCAAGATGTACTGCCTTACGTCGAGACCCGATTTTATGCTTCCCGAGCCGAACGACTGTCACCCCACTTGCTGTATTGATATGGCAAAGCGCGGTCTGAAATATTTTCCCAACGATAGTGAGCTAAAATATTTTGCAAGTGAACGCAAAGAAGGAACTGCTCCTGCAGGGACGTCACAGCTTTTACCGTATTCGGGATTTGCTGCTCTCCGATCAGACTGGACAAAAGACGGAATGTGGCTCTTTATGGACGGCGGAGGTGCAAATTACAATTCGGGCTGGCACGTTCACGAAAGTTGTCTGAGCATTGAAATGTACGCATACGGCACGCCCATGCTCACCGATCCCGGATTTTTCCATTACGACACCTCAAAAATGAGAGAATATATCCTTGCCACAAGATCCCACAACACGGGGCTCGTTGACGGTATGGGCCAGCTCTGCTTTGCAAAGAACGATGTTTACGGATTTATCGACTCGTCAAAGCTCGGCCGTCTCACACATACCGATCTCGGCGACCTTGAAGTGCTCGAGGGATACTACGATTTCGGCTACGGAACGAATTTCCGCGCGGACAAGCGAAGCAAGGACGAATCCAGAGACGCTTCGGGAGATGCGTACGCAAAGCACACGCGAAAGGTGATCTTCGTCAAAAACGGAATCGGTGAAGCCAAGCCCTTCTTTATTATGCTCGACTTCTTTGAAACGATGGATGAAAAAGAGCATTTTTACGAGGTGAGCTTCCAGCTTGAAGAGGTGAGCGTCGAATGCTTTGACAGGTCCGTCAAGGTGGAATACCCCGGCGGAGCGACGCTGTCTATGATATCCTCGCACTCGCCAAAAATGATCATCGGACAGACCGAGCCCGAGCTTGCCGGATGGAAGGCGGAGCTTGATCACCACAAGGATCACCGTCCCGCACCTCTTATCACCTTCGGACAGCGCGGTAAAACCGCACTTTTTGCAACGGTTCTCTACCCCGCGCCAAGCAGCGAGATCCCCGAGATAGTTATAACGGGATACGACGAAAAAGAAATAACTCTTTCCGTAAACGGAAAAGAGTACACCGTATCAATATAAAATCAAAAAGATCGACGGAAGATCCGTCGATCTTTTTCATATCTCTACACTCGCGTGTCTGGTTACGTGGCAGGAAATATTTACTGCCACGGGAAGTCCCGCTATGTGAGTCGGATACTGTTCGATATTCACCGCAAGGGCGGTCGTTTTTCCGCCAAAGCCCTGCACTCCGATGCCAAGCAAGTTGATTTTTTTTAGCATTTTTTCTTCAAGATCCGCGTATCTCGGATCGGGATTTTTTTCGGAAATATCCCTTGCGAGCGCTTTTTTTGAAAGAAAAGCCGCATAGTCAAAGCTGCCGCCGATGCCGACTCCGACAACGAGCGGAGGGCAAGGCATACTGCCTGCGCGCTCGACCGTTTCGGTAACGAAATCCACGATATCGTCGGGCGTTGCCGACGGGTTAAACATCTTAACAGCACTCTTGTTTTCGCTTCCGAATCCCTTTGGAAGCGCGGTGATCTTTATCTTATCTCCCGAAACGATCTTCGTATAGATGATGGCGGGAGTGTTACTTTCTGTGTTTTTTCGGTCAAAAAGAGGATCGGAAACGACCGAAAGACGCAGTTTTCCGCCAACGTACGCCCTTTTAACGCCGTCGTTGACTGCTTTTTCAAGGTCGCCGTTTATATGTATCTCGTTTCCGAGCTCTATCATAACTATCGCCATTCCCGTGTCCTGACAGATCGGAAGATCATATTTTTTTGCTTCTCCAAGGTTGTCGGTAATCACCTCAAGCGCTTTTTTTACAAGCGGTTCATCTTCGCTATCACGTGCACACTCCAGCGCCCTTTCAAGGTCACACGGGAGCGTTGAGTTTGCTTTTATAAAAAGCTCACAAACTGCATCCTCTACCGTTTTTACATCAAGAATTCTCATTTTTCGCCTTACTTTCCGTATTTTCCGTCGTCACCCGGGGTGTAGATCTTTTCGCCGATCTTGTAATATCCGAGACGCTCTCTCGCAACGCGCGCAATATATTCCTCGTTTACCTCTTGCTCAAGCTCGTATTTCAAGCCGTCAACCTTATCCCTGTACTCGATAACGAGTTCCTCAAGCTCCTGTTGTTTTTGGCGTAGCTCGTTGAGCTTTGCCTGTTGTGAAACGATAGAAAATATCGCCACGACGACTACGAGCGCGGAAAGAAGTACTACGAAAAAATTTCCTCTTTTCATTTGTTTTTCCTCTTTCTTTTGTTTTCTTTTATCTTGACACTACCGTCACCGAACGCGCAAAGCGCTGACTCGGTGAAGGCGCGAACATATCTTTTCGTGCTTTTTCTCCTGATACACAGCCAAACTGTCGTATAAACCTTTGAAGCCACTCGTTTTACCGTATTTTTCACCGCTCTTATCGGTGGCAAAACGAACTTTCGAACAAGAAATCTCACAAAGCTTATGATCTTATCCGCCGCCGCCATAATAGGACGCCCGAGCGTTTTACGGTAAAGATAAAGTCCGCCGAGCGCGCCTGCAAAGTTAAACCAGCGCAGGCGCCCGCTATTTTGTATGTACAAAATAACGGTCATTACCGCACCGAAGGCGAGCATAAATAAAAAGTCCTCAAAATGCGGAAGTATCGGGATCTTTATCGCTCTTCTGCGAATACGGAAAACGTCGTAAACAAGCGCTCCCACAAATCCGAGAGCGACCGACAAAAGAAGCATAAGAGCAAGCGAGGACTGCGATAATTCCCCGCTCACTGCCGTCTTCCCTGCCCGAAAAGTCCACCAAAGCGCTTTGCTTTGCCCCTTTTATCCGAATATACAAGGCCGTTCACAATTCCCGTGATCACGACCTCGCCGCTGTCCGTATCCATTTTCGTTATCTGGAGATCCTTTCCGTCAACCGTAACGACGGCGTCAATGGATTCGAGAACAACGAGCCCCTCGTCAAAGCTGACGATGTTTTCTATTCCCGCAAGGGAGAGCTCCCGTCTGTTTTCTATGACCGCGCGCGAGCTTTTCGATGCGCCGTTTTCTGCTCTGTTCATTTTCGTGCCTCCCTCAAAAAAGCGTTTGACTGCTTAATTTTATTCGGGAGCAGCGCAAAATATGTTAAAATCAGATCATTATTTTGTACATCGTGTCCGCTTCGTTTTTGGGTACGTTTTCGCGGACGTCAAGTACCTCGAATTTTAAGGTTCTCGCACCGAACATTATCTCAACGATATCGCCCTTTTTCACCTGATAGGACGCCTTCACCTGTCTGCCGTTGACCACGACGTGCTCGCCGTCACAAGCGTCGTTTGCCACAGTTCTTCGCTTGATTATACGCGAAACCTTAAGAAATTTATCTATTCTCATAATATTATTTGGAGTTTTCCTCTCTCTTTTTGTCCTCTATCATCTTTTCGCACGCGTCGTAAAGAGCTTTTTCGCCGTCTATATCGCACTCCTTGCATATTGATGCGGTAAGCAGGAGAAGCTCGCCGACCTTTTCTTCAAGAGTTCGCTTGTCAAGTCCCGACTTTGCCGCTTTCGAGGCAAGCTTTTCTGCGCGCATAAGAGCAGGGAGCGTTCTTGCAACGCTGTCCATAGACTCCACGGGAGTTTTCTGGCTCTTTTCGCGCATTTTTATCTTATCCCAATTCTCAAGCACCTTTTCGGAGGTGTCCGCCTCAACGTCCGAGAATATATGGGGATGACGTATTATCAGCTTTTTACAAATGTCGTTACAAACGTCGTCAAAATCGAACTCTCCGTTCTCCTGTGCTATTCTTGCGTGGAAAACGACCTGCAAAAGCAGATCTCCGAGCTCCTCACGGAGCAGAGCCGTGTTCTTGGTATCTATCGCCTCAACCACCTCGTAGGTCTCCTCGATAAGATTTTTTCTTATCGTTTCATGAGTCTGCTCTCTGTCCCAAGGACAACCGCCCTCCGAGCGCAGAATTCTCATTATATCAACGAGGTCCCCTATTTTATGCTCGTTTTTTTCTTTCAAAATTTCTATTTCGTTCATTTTTATCGGTACTTCCTTTCGATATTTTCAAAAATCCGATCTTTTGACTTATTTTAAGCGCTTTTTCGCTTGGAAAGAGCGCAAGAAGGTCTTCTGAATTAAGATAACGCGTTAAAATTATCAGTAAAACGTACACCGCCGCCGCAACGGTTATCGAGATACCGCACGAGAGCGTTAGGTGGACACGCCCGCAAAGAGAAGAGTACGTACACGCCGCGGCAAGCGCACACGCGAGTGACGAAAACAGCGGAGAAGCAAAGTTTTTTGCCAGCCGAGGTCTCTCGCCTATACGCTTATAAATAAACGCAAAATTGATGAAACACACGGTAAAATAGCACAAAAACGTGCTCATCGGCGCTCCGCTCACCGCAAAGCGCTTTATTAGTATCGGACCCGATATCATTTTAATTCCCGCACCCGCAAACATTGACAAAACCGGGATCATGGGTTTTCCGAGTGCCTGCAGGAGGGCGTTCGTTACCGTTGCAAACGATAAAAACACCACGGACGGTGCAAGAAGCTGTAAAAGCGGAGCCGCACTTTGTGCAAGAAAGTCATCAAAAAGCATGCTGAGTATCGGCAGCGCGAGCGCGCAAAGTCCGAGCGCGCACGGAAAAGATATGAGCGCGCAAAGGCGCATTGAGACAGAGACCGAGGACGCCACCTTTTTTTCGTCTTTTTTCGAGATAAGTCCCGCAATGTACGGAACGACGGTGTTGGCTATCGGCGTTATAAATACTATCGGCAAATTGAGCATCGGAAGCGCAAGTGCGCTGTAATTGCCGTAAGCAGCGTTTGCCGCCGCCGCGCTGAGCCCTATTTTCTTCAGCGTACGCATGACCGTTATAAGGTCGAGCGTGCCCGACATACTGAGAACGGACGCGGAAAGCGTGATAGGTAAAGCCGCACACGCCACTCCCTTCATTATCGAGAGCGTACTACCCGCAGGAAGGGTATCAAAAACCTGCTCGTAATATTTTTCGCTCCTGAAAAACAGTGCCATAATGACGAGACAAAGAAGCGCGATTCCCATACCGATCGAAAGTCCGAGTGCTGCGCCTGACGCCGCCGCCTCGTAGCTTTCTCCCTTTTTTATGGCACACAGTGCAAAGAACATTCCAAATCCGAGTTTTCCTGCCGCCTCGGCTATTTGCGAGATCGCGGTCGGAAGCATATACTGATGTCCTTGAAAATATCCGCGCAAGACGCTTATCACGCTCACAAAAAAGAGTGTGGGCGAAATGGCTTTTATCGAAAGCGCCGCCGGCTCGTTTCCGAGAATCTTTGCGAAAAAGTCTGCAAAAAAGAACATTCCGAGCGATCCGAGCGTGCCGACTGTAAAAAAGGTCACTCCCGAGACCAGAAAGATCTTTTTTACTCTCGGTCTGTTTCCGACAGAGCGTGCACTTGATATCAAAAGCGAGATCGCTACGGGCAGTCCTGCGGTTGACACCATATAGAAAAAGGTGTATATCGTGTAAGCCGAGTTAAAATACCCCATTCCCTCGCTTTTTATCAGATTGGTCAGAGGTATTTTGTATATAAGTCCGATTACCTTTACGGCAAGACCTGCCATGGCAAGCGCAAGCGCGCCCGAAAGGAGTCCTTTTTTCTTTTTTGACGTGTTCAAAACAGTCGGTCACCGCCTTTTTTGTAGAGAATGACGTCCTGTTTTTTGTTTACTTTTTTATTTATATTCCTGCCGGAGCGTTAATTATTCTCGCCGTTTTCTCCGTTTGCACGAAGTGCGTCAAGTCGGGAATAAAAATCGCGTATTTTTGAGAAATATTCTTTGCGAATGGTCTCGCTGTTGTCCTTTGCAAGATATTCGTAAGGATATTTCGGCATAAAATATCTCTCTATCATATTGTGCTCGCGGTCAACCATCTTAGTAACCGATCCCGCACCCACGGCAAATATCGTCTGGAGCTCTTCCATTATGTAAATGTTATATTTACCCTCGCATCCGGGAAGCGCAAATCCGACGTTTTCGAGATTTCCGACCGTGTTCTTTTGCTTGTACAGATAGTACGGAATATATCCGCTGCTCTTTGCACGAAGCTGTGAATAGTCAACGCTCTTAAGAACGTCTCCGCCGGGCGCGGAATAAACGTCTCCGCCCTGCTTGGCAACGTCCGCCGCCTTTTTCACACAGAAGGTATGAACGGTAAAGTTTTCGGGACGGAGCGCAAGAACCTCGTCCACCGACTTTGAGAAGCTTCTGTATCCCTCGCTGGGAAGTCCCGCTATAAGGTCGGTGTTTATCTGCTGTATTCCGCCCTCTCTCGCCATCTCAAACGCGCGGAAGAAATCCGCCGCCGTGTGACGTCTGCCTATTCCATCAAGAACGGTATCGTTAAGAGTTTGCGGATTGATGCTTATTCTCGTTACTCCGTGTTCCTTTATCACTCTTATCTTTTCGGGATCGATGGTATCGGGGCGCCCCGCCTCAAGAGTGTACTCCTCGAGCATGGTAACGTCAACGTTTTCTTCGATCTTCGAGAGAAGAGTGTCGAGCTGTGCGGCGCTGAGCGTCGTGGGCGTGCCTCCACCTATATATATTGTGGAGAGTTTCAGCCCGCGCTCCTTTATTATCTCAAAAACACCGTCAAGATCAAGCAAAAGGCGCTCGAGATATTCGGGTATCATTGACAGAAGACGCTTGGTGGCAAACGAGATAAACGAGCAATACGCACATCTGGTTGGACAAAAAGGAATAGAGATGTACAAGCTACAGCTGTCTTTTGAAAGCTCTTCGATAATTTTCGCCTCGTTGAGCGTTATACTTGTAAGCAGCGCCGCCTTTTTGTTACTGAGCAGGTATTCGTTGCGCAGAATTTTTCTTATCTGCGCACCGTCATATCCCTCATCGTATATTTTTCTTGCTATCTTGGACGGACGTATGCCCGTAAGGATTCCCCACGAAGGAGTATATGCGAAAAAGTTGGTTCCCGCCTCGAAAAGCGCTTTGCCCACGACGACCTTTGAAAGATCAACGTAGGTTCTCTTCTTTCTTTTCAGCTCGCTGCATTTGCCAACGGCAAAGGTATCGCCGAGCTTTATCTGTGCAACGGCAGAAAGTGCGTCCTCGGTTTCCTCAAGATTCACCGTAACTACGGGGACCTCATCGGTCACCTCTTCGCTTTCCGAGAATTTCGATCCGGGAAAAAAGATGAGACAAAGCGTCTGCACGTAATACGGGCTTATGTTTCCGTTAATTATCAGCTTCATTTTACAAAACCTTTCAAATAAGAAGTAAAAGGGATGCAAGAGGTATAGTTATCAGCGAAAAGAGCGTTGAAACGGCAACGTATTTGCCCGCCGTTACGGCGTCTCCGCCGAATTTTTCCGCCATCATGCTTGCGTAAACCGCAACCGGGGTTGACGAGCAGATAAGGAGGGTTACCGCAACGTCGTTTGACAGCACGACGCCGCAGAGCTTAAGTATTCCGGTGAGCACGAAGATCACGCAGGGCGCTACGAGCAGTCTGAGCGCGAGTGCCGTAGGCAGATGCTTATCGTTGAACGCGCTCCTCAGCTTCAGATCGGCAAAGCGAAGTCCCACGATTATCATTGAAAGCGGAACTACGAGGTCGGAAAGGTATCCGAGAAACTCGGTCACAAACGAGGGAACTACGCTGTCAAGCGGGGTGAAAAAGAAGATAAATCCGATATAGGTCGGCACGGTGGCGGGATTTATAAACATCTTTTTGACCGACATATATTTTCTGTCGCCCGTGTAGATATAGCATCCTATCGACCACGCGTAAAGATTAAAAGCAATAACGAACACGCAAACGTAGAGTACCGCAATATCTCCCGCTACCGACTGCACGAGCGGTATTCCCAAAAACGATGCGTTTGAGAAGAGCATACCGTATCTGTAAACCTTTTTCTTCTCTTCCGGTGCTTTTTTGAAAAAGCAGAGTGAAAGCGCAAAGATTATTCCGTGATAAACGAGAGAGATGCCGAACACCCACGCCGCGCCCTTAATTACACTCGGATCGTAAGCGCGGATATACGTGTTTATTATCAGCGCGGGCTGTGCGAAATAAAGTATAAGGTTTGAAAGCTCGGCAGGAAGCTTGTCTCCGCCGAATTTGATTTTTTTCATTATAAAGCCGACCGCCATCATAGCGAACATCAGCCCTATGCGCTGACACAGCGCGAGAATGTCTATCATTTTTACTCCTTTTTTTCTTGGAAACCCTTTTGCAAAAGGGTTTCCAAACCTTCCCAAAAACCTTAATAAAACTTTTTAAGTAAAGTTTTTGAAAGAGTGTGAGAAAACTTTTTTCAAAAAGTTGTCTCACGTAAGTAAAGTTTTGGAAAGCGTGAAAACCTTTTTCCCAAAAAGGTTTTCACCTGGGTTTTCTCATAGTGAGGGATATTCTTCCCTTTTTAACGTCAACGGCAAGTACCCAAACGGTAACGATATCGCCGACGCTGACAACCTCAAGCGGATGCTTAACGAACTTTCCGCCGAGCTGTGAGATGTGCACGAGTCCGTCCTGATGAACGCCGATATCCACAAACGCACCGAAATCGGTTACGTTTCTTACGGTGCCGGTCAGCTCCATGCCCTCCTTAAGACTCTCGATACCGAGCACGTCGGTACGGAGCATAGGCGGGGGAAGCTCGTCACGGGGGTCGCGTCCGGGACGGCAAAGCTCTGCAACGATATCGTCAAGCGTGGGAACGCCGATGCCAAGCTCGTTTGCGAGCTTTTCCTTGCCGATAGCCGATATTTTATCGTTAATATCCGCAGAAATGCGGTTTTTCTTTACGTCGTCTGCGCTGTATCCGAGCTTTTCAAGAAGCTCCTTTGCCGCCGCGTAGCTTTCGGGGTGAACGGCGGTGTTGTCAAGGAAATTACGTCCGCCGTGAACGCGAAGGAAGCCCGCGCACTGCTCGAACGCCTTCGGTCCGAGCTTAGGAACCTTTTTAAGCTCGGCGCGCGATGCAAATTCGCCGTTTTCCTCTCTGTACGCAACTATATTTTTGGCAACGGTCGAGTTTACACCCGCAACTCTCGAAAGAAGGGGCACGGACGCAGTATTAAGGTCAACGCCGACGCGGTTAACCGCCGATTCTACTACACCGTCAAGCGCCTCGGAAAGACGATTCTGCGGCATATCGTGCTGATACTGTCCGACACCGATCGCCTTCGGATCGATCTTAACGAGCTCTGCAAGAGGATCCTGCAGACGTCTCGCGATAGAAACTGCCGAACGCAGATTTACGTCGTAGTCGGGGAATTCGTCCGCCGCGAGCTTGGACGCCGAATATACCGACGCTCCCGCCTCGCTGACTACCATATAAGCAACTCCGCCGCCGACCTCACGGATAACGTCCGCCGCAAAGACCTCTGTCTCGTGCGAAGCCGTTCCGTTTCCGATAGCAATTATCTCAACGCCGTACTTTTTAATGAGCGACTTTATCTTGACTTTTGCCTCGTCTATCTTGTTAAACGGGGGTACGGGGTATATAACTGCCGTATCAAGCACCTTTCCGATGCCGTCAACTACTGCAACCTTACAGCCCATGCGGTATCCCGGGTCAAGTCCGAGAGTAACCTTGTTTTTAACGGGCGGCTGCATAAGAAGCTGATTGAGATTAAGGGAGAACACCTTTATTGCCGACTCGTTCGCACTGTCGGTAAGAGTCGTTCTCATTTCCCTTTCAAGTGAGGGGAATATAAGACGGTCGTAGGAATCCTCTGCCGCAAGGGACACAAAATCAGAGCACTCTCCACTACCCTTGACGTGAAGAGTACGAACGATGTTCATCGCCTTTGCGCGCTCAAATTCAACGGTAACCTTGAGTATTTCTTCGTTTTCTCCGCGGTTGAGAGCAAGCACTCTGTGTCCCGCGATCTTGTTAAGCGGCTCGCAGAAGCTCTCGTACATAGCGTAAACTCCAAGATCTGCCTTTTCCTCGCCATCTGCAGGTGCTTTGGCAGGACAGGACGAGATCTTGCCGTTCATAAAGCAAACGTAGCGCAGGCGCTTGCGAAGCTCTGCATCGTCCGAGATGATCTCTGCGATAATGTCGGAGGCACCCGCAAGAGCGTCCTCAACGCTCGCTACACCGAGCTCCTCGTTTATATATTCCTGCGCCATCTCGGCGGGCACTCCGCCATCCTGCGCGTAGATCGCCTCTGCAAGAGGTCCAAGTCCC
This sequence comes from Oscillospiraceae bacterium, assembly GCA_015064385.1. Lineage (GTDB taxonomy): Bacteria > Bacillota > Clostridia > Oscillospirales > CAG-272 > SIG672. Next base: position 7,622 of record SVSI01000001.1, on the reverse strand, counting down.
TTTTCCTTTGCAACCGACGCGCGCGTTTTACGCTTCGGACGGTAGGGACGGTAAATATCGTCAATTTCGGTAAGAGTTTCCGCCTCGTCGAGCGCTTTTGAGATCTCTTCGGTCATAAACCCGAGCGTTTCTATCGACGCGCGCACCTTTTCTCTCTGCTCCTCAAGGTTGCGAAGATATTTGAGACGCTCGTCCAGCGTACGAAGTACCTGATCGTCGAGCGCGCCCGTCACCTCTTTTCTGTAACGCGCGATGAAGGGAATGGTATTTCCTTCGTCAATGAGTGCTACCGTGTCGATAACTCTTTTTTCGCTGATTCCGAGCTCTTTTGCGATTCTTGCAGTAATTTCCACTGTTCTTTTTCGCGGGAAAACCTTTTGAAAAAAGTTTTCCCGCACCCTTTCAAAAACTTTTAGATATATAGAATATACATAAACATAATAATTCATATTATTATATCACTTTTTTCTATTTTCGTCAATATTTTTTTACCGGTGCAGACTATTTTTTCGTCCCACGCCCTCCCGCTTTCACAAAATCGCAAAACGACTTGATTATAGTGGAAAATTATGTTATAATAATAGAACAGACTATAAAAATGAAACGGGATCTGTATATATGGAACTTTCACGCGATTTTGCGCGCACCCAGCTGCTAATTTTTAAGCCGTTCGTGTCCTCGTGCTCTCTCGAGCGCACGAGAAAGGCGCAGGCACGCCTTGGATCTCTTATGGCTTCCTCTTATAAAAGCAACTGTAAATATGAAAAAAAGAATATCGACGACATTGAATGTGCACTTATAACTCCCTTAGACATAATCTCAAAAGGGGTTATTTTGTATCTGCACGGCGGCGGATACACCTGCGGCGATCTTAAATACGCGCGCGGATTTGCAACCGTTCTCGCGTCCAAATGCTCTATGCGCGTGCTCGCCCCCGCCTACCGTCTTGCGCCCGAGCACCCATTCCCTGCAGCTCTCGACGACGCTCTTGCCACTTATAAATATCTGCTTGAAAACGGAAGCTCCCCGAGCGATATAGTTCTCTGCGGAGAAAGCGCGGGCGGCGGTCTTTGCTATACCCTTTGCCTTAAACTAAAGCAAGAAAAACTCCCCTTGCCCGCGGGAATTATCGCAATTTCGCCGTGGAGCGATCTTACTCTTTCCGGCAAGACGCTTGAAGAAAACAAGCACCTCGATCCCACCCTTGAAAAGGAGCGGCTTGAGTATTACGCAAATTGCTACGTTCACGGCTCGCCCGAAAATTTTTCGGACGCAGAGCTTGACAAGTCTCTAAAGTCAAATCCTCTTATATCACCCGTTTTCGGTGATCTTTCGTCTATGCCGCCTTCGATAATTTTCGCAGGAAGCGACGAGATCCTCCTCGACGATTCGAGGATCCTCCAGGAGCGCCTCGCCGCCGCAGGTACCAGATGTCAGCTTATCGTAACAGAAGGAATGTGGCACGTTTATCCGCTGTTCTGTCTCAAAGAATACGCAAGCGATTTTGACCGTATGAACGCCTTTTTGCGCACTGTTCTGCCACCGCCCGAGCGCCTTCGCTGGATGCGTCTTGACAATGCCGCGAAGATCTATCCCGCCGCGCGGAGCAGACGTTGGGTAAACCTGTTTCGCCTCTCTGCAACTCTTACCGAGGACGTTGATAAGGAAGTGCTCAAAAGCGCTCTTGACGTTACCGTACGAAGATTTCCGTCAATCGCCGTGCGCATAAAAACGGGATTTTTCTGGTACTACCTTGAAGAGATACCGAATGCGCCCGAGATAATGGACGAGCGAAGCTATCCGCTGTCGCGTATTGGGTTTGAAAAGCTGCAAAAATGCGCGTTCCGCGTTATCGTTTACAAAAAAAGGATAGCCGTTGAGTTTTTCCATTCCATAACCGACGGAAACGGCGGTCTTGTATTCCTTAAAACTCTGCTTGCGGAGTATATTCAACAAAAATACAACGTAGAGATACCGGCAACAGACGGCGTCCTCGACCGACTTGAGCCCCCGAGTGAAAGAGAGCTTGAGGACAGCTTCCAGCGTACGTGCGGAAGCGTTTCGGCAAGCAGACGGGGAAAAACCGCGTACAAGATCAGCGGTACTCCCGAGAGCGACTCTTTCCTTACCAACACCGCGTTTATAATGAGCGCCGCCGAAATAAAGGCGCGCGCAAAAGAGATCGGCGTTACCGCAAACACGTTTCTCGCGTCCGCAGTAATGCTTGCCATTATAAACATCCAGAAGGAGCGCGGCATCCGCGAGTCGAGAATGAAGCCCGTAAAGCTTCTTTTGCCTGTAAATCTGCGTAAAATGTTTGGTTCCGAGTCGCTTCGTAATTTCGTTCTTTACGCTATGCCGGGCGTTGATCCGCGTCTCGGAGAGTACTCCTTTGAGGAGATCTGCAAAAGCGTCCATCACCAGATGGGGCTTATGGCAACGCCAAAAGAGATGCAGAAAATGATAACCACCAACGTGAAAAGTGAGCGGATCTTTGCTGTGAAAATACTGCCGCTTTTCATCAAAAACGCCGTAATGAAAGCGGTTTTCAACACGGTTGGCGAGAAAACGAGTTGCCTCTCCTTGTCAAATCTCGGACCGGTAAAGGTTCCCGATCAAATGGCTCCCTTTATCGAAAGAATGGATTTCGTGCTCGGAATACAGGCAACGAGACACCACAACTGCGGAATTATAACCTACGGTGACACCCTCGTTTTCAACTCGATAAGAAACATCCGCGAGCCGATACTCGAGCGTCATCTTTACGCCGTTCTCAGAGACCTCGGCGTTCACGTCAAGGTCGAAAGCAATCAAAGATAAGAAAGGAAGATGAAATATGTTTTGTGCAAAATGCGGCGTTGAGCTTGCAAACAGCGAAAAAAGCTGCCCTCTTTGCGGAACTCGCGCATATCACCCCGACATTGCGCGCGAAGAAGGCGATCCCACGTACCCAAAAAACAATCTTCCGAAAGAGGAATTCAACCGCGCGGGCATACTTTTTATAATAACGATGCTGTTCGCCATTCCATTCGTGCTCGCGCCTATATGTGATATCAGTATTTCGGGCAATATCACCTGGTCGGCGTACGTTTCGCTTTCGGTACTGCTCGCTTATATCGTCCTTATATTACCCACTTGGTTCAAAAAGGGGCATCCGATAATCTTCGTTCCGATAGATTGCGGTTGTGCAGGACTATTCGTACTTTATATATGCCTCGCGACCGGCGGAAACTGGTTCCTTTCGTTCGCTTTTCCGCTTATTATGATGCTGAGCGCTCTGATCTGCTCGGTGGTAATTCTTTGCGTAACGCTAAAACGCGGATACCTTTACATTTTCGGCGGAGCGTCTCTCGCACTTGCCGTAATTATGCCGCTCACCGAGTTTTTTATCCATCTGACATTTAATTTAAGAGATCACCTCGTATGGTCGGTCTATCCGATGATAGTATTTTTCCTGATCGGTATAATGCTTATTACGATCGCTATATGCAGACCTCTCAGAGAATCTCTGCATAAGAAGTTTTTCATCTGATTTCAGATCATATCAAAAAGCTCTTGCATTTGCAAGAGCTTTTTACTTTGGGTTTTGTTGCACTGTATTTATGAATTTGCCGCCCTCGTGTCCTTTTCAGCGTCGATCGCCAAAACGAGCATAAGCACGTCAAGTGCGTTTTTATCGTCGAAAACGTCAATCTCATAGGTATCGGAGAGCTTCCATATCTTCTTCGAGATCGTCGCCACGAGTCCTCCCTCGGAGTCGCGCACGTCGTAATCCCATTCGCACCAGTCGCCCTCCACGGTCCATCCGTTAAAATCTACCGAAAATTTGGGTTTTGCCCACGAAAACTTCTTGTTTATCGTTCCGACGTGCTTTGAGTCCTTATACATCTCAAATCTCGGCAAAATCGCAAAAAGTTTTTCCTTGACGCGTCCAAGCTCTCTGCCGTTTATATCGTAGATCCTGAGCAGGTGTCCCCACGCGAGAGCGCCCTTGACGGTAAACGCCTTGTTGCCGACCTCGTTGTATATGTCGTAGCTGTCAAACCACGAAAACATTCTTTGTTTGAAATATAGTCTCATGTTTTTCTCCTGTGCGGTGTGGGTATGGAGTCTTTTGCTTAATCCTCTTTCTTGTGGTTATTATAGCATAGCGGCATAGTGATGTCAAGAAGATATGCTTTTGAGACAAGCAAAGGAACCGGCGACATCAATAATAAACACAAAGACGCAAGCGTCTTTGTTTGGCGGTTTGCCAAGGCAAACTCGCCCCGGTCGCAGCGCGGCGGAGCATGTTTTTGCCCGGTTTTCCGCGTGCACCGAGCTCAATATAAGGCGCATATTCAACATTTGTTCCGATATATGCTGCGTCCTCGTCGGTCGTATGCGCTATACTGTTTCGTAGTCTGCCTGTATCTACGGGCGTTTCGTCCTTTGCATATCCTTCTGCCGCAAGTCCTATTGCTTCAAGTCCGCGCTTTTTTGCGCGTTCAAGAGCATCGAGGACCTCCTCGGTATTGTCTTGTAGGTGTAGCTCATTTTGTTAAACAAAGGCGTGATTGCCTTTATATCCTTATAAAATTCTTTTGCCATATTTAATTATCCAAAACATCTTCGTCTGGTTCTGTTGCATAATGATATTTACAATTCAAACATTCTTTTTGTTGATTTTCATTCCATATAATTCCTTCTGGCAGAACCGTTTCCTTAACCATATTATCAGCAACATCACAAACAATCATACAATCTGTGCCGTTGATACGTCCTTTTTTCACTGGGCAATAAACAGTTTTCATTTTTTCTCCTTTTTGTTGTCAAAAATTTTTAAGATATCATCGACGTTTATCTCGCCTTCTTTTTTTCTGAAATCCTTCTTTGAATAAGCCGTTTTAAGTTTCTGGGTTTCATAATCCAAATATGCCGCACCTTCAAATGAGTAAAAATTTATACTTAACCCGTCCCATCTATTTTTCACAATGCTAACCTTCGCATTGTAAATATACTTTTTTGCATCTTCAATAGAACATCCGTGATGAAAAGCGTGGGAGTCTTTGGCGCTTAGGCGCGAAACATCAATTTTCGCCGCAGGAACGCGAACAGTTCCAACAACTCCCAAATCCTTGATTTTCCGAGCAATTTGAAAATCCGATTTTTTTGCTTCGGGCACTCGTCCTTTATAACGATAATAGTCTTTTAGTTCACCATATGTCTTATCGTCCGAATACTTGAGCTTTTGAAAAGCCAAAAAACCGCCCTTCGGCATATCTGAGCCGAGTCGCGCCTTATATTCGGCGTACTGTTTCTTATCCGTACTCTCATTATACACCTTTTTTCGTTCTTTGTCAAATGCTTCCGGATCTTTTTTCCTTTTTTCTTCAAGCCACCGTGCAACGTTTTCACGGTCAGTTTGCGTGGCTTTTGTCATCTTGGATTTATCAAAGCCGAGAATTATGGATTTTGTGGTACACCGACAGTTATATGTATTGGACGGATGCGCAGTAAGATCTCCCGGATACATTATATCTCCAAATTCGCTTTTGAATGGTTTCTTGACCTCTGCGAGCTGTCCGTCGAGAAGCGCGTGAGCGTGTCTTGTTCGCATATCGAAGGTTGCTATCCATTCTTTTTTCATAAAAATACCATCTGCTGCCGCTCTTGTCTCCGCGTGCGGAGGACTGTAAATTGTAGATATCACTGAGTTAGAACAACAAAAGAAAAAAATAACACAGACTCAAGCATAGCTTGGGTCTGTGCTATTTACTCCCCCTGCTGGGCTAAGCCCGATGCTTCGCATCGCACAGCAGTTTGCTCGCAAACTGCATAAGTAGCGACATCAATAATAAACACAAAGACGCGAGCGTCTTTGTTTGGCGGTTTGCTGCGCAAACTCGCCCCAGTCTCCGCGAAGCGGGACAGTTAATCTCGAATGTCGATGGTGAGAGCCAAGTAAACGAAAAAAAGAAACACAAAACCGAGGCGTCTGACTCGGTTTGTGTTTCTTACTCCCCCTGCTGGGCTCGAACCAGCGACATCACATGATAAGCCCGACGGCAAAGCCGTCGCACCGCAGTTTGCTTACGCAAACATGCGCAGTCTCTCCGCAAGCGGAGTACGGTTAATTGTAGATATCACTGAGTTAGAACAACAAAAGAAAAAAATAACACAGACTCAAGCATAGCTTGGGTCTGTGTTATTTACTCCCCCTGCTGGGCTCGAACCAGCGACATCATGATTAACAGTAGTCGGCTGTTTTTGTCCATTAATTTTGCAGGGTACATTATCTCCGATTTGCCCGTAAATACTGGACTCTGTGGAAGTAATGGAATCATGACCAGTCCATTATTTTCGCACAGTCCAAAATTTCGTGCGTCGTTTCGTGCGTCAGGCAAACTTCATTAAAAAACAGGTGAGAACCAACGACAATCAGAAAACAGCACATTGGCTTTTTTTCGTTGAGCACATTATAGCATGCTTCCAAGTGTAAATCAACGATATTATGTTAACAAATACACAATGAAAAAATTAACTCTGTGAAAAATTTGTCAGGCAGGATTATTCATTGAAAAACTTCTCATCGACAACATGAGATATTACACAAAATCAGACACAAAGTGCAACCACAAACGGTTTCGTATAATTGCTGTCTCCCACTGCAAAAGATACAATTTTATTTTTTTCAGGGAAAACGGATTTTGCATTATGGGCAGAAATATCAATAACACTCTGACTCTCCGTCAATGCAAAAGCCTTATAGTCAAAGTGTCCGTCTAATCTTTGAAGTTTATTACTTATATTTAAGTAATTCAAATCTTCGCGCACTCTAGCAACAGATCCGTCCATTGTCAGCACGTACATATCCGTGCACTCACTTCCAATTGGATACACATCAACAACGTTATCATACTTCGATAAATAGTTTTTAATGTTCATTGCATTAGTGCCTGCAGCCAGTATTTCTCCGTTCTTGGTAATTCCAAAAATAGAGTTTTGGACTCCGGTTACAATTCTAATAACCTCTCGCCACTCTTTTATCTCCTCATACTCTGCCTGATAGCGTTCGCAAAAGCTAACATATCGGATTGTACCATCTGCACGCAATGCAAAAAAGGCATCTGAGGCAGCAACCTGAACCACATTCTTCCAAGACTTCACAGTGTCATTTATGTGTTCAAAATTCAAACGTCGATCTTCACACATTAGACGAATCGGTCTTTTAGCTATAAGGCAAGTACCGTCTTCAACTAAACCGATAGCAGCACCCTCTGCCCACTTACTAATGCCAATCTGCTTTATTCTTGTCCAGTACTGTGTTCTGGACATAAACTCCTGATTGCTGATTTTTTGCAACGTTTCGCCGCTCTCCGTTATCGCCATGATACAGTTTTTCCCGGCAAATATGTCTTTGATCTGTTTTTCGTTCCAGTCGTTCATGTCGAATGGAATATTACTTGTATATAGTAATCTGCTCATCTTACCGCTCCGCAATTATTATTTTGCAAAGTAACTCAACACGTCAGATATCGAATCTCTGATTACATACTCTGCTATCCTGTCATACGGTGTAGACATATAGTTTATTATATTGTAGACATACGTCCAACGTCCTGCAGCAAGATCCGAAATGC
>SVSI01000025.1 GCA_015064385.1 Oscillospiraceae bacterium | reverse complement strand
GCTTTACATACAAAAGGAACTGTAGAAGCAAGTGATCTGACAGAAAAATTCGTATCGGAGTGCATAGGGCACAAGCGCCTGCTCGACGAGGTCAACAGTGCCGTTTCAGAAGCGACACAAAGGATAATAAACGGCGGAAAGGCAAGCTTTTTTGCCGATAATTACGACGACATAACCGCCATTCTCAAGGATGCGTTGGGTAGTGACTCCGAGGAATACGAGTGCGACCTCGACGCAGGAAAAAAGGTTTTTGAGTATATTTATTCCGAGGGGCTTCGCGTGGGAGGCGTGGTCGTATACGGAAAAAGGTGCAAGCACGTCGTGGCAAAGGGAATTTCGAACTCGGACAAGCTCAGCGCGGAGAAGGCGGCGGAGCTCTGCCAAAAAATCAGCGCGATTGTTGGTGCGGACCTTTCCGACCCCGTGATCGAGGTCGGGCGCGACGGCGCGGTGATGCTGTTGCACTCCAGACCGACGGTCAAGGCGATATGCGCGCACGGCAGACTTTCTCGCTCAGGCAGAAAATGGACGTCAAACGACCCCGACGAGCCGCTTATCGATCCTCTCGAGGAGAGCGAGGACGAGACCTGCGGCGATATGACCGATGCGTTCGTTACCGACAACTCGTATTTTTACTCGCTCGTAAGCGACGGAATGGGAAGCGGACCCGAGGCGGCGTTTACGTCGGGAGTATGCTCAATGTTCATGCAGAAGATGCTCTCGGCAGGCAACCGCGCGGACATAACGCTTCGAATGCTCAATAACGTAATAAGATCCGAGAATATGGGCTGCGGCAGGGAATGCTCGGCGACGGTCGACCTGCTCGAGCTCGATCTGATGAGTGGGACTGCGGCTTTTGTCAAAAGCGGCGCGGCGCCGACCTATATAGCGAGAGAAGGCACGGTTTACAAGATCAGCTCACGAACTATGCCTATGGGTATCATTAAAAATGCCGATGCCAGAATAACCAAGTTTGATACCAAGGCGGGAGACATCATAATTATGATGAGCGACGGCTGCTGCCCCGATAGCGAGGATTGTACTTGGCTCGTCGAATATCTTTGCAGCTATATGTCGAAGGGGAAAAAGACGGTTTCGGTTGGTGAGGAACTCTCCGAGCGACTTCGCGACGAGATTCTGAACGAGGCGGTCAAAAATCTTGCCCCCGACAGAGAAAGAGACGACATTTCGGTGTCCGTTGTCGTTGTAGGATGATTTTTTGCGTTCTTTTTGCGGGAGACCTGCACGGTCTCCTGCTTTTTTTGTCAATAAGCCGCTTGGCATCAACTTTTTCTTGACAAAATCATTATATAGGTATATAATTACTGTGATTATACTCTTAAGGAGTGATGAAATGACAAACATTCCCGAAATATACGGATGTATGGTGTTCAACGATGCGGTCATGCGTCAGAGATTGCCCAAGGACGTATACAAATCTCTTACCGAAACGATCAAAACAGGAAAAATGATAGACGTTTCGATCGCCAACGTCGTAGCGAACGCTATGAAGGATTGGGCGACCGAAAAGGGTGCGACTCATTATACACATTGGTTCCAGCCGCTGACCAGCGTTACCGCAGAAAAGCACGACTCATTCATCTCCCCCATCGGCGGAGATAAGGTCGTCATGGAGTTTTCGGGTAAGGAGCTGATAAAGGGAGAATCGGACGCATCGTCCTTCCCCTCGGGAGGGCTGCGCGAGACCTGTAACGCGAGAGGATACACCGCGTGGGATCCCTCGTCGTACGCCTTCATAAAGGACGGCACCTTGTATATCCCCACGGTATTCTGCTCCTACACGGGAGACGCGCTCGATACCAAAACGCCGCTTCTGCGCTCTATGGACGCTATAAGCGAGCAGGCGTTGCGAATCCTTGCTCTCTTTGGTGATACGACCGCAACCAGAGTAAACACCTCGGTCGGCGCGGAGCAGGAGTATTTCCTCATAAACAAAGAATATTACGATAAACGCGACGATCTGCTCTATACGGGCAGAACACTATTCGGCGCGCCTGCGCCCAAGGGACAGCAGCTCGAGGACCATTATTACGGGCATCTTAAGACCAAGATCGGCGCGTATATGGAGGATCTTGACCGAGAGCTTTGGAAGCTTGGCATCAATTCCAAAACCAAGCACAACGAGGTCGCGCCCTCACAGCACGAGCTTGCGCCTATATATGCAAATACGAACGTAGCCGTCGACCAGAACCTCATAATCATGGAGACTATGAAAACGGTCGCGGAGCGTCACGGGCTCGTTGCCTTGCTTCATGAAAAACCCTACGCGGGAATAAACGGCTCGGGCAAGCACAACAACTGGTCTATTGGCACCGATACGGGCAAAAATCTTTTGTCAGCGGGCAAAAACCCCTCGGCTAATACGCAGTTCTTACTTTTCTTGGCGGCGGTTATTGCGGCAGTTGACGACTATCAGGATCTGCTCAGACTGTCAGTCGCAACGCCGGGCAACGACCACCGACTCGGAGCCAATGAAGCGCCCCCTGCCATCGTTTCAATGTTCCTTGGCGACGAGCTCGAGGAGCTTATCGATGCCATTGTGGGCGATACCGACTATTTGAGCAAGGGCAAGAAGACTATGGACCTCGGAGTTCCAAGCGTCCCCACCTTCCGTTACGACTCGACCGATCGAAACAGAACCTCCCCATTCGCGTTTACGGGCAATAAGTTCGAGTTCAGAATGGTCGGCTCTTCGCAGAACATCGCGATGTCCAATATCGTGATAAATACTGCGGTCGCAAAATCCTTCAAGGACTTTGCCGACAAGCTTGATGGTGCGAAGGATATCGAGAGCGCGGCAAGAACGCTGATAAAGGAGACCTTCAAAGCGCATCACAAAATAATCTTCAACGGCAACGGATATTCGTCTGCTTGGCCCGAAGAAGCAGAACGCCGCGGACTTCTTAATATGAAGACGAGCGTAGATTCCTTCTCGTGCCTCACGGCAGAGAAGAACGTCAAGCTCTTTACAGAGTTCGGTGTAATGAGTGAGGTCGAGCTTCGCGCAAGAGAAGAGATATATTTTGAAAACTACTCTAAGGTCATAGACA